>CAIFEZ010000001.1:0-113064 GCA_903789595.1 uncultured eubacterium 1-6
GTATTATTGAGTTTTCAAGGTGCGAAGCCCATTTTTGCTATGGGAAGTTTTAGTAAGATTATAAAAGGTAGTGCTGCTCATGAATAGTTCATGAAACAACCCTGTTGCTGTACTGAGATCCATTGACATTTGCGCACACCCATGCTATGATTTTGAGTATTCGCTCGAAGGGTGGGTCGTTCGTGGAAACAACAGCCGGATAAGGCGCAGATTGAGATGTCTGTCCCTTGTTCGGCTTTTTTGCGTTCAGAGGCGGATTTTAATGGATTTTCTTCACGAAAATATCAAGCAAATTTATTTCGGGTATCTTGCTGCGATCTTTGGCAGTACACGGATCTCATCTGTTTACTCGATTGTAGATATGGCGGTGATGGGGCAGTATCCGGGACCGGATGGTACTGCTGCTCTTACTGTGGCCGCGCTTTGGGGTAAAAAGCAGGAAGTTGTGGGGGAATATGGTTATGTCAAAAGATGAGTATTTGATTACCGATACGCCGCTGAAAGCGCTGACGGTTTTTGTAATGCCGATGATTCTCGGCAGCTTTTTTCAGCAGGTATACAATATGGCTGATTCCATTATCGTCGGTCAGTTTGTCGGCTCCTCCGCACTGGCGGCGGTTGGTGCCTGTGCAGCCCTGACGAATGTTTTCATTTGTGTGGCACTGGGGGCCGGTGTTGGTGCAGGTGTGCTTGTGAGCCGCTATTTCGGTGCCAAAGAATATGGTAAAATGAAAACCATTGTTTCTACATCATTGATCAGCTTTTTGCTTCTGAGCATCATCCTTGGTGTCTTTGGATTTTGCTTTTCTCATGCGATGATGAGCGGATTACAGACCCCTGCCGATATTCTGGAGGAAGCGGCACTATATTTACGGGTCTATTTTGTGGGTTTCCCGTTTTTGTTCATGTACAATATTCTTTCTACCATGTTCACATCCATCGGTGAATCAAAAATTCCGCTGGGGCTGCTGATCTTTTCATCGATCCTGAATATTGTGATGGATCTTTGGATGGTAGCCGGTCTGGGGCTTGGCGTGTTCGGCGCGGCACTGGCAACCCTGATTGCCCAAGGAATTTCCGCTGTGTTCTCACTATTGATTTTCCTATATCGGATGCGGCGGTATAAAAGCGCCTTTGTCTGGTTTGACAGGAGGGAGCTGCGCTCGATGCTTCGAATTGCCGTGCCGTCAGTTCTCCAGCAGTCTACCGTGTCTATCGGTATGATGATCGTACAGGCAGTAGTCAATCCCTTCGGCACACAGGCGCTGGCAGGATATGCGGCAACGATGCGGGTGGAGAATGTCTTTTCTCTGATTTTTGTGTCCATCGGCAATGCGGTTTCTCCATATGTTTCCCAGAACCTTGGTGCAAACAAAACGCAGCGTATCAAAAAAGGCTACCACGCGGCATTGGTGTTGGATGTGTGCTTTGCAGCCATTGCCTTGCTTGTTATTGAAACGCTGCACACGCAGATTTCCTCGCTGTTCCTTGGAAAAGACGGAACAGCTCTGGCTTATCAGGTGTCTGGGGATTATATGAGGTGGATCGGTTACTTCTTTATCTTTATGGGAATTAAAATGGCGACCGATGGAGTTCTTCGCGGACTTGGAATCATGCGCCCATTCCTTATTGCCAACATGGTAAACCTTGCGATCCGCCTGTCCGTGGCTTTGATCTGTGCGCCGCGTTTTGGCATTGATTTTGTTTGGCTTGCTGTGCCTGCAGGCTGGCTTGCCAACTTTTTGGTTTCCTATGCGGCGCTCAGAAAATCCTGGCCGGTGGATAAAGCAGCGAGCGCTCTCTAATACCCGGTTTATCAAACCACAATAACCATTTTACGGCGGGTCTCGGCCCGCCGTTTCTTTTTGCTTTATATCAATCGCATTCTCCCCGCTTGGTGCGGATCAGTTTATACACTTTTCCTGTTTGGGGCTGTATATCCAGGCGGCTTTTCGGTTTCCCTGACGATTTTGCGTAGGCCGCTTCCATGACGCTCCATGTATTTCATGCGGTGGAACGGGTCAGCAATCACAGGGCTTGCCACATTGAACGGATACTTTTTAGTGTCAAAAACAAATCAGAAAATAAAAACGGAGAATCCGTAGATATTTTCTGATTTGCAGCGTATAATAAGATTATAAGAAAGTAAAAACGAAAAAACTGTTTTTAGAGGAGGGCTGCTATGAAAATACTCCGCATCACCGCACAAGGACTCCCATTATTCAAAAAAGACTTGGATATTTGTTTTTATACGCAGCAACGTGTTTGCGAAGAGGACAAAGATAGTCTTTACCGTTTGACGGGTAATTACTATCTCCACTCTGCCTGTGCTTTCATTGGAATTAACGCATCTGGCAAGACATCGGTATTAAAGGTCATTAGCTTGGCCTTAAATATTGTGAAAAATGAACCCATCAATCATGTGGAGGCAAAAAGCATTCTTGGCGGAGCGAAGAAGGCTACAATCCGCACATATTTTTATGATAAGCGTAGCTACGTCTGCTGCTTGGAAACTGTAATTGCGGCAAAGAAGTCGAAAACAGGGGAATATGTGTATTCGATTCTGTCTGAAAGCCTTTGGGAAAAACCGATTGCAACCGTTAAGTCGAAAAAGTATCTGACAGATTTTACAGGAATGAAGCCTGTAGAGCAGCGCAATAGCGATGAAGCATACCTTTCTGATGATGTCAGCTTTGTCATTGCACATAATAAAAAAGCGAATGATACAGTGGAAATATTCAGCCTGCTTTCCTATACGAATGTGAATGTGCTTCCATTTACCGAAGATATTCCATTGGAGGTAATTGCATTTCTCGATCCAACCATTGAGAAATTGTGCTTTGAACAGACAGAGGGAAAAACATTTATCCACTTGAAGTTTAAGGATGAAGAAGAGATTATCCTGAATAATGCGGCAGACCTTGAGCAGTATCTGTCCTCTGGTACGATTAAGGGCATTATTACATTCTCGATGGTAAAGGAAGTTCTTCATTCAGGTGGTTATCTTCTGGTAGATGAAATAGAGAATCATTTCAACAAGGAAATTGTAACGACCTTAGTGCGCTTCTTTATGGACAGCCGACTGAACAAAAATGGCGGAACGCTTATTTTCACTACGCATTATCCGGAACTGCTGGATGAATATGACCGAAATGACGGAATTTGTATTGTGAGAAATCGTAATGGCATTACAGCAGAAAATTTGAGCTACATATTGAAACGTAATGATATTAAAAAGAGTGATGCCTACCAGAGCGGCTTCCTTGAGGGAACAACGCCAGCATATGAAGCGTATATGCGCTTGAAGAAAAGCCTGGCTGCTTCGATCAATTAAGGAGGCGGCAGAATGGAATTAGCAAAATACAAGGCGTGTATATGTGAAGGTTCTGCCGAAGAAGCTATTATCGACATACTGGTTGATAATGATCTTCTGATTTTCAACAGAGAAGAAATGTTGGAAGAACGTGTTATCCGTTGCAGAAGTGCTAAACGATTCGAGGAGCGATACTTACGGAAAGGATTCGATGAGCAGATTTCTGTGATACGGATTTTGGATTCTCGCAGAGAGAAATTTCGATTGAGTAAAGCATATGAGCAGAAAATTGACGTGGTAAATGTCATTACTGCTCCAGAAATTGAAATGCTGATTATTCATGCGGAAGGAGCATATTATCAGCTTAAGCGTTCTGGAAAAAAACCAAGCGAATTTTGTAAAACAAATCTTCGGATGCATGATGTGAAGTCGTATGATTTTGTGAAGCAGTATTTCAGTAACCCACAGCTCTTGGTGAAAGCCATAAAAGAGTATCGCAGAACAGCAAATATCCCCAAAGGAGAATACAGTTTGTCTGATTTGCTGAGATGAGCTTTGCTTTTTTGATATATTGGCCGGGACTCAAATGGTCACCAGGAGATAAACGGATACCAGTTTACAGAAAACAGAATAGAATCGTCTTTGATGCTTCGTTGGGAAACCAACGGGGTATTTTTATTACCGCAGCTGCGCTGCGGCCTCGCTTTTTTTGTCTGGATATGACAGCTGGAAGCTCGGGAGGTTTTGGTTGAAACAGAAATTAGATTTTGGAACAGAAAAAATGCTGCCTTTGATTGTAAAGATGTCCCTTCCTGCCATTGCGGCACAGTTTGTGAATCTGCTGTACGGAATCGTGGACCGTATCTTTATCGGACACATCCCCTCGGAGGGCACGCAGGCACTGGCCGGGGTCGGTGTCTGTAATTCGATTATCCTTATTGTGGCTGCATTTGCACAGTTCACAGGGAGCGGGGCATCGCCGCTGGCGGCAATTGAGCTTGGTAAGGGAAATCAGAAGAAGGCAGAGCAGTTTCTGGGCAACGGGATTACACTTCTGCTTGTTTTCGGTATTGTACTTATGTTGGCAGTATACAGCTTTATGGATCCGATTTTGCGGCTGGTAGGCGCGTCGGAGGCTACACTGCCGTATGCACACAGTTATCTTGCGTGGTATATGAGCGGAACGCTGTTTGTCATGATCACGATAGGTCTGAATCCATTTCTTACTACAGAGGGGCATCCGAAAGCGGCGATGTTTTCCGTACTGATCGGGGCCGGTATCAATATCTTTCTGGATCCTGTTTTTATTTTCACACTCGGTATGGGGGTGAGGGGCGCCGCGATGGCAACAGCCATCTCGCAGGGTGTGAGTTCCGTATGGATTCTGCACACGCTTCTCAAAGAGGATGCCTTGCTCAAAGTGACCCGTAAGACATTGAGGCCGGATATGGCAGTCATGCACAGCATACTGGCATTGGGAGTTTCACCGTTTGTAATGGCATCGACAGAAAGCCTGATCGGGTTTGTAATGAATGCAGGGTTGGCAAAATATGGGGATATTTACGTCAGTACGCTTACCATTTTACAGAGTTGTATGATGATGATATCCACGCCACTGCAGGGCTTCACTGCCGGCGTAAGTCCGGTGATTTCCTATAATTATGGGCAGGGCAATACTGACCGGATTCAAGAGGGAAAGAGGATTATTTTTTGTGTGATGACCGGTTTTAATTTTATAATTACGCTGCTGATTATTCTGCTTCCGTCAGTCTTTGGAGGTGTTTTTACAAGTGATCCGAAGCTGATTGCAGAAGTACAGATTTATGCGGGAGTATTTTTGGGCGGCTTTCTGATTTTCGGGCTGCAAAGATCCTGTCAGTGCATGTTTCTGTCGATGAATCAGCCCAAAATTTCTCTGTTTATTGCGCTGCTTCGTAAGGTATTCCTTCTGGTGCCACTGGCGCTGATTCTTCCGAACTTTTTCGGAGTGAAAGGAATCTACCTGGCTGAATCTGTAGCGGACGCAGTCGCTGCGACATGCTGCAGCCTGATCTTTTGGAAGCGCTATCCGAAAATCCTGAAATATATCCAAAAAAAATCCTGAAGTTCTTGTGGGGATTGCGATAATAGAATAAAATATATACATAGGGTAAACTAACACGAAACAAATATGCAATACATGATAGTATAACTTGTTTATGACACGGCTGGCTCCGTGCCGGGCACTCCCCGAAGGGAAGGAGGAAATGCGTGGTGACAAAATCTTCTCTGAAAAAGCTTCGCGTTTTTCTGTATGTGCTTCTTTCCGTCCTGGCGGCGATGGCGCTGCGGCAGGCTGCTTACCGGACCGATGGTGTATTGGACCGGATCAGCGGCATACTTCGTCCGGGCATTTATCTGGTTTTGTTTCTCGTTTGGGGGATTTCGATCCACAGACGGATTATTCAGATTCAGGTGCGCCGTCATCTCATCGTTATTTCTGCTCTCATCATATTCTGGATTGCCGTCAGAACCATCCGGTATTCGCTGGAGAAAGGTGTATGGCTGATCCGGTTCCTGTGGCACCTGTACTATGTTCCCCTGCTGATGATTCCGCTGCTGGCAGTGTTTATCGCGCTGTCGCTGGGAAAAGGAGAAAATTTCCGACTGCCGAAGTGGACAGCATTGTTATATATACCAACGGTGCTGCTCCTGATGCTGGTTCTGACCAACGATTTGCATCAGATCGTATTCATTTTTCCTGCCGACGCTGTGGTGTGGATGGATGATTATAATTATGGCATTGGTTACTTTCTGGTTGTCGTCTGGATGATGTTATGCAGTGTAACTGCTCTTGTGATCATGCTGATTAAATGCCGGATTCCGCACAGCCGCAAAGTCCTGATATTGCCCTTTCTTCCGGTCATCCTTGCAATGATCTACGGCACGCTGTGGATTTTAGATTCGTTCGGTATTGTTCAGTTGTTATGGCTGAGGATGCTTGCCGGTGATATTACCATTGTATATTGCCTGCTGTTCTCGGCAGCGCTTGAAAGCTGTATCCAATGTGGCCTGATCCAGAGCAATACCGGTTACGACGAACTGTTTCCGGTCAGCAGGCTCGGAGCGCAGATAACGGATGCGGAGAATAATGTCTGTCTTGCAAGCCTCAACGCAGTCACGCTGACGGAGGAACAGAGGAGAAAGGCAGGGGACGGGGCAATCCTGTCAGATAAAAATACGCTTGTCCGGAGTCAGCCGATCGGATTCGGTCATGTTCTCTGGCAGGAGGATGTTTCTGAACTGACCGAAACCATCGAACAAATTGAAGAAAACTGCTCGGAGCTTGCGGAACGTAACCGTATCCGACGGAAGAATCTGGAAATAAAGAAAAGGATTCTTGCCCTTCAGGAGAAAAACAGGGTAAATGATCTGCTCCAGAGCGAAACAGCGCGGCAGATGGATCTGATCGAACGGACTCTGGAAAATTACGAGACAGAAACGGATGGCAGCAGATGCGGCCGGCTTCTGGCGGGCGCGGCGGTAATCGGCGCCTATATCAAACGATACGGCAATCTGCTGCTTATCCGCGAGCACAGTTCATCCGAGGATATCCGGGACCTGTCCAGGTGCTTTGAGGAATCCTTTATGAATCTCGAACTTCTCGGCGTGAACTGCCTCTGCACATTGCCATCGGAGGTTCCGCTTGCAACCTCGGATATGCTTCGGGTGTACCGGAGCTTCGAGACGATGACGGAGGCCTGTTTGTATGACCTCTCCAATGTCTGGATTCATCTGCGGAACGATGCGGGCGGTTATCTGCTGCATATGGAATTTGTCTGCGAGACGGATCTGACGCAGTTTGCGCAGATCGCTGATTTTTTTTCTGCCGAAGAGAAAGGAACGTATCGCTTTTCGTTCCGAATGCGGAAAGGCGGGGTGTAATCATGTGGATTGGAGAAGCGGCAGAACGGATCCGGCATCAATATGCACTGCGTACTGCCGTAAAAGAAGCACTCGACACACTTCCGGCAGCAGTTTGCTATTTTAACTCCTCCGGATCAGTGAAATTGTGCAACCCAGTCATGTACAGGCTGTTTCGAAAAATTGCACAGAGTGATCTTCAAAGCTACCAGGAGCTGAAAAGTGCACTGGACGGGTGCGATTCATCGACCGGTATTGTACGGGACGGTAATGTCTTTCTCTTCCCCGATGGAAGCGTATGGAAGTATTCGGAAGCTCCGGTCAAAACGGAATATGGAGAGATCTATATAGAGACGGTGTTCAGCAATGTGACCGAATTGTATGAAAGGCGGCAGGAATTAAAACGTCAGTCAAAAGAGCTGAAAAAGATGTATGAGGAATTGAAAAATCTGTCAGATCATATGAAGGAGGCAGCCAGGGAGCAGGAAATTTTAAACATGAAATCACGGCTGCATGACCAAATGAACCTCGGGGTCACCGCGATACGGCAGATGTTGCGCAGCGGTACTGCTTCTTCGGAAAATTCTGCAGCAGTCGTGCAGTTTCGCCGCGCCATTCAGGTGCTGCAGGAGGAAAACAGCTGCCCGCAGGACGGCCTGACGGAGTTTATCCATGATGCAGCGGTATCCGGTATTCATGTAAAAATAACAGGGCAAATGCCGAAAGAAAGGGAGACGCTGGAGCTGTTTTTGAAGATTATGCGGGAAGCATGTGTCAATGCAGCTCGACATGCGGATGCCACAATACTTTTTGTGGAAGTAGAGCGCGGGCAGGGTTGGCACATGCTTCGCGTGACCAATGACGGAAGGCCGCCGGAAGAGGCGGCTGCGCCGCGGGGCGGTCTGGCGGATCTGGAGAGACTCGTTGTGAAAGAGGACGGAAGGATGGAAATCTGTTGGCATCCGTCGTTTGTTCTGACCGTGAGGCTGCCGGACTGTGTTGGCGTCAGATTGTGAGATCGGGAGAGAACAGGAGGGGCAGTATGACGAAGGTTTTGGTCATTGATGACCAGCGGATTGCCAGAGAATATATGGAGAATATCGTGAAAAATGGCGGAGACTACGAACTGGTGGGCAGTCTGTCGAAAGCGGATCTTGCAGAAACCGTCTGCCGCAGGAGCAGGGTCGATCTGGTGCTCATGGATGTCTGTACCCATAGTACGAAAGACGGTATCGACACAGCTTCCGAGCTGCGCAGACAGTTTCCGGAATTGAAAATCATTGTCGTCACCTCGATGGTTGAGGAGAGCTTTATCAAGCGTGCGCGAGAAGCAGGGGCGGACAGCTTCTGGTATAAAGACGTCAGTCCGGAGGACCTGCTGACCGTCATGGATGCGACTATGCAGGGCAGACAGATCTGGCCTGCGGAGACACCGGCGGTAAAGATCGGAATTACGACCAGCAATGATTTGACGGAGACTGAAATCAAGGTGCTGCGCCTGGTCTGTGAAGGGCTGGAGTACAGCGAAATCGCAGAACGGCTGCACTACACGAAAGACAATGTAAAGTATCATATTCGAAACATTCTGCAGAAAACAGGCTATGCAAACAAGACACAGCTCGCCATTGCCGTTACAGGAAAACAATATATTATACCGAAGCTGTTTGATTGAAAGTATGTCTGATTTATTAAGTCCCCGGTTTATTTTGATGTGTACCCGGAATTCCGGATACATATCAGAGTAAGCCGGGGATTTTGGTATGTAACTTCAGGCGGTTACGTTTTTGCAAAAGGTACCGATTCGATAACTTTACCCTTATGGGTAGGGAAGGAAGAATTCGCTGCTCTTATAATGAGGGTGTACAGAAAGAAACGCATTGTCTCATGTCTGGGGTCGGATATGAATCAGAACATTTGGAGGTAAGGATATTGCGTCGGGTCGTGATTGATATGCAGAATATGCTGTTTGCGGATGCGATAGCGGAAGCATTGCGTAAATTTGATTCTGATTTTGATCCGGTCATGAGTGAAAGTCCGGACAAGACTCTGGAATTATGCAATGCCATACTGGCGAACATTCTGGTTATGGAGGTTACCGCTTATGCGCCATGGATGCTGGAGGGAAGAATGCGAATTCGTGATGCGCTGAAGAACAGCAATCCGGATTGCAAGGTGGTGCTGGTAGTTGATGAGAACACGGAGAAAAAACTGGCGGACCGGGTCAGACAGGCCAAAAAAGATGGTCTGATTGACAACTTTATCTATGGATCGGTTTCTTCCAGTTATCTGTCGGCAGTCATTGACGCACTGTGACAGAACAAAAATCGAGACGGGAGGTAATGGTATGGGACTTATCAAAGCAGGAATCGGGGCGCTGGGATCTACACTGGCAGACCAGTGGAAGGAATTTTTCTATTGTGACGCGCTTCCCAATGACGTGCTCATGAGACGCGGGCAGAAACGGATCACCGGGCGTTCTTCCAATACAAAAGGAAATGACAATGTGATCTCAAACGGCTCGGGCATCGCTGTGGCGGACGGTCAGTGCATGATCATTGTGGATCAGGGCGAAATTGTCGAGGTTTGTGCCGAGCCGGGAGAGTTTACCTATGATACATCCTCGGAGCCGAGTATCTTCAGCGGCAGGTTCGGGGAGAGCCTGAAGGAAAGCTTCCGCACCATTGGGAGGCGGTTCACTTACGGCGGCGACACAGGCAGGGATCAGCGTGTCTACTATTTTAATACAAAGGAAATCCTGGACAATAAGTTTGGTACGGCAAATCCGATCATTTTCGAAGTTGTGAATAAGCGGATCGGCATGAGCCGAACGGTTCAGCTGCGGTGCAACGGAGTATATACCTATGTGATCTCTGATCCGCTGGTTTTTTATAAGCGGCTCTGCGGGAATGTCGCGGACGAATATACCCGTGACCAGATTGACGCGCAGCTCAAGACGGAATTCATTGACGCGCTTCAGCCGGCCTTCGGAGCGCTCGCCGAGCAGGAGCTCAGGCCTGCACAGATTCCGGCCAAATCCGGAGAATTGAAAGCCGCGATGAACGAGGCATTGCGGCAGGAATGGATCGACAACCGCGGCATTTCCGTCGGGAAGATTGCACTGAATCCGATTACGCTGACCGAAGCCGATATGAAGAAGATCAACGAGATGGAGGATGCGGCTACGGTGGGAACCAATCCGTTTATGATGGCAGGCCGGGTGACAAATGCGACAGCGGATGCCATGGAGACTGCCGCCGGAAATTCTGCCGGGGCCATGACCGGTTTCCTTGGCATGGGAATGGCCGGCATCGGAAGTCAGGGCGGATTCGGCGCGGCGCAGAACCTGTACAGCATGGGACAGCAGATGCAGGCACAACAGGCGCAGTCTCAGCAGATGCAGTCCGGGCAATCCCGGCAGCCGCAGACCGCAGCGCCTGAACAGAACAGCTGGAAATGCAGCTGCGGAGCAGTGGCGACCGGGAAGTTCTGTCCGGAGTGCGGTGCGAAGAGACCGGAGCCGGTACCGGCAGGGGCATGGAAGTGCAAATGCGGGGCCACGGCGACCGGAAAGTTCTGCCCGGAATGCGGCTCACCGAGGCCGTCGGAGGAGGTTGGCTGGACCTGTTCCTGCGGAACGGTAAATAAAGGCAGGTTCTGCTCAAATTGTGGTGCCCCAAAACCTGCAGGCGCACCGGTGTACCGGTGTGACAAATGCGGATGGGAGCCGGAGGATCCGGCGCACCCACCGAAGTTTTGCCCGGAATGCGGGGATCCTTTTGACGACAGCGACCGGAAGTAAATCTTGATGAGGGGAGGGAAAGCTATGAAGAATCAGGGACAGACATTTTTGAAGGTCACATCGATTTTAATGGTCATCGGTGGAATTATCGCCTTGCTCGCAGGAGTATTTGCAATTCTGGGAGTCAGCGCACTGGCGGCACTGATGGGGAGTGCGGAAGGAACCGGACTTCTCTATGCCGGCTCCGTTCTTGCAGTGGTCGCCTCGGCAGTTGAGATTCTTGCAGGCGCAAAGGGCCTCAAAGCGTGCAGGCTGCCGGAAAAAGCCGGCGGGTGCGTGATCCTTGGTATTGCGATAGTGGCTCTCAGCATGATTTCTATGGCGGTCAGTGTGAAAGGCGGAGGGGAGTTTAAAATCATTAACCTTGTGGTCAATCTTCTGGTACCCGTCTTATATATCCTTGGAGCGGTAAAAACAAAACCGGCTGCAAGGGCGTGACAGGGAGCATAAAAGGACGTTTATGAACAAGAGGACTGCTGTTTCGCGGAAGCCCTCTTGCATGGGCGGCAGATATAGAAAGCATGCAGGGAGGAAGCGCATATGAGTGCTTTACAGGAATATAAATGTCCGTGCTGCGGAGGCGCAATTGCCTTTGACAGCGGGACGCAGAAAATGAAATGTCCGTTTTGCGATACGGAATTTGAAGTAGAAACCCTAGAAGCCTATGCCGGGGAACAGGCCTCCGGCCGGGAGGATGAGATGAACTGGGAAACAGCCGCGGGAGGAGCGTGGCAGGAAGGAGAAGCGGAGGGACTTCGCACTTATGTGTGCCAGTCGTGCGGCGGTGAGATCGTAGGCGATGAGAATACCGCGGCGGCATCCTGTCCGTTCTGCGGGAATCCGGTGGTTATGACGGGGCAGTTTTCCGGCGCGCTGAAGCCAGATTATATCATTCCGTTCAAGATGGACAAGAAGGCTGCAAAGGAAGCGCTTCAAAAGCATTACGGTGGAAAGCGGCTTCTTCCCAAGGTGTTCAAGGATCAGAATCACATTGATGAGATCAAGGGCATATACGTGCCGTTCTGGCTTTTTGACGCGGAGGCGGAGGCGAACATCCGATATAAGGCGACCAGCGTCCGGACCTGGAGCGACAGCAGCTATCAATACAAGGAGACCAGCTACTATTTGGTCACCCGGGGCGGGGAGATTGGCTTTGAGAGGGTTCCTGTGGACGGCTCTTCCAAAATGCCGGACGATCTGATGGAGTCGATTGAGCCGTTCCTGTTTTCCGATGCGGTAGATTTCAAAACAGCTTATCTGGCGGGATATCTGGCAGATAAATATGATGTAGATGAAGAACAGAGCATAGAACGGGCCAATGCCAGGATCAAACAGAGCACGGAGAAAGCCTTTGCGGATACGGTCAGCAACTATACGAGCGTGGTTCCGGAAGCAGGCAGCGTGAAGCTTCGGGGCGGAAAGGCAGCCTATGCGCTCTATCCGGTGTGGATGCTCAACACCACCTGGAATGGAAAAAACTACACCTTCGCGATGAACGGTCAGACCGGAAAACTGGTGGGTGATCTTCCGGTAGATAAAGGCGCAGCCCGTAAATGGACGTTAGGGCTGACAGCCCTGTGCAGTGCCGCGGCCTACGGGATTATCTGGCTTCTGCATCTGGCGAGAATCTTATAGGGAGGGCAGACCGATGAAAAAGCGTATTTTTTCGATTTTTCTTCTGCTCGCACTTTGTCTTGGCATGGCAGTGCCGGCTTTTGCAGCGGACAGTGGAGAAGAAACAGGCGGATTCGCAGACGCATATCACCGTCTGCAGGATCAGGCCGCTGTTATAACAGAAGAAGAGGACAGCGAGATTCAGCAGCTTCTTGATCAAGACAGCACAGAGCTGAAATTTGATCTGTGCATTGTGATTGTAGAGAGTCTGGAGGGCCGGACCGCCAGAGATTATGCGGATGACTGGTATAATTCCTGCCAGTACGGCTATGGAAGCGATAAGGATGGAGCTCTGCTTCTGATCAGCACAGAGGACAGGGACTGGGCAGTTTCCACGCACGGATATGGAATTACGGCTTTTACAGACGAGGGCATTCAATATCTCGGAGAGCAGATGAAAGGAGATCTGTCTGCCGGGAACTATACGGAAGCCTTTCGTACGTTTGCCCGTCTGGGCAGTTCGTATGTGACGCAGGCAAGAGAGGGCAATCCGTTCGATAAGTCTGATATTCCCCGGAAGCCGTTGTCTGCGGTCTGGTTTTTGGTCTCCGTGGCAATCGGCTTTGTGACAGCTCTGCTTATCGTAGGCTCCATGAAACAGCAGCTGAAGACGGTCCGTGCCCAGGCTGCAGCGGGCAGCTATGTGAGGGAAGGAAGTATGATCGTGACGGAAAGCAAAGATCTGTTCCTGTATCACAAGATTGAACGCACGGAAAAAGCAAAAAATAATGGTTCTGAAAGCAGCACGCACACATCGTCTTCCGGGACAATACACGGGGGAGGCGGTGGAAAATTCTAGGAGGAAACGAAAGGCAAGACGATCCTGTCGGCGTTTTTAGAAGAGCTTATACAGCACATCTTAAGAAATCTTAATGTTTTATAAAGGGCTCCTTTAGGGAGCCCTTTTATAGTGTATGCATAGATTGATACATTTCAAGAGCTTCCCATGGATGTCTAAAGGACAGGCTGTGTAGGAAGAACGATGAAAAGGAAAGAAATATGCATACAATTTTGGAAAAATTTGAGGAAACCGTGCATGCGTTTCCGGATCAGATCGCGGTGGAGGATGCCGACAGGCATTACAGCTGGAAGAAGCTGCGGGATGAGGCGCAGAGAGCCGGAACAGCTCTTTCTTCAATCGGATGTCAGAGAAAACCGGTGGTCCTGATGATGGAGAAATCCTGTGAGGCGCTCGCGCTTCTGTACGGAGTGCTGTACAGCGGCGGCTTTTATGTTTTTGTAGATACGGCGCAGCCGGATGAACGGATTCGAAAGATCATGAAGAAGCTGGATGCGCGGGTTGTGGTTGCAGAAGAGGAGCAGAAGCAGCGGCTGCTTGCGATGGGCTATGACGGGAAGATCCTGGAACCGGAAAGTATGTTCCAAGGAGAGATCAGGAGGCAGGAGCTGGATAGGATTCGGGAGGAGGCGAAGGCGGAGGATACGCTTTACGCGATCTTCACATCCGGATCGACCGGGGAACCGAAGGGAATCGCTGTGAGTCATGATGCGGTGGCAAGATTTATCGGGCATTTCACGGAGACTTTCCATATCTGCAGAGATGACATCCTTGGAAATCAGGCGCCGTTTGACTTTGATGTCTCGGTGAAGGATATTTTTTCCTCGTGTCTGACAGGGGCCAGACTGGTTCTGGTGCCGAGAACCTATTTTGCGATGCCGCGGCAGCTCATTGATTATTTGTGTGAGAAAAGGGTGACCACATTGATCTGGGCGGTTTCGGCTCTGTGCATGATTTCTCAGTTCGGAGGCTTTGACTACCGGGTGCCGGTGAACCTCGGGAAGGTAATGTTCAGCGGCGAGGTCATGCCGATGGCGCAGCTGAGGATCTGGCAGGACGCCCTTCCGAAAACGCAGTTTGTGAATCTCTACGGCCCTTCTGAAATTACCTGCAACTGTACCTATTATCCGGTCCCGAGGTATTTTTCGGGGAGCGTTCTCCCGATCGGAAAAGCTTTTCCGGGGAGGAAGGTTTTTCTGACCGACAAGGATCAGAAGGAGATCCACAGCGCGAATGTCTCCGGTGAAATCTGTGTGAGCGGAGAATCCCTGGCGGACGGTTACTATCACGATCCAGAGAAGACAGAGCAGGCTTTTGTGGTCTGGAACGGCGAGAGAATCTACAGAACCGGTGACATCGGGTATTTTGGAAATGACGGGCTTCTGTATTTTGTGGGGCGCAAGGATTTCCAGATCAAGCATATGGGGCACCGAATCGAGCTCGGGGAAGTGGAAAATGCCATAGAGCAGATTGCAGGTGTGCAGCGCGCCTGCTGCATCTTCGACAAAAATCACAACTGTGTCTACGGATTTTATCAGGGAGAATCTTCTACCAGTGAGGTGAGAAAGGAACTGAAACAGAAGGTGCCTTCGTATATGGTTCCGAATAAGTGGAGGAAGGTAGATTCCTTTGCACTCAGTGCACATGGAAAGATTGACCGCAATGCCCTGAGGCTGGCGGTCGGAATATGAGGTGAGTATATGGACAATGCGATCATTAAGGTACTGAAAGATCAGGCGGCAGTCACAGACAGTCCCTTTTATCTCTTTGACCTGGACGCCTTCCACGAGAATATCAGACGGATCCGGAGAGAGACGGGAGATGCGGCGAAGCTTTGTTTTGCCATGAAATGTAATCCGTTTCTGATGCCGCAGGCGGCACCGGAGGTCGACCGGATCGAGGTGTGCTCGTATGGGGAGTACTGCATTTGCCGAAAGGACGGGATTGATCCGGGGAAGCTTCTGATTTCCGGCGTTCTGAAGAAGCCGGCGGAGCTGGAACGCATGGTGGAAGAATGCGGGAGCAAGGCCGGATATACGGTGGAGTCGATGGGGCAGTTTGCCCTGTTAGCGGACCTCGCCAGGAAACGTCGGGAGAAGCTCAGGGTCTACATCCGGCTTACGAGCGGCAATCAGTTCGGGCTGGACAGGGAGAACGTGAATACGATTTTTGAACTGGCAGGAATGACACCATATCTGGAAATCGCGGGTATCCATTATTATTCCGGTTCGCAGAAGAGAAAGGCCGCAAAGCCGGTGAGGGAACTGGAAAAGCTGGATCAGCTGCTTCTGGAGCTGCAGGACAGATTTCACGTCACGATTCCGGAACTGGAATACGGCCCCGGGATTCCTGCGCGCTATTTTGAGGATCAGCCGGAAAAGCTGGACGAGTCATTTTTCGAAGAAATTCGAAGAGCGATTGCGGCTATGACATGGAAGGGTCACGTGACGATGGAAATGGGACGGATCTTTGCGGCATCCTGCGGGTATTACGTGACGAAAGTCTGCGACGTCAAATACAGCGGAGAAACCGGTTATGCCATCACAGACGGCGGAATGCATCAGATGAACTACGACGGTCAGATTCGCGGAATGTATCATCCTTTCGTCACGGTGCTGACAGAGAATGACAAGGGCCGAGAGAGCGGCAGAGTGAGGGACGGGGAGAAGAGCAATCCGTCCGTCAATGGTATATGGACCGTCTGCGGCTGCCTGTGCACAGCAAACGACGTGCTCTGTGCAGAGCAGGATCTCGGCCCGCTGAAGGTTGGCGACATTCTGGTGTTTGGCAATGTCGGGGCCTATTCCATGGTTGAGGGCATGGTGCTGTTCCTCAGTCATGAGCTTCCGGCGATCTTTTCCTACGCAAGGGATGAGGGAAGCAAATGCCTGCGGCAGCCGAGAGAGTGCTGGGAACTGAACAGCTGAAGAACAGAATAAGTGAAGAAAAGAGGCAAATATCATGAGTGAAATCGAGTCAAAAATCAATGAAATCTTAATGGAGCAGGACGACAGCGTTAATTATGAGGAGGAAAAGCACCTGATCGACGACAGAATCCTGGATTCCTTTGCGATCATTTCCCTGATCTCAGATCTGGAGGAAGAATTTGATGTCCGGATCAATGCCGTGGAGATGGTGCCTGAAAACTTTAATTCCATCAAGGCGATGGCGGCTATGATCCAGAGACTGCAGGGCTGACAGCCATGGGATACAATACATTACCTTATTTAATGCTTTTTCTTCCGCTCTCCCTGATTGTGTATCAGGTGAGCGGAAGAAAATTCCGTAAATATGTGCTGCTCATTTTTTCCTGGATCTATTTCTTCCTCTGCAGCAGAGAACTGATTCTTTATCTGCTTCTGACATCCGCCGGCGTCTGGCTGGCAGGTCTGGCCATGGATCGGGCCGGGAACCGGAAGCATCTGAAAACATTTCTTGTTGTGGTCAGCGCAGGCGGCCTCTTCGGAATTCTCCTCTATCTCAAATACACCAACTTCTTTATCAATACCGTGAACGTAGCCATGGCCGGGAAGAGCGGCTGGACGGCGATCCCGTTCAGACATATGCTGATTCCCATTGGGATCTCCTTCTATACGCTGGAGGCGGTAGGATATCTGCTGGAGGTGTACTGGGGAAGGCTTGAGGCGGACCGGAGCTTTGGCAGAGTCGCACTGTTTCTGGGATTCTTTCCGCAGACGATGGAAGGACCCATTGCCAGGTATCAGGATACAGCGCTGCAGCTGACGGCGGGAAATCCGGTGACGGAGCAACAGGTATTCGATGGAGTGACCCGTATCCTCTGGGGCATGTTTAAAAAGATCGTGATCGCAGACCGGCTGTCTGTGATCGTTACCGAACTGTACCACAATCATTCGGCCTATGACGGGGTGATGATACCGGTTGCGGCGGTGTCTTACGCGCTTCAGCTCTATATGGAGTTTTCCGGCGTCATGGATATCGTCATCGGTTCCGCGGGTATGTTCGGTGTGCAGCTGCCCGAAAATTTCCGACAGCCGTTTTTCTCACAGAGCGCTTCGGAGTTCTGGAGAAGATGGCATATTTCCCTCGGTATCTGGCTGAAGACCTATGTCTTTTATCCGGTTACGACCTCGGATCTCACGATGAAGTGGAACCGGTTTGCGAGAAAAAAATTCGGAAAGTACATCACAAAGATCGGCACGTCCTTCCTTGCGCTCACGCCTGTATGGCTGTTTAACGGACTCTGGCACGGGGCAAGCTGGAATTACATCTTTTATGGCATTTATTATCTGGTGCTGTTGATGCTGGAAGTGGTTCTGGAACCGGCGAAGAAGGCCTTTTATAAGCACACAGGATTTCAAAAGGACGGGCGATTCTGGACCTGTTTCCGGATCCTGCGCACCTGGCTGATCATTTTTACCGGAGAGCTGTTCTTCCGCGCGGAGGGCTTTCGGGCAGGGCTATCCATGTTCCGCAGCGGCTTCCATAACTTCGGGATCCAACGTCTGTGGGACGGCACACTGCTGAAAATGGGACTTGATAAGGCAGACTGGGTCGCGATCCTTGGAGGGATTGCGGTAGTCTTTGTGGCGGATCTGCTGAAAGAAAAGAGGATCGAGGTGAAGGCCGCTCTTGCGAAAAGAAGTCTGCCGGTGCGGTGGGCTGCCTTTTACGCATTGATTTTTGCGGTGCTGATTTTTGGCGCGTACGGACCGGGATACCGGCAGGTGGACCTGATTTACGCGGGATTCTAAGGCGGAGACAGAGAAATGGACATCAAAAAAATATCAATCAAAGAGAAAATCGGGTTCGCGGTCGGTCTGATTGTGCTTTTGCTTCTGGGCTCATTTCTGCTGAACGTGTATGCCATGAAGGTCCTGGGAAGCAGTTCGCTCAAACGGCACGCGGCAGTTGTAAAGCTTGAGAAGGAGAAGGCGGACACGATCGATGTGTTGACCATCGGAGACAGCGAGAGCTATACATCGATTTCACCGCTTCAGATCTGGAAGGATACCGGCTATACTGTCTTTGTGGGCGGGCAGTCCGGCCAGACCATGAATGAGATGTTGACGATGCTGGAAACCGGATTGGAGACCCAGAAGCCCAAGGTGGTGCTGATGGAGACCAACGCCCTTTTTCGGTCTGGAAAGGATCTGGATCAGCTTCAGGACCTGGTGGCGACCAGAACCGCGTCTGTCTTTCCGATTTTTCAATATCACAACCTGTGGAAAAATGTTATCATAAAACCGAATATCGAGCCTGTTCAGATGAACGATAAAGGGTTCGAAATCCGGAGGGGGATTCGTCCGTATAAGGGAACTGCCGATTACATGCAGGAAACATCGGAAGAAACGCCGATTTCCTGGATGAATCAGAGGATATTTGACAGGATCGTTGATCTGTGCAGAGAAAGGGGAATCCGTCTGGTACTGTACAGCGCCCCCTCTCCGGTCAATTATAATATGAAAAAACATAACCGTCTGGAGAGGCTCGCGTCAGAAAACAAGCTGCTTTATGTCGATATGAACCTGAAGCGCAAAGAGATTGGGATCGACTGGAGCAGGGACACGCTGGATGGAGGGGATCATCTGAATATTTCCGGAGCGGAAAAGACGACAGCGTACATGGAATCCGTTCTCAAGACCTTCGGACTGACAGACCACAGGAAGGATGCGTCGTTTCAGGAATGGGAAGAACTCTCCTTGACTTATCAGAAGCAGGCTGCCAGATACACGAAGGAGATCCGGAAGAAAAATGCTGCCGTGACACTGACTGCTGTGCAGAGTGTGATTCCGTGAATCGGGGAATGGTGTAAGCTTGAAATTATGATGTGGTGAGCAGGTATTAACGATTATCAGGTCTGGAAGGGATTCGCAGAGCATGGAGGAAAAACAATACACGATTTTAATCGCGGAGGATGACGCGGATATCATTGAGGTGCTGAAGCTTTACCTTGAAAATCAGGGCTACCGGATACTTTCCGCGGAGGACGGAGCGGCTGCCTACCGCCTGATTGAAAAGGAGAAGGTGGATCTGGGAATTTTTGATATCATGATGCCGAAGATGAATGGGTTTGAGCTGATCCGGAAGGTGCGGGAAAAGTATAACCTTCCGATCATCGTACTGTCTGCGAAGAAAGAGGACAGTGACAAGATTCTCGGACTCGACCTCGGGGCGGATGATTATCTGGTGAAGCCGTTTAATCCACTGGAGGTTGTGGCGAGGGTTAAGGCGGCTTTCCGCAGATTTTATGATCTGAATACGGGAACGGACGAAGTGAGAGAGCAGGAGACGCTCCGGTACAAGGAGCTGGAGATCAATATGCAGACGCTTCAGCTTTTTAAGGGTGGAGAAGAGATCAAGGTCACGCCGACAGAGATCCGGATTCTGATGCTCCTGATGAAGAATCCGGGACGTGTCTACACAAAAGTGCAGATCTATGAGTATCTTCGCGGAGAATATTTTGAAAATGACGAGAATACGATCATGGTCCATATCTCGAACCTCAGGGACAAGATTGAGGATGACCCGAAGAAACCGGAGTATCTGCTGACGGTACGCGGACTGGGATATAAGCTGGGAGTCGCGAGACTGTAGGGGAAGGCCTATGCGTAAAAAATTGAATATATTGAAAGCAAAAGAAAAAGGAAGCATCTATACTCTGGTGATTCACAATTTCATACGGCTGGCAGTGATCGTATTGATCCTGGCAGCTGTTTTTGGAGGGGTGGGATGGATTCTCATGCCGCAGAAGGTAGAACCCGCCGGAATCAAAAAACTGATCCGGCGTGTGAATTCCGCCGAGAATGATGATTATTCTTCCATAAATACTGTAAAATTGCTGGGCAGAAACGGATATTTTGAGATCACGGATAATAAGGCGAAGGTGCTGTTTACCAGTGATTCTGAGCATAAGAATACCTACAACAAAGATATCCTCCAGTATCTTCCCCTCGTCGACACGGATGTCGTGTATGACCTGCTGCCTCTGGAGAACGGGGAAAAGCAGGGCTCTCTATTGGTGCGCCATACGGAGGATCAGCTTACGGGAATTGCCATGCTGGATGAAAACGGGAAGATCATGTACAGCAATCTGAATTTAAAGAACAGTCAGATTTCATCGGAAACGATGGATTACCTGTTCTATAAGGTAGACAGCAGCAATCTTTTCATTCAGAAATATGAATTTCTGAACAGCAAAGGCGAACGGAGATATCTCCTGATTCACAGCAATTCAGACTCTGCCGGGATTCTTAATGCGCAGAGAGTTACGGTAGTGACTGTTATCGGCATCTATATTATTCTTCTGGTTGTTCTGATTATTCTGACGGGAAGGAGGCTTTCCGCCAGGGTGGTGGCCCCGATCCGAAAGCTGACAAAAGCGATTGACGAAACCGCCGGCGGGAATTGGATTCAGATTCATGAAGGTGAGGAACCAAAGGAAATGCTCGAGGTGATCCGATCCTTTAACCATATGGAAGAGGCGCTGAGAAAGAGTGAAGAAGAACAGAAGAAGCTTCAGGATCAGCGGAGGAAGATGGTGGCGGATATCTCTCATGATCTGAAGACGCCGATCACCGTGATCTCGGGCTATGTCAATGCCTTGCGGGACGGGCTGATTCCCGAGAAGGAGCAGGACAAATATTTGGAAATCATTCAGAATAAGACAGAGCTTCTCACAGGCCTGATCAACAGCTTCAGCGACTACAGCCGGCTTGACCATCCGGGATTTCAGTTAAATATGGAACAGGGAGATCTTTGCGAATACATTCGGGAATATATCGCCGGGAGATATTCGGAGCTGGAGGTGGGAGGCTTCCATCTGGAAGCAGACCTTCCGGAGAAAAGGATTGATGCCGGTTTTGACAGGATGCAGCTGAGAAGGGTGTTTGATAATATTCTGGGAAATGCCATGAAGTATTGCGGGCCCGGAACAACGCTTCGCATAGAAGCCGGCCTCGTTATGAAAGATGACCGGAATTATCTGCGGGTCCTCATTGGAGATAACGGCCCCGGAATTCCGGAGAAATACAGGGCGTCTATCTTTGACCCGTTTGTGGTTGGCAATGAGTCGAGAACCAGCGGAAAGGGAACAGGCCTTGGCTTGTCCATCGCAAAACAGATTGTGGAGCTTCACGGAGGCAGCATTTCTCTGACAGATCGGCCGGGATGCGTATATGAAATTATGCTTCCGGTGAATGGAAACGGACACTGACAAAAAATCCCGGATATCCGGTCCGCCATGGTAGGAGGGCCGAATATTCGGGGAGTATTTACGCGCACAGTGAACCGCAGCCGAATGCGAAGTATTCGGCTGCGGCGAGCGTCGCTATAGAGAGATAAAACTCGCGCATCACGTTTTATCTTGTTGATCAATTTGTCTTGGAGCTCTTTGTGGTTTTATTTTGGATATTCTTTTTTGCAGTGGATTTTTTCGCCTTGTTCTGTGATTTTTTGGTGGAAGAGGATGAGCTGCTCTTTGCGTTCCCCGTGCCGGATTTTTCGGAACCTGCACTCGTGGAAGAAGTTCCGGAAACGGAAGTTGTTGAAAAAGATGTCGATGATGCTAATACAGCATAAAGAGAAGAATAAGAATCATTAAGATTTATTATTACAGGGGACTTTGAAAAAAGCTTCTTGTGGAATTTAATTCATAGAGATAGAATATATATCAGCTATTACGAGACAGACGAATACTTGCAGGATTGTGGGAGTGCGCTGCACAGAGTAATTTGTGGCCTATACAGTTTGAAATATAATGTATCATTTGCGTGATTGGTATATTTACGGGAGGGGTTGGTATGAAGAGTGGACGGCGTTTGGTTCGCTATCATTGGGTATGGGCAGCTGTCGTTGTGACAGCTCTCTTTTTGTTGTTTCCGTCTGGCGTCCGGGCGGCTTCTCAGCCGTCTGCACCGTTGACCGGTTCTTCGAATGTCGCAGAAACGCCCTATGAGGCTCACGGAGATCTGCGGGTCGGCAGGAGCGGCAGCCTTACGGCTCCGACCATTCTGGACAGGGACGGGAAGCCGTTTCAGCTGCGAGGAGCCAGCACACACGGTGTACAGTGGTTCCCGGAGTACATCAGCGAGGATACCTTTCGTACGCTGCGGGATGACTGGGGCATAAATACGATCCGCCTTGCTCTGTACCCGCGGGAGGGAGGCTATCTGCAGGGAAGCAGGGACAGGATGGACGCGAAGATTCGCGAGGGAGTAAGCGCCGCGCAGAAGCTTGGCATGTATATCATCCTTGACTGGCATGTGCTCAATTACAATCCGAACGATGATCTGGAGCAGGCGAAGGCGTTTTTCAGGACGTATGCCGCGAAGTATGCTTCAGTGGGAAATGTGATTTTTGAAATCTGCAATGAGCCGGTCAACACACCCTGGTATGACGGCTCATCCCGGGATCTCTATACCTATGAGAAGACGATCGCAGGCGTCATCCGCGGCTGCGGAAGCAATGCCGTTATTCTCTGCGGAACGAATACCTGGTCTCAGGATATCGATCAGGTGGCGCAGAAGCCGCTGTCGTTCGCGGGGATCGAGAATGTCATGTACACCTTCCATTTCTATGCGGCGACACATTACGACAGCCTGAAGAATAAGCTGAGGACTGCTCTTCAGAGCGGGACACCGGTGTTCGTATCCGAGTTCGGTATTTGTGACGCGTCGGGAAACGGCAGGTATGATACGGACAACGCCGACAGCTGGATCGATCTGCTGAATGCGAACAATGTCAGCTTCTGCTGCTGGTCCCTGTGCAACAAGGCGGAGGCTGCCTCATATATCCGGAGCGACTGTGCGAAAACGTCCGGCTGGTCGGTTTCTGATCTGACGGTGACAGGAAAATGGTACCGGGAATTGTGCAGAGAGCAGCGGGAGAAGGAGCTCGCATCAGAAGGGCTGTTCGCTGATGTCCTGGACAGCAGCCGGTATTATTATGATGCGGTATATGCCGCGAGCAAGGCCGGCGTGGCGAAGGGCTTCTCGGCAAGTGAGTTCGGCTGGAACAGGGATGTGTCCAGGGCACAGTTCATCTCCTGGCTGTGGCGCATGGACGGCGCGCCCTCTGAGGACGGCTCGCTTCCTTTTACCGATGTGAGTTCCGGTGCGTACTACCGGAACGCCGTCCTCTGGGCATGGAAGAAGGGCTTTACGTCGGGAACCTCGGCTTCGAAATTCAGCCCGGACAAGACACTGACCAGAGGAGAGGCGGTGACCATGCTGTACCGTTTCTCAGGGGAGAAGAAGCCGGAATCAGGGAATCTCTTCTCGGATGTACATCCGCAGGACTATTATTATGATGCGGTAACATGGGCGGCAGATCGGGGCATCACGAAGGGAACGTCTTCGTCAGCCTTCAGTCCGGGTCAGAAATGCGTCCGGGCGGAGGCAATCACCTTCCTTTATCGGCATGATCCGTCGTTCGGAAGGGCGTGACAGGTTTTGGCGTGGAGCATTTACAGCAGCAATGCCCGAGCAATGACAGCTGACGCACGGCATACGTGAGAACCATATTGTAATACAGCGAGAGAGAGGAAAGAATTAACAGGAAAAGGAGCCCGTCGGGTGGAGAAGAAGGACATTCACAGCAGAACCGGAAATGCAGAAGAACCAGAGAACAAAGGAAAGCAGCCGAGGCATCTCACTGCCTCTGAGCAGGTGGATCTCGAGGAGGAGATCCGGGAGATTGCGCAGGATGAGCAGGAGGGACTGGAGGAGCTGAAGAGGCGTCGGGAACGAAGAGAGCAGCGGCGCCGCGAGGAAGAAGAAAGGCGCGTGAAGCTCAGGAAAAATGCTGTCCGGGCTGCTGCCGGCGCTGCCGCGGCTGTCGCTGTGATTGGAATCGCGGTCGGCGTACGCGCAGCCTGGAAGCGGTCTTCGACGAGCTCCGGACAAGACGCGGCCGCCGGAGTGACGGATGCCTCTGCGTCCGGACAGGAGTCGGTTGCCGGCATGTCCGGAGCGGTATCCGCAGGCTCCGGAAATACGGCAACTGATCAGAAGGACAGCATGGATGTTCGTTTTTCCGCGGCAGGTGACAACCTGGTATCAGAGAGAATGCTTACCCAGGCGAAGGAGAGGAGCGGTGACGGGGCTTCCTATGATTTCAGCTACCTGTATGCCGGTGTATCTTCGTTTCTTCAGGAGCATGAGGTGAACTGGATCGATGTGGAGACCGACGTCAACAACGAAATCACGCCGGCGGGGTATCCGGAATTCTCTACGCCGGGGCAGGACGGAATCGATCTGTATCATGCCGGATTCAATATTTTCAGTCTGGCGAACAACCACATCTATGACCTTGGGACAGAGGGAATTGCCGCAGCCTTGAATTTCTGGCAGAATGATATGCCGTCGGACGCAAAGTTCCTGACGACCGGGCTGTGGAAGAAGGATACGGACGGAAGCACCAGCTATACGGCGGGGTACAGCGATGCGGGGCTCACTGCTCAGTTTGAGGTAAAGTACGATGATATTCCGATCTACACCTGCGCAAACGGAAAGACCATCGCTTTTCTGACCTATACGCAGATGACAAATGAAATCGACGGCAGAACCATGTATGAAACCCCATCCGATGCTGAGGAACGGGTGATTTATCTGTACGAGACAGATCTGATTAAAGCGCAGATTCAGAAGGCGGATGAAAAGGCGGATGCGGTGGTTGTGGCCTGCCACTGGGGTGATGAGGACAGCCATGAGGTCACGGATTTTCAGAAGGAGACCGCACAGAATCTGGCGGACTGGGGAGCGGATCTGATCGTCGGCGACCACGCGCATGTAGTGCAGCCGGCCGAAATGCTGACCGCGTCCGACGGCCGGAAGGTCTTCTGCGCTTACTGTCTTGGAAACTTTGTATCCACGCAGGAACAGCCGGACGAGCTGATCGGGACGATGCTGGACTGCACGTTCCGGTTCCGCGAAAACGGAGCGGACGCGTCAGAACCGGAGGTTACGGTAATCGATCCGAAGCTGGTACCGATCGTTACAGACTACGGGGAGGACGGCGCGGACGCCCATGTGGTTCTCCTGAAGGATTACTCTGACGAGCAGGCAAAGGCGAACGGAATCAACGGCTATATCACGGACGGAACGGTTTTTGATCTCGACTATATCAAGAGTGTATTGTGTTCAAGCATAGACAGCCGCTATATAGACCTCTCGGATTGAGTGGCGGTGTCGGGAGAACGGGTACAATCCGGGAAAATGGACAGGGCCGGGAGAACGGTTACAGACCGGGGGAATGGACAGAGCCGGGAAAACGGTTATAGCCCGGGAGAATGGACAGAGCCGGGGGAACGGGTACTGCCCGGACGGGAGGGCGCTTTCGGGTGAGCAGTTACAACTGGCTGTGATTGTAAACCTGGCGCGCAAATATTGACCAGTCCGGAGGAAGAAAATACAGACAGAATGACAGAGATGGCAGATTCAGAATAATAGATTCAGAAGAGAAGAGATATAAAAGAGATTGGAAAACTGTCACAATAAATGGCGCCGGCAGGGATGAAAATGGCCATTTGACGGTTTTGTCGAGTTGTCCACTAATTGGACAGGTATTTCATTTTGTCCCACTGATTTCAGAGAATTATCCTCGACATTTTTTTAGCAAAAATTTATAATTGTACCAGTGTCACATAAATGTTACATCAGGAGGATAAGGAAGATGCCAAACGCAATCGTGCATGCAGCCGAGAGAAAAGCATTTGAAATTGTATTAAATCAGGTAATTAAAACGGCAAATAAGGAAGACGGCTATATCAAGGTTATTGATACAGCACAGAAATTCCTTGGCGATACATGGAAACCGGAGGCTTTTGATAATCTGAGAAAAACTTTCTCTAAGGGTGAGAAGTACGCAAACTTCTTTGACCGTATTCTTCGGGACGTCGATCCGGAGGTTGTAAAGGGTCTGTTCATGGCATTTGGTTTCGAGGCCGGCTATGTTGGATACCATGAGACCAGAAAGAATGCGGAAAAATATAATATCAATGTGCCGTGGGTCATCCTTTTTGATCCGACTTCGGCATGCAACCTGCATTGTGTAGGATGCTGGGCATCTGAGTACAGCCGTGCGCTGAACCTCTCCTATGAGGATATGGACCGTATTGTCACCGAGGGAAAGGCACTGGGAACCCGCGGTTATGTTCTGACCGGCGGAGAGCCGATGGTCCGCAAGAAAGATATTGTGAAGCTCGCAAAGGCTCATAAGGACTGCGGATTTATGATCTTCACGAATGGAACTCTGGTAGATCAGCAGTTCTGTGATGACATGAAGGAATGCAAGAACATCGTGCTTTCCATGTCGATCGAGGGCCTTGAGGATGCAACAGATAACCGTCGTGGCGCAGGCGTATTTGATAAGGTTATGAAGACGATGGATCTTCTTCGCGAGAACAGACTTCCGTATGGTACTTCCATCTGCTATACCAGCGCAAACTATAAGGCGGTTACGAGCGATGAGTTCCTTGATTTCCTGATCGACAAGGGCGTTCTGTTCAGCTGGTACTTCCACTTCATGCCGACCGGAAATGATACAACAATGGAGCTTGTTCCGACACCGGAGCAGCGAGAGTATATGTATCACAGAATCCGTGAGGTCCGCGGATACCACGGAGGCAAGGAAATCTTCCTTATGGATTTCCAGAACGACGGTGAGTGGGTATCCGGATGTATCGCCGGAGGTAAGGCTTACTTCCACATCAATCCGAACGGTGACGCTGAGCCCTGTGTATTCATTCATTATTCCGGGGCGAATATTCACCAGAACAGTATTCTCGAGTGCCTGCAGCAGCCGCTGTTCAAGGCTTATCATGACGGACAGCCGTTCAGCGACAACCTGCTTCGTCCGTGCCCGATGCTTGAGAATCCGGCTAAGCTGCGTGCGATGGTTCATGCGACCGGCGCGAAGTCAACCGATATGACAGATCCGGAGAACGTAGACCATCTGACGCATAAGGTCGAGGAATACGCGAAGAACTGGGCACCGGTTGCCGAGAAGCTCTGGGCGTCCGATCATCCGGATTATGTTCCGAAGACAGAGGATCAGATCGAGGGCATCCGCGACGAGGGCTGATGTTATAACAGCCGGTAATGCTTGGCAAAGGGACTGTAAAATTTTTGCCGCTATAGTGGCGGATGAACAGTAACCGAACAGTGAGCCGCAGACGAAAAAGGAGTGTGTCAAGATTGACACACTCCTTTTTTGTGTGTAAGGTATGTATAAGTTCCGCCGCGGTGCAGGCAGCTGCGGCGGTGAGGGGAGAAATCAGAAAGGGAAGGGCGGCATAGTGTCTGCCCGATCGCATATGACCGGAAACAGAAGAAAAAAGGGGAAAAGCGGGACACGGCACAGAGTGACCAGAGCGGAGAGAAAGAAAATTCTCCGCAACCGCATTCTTGCCGGGGCTGTGATTGGCTTTACGGCAGTATTTGTGGCAATTGCGGCCTTCGGCAGCCATGCCGCGCAGGATGATCAGGTGTCACAGCGTATTTTTTCCACCTCATATTCGATGAGTGATCTGTACAACAACTACAATTCGGCGGACTTTGTGCTGGACGGACAGAAGATGAGCTACACGGACAGCAGCCAGTACACGTATCGCCTCGGCATTGATGTGTCCGAGCATAACGGGACCGTCGACTGGGAGGCTGTCAGGAATGCCGGCTATGAGTTCGCGTATCTCAGAATCGGGTACCGCGGATACGGAAGTGACGGCTCTCTCGTGGAAGACGCGACATTTGAGACCAATTATGAGGGGGCCAGAAAAGCGGGACTCGATGTAGGCGTATATTTCTACTCTCAGGCTGTCAATGAAACGGAAGCGGAGGAGGAAGCACAGTTTGTGGTGAATATCCTGAACGGAAGACATCTGGACCTTCCGGCGGCGATTGACATGGAAACGGTGGAAGACGGCGCCGCCCGGACCGACGGCGTGAGCGGCGATCAGTTCACGCAAAATATCAAGGCGTTCAGTCTGGATGTTGCGGACGCGGGGTATGAACCGATGCTCTATACCAATCTGCACTGGGAGACCTTTACGCTGGACATGACGAAGCTCTACGATCTGCCGGTCTGGTTTTCCAATTACAGCACGGCGCCCGGCACCCCGTATAAATTCAGGGTGTGGCAGTACTCGAACACCGGAACGGTTGACGGGGTCAGCGGAAGCGTAGATCTCGACATTGAAATGACGCCGGTGGATGCTTCGGAGTCATCCGCCGGTTCTGTTTCCGGATCCGCGGGATCCACATTCCTTTTCTGAGTCGGAAGAAGCAGGGATGGCGAAAAATCAGAAACTTCTTTCTGAATTGGAAAGCGGAAGAGGCGGAGCAGGTGATGAATCAGAGATTTTTTAGTCGGAAGAGGCGCGGTATGCAATGAATCAGAAACTTCTTGATCAGCTCGGCAGGGTGACGGAAGAAGAACAGCGGATCCTGGACGGAACCGCCGGAATTGAAAAAAAACTGTATGCCTCCGGGGAGGAATTCACCATAGATTACGCAAAGCTGCTGGAGACCGGACAGCTGATCACGGTGCGGCCCCACACGAGGTTTGCGCATTTTCCCCTTCACAGACATAATTATGTGGAAGTGATGTACATCTGCCAGGGCTCTGTGACGCATATCATCAATCACAAAAGGATTCGCGTGAGCCGGGGCGAGCTTCTGTTCCTGAATCAGTATACAAGGCATGAGATCCTTCCGGCAGGAAGGGATGATATCGCGATCAACTTTGTGATCCTCCCGGAATTTTTTGATGTCGCTTCCGAGATGATCGGCACGAACAATGTGCTCGCTGATTTTATCGTGAATACGCTGAGGCAGGATGAACGGCGGGGAGAATATCTCTATTTCAAGGTCGCAGATGTGCTTCAGATTCAGAATCTGATTGAGAATATGATTTATTCCCTGATCCGGCAGAAGGAGAGCGGCGTGGATCCCGTTATGCTCCAGACCATGAACCGGATCAACCAGACTACAATGGGACTGGTCTTCCTGTATCTTCTTGAGGCGGTTCCGAATGCGGAGACCATGGAGCCGGATTCGTATGAGAATATGATTCTGATGACGTCGCTGCATTATATCGAGCAGAACTACCGGACGGCGACGCTGACGGAGCTGTGCGGAAGACTCCGGCTGCCTCCTCATACGCTCAGCCGCATGATCAAGAGGGCATCCGGGGTGAACTTCAAAGAGCTCCTTCAGCGAAAGCGGCTGAACAAGGCGGTAGGCCTGCTCTGCGATACGGATCTTCCGGTGAATGATATCATTGATGCGGTCGGCTATGAAAATCACAGCTATTTTCACCGGATCTTCCGTGAGAGATATGAGATGACGCCGAAGGAATTCCGAAACCGGCACAGGGAGGATTCCCGGATACGGCTTTGACGGCTGCCGGTCACGCCTTGTGACAGCCGGTCATGCGAAGGCATTGGCGCCGCGAAAATCTTTACAGGAACAGTCTTACGAAAACAGCCCGCTGCTGCCGGCACGCCGGCAGCCGCGGGCTGTGAGCTTACGCTGATTCGTTTCAGGTTATATGCGGAACACGTGGAATCAGTTACCCTTCAATGGTAATGGTCTTTCTGGTTTCCGCTTTCTTCGGTGCTTCTTTCGGAATTCCAAGGGTCAGAATTCCGTTTTCGAATTTCGCGCTGATGTCCTCGGGTTCGATGTTTTCTCCGACATAGAAGGACCTGCTTACAGACCCGGTATAGCGCTCGCGGCGCACATATCTGCCGTTTCCGTCTTTCTGATCGCTGTTTGCGCTCTTCGCTGCGGTAACGGTCAGATAACCGTCCTTCAGCTCGGCGTGTACCTCATCCTTTCCATATCCCGGAAGTTCCATCTCCAGCTGGTAGCTGTCCGCGGTCTCTTTGATATCTGTATTCATGCGGTGCGCGGCAGCGGCAGGAGCGCTGAGCCAGCGGCCGTCCCATGCCTGATTTATAAAGTCGTCAAAAGTATCTCCAAAAAGTTCCGGCAGTAACATAAGTCATTCCTCCTTTATATTCCTGATATTCTGCAATGCGGACGGCGCTTCGGAAAACCCGCCCATCAGATGCGGTCTGTTCACGCTGCATCTGTATCGTTGTCGTTTCATGGTTCCTTCTTCTCGGAACAATTTTGTTATAACACTTGTTACTAGCACTGTCAAGTGGCGAGTGCTAATTTCTCAAAAAAACATTGCGCCGGCTGCTGCCGGCGCAGAGGAATCATCTCAGGGGGATCATTTCACAGTTCAGTGTGACGCGCTTTCAACTGCCTCGAGAAGTGCCCTGGAGAGCTGGTCGGGACAGGAGGTGTCCTTGAATCCGCAGGTGGTACCCTTTAAGATGTCAGCGACCTCAGCCGCCCTGCGGCCCTCGACCAGCCGGCTGATGCCGGACAGATTTCCGTTGCAGCCGCCGGTAAAGCTGACATTTGTGAGGATACCGTCGTTGATGTCAAAGTCAATGAGCTGAGAACAGGTTCCTTTTGTTTTGTACTGGTAATGCATAAAAAATCCTTCTTTCCTTTTGGTTTGCGCTCGATCATGCTTCGCGTTTTCAAAGAGCTTACACATGGATCATCTGCGGGAGATCAGAGATGGTCCGGAGGATTCCATCCGGATTTTCCGCCTTTCCGAAGCCGTATGACGCCCACAGGAAGCGGATGGAGGGATCGGAGTGTGTGAAATCAGTCTGCAGGGAATTCCTGCATCCGCTGCTTCGTTTCTGCCGGGATTCTTCCCTAAGGAGACGGTCCGCTTCCTTTGTCGCGTCAAAGTCCGCCTGTATATCCCCGACGTAAAGCGCGTTCTGAAGATGATAATCTGAGGCGATGCGCCAGATATTGTACGCCTTCAGTCTGTCCGTGTCTCCGGGGCAGAGGTGAGCCGTGATATAGCAGCCCAGTCCGGTCAGGCGGAGAAACTGCTCGATATATCCGCTCTGACAGTTGCTGACGATGAAGCAGGGAATGCTCGGCGGAAGCTGATGCGAGGCTTTGGCGCGATAAGAACCGTCGTCCGGTTCCGCAGAACTTTCTGGGATGATCCCGGTCAGAGCCTGAAGCGTATGCTCCAGTCCTTCGTATGGCTCGGGGGGATTCCTGTCGATCGCGCTTTCCTCGGCGTCAAACCACTGATTCAGCAGAATACCCTTTTCTTCTTCCGGAAGCCCCGGAAGGAGGTCTTCGGCAATTGTTTCCAGCGGTTTGCCGAATTCGCGGCGCAGGTCTTCGCTCTCCATTCTCGCGCCGGAACCTCCGCCCTCCGGATGCACCAGCCGGAGGGGAGGAAGGTGACGGACGCGGTGTTCCCGGTTTAACGCGTCCAACACAGTATTCCATGCTTCGGCGACAATCGGCGTGGTGTCCCACAGCGTGCCGTCCACATCGAAGATGATGCCGTCTGTTTGTATTTTGTCCATGAAACCTCTTTTCTGTTCGGCTGTTGTCTTCTGCGGCAGTTTCCGGATCCTGCAGTCAGCGGCACCTCATACGGAATTCGACATGGGGCATGCAGGAAGCCGGCAGATGCTTTTTTTATTGTAAATATGACAGTCGGCAGGTGTCAACCTTTATTCTCGATTCACCATTATATGTTCATGCTTAATTGCCCAGGCAAGGATTTCACAGCACCTTTGCCTTTCAAATATCACTTGAACAGTAATCATTTTGCCCTTATTCTCGATTCACCATTTTGCCTGAAGATGGAGAAAATGCGGCGATTCTGATATAATGCTTCGGAGAACATCAAGAATCTCTGCCCGGCCGGTTTTACGTGAACGGCAGGGAATGGAATGAAAAGACAGGTTGTCATGAATAAAAATAAGAAAACGGAAAATCAGAAGACAGTGGTATCCGGGGAATTTTCAGGGATGACGGATGAGGATTTTATGGTGACCAGACAGATCATACTTCCTCTCGGCAGGTGGTATCGGGAAAATAAGAGAGAGCTTCCCTGGAGAAGAGAGAAAAATCCGTATCACACGTGGGTCTCAGAGATCATGCTCCAGCAGACCAGAGTGGAGGCGGTAAAAGAATATTATACAAGATTTCTGCGGGAGCTTCCGTCAGTCAGAGATCTTGCGTCCTGCCCGGAGGACCGGCTCATGAAGCTGTGGGAAGGCCTCGGGTACTACAGCAGGGTGCGGAATATGCAGAAGGCCGCGATGCAGATCATGCATGATTTCGGAGGCAGAATTCCGGAGGATGCTAAGACGCTGAAGACGCTGAAGGGGATCGGCGATTACACGGCAGGCGCGATCGCTTCGATCGCATTCGGAAAGATGCAGGCGGCAGTGGACGGGAACGTTCTCCGGGTATTGACCCGGGTTCTGGCGGATTCGTCTGACATCAGCAGGCAGAAATACCGGAAGGAGACGGAGAAGAAGCTGACGGAGGCGATGAAGCTGGAACTGTCCGTCGGCGTATCTCACAATGCGATTGCTCCCGGAGATGTGAACCAGGGCATGATGGACCTCGGCGCGACGGTCTGTCTGCCGAACGGTATCCCGAAGTGCGGAGAATGTCCGCTTGCGAAGTGGTGCAGAGCGCATGCGAAGGGGACGGAGACGGATTATCCCGTGAAATCCGGGAAGAAGCCCCGAAGAGTGGAGGAGCGTACCATCCTTCTGGTGCGCGACGGGGACAGGGTGCTTCTGAACAGGAGACCGGAGAAAGGACTGCTTTCGGGAATGTATGAATTCCCGAATCTCGAGGGGACGCTCAGTGAGGAGGAAGCTCTGAACAGGGTGAAGGCGCTGGGGCTGCCGGCGCTTTACATCCGCAGACTGGCGGACAGCAGACATATTTTTACGCATATCGAGTGGCACATGACCGGGTACGAGATCCGGGTCGGCTCCTTCCCGGATAGCCGGTTTGCGGAGAACGGAGAAGATACAGAGAAGCAGTCCCGATCCGGGCTGTTTTTCGCGGAAATCGGTGAAATACGGAGAAAATATGCCGTTCCCTCCGCCTATCGGGCATATGCAGAGGTGTTGAAATGAGCAGAGATATGCAAGATTGCAATTTGACAGGTCTTGTGGCATTATAGAAACGGTATATTCTGCCGCATTGAAAGAAAGGTTAAACAAAAGAAGATGAAGTTACTCAGCGTTGCTGTACCATGTTACAATTCTGAAAGCTACATGAGAAAATGCATTGAATCTCTTCTTGCGGGCGGTGAGGATGTTGAAATCCTGATCGTCGATGACGGATCGACGAAGGATCGGACCGCTGAGATCGCCGATGAATACCAGGAAAAATACCCGACAATCGTCCGGGCGATTCATCAGGAGAATAAGGGTCACGGCGGGGCGGTCAACACCGGAATCGACCATGCGACCGGCCTTTATTTCAAGGTTGTGGACAGCGATGACTGGCTGGACAGGAGCGCCTTCGAGGAGGTGCTCGACGCGCTGCGGAAGCTTGCGAAGTCCGGCAACATCGTAGACGCGTTTTTCGCGAACTATGTGTATGAAAAGCAGAACCGCAAGTACAAGAAATATGTCATGCGGTACAGGATGTATCTTCCGGAAGGCAGGATCTTCGGGTGGGATCAGGTGAAGCGGATGAATGTGTTCCATTATGTGCTGATGCATTCGCTGATCTACCGGACGGAGCTGCTCAGAGAGGTGGGACTGCGGCTTCCGGAGCATACGTTCTATGTCGACAATATCTATGCCTTTGTGCCCTTTTCCAGGGTGAAGACCATGTATTATCTGAATGTCAATCTGTACCGATACTTCATCGGCCGCTCGGATCAGAGCGTGAACGAGAAGGTCATGATGACGAGATTTCCGCAGCAGCTCCGCGTGGCGTATCTGATGCTGGATTATTTCGAGCAGTTTCATAAGCTGCGCCTTCATCCGAAACAGAGAGAATTCCTGATCCATGATATTTCGATCATCATGATGATAACGACGGCAATGATGATGCGCTCCGAGGACCCGGAGCTTCTGAAGGAAAAGGCGCCCTTGTGGAACCGGCTGAAGAAGGTCGATTATATGGCGTTCCTGAAGATCCGCTCCAGCGCGTCCGGCGTTGCGCTGAGTCTTCCGGGAGAGGGCGGGCGCAAAGTAGTAAAGAAAGGGTATCATGTTCTGGAAAAGGTCTTCGGCTTTGACTGATCCGGGAATGATACGACAGGTGTTTATCAGCAAATGAGAATAGGTACCGGCTATGATGTACATAAGCTGACAGAGGGGCGGAAGCTGATCCTCTGCGGCGTTGAAATCCCTTATGAGAAGGGACTTCTGGGTCATTCCGACGCGGATGTCGCCCTGCATGCCATTATGGACGCGCTTCTTGGAGCGGCGGCGATGAAGGACATCGGCTATCACTTCCCGGACACGGATCCGGCCTATGAGGGGGCTTCCAGCATGGATCTGCTGCGGAAGGTCGGCGGTATGCTTGAGGACGGCATGTACATCATCTCGAATATTGACTGCACGATCATCTGCCAGAGGCCGAAGCTGAGGCCCTATCTGGATCAGATGGCCGGAAATGTCGCGGACGCGCTTGGTCTGCTTGAGGATCAGGTGAATATCAAGGCGACGACAGAGGAGGGCCTCGGATTCACGGGAAGCGGAGAGGGAATTTCCGCGCAGGCGGTGTGCCTGATTGAGCGCGCGGTGGACCGGCTTCCTGATGACCGGACGGCTGCCGCGGGACACGGATGTGTTTCCTGCCCGATGCACACGCTTACGAAGACCGAAGCAGACGCAAGGTGACGGCAGCGCGATTTTATAAGAACGGCTAAACAAACAGTGAGAAATATCCGACCGCGCCGCGGCCGTTTTTTGACATATGACAGGAGGCATACAGATGTCAATCAGATTTTACAATACACTGACAAAGACGAAAGAGGAATTCAGGCCGATCACACCGGGCAAGGTTACCATGTATGTATGCGGCCCTACCGTTTACAATCTCATTCACATCGGCAACGCGAGACCCATGATCGTGTTTGATACGCTTCGGCGCTATCTGACATACAGGGGCTATGACGTCAACTATGTGTCGAACTTCACCGACGTTGACGACAAGATTATCCAGAGGGCGAATGAGGAGGGCGTGACCGCGGCGGAGCTTTCCCAGAAGTACATCCGGGAGACGAAGAAGGATATGGCGGACATGAATGTTCTTCCGGCGACGACACATCCTCTCGCGACGCAGGAAATCGACGGAATGATCCGGCTGATCCGGACGCTTGAAGAAAAGGGGTTCGCCTACAACGTGAATGGAACTGTCTATTTCCGCACCAGAAAGGATCCGCGTTACGGTGAGCTTTCCCACAAGAATCTCGATGACCTTCGCTCCGGATTCCGGGACCTGAAGGTGACCGGCGAGGCGGAGAAGGAGGATCCGCTCGATTTTGTGCTGTGGAAGCCGAAAAAGGAAGGAGAGCCCTTCTGGGAGAGCCCGTGGGGAGAGGGAAGACCGGGCTGGCATACCGAGTGCTGCGTGATGTCCCGCAAGTATCTCCACGCGACCACGATCGACATCCATGCCGGCGGAGAGGATCTGATCTTCCCGCATCATGAGAATGAGATCGCGCAGGTGGAGTGCGCGACCGGGCAGGAGTTTGCTCACTACTGGCTCCACAACGCTTTCCTGAATATTGACAATGTGAAGATGTCGAAATCGCTGGGGAATTTCAAGACAGTCCGCGAGGTCGGAGAGCACTACGATCTTCAGGTGCTCCGTTTCTTCATGCTCTCGGCACACTACCGCCGGGTTCTGAATTTCAGCGCGGACATCATGGAGTCCGCGAAGGCATCCCTGGGCAGGATCCGCACCGCGGTGAGCACCCTGAATGACCATATCGCCGCCGCGAAGACCGTGTCCCTGACAGAGGCTGAGCGCGAAAAGCTTGGCGTCGATGAGCAGGGTAAGAGAATCCCGTTCGAGGTCAGAAACGATCCGGTGACCGGAGCGGAAATCCGTCCGGAGGATATGCGCCGGTTCCGCCTTGAATTCGAGAAGGCGATGGATGATGATCTGAATACGGCGGATGCCGAGACTGCGATTTTCAATCTGGTGAAATTCGCGAACGTGGAAGTAAGCTCGGACAGCTCCAGAGAATTCGCGGAGGCCGTTAAGAAGGAAATCGTCGGCCTTTCGGATATTCTCGGCCTGATCGTCGATGTCAGGGAGGATGATCTTGACGAGGAGATCGAGCAGAAGATCGCGGAGCGGAACGCGGCGCGCAAGGCGAAGGATTTCGCGAAGGCGGACGCCATCCGGGATGAGCTTCTCGCGAAGGGTATTGTGTTAAAGGATACCAGAGATGGTGTGAAGTGGGAGAGAAAATAATGAAGGAAACCCTGATGACGGAGCTTGTCCGCAGTCTGGAGGAAAAATACGCGCTTCCGGATTTTGACGCGAAGCAGTATTCGCCGCTGACTCTTGCGTACATCGGAGACTGCATTTATGAGCTGATCATACGGACGCTTCTGGTGCGGGAGTCGAACGCGCCGGTCAATAAGCTCCACCGGACGGCCAGCAGCCTCGTCAAGGCGGAGACGCAGTCGGAGATGATCGGCGTATTCGAGGAAAGAGGCCTGCTGACGGAGGAGGAAGAGCTTGTGTTTCATCGCGGCAGAAATGCCAAGGCTTATACGCATGCCAAGAACGCGAGCATTCAGGAATACCGGAGAGCAACCGGGTTTGAAGCCGTCTGCGGATATCTGTACCTGAAGGGAGATGTCGGAAGACTGGTGGAGCTGGTCAGCACGGGGCTTACGGAGCATTACCGCAGTCTCGGGGAATCACCTTTTCGGATGACGGGGATGAATGCCGATCCGGACAATCACACGGGACAGAGCAGGTCATAAATGAAGAACGCCGGAACCACAGCAGGTCAGGCGCAGGAGATAGTGACAGAGGAGATTATCATGAGCAGTTCATACAGAGGAAGCGGAACGCCGGGAGGACAGAGACCTGGAGATGGAAGACACGGAGGCGGTTCGGACAGGTACCGTTCGGAGAGGTCCGGCAGAGGCGGAAGCTCTGACAGGGAATACAGGGACAGCAGAGATTACAGAACTTACAGGGATGCGTCCGGAAAAAGCGGTTATCGGGGCGTTTCCGGACAGGAGAGCAGCTACAGGGGAACATCCGGCAGAAGCGGCAGCTATAAGGATATGAGAAGGAAAGAAAGAACGGAGAGAGCGGGAAGGACGGAGAGAACGGCGGTGCGGCCGGCCGGGGCGGATTCGGAGGCTTATGAGAATCCAAACCGTCTGGAAGGAAAAAATGCCGTTCTTGAGGCTTTTCGTTCCGGCAGGAGCGTGGACAAGGTCTATCTGCAGGAGAACCTTCACGACGGCATGATCATGACCATCGCAAGGGAGGCCAGAAAAGCGGGGACGATCATCAGCTATGTACCGAAGGAAAGGCTGAACATGATGTCCGAGACCGGAAGCCACCAGGGCGTGATCGCAATTGTGGCATCCTATCAGTACGCAGAGGTCTCCGACATGCTGAAGGCGGCGAAGGAAAAGGGAGAGAAGCCCTTCCTGTTTCTTCTGGACGGCATTGAGGACCCGCACAATCTCGGCGCGATCATCCGGACCGCGAATCTCGCGGGAGCGCATGGCGTGATCATCACGAAGCACCGTGCGGTCGGACTTACGGCGACCGTTGCGAAGGCCTCCGCAGGCGCCATCAACTACACGCCGGTCGCGAAGGTCACGAATCTCGCGTCTGTCATCGATGATCTGAAGAAGGAGGGCATGTGGTTTGTCTGTGCGGATATGGGCGGGACCACAATGTATGATCTGGATCTGACCGGCCCCATCGGACTCGTCATCGGCAATGAGGGAGAGGGCGTGAGCCGACTGGTCAGAGAAAAATGTGATTATATCGCCTCGGTTCCGATGAAGGGCGATATTGATTCCCTGAATGCGTCAGTGGCGGCGGGCGTGCTTGCCTATGAGATTGTGCGGCAGAGGCGCTGAAACTTCAGAAGACAGTTAGAAGACAGTGAGCAGGAAGCTGGAGGATCGTGGGAGCGCGAAGCGCGGAACGATCCATAATCATTTTTGGACAGGCACATCGCAGAATAAAGAACTTATGAAAAATTGTGCGTACGAAGGAGTTTCGGACGAGGAACTGATTCTCCGGCTTCGCGCCGGAGAAACCGGGATAGAGGATTATCTGCTCGAGAAGTACAAGAAAACCGTCCGCTCCCTTGCGAGGGAGCTCTACCTGGCCGGCGGGGACAGGGAGGATCTGCTGCAGGAAGGCATGCTCGGTCTGTTCAAGGCGATCCGGGACTACAACCCGGACGAGAATGCCTCTTTCCGGACCTATGCGGGTCTTCTGATATCCAGACAGATGTATACGGCAGTGCTTTCCGCAGGCCGGCAGAAGCATAAGCCTCTGAACAGCTCGATTTCAATCAGTGAACTGCAGGAGAGCCGGAAGGACGCGGAGCTGGGCGCTGCGGACAGCCCGGAGAACATTCTGATCGATTTTGAGAACGCGAGAAGTCTCAGAGAGGAGATCGATCGGTCGCTGAGCCGGATGGAGAAGGAAGTGCTCGACTGTTATCTGGATGGGATGGATTATCACGAGATCGCGGCGAAAATGAACCGGAGTCCGAAATCCATAGACAACGCCATTCAGAGAATCCGCGGGAAGGTACAGCAGATCGTCAGCCGGAAGAACGGATAAAAATTGCGAATTCTTTACAAGAATCATCGTGTATGTTAGAATTATCACATCTATGTCATCATCCTTTCCTGATGAAAGGTAACGAGGATAAATATGGAGAATAAAAAGGTTACCCACTCTGCCAGGCTGGTGCTCCGTGTATGGAATGTCGGCCTGTTTGCGCTTGTATGGGCATTCTTTTATAATGACTACGCGTTTGATACCTACAAGATACCCGGACTGATCGCCAGTGTCCTGATCTTTTATATCATATACAATCTTCTGTGCAGCGTGTACAAGGCCTTCCGTATTGCGTCCACGAATATGGGAGAAATTGTCTTCTCACAGTTTATTTCCTTCGCTATTACAGACTTCATTTTATATGTTGAGTGCTGTCTGATCTACAACCAGGTGGTGAACATCCTGCCCGGCGCCTTCACGGTTGTGCTTCAGCTTGTCGGAACGATCAATATCGTCGTTTTTACGAAGCGGTACTTTATGAAGCATGTCGCTCCGCAGAAGACGCTGGTGCTCTACGGGAAGAAGATCAGTCCGGAGGATGTGTTCGCGTTTGAACAGAGACTCCTGAAGAAATACAAGCATCTGTTTTCCATTATTTATACGGACAGAGAGGAAATAGGAGAGGAGATTCTGCTTCAGCACATGCAGGGGTGCTGCACAGTTATCATGTACGGCGTCACCTTTGAGACGAGGGCGGACGTGAGCGAGATGTGCATCGAGCACAAGAAGAATTTCTATTACACGCCGGAGCTTCTGGATATTTTCGGCCTCGGCTGTGAACCGAAGCATCTTCTGGATACGCCTCTCATGAAGTATGAATACAACTACAACAACCGGAAATACCAGGGAATCAAGCGCGCGCTCGACATTATCTTTTCTCTCTTCCTCATCATCCTCACTTCTCCGATCATGCTCGTCGTCGCGATCTGCATCAAGGCAGAGGATCACGGACCGGTATTTTTCCGCCAGAAGCGCTATACAAAGGACGCGAAGGTTTTTGAAATCCTCAAGTTCCGAAGCATGGTCGTCGACGCGGACAAGTACGGCGTTCTTCCAACGACGGATAAGGACCCGAGAATCACGAAGACGGGGCGGGTGATCCGGAAGTTCCGTCTGGACGAGTTTCCGCAGTTCTTCAATATTCTGAAGGGAGATATGAGCTTCGTCGGCCCCAGGCCGGAGCGGGTGGAGCATGTGGACGAATATGTGAAGGAGATACCGGAATTCCGCTACCGGCTTTCGGTCAAGGGAGGCCTGACCGGCTACGCGCAGGTATTCGGCAAGTACAATACCTCCGCACATGACAAGCTGCTTCTGGATCTGATGTATATCGAGAACCAGTCTATCCTGATGGATATCAAGCTGGTGCTTCTCACGGCGAGAACCGTGTTTCAGCCGGAAAGCACGGAGGGCTTCGATCAGGAGGCACAGCAGAAGATGAACGAGAAGACCAGGCAGAATGATGAACAGAACGGCATCCGCGGAGAGTGAACGGCTTCTGCCTTCTGCCGGAGGATTTCGGGCTGATGAAACGGGAAGGGATTTTTATGAAGGCTGCGGTTGTGACGCATTCCTCAACATTTGAAGAAAGAGCAGAGGCGGTAGCCCTTTTTTTCGAGAAAAGAGGGCATACCGCTGTTCGTGTTTTCTCGGATTTTGATCACCATGGGAAGAAAACAGTGTATCGGAAGGCGGAAAATCATGTCTACATTCATCTAAGGCCCTACACCAGGAACCTGTCTCTGACCCGTCTCATGGCGATCCGCCGGTTTGCCGCGGACGCCGGAAGATATCTGGAATCCGGAGGCTTTGATCTGATCTATGTCATGATCCCGGCCAATTCCTTTGCCGCAGAAGCAGAACGAATTCACAGAAAAACAGGGGCGCGTGTAATTTTTGACCTGATTGATCTCTGGCCGGAATCCCTTCCTCTGAAAGCCGTGAGCCGTCTGGCTCCGTTGCGTAGCTGGAGAAATCTGCGGGATCGTCATCTGGGATGCGCGGATCTGATCTTTACGGAATGCGGATTTTACCGGGAACAGCTTGATTTGCCGGAGGACAGAACATATACTCTTTACTGGTGTAAGTTTTCCAATAATAACGGCCGGCCGGAGGACGAAGGCTTCCGGACAGGTTCTGCAGAGGGGCGCTGTGCAGGAGAGGTGCAGGATTCCGACAAGCTGCTGCAGAATGGAGGAGCGATGAATACCGCGCAGAGTGAGAGCTCTGATACAGGGAACAGCGGCGCCGGCAGTCCGGAAGGCGAGCTTCGAATCGCCTACATCGGCGCGATCAACAACATCATCGATATCCCCAGAATCGCGTATCTTCTCGGGGCGCTGAACCGCCGGAGAAAAGTTGTGGCGGATATCATCGGGGAAGGCGAGCACGGAGATGATTTCGTCCGGGCACTGCGGGACAGAGGAGTCGAGACCGTCTCCCGGGGAGTGGTCTATGAGGAAAGCAGGAAATCGGAGATCCTCTCCCGGTGCTGTCTCGGCATTAATGTTATGCGAACCGATGTGCACGTGGGGCTCTCCATGAAATCAATCGAATATCTGTCGCATGGCATTCCTTTGATCAACAGCATCAAGGGGGATCTGTGGGATTTCGTATCCGGCTGCGGGGTCGGTGTCAACATTCCCGATGATCTCATGACGATGCCGGAGGAGGAGCTGGACAGGCTCTGCGCGAGACTGATTGCAGTCGCGGAGAACCCGGAGGCCCGAAGGAAGGCCGCGGATCTGTACCAGAGGAATTTTACGCCGGAGGCATTCGAGCGCACGCTCGAAAGAGCACTGCTGGAGCACAATGTGCTGCGCGGCGCGTAGCTGATACCGCTGCACCTTGCGGCGCGTGATCGTTACACAGAACGCCGAAACACCATATGGCAATACAGAAAAGAATCACAGAAAAAACTATAGAAACGAGTTACAGAAAAGAGTTACAGAAAGGAATTGATATGAAAGGAATCATTCTGGCAGGCGGATCCGGAACCAGGTTATATCCGCTGACAAAGGTAACATCGAAGCAGCTTCTTCCGATTTATGACAAGCCGATGATCTATTATCCGCTTTCGGTGCTTATGAATGCGGGAATCCGGGATATTCTGATCATTTCCACGCCGGCGGACACGCCGCGCTTTGAGGAGCTTCTCGGAGACGGTCATCAGTTCGGCATATCGCTGCAGTATAAGGTGCAGCCGTCGCCGGACGGACTCGCTCAGGCCTTTGTGATCGGGGCGGATTTTATCGGGGAGGAGCCCGTCGCCATGATTCTGGGCGACAACATTTTTGCCGGACACGGCCTGAAGAAGCGTCTCCGCGCGGCGGTGAAGAACGCGGAGACCGGGAAGGGCGCTACCGTGTTCGGGTATTATGTCGATGATCCGGAACGGTTCGGCATCGTGGAGTTCGACCGGAACGGAAGAGCGGTATCGATCGAGGAAAAGCCCGCAAAGCCCAAGAGCAACTATTGCGTGACCGGTCTGTATTTCTATGACAACCGCGTGGTGGAATACGCGAAAGAACTGAAGCCGTCGGCCAGAGGAGAGCTGGAGATCACGGATCTGAACAAGATCTATCTGCAGAACGGCGATCTGAACGTTGAGCTCCTGGGACAGGGCTTTACCTGGCTGGATACCGGCACACATGAAAGTCTCGTGGATGCCACAAACTTCGTGAAGATCACGGAGCAGCATCAGCACCGCAAGATCGCCTGCCTCGAGGAAATCGCCTATCTGAACGGATGGATCACGAGAGAACAGGTGCTCCGGGAGTACGAGGAGCTGAAGAAGAATCAGTACGGCCAGTACCTGATGGATGTTCTGAATAACAAATATGTCGATATCCTTCATAATGACTGAAGGATGACGGAAGCAAAGGAGAAAACCATGAATATTATCGTAACCGGCGGCGCCGGATTTATCGGAAGCAATTTTATTTTCTACGAGATGGAGCAGCATCCGGAGGACAGAATCATCTGTCTGGACAAGCTGACCTATGCCGGCAATCTGTCAACGCTGGCACCGGTTCTGGACAAGCCAAACTTCCGTTTTGTCAAGCTTGATATCTGCGACAGAGAGGGCGTTTATCAGCTTTTTGAGGAAGAAAAACCGGACATCGTCGTCAACTTTGCCGCGGAGTCCCATGTGGACCGTTCGATCGAGAATCCGACAATTTTCCTTGAGACCAATATCATCGGAACCTCGGTTCTGATGGACGCCTGCCGCAGATACGGCATCCGCAGATATCATCAGGTTTCCACGGATGAGGTATACGGAGATCTTCCGCTCGACCGTCCGGATCTGTTCTTCCATGAGGACACGCCGATTCACACATCCAGTCCTTACAGCACTTCCAAGGCGTCTGCGGATCTTCTGGTCAGCGCGTACCACAGGACCTACGGTCTTCCGGTCACAATCAGCCGCTGCTCGAACAACTACGGCCCGTATCAGTTTCCGGAGAAGCTGATTCCTCTGATGATCGCAAATGCGCTGGCGGACAAGAAGCTCCCGGTTTACGGCGAAGGCCTGAATGTACGCGACTGGCTTTATGTGGAGGATCACTGCAAGGCCATTGATCTTATCATGCGGAAGGGTACCGTCGGAGAGGTCTACAACATCGGCGGCCACAACGAGATGCACAACATCGATATCGTGAAGCTGATTCTGGATTACCTGGGCAAGCCTTATTCCCTGATTGAGCATGTCACCGACCGGAAGGGCCATGACCAGAGATATGCCATCGATCCGACGAAGATTCACAATGAGCTCGGCTGGCTTCCGGAGACGATGTTCAGGGACGGCATCAAGAAGACCATTCAGTGGTATCTGGATCACAAGGAATGGTGGGAGAACATCATCCGGGGCGATTATCAGAACTACTACAATGAAATGTACGGAAAGAAAGAGGTTATCGGCTGATGAAGGTATTTGTGACAGGCGTGGCCGGTCAGCTCGGCCACGATGTGATGAATGAGCTGGCGGCGAGAGGCCTGGAGGGCGTGGGAACGGATCTGGCGCCTTCTTACAGCGGGATTGATGACGGGTCGGCGGTGACCGGGATGCCTTATGTATCGCTGAACATCACGGATGAGGATGCGGTGGACCGTGTCATCTCCGAGGTGAAGCCGGATGTGATTATTCACTGTGCTGCCTGGACCGCGGTTGACGCTGCAGAGGACGAGGAAAATCGTCCGAAGGTCATGGCGATCAACGTGGACGGTACGCGGAATATCGCCCGCGCGGCCCGGAAGGCGGACGCGAAGATGGTATACATCAGTACGGATTATGTCTTCGACGGACAGGGCACAGAGCCCTGGAAGCCCGACTGCAGGGATTATGCGCCGCTGAATGTGTACGGAAAGTCGAAGCTAGGGGGAGAACTCGCTGTTTCCGAAACCCTGGAAAAGTATTTTATCGTGCGCATCGCCTGGGTATTCGGTCTCAACGGCAAGAATTTCATTCGCACCATGCTGAATGTAGGAAAGACGCATCCCGAGGTGCGGGTGGTCAATGATCAGATCGGAACGCCGACCTATACGCTGGATCTGGCGAGGCTTCTGGTGGATATGATCGAAACCGAAAAGTACGGATATTATCACGCCACGAATGAGGGCGGATATATTTCCTGGTATGATTTTACAAAAGAGATATACCGGCAGGCCGGCATGAATACGAAGGTCACCCCGGTCACGACCGCGGAGTACGGGCTGTCAAAGGCGGCACGTCCTTTTAACAGCCGTCTGGACAAATCGAAGCTTGCGGAAAACGGTTTCCGGCCGCTTCCGGATTGGAAGGATGCGCTTCATCGTTTTCTGGCCGAGATCGGGGAGATTTGCTGAGAACGGGTCATGGAAGCCGAACCGAAGATAAAGGAACAGCCGCATAAAATATGGGATTCTGAGAAGAAAGAACCGTTTTGCTGCGGTCGTTCCTTTTTGCGTTCACGCGAAGGCACGCGGCCGGACACAGGAGCCGGCGGACGCGGGCAGATATGTCAGTCAGGGAAAAACGATGGTAGATATATTAGTGGCAACCTACAATGGAGAGAGATACCTTGCTGAGCAGCTGGATTCGCTTCTCGCGCAGACGGAGAAGAATATCCGGATTCTGATCCGCGATGACGGCTCATCGGACGGCACAGCCGGAATTCTGGAAGAATATGAACGGAAGCATCCGGAAAAAATCCGCGTGATCCGGGACGCGATCCGCTGCGGAGGCCCCACGCCGAACTTTATGGAGCTTGTAAAATATGCCGAAGCGGAATATATCATGTTCTGTGATCAGGATGATGTCTGGAAAGAAGAGAAGGTCGGGAAGACGCTGCGCGTCATGGTACAGAAGGAGGAGGAGAGGGGAAGAGATTTTCCGCTGCTCGTCTTTTCTGACTACGTCGTGGCGGACGCTTCTCTGAATCCCGTTCCGGTCCGCGAAAAGCAGCTGCAGGTGTATGGTTACCGAACCGATTTCCGGCATCTGCTCGTGCAGAATTATGTGACGGGATGCACCGTCATGATGAACCGGGCGGCATACCGTCTGATGGGATCCTATGATTCCGGGATCCGCATGCACGACTGGTGGGCGGCCCAGTATGTCAGCGCGATCGGCGAGGTCGTGCATCTTCCGGAAAAGCTGATGTACTATCGGCAGCACGGCGACAATGTGGTGAGCGCGGTCAATGTCAGAAGCTTTTCATACCGTGTCGGGAAACTCCTGGACAGGAATACCAGAAATAACCAGAATCTGAATTTTGCGGAGGCAAGGTTGCTGTATGAGAGATTCGGCAGTATAATGCCTGAAGACGCGAAGGCGGCGCTCGAGGAGTTCCTGCGGATTCCGGGCTATTCAAAGCCGCGGAGGATGGCGGCTCTGCTGAAGGGCCGTTTTCTGAAAGGGGATCCGGTTCGGGTTCTCGGGCAGCTGTTCTATATCTGAATCTGACGATTTTACAATACAGAAGTTACATGGTACAATAACAGACTGCAATATCTGAACACAAGACAGAGAAAGTGCGTTTTATGTCGATTTTAAGTATCCCGGGGCTGATAGCTGTCTTTCTGGTGATTCCCGGCATCTGCGGATTTATCCTGACGGATCTTCTGCACATATATGAAAGCAGCGCTGTCAGACGGTTCGCTCTGAATCTCGCCTGGGGCAATCTGCTGATGTGGGCGGCTTTTGAGGCCGTCGCTGTCCCGATGATTCTGCTCCGGCAGGATTTCCGGAATGTGATCCTGCTGTGGCTCCTGATTCTGGCGGCGGCCGTGATCATCTTCGTCTCCGCGCGGAAAAAGGCTCCTTTTATCCGGCTTCATGGAAAGCAGGGAAAGCATACGGGACTGTTTCGCGACAGGACGGCGATGGTTCTGCTGCTTCTTCTTCTCGTGATTGCAGGCTTTCAATGCGCGGTTTATCTGTTCGGCATGCATCTGGATGAGGATGATTCAAGGTTTATCGCGCATGCGGTTTACACCTGGAAGACGGACCGGATGCTGACGGAGAATCCTGCGACGGGCGAACTTAATCTGCGAAACTGGGGAGGAGATTATCTGAAGGATGCCTTTTCACCGTGGATGATATATATCGCGATGGTGTCGAGACTCGCCGCCATGCATCCGGCTGTTCTGGCACATACGGTTCTTCCAGTGATCCTTCTGATTCTCGGCTATCTCATATACTGCCTGATCGGTGTGGAGCTGTTTGACGAGGACAGGCGGAAGGCACTTCTGTTCTGCGTGATCGTAGCGTTTCTCCAGCTGTTTTTTGCGGGATCCACCGATACGCAGTCTGAGTTTGCGCTTCTGAGGATCTGGCAGGGAAAGGCCGTGGCTGCGGGAGTCGGCATTCCGATGATTCTGTACTGTTTTGTCTATCTGTACAGGCACACAGAAGAAGAACGGGCGTTCTGGATTCTTCTCATCGCGGACTGGGCCTGCTGCCTGCTCTCCGGAATGGGCATTATTCTTGCCGCGTCGATGATCGGGATCTGTTCGGCCTGGTATATCTTTGCTTTTCACAAGTGGAAGATGATATGGAAGGTTCCCGTGGTACTGCTTCCTTCGGTTTGTTACGGTGGAATCTACTATTTGTGTAAAATCGGGAGGATCGTACTATGACAGAGGCATCGAGACAGGTCCTGGATACGGTGCGGGAATCCTTTGCGGGCAACTGGTTTCTGCTTCTGTGGATCATCAGTCTGATTTATCTGTTCTTTGCGGAGAAGGAAAAGCGCAGGATGTTCGTATATCCTTCCATTCTGCTCGGAGTGCTGATCTTTAATCCGATTCTCTATTGGTATGTCTGGGACAAGCTGTTTGACTACGCGTACTGGAGAGCGTTCTGGATGGTGCCGGTTCTTCCGGCAATCGCGGCGGCGGCGGTGAGCCTTGCCGGCAGAATGCGGAGGAAAAGCGTGAAGGCTGGTGTGATCGCTGCTGTGCTTGCGGTATCAGCTGTGACCGGAACGTTCATATATAAAGATCGTTTCGTGAGAGCGCAGAACCGCTGCAAGCTACCGCAGGCTTCGATTGATGTGGCGGACGCGCTGCTTGCACTGGACAGCGAGCCGCGCGCGACAGTGGACGCGTCTCTGTTCTGCTACATCCGTCAGTACTCTCCGGACATTCATCTGATGTACGGACGGGACGCCTGGGGCTATATCGATATCATCGGAAACGGATCCTATTCCGTATACCAGCAGATGATTCTGCCGCAGCCCGACCTGAGCTACGTCCGCAGCTGTATGCTGGATTGGAAGTATGATTATCTGGTGATGCTTCCATCTCAGGCGCCGGGGTACCGGCAGGAGGATGCAGAGAGCTATGACAGCTCCTTCTATTCAGACGCGCTCGGCAGCGCGGGATTTGAATATCTTGAGAATGTGGACGGCTATCTGATCTGCAAGGCGATTCCGGACGAGACGGAGACAGAGTGACGACAGGAGAGCTATGAGTAATCGCAAGAGAGTATCGCTTTATATCATGAATATGGTGGATATCGTATCGCTTCTGATCGCGTTTCTGATATCCTACGAGATCCGCAGAATTCTGCCGATGAGGCGGCTGGTTACCTGGGAGGATGTCATTCCGGGATACCGGTTTCAGCAGTTTCCGTACATGCCGCTGCTCTTTGCCACGATCATTTCCTACATTCTGGTAAATTTCCTGTTCCTGTATTCGGAGGAATATCTGTCCAGGAGCGTGTCCGCCGAGCTTCTTGCCACGCTGAAGATGATCGTTATGGTAATCGTCGTGGATGTGCTGATTCTGTACATCACGAAGACCAGTGAGCGCTACTCCAGAATCTTCATGGTGATCTTCTTTGTGACTGCGTATTTCATCTGTTTCATTCTGCGGGAAGCGGTCAAAAAATTATACATTCCGCGGTACAAGAATGGAAAGGCCTCTGAGAAAATGGTGGCGGTCTGCCGTGAGCAGGATGTGGAACGGGTGCTGGAGCAGCTGAATGCGATCATCGACTGGAGATTCCATATCACCGGACTTGTGATAACCGACGCGGACCGGGCAGGTGAATATATCAGCGGCATCCGGGTCATCAGCAATTATTCAGACGCGATGGAGAATATTCAGAAGGAGGAGGTGGATTCCATCCTCCTTGTATCGGGGGATCCGGAAGAGGAGAAGGCGTGGGTGCGCCATTTTCAGCCGCTCGGAAAGACGGTGCATGTAAGCCTTCCGGAATTTGAACTCAGCGATACAAAGCGCATGCAGGATATGCTGGGAGAATGCGCGGTTGTCAGTTATCTTCCGGAGATTCCGCTTCGGGGGCGCAACGTCGTCATGAAGAGAAGCCTGGACATCATCCTGTCGATTCTCCTGCTTCCGTTTGTCCTTGCGGTAATGCTGATTGTTACGCTGATTACGAAGATTTTTCTGAAGGGACCTGTTTTTGTCACAAGGGTAAGAGTGGGCATGAACGGGCGGCGGTTTAATCAGTATCATTTCCGGGTATACCGGATGGATGCGGACCAGAGAAAAGCGGAGGGCAGGAGTCCTTATACCTGGCTCGGCCGTTTTCTGGACCGGACGCATCTGGACGGCCTTCCGCAGGTCCTGAATGTTCTCGTCGGAGACATGAGCTTTGTAGGTCCGAGGGCCCCGTCTCTTCCTTATTTCATTGAAAATCCGGGGGAGCTCCGCTATTTGTGCGCGAAGCCGGGCCTGGTGGGTACCTGGTGCACCGACCGGAAGACCGGAAGAGCGGAAAAGGACCGGTATCTCAACAGCTGGACGCTCGGCCTCGACGCCGAGATCGTGTTCGTCATGATCATTCGGTATCTGACCTTCCGCTCCGCCAGGAGCCGCCAGAAGATGTGGGAAACGGAGGAGTACGCCTTCATACGGGAATATCTGGAGTTCCGCAAGCCGCTGGAATACGATCATTCGGCGTACACCTGCCGGATGACGGCGGGGAAGCGGGTGTATTATTTTGTCAAGAGGCTGTTTGACATTGTGGGCTCGCTGCTCGGAATCATTCTGCTTTCTCCGCTGCTGCTGATCCTGATGTTCGCGGTAATGGCGGATGACGGCGGAAATCCGTTCTACGGTCACAGGCGGATCGGCAAGAATGGGAAGAAGATTACGGTGTATAAATTCCGGAGCATGCGCCGCGACGCGGGCGACCTGGAAAAAATTCTGACGCCGGAGCAGCTCGAGCAGTACCGGACGGAGTTCAAGATCGATAATGATCCGCGCATCACAAAGGTGGGAAATTTCATCCGACGCACGAGTCTCGACGAGCTGCCGCAGCTGTTCAATATCCTGTCCGGAGACCTGTCTATCGTAGGTCCGCGGCCGATTGTGGAGAAGGAGACCAGAATCTACGGAAAGGATGTCGCGAAGCTCCTGAGCGTGAAGCCGGGCCTCACCGGGTACTGGCAGGCCTACGCGAGGAACAATGCCACCTATGAGAGCGGCGAGCGGCAGAAGATGGAGATGTATTATGTGGATCATCAGAGCCTCGGGCTGGATGTGAAGATTCTGTTCCGGACCGTGAAGTCGGTTACGAAGGAAGAAGGCGCTCAGTAAAGCGTCAGTAAGAAGCAGTATTTTATTCCGGAGCGGACGATTTGTCCGGACTCGTGAGGAAAACGGCCATGCGGCAGATTGTGCCGCGGACCGGATCAGATGCGCGCCGCATCGCACTTTTAACGTTATTGTTCACGCGCCCCTAAAGCGGCAAAGATTTTACAGCCAGTTTGCGAAGGGCAACAGGGCTGTAAAATCCTTGCCGTATAGAGTTGGGTGTGAACAGTAACCTTTTAGCCGCCGCGCCGCTGCAGGTAAGCGGCAGGGACGGTGCTGTCAGGGAGAATAGGATGACATCTGTTGAGGATAAAAAAATCAGACTGATAATAGCCTGCCACAAGAAATGCGAGGTGCCGGAGGATCCGGTCTACCTTCCGCTTCACGTCGGAGCGGAGGGAAAGGAGCCGTTTGGCTTCACCGGCGACAATACCGGCGACAACATCAGCGCAAAAAATCCCGTCTACTGTGAACTGACGGGACTTTACTGGGCGTGGAAGAATCTGGACTGCGACTATCTCGGTCTGGTGCATTACCGCAGGTATTTTACGGTGAAGAGCAGAAGTGAACAAAAGAAAAACGGTCCGCTTCAGTCGGTGCTGACAGAGGAGGAGCTCAGGGAGCTTCTCTCCCGATACCGCGTTCTGGTTCCGAAGAAGAGGCACTATTATATTGAAAGCGTGTACTCCCACTATTCGCACACCTTCGACGGCACACAGCTGGACAAGGCGAGAGAGATACTGGTGCGGAGGTATCCCGATTATGTAGACGTGTTCGACCGGTTTATGAAGCAGACCGGGGCATACATTTTCAATATGTTTGTCATGCCGAAGCGTCTTGCGGATGAATATTTCACATGGCTGTTCGATATACTCGGAGAACTGGAGAAGATGGTCGATATCAGCGGGATGTCCGCCTTTGACGCCAGATACGCCGGGAGGGTCAGCGAGAGACTTTTTAATGTCTGGCTGATGCATGAGGTGGATACGGGAAGACTGAAGAAGAGCGAGATCGGTGAGGTACCCTATCTTTACCTCGGGCAGGTTGACTGGAAGCGAAAGATCACCGGATTTCTCCGGGCGAAATTCTTCCATAAAAAATACGAGAAGAGTTTTTGACAGAATCCCGAGACAAGGAGACAGATATTTGAAAAAAAAGAAAGCGGGAGCAGACGGTACCGTTTCGACAAGCCGTATTTCATTAAAGAAAAACTTCATCATGAATTCTCTGCTGACGATGTCGCAGTTCATTTTTCCTCTGATTACCTTCCCCTATGTATCCAGAGTCCTTCTGGTTACCGGGACCGGAAAGGTCAGCTTTGCGACATCGCTGATTTCTTACTTCACGATGTTTGCGCAGCTCGGAATTCCGACCTACGGCATACGTGCCTGCGCAAAGGTCAGAGATGACCGGGAGGAGCTGACGCGGGTCACTCAGGAGCTTTTGATCATCAACCTGATCACGATGGTTCTGGCCTATGTTGTATTTTTCCTGATGCTGATGTTCGTGCCGAGACTGCAGGGAGAGAAGCCGCTCTACATCATCGTCAGCGTGACGATTCTGCTTAACGCGGTTGGCATGGAGTGGCTGTACAAGGGACTGGAGCAGTACTCCTACATTACGATCCGCTCCATTGTCTTCAAGTTCATCGCCCTGGTGCTCATGCTTCTGCTGATTCACAGGCAGAGTGACTATGTGCTTTACGGCGGACTCACCGTTTTCGCGTCCGCGGCCTCAAACCTGTTTAACCTGTTTCACGCGCACCGTTTCGTGAGTCTGAAGCCGGTGGGGCATTACAACTTCAAGCGTCACATGAAGGCAATCGGCATTTTCTTCGCGATGTCCTGCGCGACGACCATCTACACGCAGCTGGATACGCTGATGCTCGGATTCATGGCCACCGATACCGATGTCGGATATTACAATGCGGCGGTCCGGATCAAGACCATTCTGGTAAGCGTCGTCACATCGCTTGGAACGGTTCTGCTGCCGCGGTCGTCCTATTACATTGAGGAAGGCAATTTCAGCGAATTCCGCAGACTGACCGCAAAGGCCATGAACTTCGTGTGGGTCATTTCGTTGCCTCTGACATTGTATTTTATGTTTTTCGCGAAGGAGGGCATCTACTGCCTTGCAGGGACGAAATTTACCGGCTCCATCCGGCCCATGCAGCTCATCATGCCGACGCTGGTGCTGATCGGACTTTCCAACATCACCGGGATACAGATTCTGGTCCCGACCGGTAAGGAAATCTATGTGCTGTATTCGGAGATCGCCGGTGCCGTGACGGATCTCATTCTGAATGCGATCCTGATTCCTGTCATCCAGTCCTCCGGCGCCGCGATCGGAACACTGGTGGCGGAATTTGTCGTTCTGATGGTGCAGGTATTTGCCCTCCGAAGGGAAAATATCCTTCAGTTCCGCAATACGCCTTACTGGAAGATGGGGCTGGCGCTTGCCGCAGCGGCGGCATCGTGCCTCTGGACGAGGAAACTGCATATTGTTCAGAATGTGTCCGTTAACTGTCTGTTTATTCTGTTGATTTCCGCGCTGCTGTTCATGGGCGTGTATTTCGCCGTGCTGACGATCACAGGCGAGAAGCTGACCATTGAGCTGGAGAAGCAGGTACTGGGAAAGCTCCGGAAACGAAAACCCGGGAGCGCAAAATAGGCGATCAGACGCCTCGCATCGGGAGAACCTCAGGTTCCTGCGTTTGAGGCGCTTAACAGCTGCCGCCATATCATGAACGGCCATACGATATACATTGTGTCACAAGCTGCATAAGCAGCGCGCCGCGCCGCACTTCGGCCCTCGTTGCTTTGGGTATTCGAAATGCAGGTGTATTCGGCTGCACAGGGCGGGGAACGCCCGGAAAGGATGAAATTATGGGAAAGATCAAGGTTACGGAAAATGCCGGCGGAATTCAGGGACTCTATGTGGTGGAGCCCACCGTGTTCGGAGACAATCGGGGATACTTTATGGAGACCTATAACTACAACGACTTTGCGGCGGCCGGGATCGACTGCAGCTTTGTGCAGGACAACCAGTCCGCTTCCAGAAAGGGCGTACTGCGCGGCCTCCATTTCCAGATTCATTACCCGCAGGACAAGCTGGTCCGTGTCATCCGCGGCGAGGTTTTTGACGTGGCGGTTGATCTGCGTGAGGGCAGCGAAACCTACGGCAAATGGTTCGGGGTGCTCCTGACAGAGGAGAACAAGAAGCAGTTCTTCATTCCCAAAAATTTTGCGCACGGCTTCATCGTGCTCTCCGATTATGCGGAGTTCTGCTACAAGGTGACGGATTTCTATCATCCGAACGACGAGGGCGGACTGATGTGGAACGACCCGGATATCGCCGTAGAATGGCCGATGCCGGAAGGAATGGGCCCGGACGATCTTGTGCTGTCGGACAAGGACAAGGTGAACTGGAGCTATCGGGAATTCCTTGAGAAGAAAAAAAGTTTCTGATCCCATCAGGTTAATCGAACATTTTTAGGAGTTGAAGATGTCAAAGTCAAGAAAACCGGCGCTGTTTCAGATTCTGGCGGAGCTGTCCGGAAGCAGAAAACTGATCGGAAGTCTCGCAAAAAATGATTTCAAGACAAAATTTGCGGGCTCTTACCTGGGAAGAGTCTGGGCATTTGTACAGCCGGTTGTCACCGTCTTTGTGTACTGGCTTGTATTTGAAAAGGCGCTGAACGCGGGAACGCAGTCAACGAAGCAGGGGATTCCCGTTCCTTATGTGCTCTGGCTCGTCGCCGGACTGGTCCCGTGGTTTTATTTCTCCGATGCGATGTCTGCGGGGACGAACGCACTGCTGGAATACGACTATCTGGTCAAAAAGGTAGTGTTCCGGATCAGTGCGCTTCCGGTGGTGAAAGTGGTATCCAGCCTGTTCGTACACGTCTTTTTTGTCTGCTTCATGCTGGGCATGTATGTGGTGTACGGACTCTTCCCCGGCGTGTACGCGTTCCAGCTCCTGTACTACTCATTCTGTATGTTTGTCTTCGTCTTGGCGGTGTCCTATCTGACAAGCGCGCTGGCAGTCTTCTTCCGGGATCTGGTACAGATGATCAATATCCTGCTGCAGGTCCAGATCTGGGCGACCCCGATCATGTGGAATATGGATGCGGTAAATTTCCCGCCGGCCGTCATCACGATTCTGAAGCTGAATCCGATGTATTACATCGTCTGCGGGTACAGGGATTCTCTGATCAGCCGCGTATGGTTCTTTCAGCGGCCGCAGCTGACGCTGTATTTCTGGTGCCTGACGCTGCTTCTTCTGTTCGCGGGGACCCATGTGTTCCGGAAGCTGCAGCCGCATTTCGCAGATGTTCTGTAACGGGGGTTATCAACGCACAGGAGTAATCACACGGGAGGAAACGCTTCTGTATGGAAAGGAAAACGGACCAGTATGAGTGAAGAATATGCCATCCAGGTAAAGGATGTCAGCAAGCTTTATAAATTATATGACAAACCGTCGTACAGAATCCGGGATGCACTGGGCCTTACCAGAAAGAAGCTGTACCGGGAGCATTACGCGCTCCATCACATGAGCTTCAATGTGAAAAAGGGTGAGACCGTGGGCTTGATCGGGACAAACGGAGCCGGAAAATCCACAATTCTCAAGATCATCACCGGCGTACTGAGCCCCTCGGAGGGCGAGGTGGTCATCGACGGCAGGATCTCCGCGCTGCTGGAGCTTGGCGCGGGCTTCAACATGGAATATACAGGCATTGAGAATATCTATCTCAACGGCACCATGATCGGCTTTTCCAAGGAAGAAATCGACCGGAGAATGGACAGCATTCTGAAATTCGCGGACATCGGGGATTTTGTCTATCAGCCGGTCAAGACCTATTCCAGCGGAATGTTTGTAAGGCTCGCGTTTGCCGTCGCTATCAATATCGATCCGGAAATTCTGATCGTAGATGAGGCACTGTCCGTAGGAGACGTTTTTTTTCAGGCGAAATGCTACAAGAAATTTGAGGATTTCAAGAAAGAAGGCAAGACGATCCTGTTCGTCAGCCACGATCTCGGAAGCATCTCCCGATACTGCGACAGAGTCGTCCTTCTGAACAAGGGCGTTAAGCTGGCCGAGGGAAAGCCGAAGGACATGATCGACCTCTACAAGAAGGTGCTCGTTCATCAGGTGGATGAGGCCGCCGTGCAGAGCGGCGACGCCGATATCCACAGCACGACCGGGAACCGCTCTCTGACCGGGAGCAGCTCCTCCGGAGAGGATGCGGAGGGAGAAAGTGACGGGAAGGCCGGAGAAGGCGGCGCAGACGCAGGCGGGCCGTCCGGAGGTGCGGATGATCCGGACGTCGGAAACGGCGGAAGGTGGATGGACCATTTCCGGATCAATCCGAACGTCAATGAGTACGGCGACGGGCGTGCCAGCATCATTGACTGCGGTATTGTAGACGATCAGGGACAGCTGACGTCGACCATCATCAAGGGAACCCGGTTCAAGATTCAAAGCAAGGTTCAGTTTAATGAGGAGATACAGAGCCCGATTTTCACATATGCCTTCAAGAATCTTCAGGGCGTGTCCATCACCGGAACGAATACCATGTATGAGAAAAAGGATATCGGAATGGTCCACAAGGGGGATGTCTATGTCGCTTCCTTTGAGCAGGAGATGAATCTTCAGGGCGGCGAGTATCTTCTGTCCATCAGCTGTACCGGATACGAGAACGGGGGCTTTGTCGTATATCACAGACTCTATGACGTCATCAACGTCACCGTGATCTCAGACAAGAATACCGTGGGCTTTTATGATATGAATTCGGAGACCCATGTGGAAAAGGTGAGCGGAAAATCCTGACAGCCGTGTGTGAGGCGGGTGAGAAGGCGAGAAACATGTATCCCGGAGTGTGCAGAAATGCTGCGATTCGCCGTGCGCGAGGAAGGTGCGTATGAAGGAACCGATCGGAAGGACGCAATTGGGAAACAAGACCGAGAAGACAGCAGCGGCATCAGATGAGAAGGAACTTCTGAAGATTCTGAAGGACTGTCCGGAGGGTCAGTACCGGTCCGCGCTGAAGGGGCGGAGGAATGAATTCCTCCTTGAGGAGCTGTCGGGTCTGCGGGGGAATCTCGTCCGCGCCTTTGAGGTGCCGGAGGGCACGTCCGCCCTGGAGATCGGCGGAGGGTACGGATCGCTGACTTGTGTGCTGGCAGAAAAATGTGAGAGGGTCGTCAGCTGGGATTGCGATGCGGACCGGATCAAAATCAATGCGTTTCGGAACCGGGACCGTCAGAATGTCATGCTGTATTCCGGAAACTTTCGGGATTTCTGCGGCAAAACCCTTCCGGCTCTTCCGGAACACAGAGACGGATTCGGGCTGATTGTCTGCATCGGTCCGATGCAGGTGGCTTCCGGGATCGTCTCAGGAGATGCGCCCTGCCGGGAGCTGGTGCGGGAGCTGCTTTCGTTCCTTGCGCAGGACGGTTTCCTGCTGATCCTTCTCAAGGGAATCCGGGAGTACCGTCAGCTGTCGACAGGCGGACTGCTTTCCGGATACCGGTCGGAGCTGTATGAAATCAGCCCGGATGAGAAATTTCCTATGGAGATCGCCGGTGAGGAATGGCTTTCGGAACGTCATTTCGGCGGCGGATTCTGTAGTGAGGATGAGGGAAAACGGCCCTGCCTGCTTCTGATCCGGGGGAAACGACTGGCGGCAGACACGCTGCTGTACGCAAAGTTTTCCGGAGAAAGAACCGGGAGGTATGCTTTGTACACCGCAGTCTATGAAAAGTGCATCGGAGATGAACCGCAGCGCGCGGAAATGCGCACGGCAGGCAGACGGTATGTGGAGAAGACGGCGCTTGCGGAAGCAGCGGCTTCTCATGTCGGACGGATCTGTGATCTCTGCGGAAAGCTTTCGGAGATGTACGGCGACAGATTACAGATCAACCGCTGTGAGAAAACCGTGAAACCGGGGACCGTCCGCATGGAATATCTGACCGGTGAGACCTATGAGGAATACCTGGACCGCATTCTCGCGGAGCAGGGACCGGAGGCATGCGGGAGAGCGCTTCTGGAATATCTGGACCTGGTTGTTCCAAAGGATCTGGAGACCACGTTTGAGATGACGGATTCCTTCCGGGAAATCTTCGGAGAGCTGCCCGGGGATTGTGGATCCCTTTTTCTGAAGACGCTGCCGGTGTCCGACGTGGACCTGATTCCCGCCAATGTGATCCGCGGCGGCGGGAGCAGCACGCTCATCGATTACGAGTGGACCTTTACTTTTCCGGTTCCGTCGGATTTTCTGAGATACCGAATCCTTTTTTATTATATTCGTTCCGGAAAAAGCAGGGAGAGACTTGCCGACGTCGGCATTTATGAGAGAGCCGGACTTGACGGACAGAAGCGGAAGGCGTTCGCGTCGATGGAGGATTCCTTCCAGAGATGGCTCACAAGGGACAGCATACCGGTGAGAGATCTACGGGAGGAGGCTTCCGAAGGATCGGCGGAAACGGGAAGCGTTGACCGGAGCCTTCGGGTATATTTTCCGGCTGAAAACGGTGCGGAGGTTTTTTCCGAGCTGCGCGCCGCGGATTATGCCATGAAGAAGGGAAGAATCTCCACGGATCTGGAGATCCCGCGGGGAATGAAGATGATCCGTCTGGACCCCGGAGACAGGCCGGGGATACTGCAGATCCGGCGTCTGACGATTGACGGCAGACCTCCCGTGCTCATCCGTACAAACGGCATACCGGTCTTCAGTGAATCTGAAGACGGAAACGCTGCTGCCGGTCCGGTTCCATCCGGAAGACCGGTCCGGCTTTCCGCCATTTATTTCTGCAAAGAGGATCCGAATTTCACAATAGGCTGGGATGAGTCTGAGACATCAGCGGCGGAGCACTGCCATAAAGTCACCATTGATTTCTGCTTCACAGAGGTAGACGGCGCGTTTCTCGAGCCGCTGATGGATCTGCAGAAACAGCAGGAGGGTGCTCCGGCAAAACATCACAGAAAGGGGGGATTTCTTCACCGGCTGGCGGGCCGGGAGAAGTGAACAGCCTTTATGATAAAGTACAATATTGATGAGACGAAAACAGATGAGGATGTCCTGACCGCGGCCGGCTGGGCTGCATGGATCTGTGAGAAAGAAGGGGGCGCGAAGCTCCTGACCCATACGGAGATCGAGGTGCGGAGGAAGGATGGAACCGCTGTCGGCGCCGATATCAAAACGCTCTACCGCTCTGACGTGATCCGAGCGCTTGGAGGATCCGAAAGCGATGAGATGATGGGATTTCTGATCCGGTTCCGAAAAGAAGGGGGAGAGAATCAGTATGTCATTGCCTTTGCATCTCCGGACGGAAAGGAATCCGGGAGTTATCCGGTGGACTTCCGAACGGTGAATATGCTGAGCCGTCAGGAGAACCGTCACTACGAGGGCGCGGCGGATATGCTGAAGCATGTGAGCCGTCAGCTGATCGCCGATGATTTCCAGTATCTCCGTCAGTTCGGGCCCAGAAGATATGCCGGACTTGTGGTCCGGAGGCTGAACAGCTCCGACCGGATTCCCGCGTATGAGAAATGGGCAAGGAAGAATGATGTAAGACCGGACGAGCTGGCGAAACAAAGGAAAACCCGTTTTCCCTATGAGCCTAAGATCAGCATTGTCATTCCCGCGTACCGCACCAGAAAGAAATATCTTCGTGAACTCCTTCGTTCGATACAGAAGCAGACCTATGGGAAATGGCAGCTCTGCATTGCCGACGGCAGCGGCGACGACCCCTGTGTGGAAGAGGTTATGAAAAAATACACGGCAGGGGATTCGCGGATTTGTTACCGGCGGCTTGAGAAGAACGAGGGAATCTCCGGCAACACCAACGAGGCTCTGAAGATGGCGGACGGGGATTATATTCTGCTGTGTGATCATGATGACGTGATTCCGCCGAATGCCCTGTTTGAGCTTGTGAAGGCGCTTCAGGACCGCGAGGTGGATATTGTATACACCGATGAAGACAAGATCTCCATGGATTCCTCGAGACGCTTTGATCCGAATTTTAAGCCGGATTTCAATCCGGATCTGCTGTGCAGCACGAACTATATCTGCCACCTGTTTCTTTTTTCCAGAAGCTTCTATGAAAAGTACGGCGGATTCCGACAGGAATTTGACGGTGCACAGGATCATGATCTGATTCTGCGTTACACGGAAAAGGCCGGAAAGATCTGCCATGTGCCGAAGATTCTCTATCACTGGAGAAGCCACTACGGATCGACGGCGGACAATCCGGAGTCGAAGGCCTACGCCTCTGAAAACGGGCAGAAGGCGGTGGAGGAGCACTACAAAAGGCTCGGCATTCCTGCCCGTGTGGAGCAGGGCGCGCTGACTGGCACCTATCACACCGTTTATGAATGGGGCAGAGAGCCGCTGATTTCGATCATTGTTCCGAACAAGGATCATGTGGCGGACTTGAAAAAGTGCATGGATTCGGTAGACAGCAAATCGGTCTATCGAAATTATGAATGGATTATCGTTGAGAACAACAGCACTGAGGAAGAAACCTTTCGCTACTATGAGTCTGTCCGGGACCGGGAGAACGTCACGGTCCTGACCTACAAGGGCGGCTTCAACTATTCAAAAATCAACAATTTCGGAGTGAAGCACGCCAGAGGGGAGCTTCTGCTGCTCCTGAACAATGATACGGAGATGATCCGCCCGGAAAGCCTGAAGGCGATGGCGGATCTCTGCCTGAGAGAGGATGTGGGGATCGCTGGAGCGAGGCTTCTGTATCCGGACCGGACGATCCAGCACGCCGGCGTCATCGTCGGATTCGGAGGCGTTGCGGGGCATGCCTTCTGCAACCTCTCATCGCGGGATCCCGGGTACATGGGCCGGGCAGTTGTCACGCAGGATTACAGCGCGGTCACGGCGGCCTGTCTGATGGTGCGAAAAGAGGTCTTCGAGGCGGTTGGCGGGCTTACCGAAGCGTACGCGGTCGCGTTCAATGACATCGACTTCTGCATGAAGGTCGGGGCGTACGGAAAACGCATCGTATACGAGCCTTCCGCGGAGTTTTATCATTACGAGTCAAAATCCAGAGGAACGGAGGATACCAGAGAAAAGGTGGAGAGATTCCGCTCTGAGGTGGAGCGATTCGAGTCGACATGGAAGGACTTCCTGGCGAAAGGGGATCCCTGCTACAATCCGAACTTTTCTCTGACGATCGGTCCGTTCTGCCTTCAACAGGAGACCGGAAAATGAATCTTGTATTAAAAACATTTCACTACCTGAGGAAAAACGGCATCAGGGATACCGGTAGAAAAATCAGCAACTGGTATCAGGTGCACTTCACGGCGGAAAATGACTATAAGGCCTTTCGGAGACGGAATGAAACAGGTCCGCAGGAGCTGAGGCGGCAGAAGGCGCGCCGTTTCGACAATCCGGTCACCTTCAGTATCGTCGTCCCGCTCTATCGCACGCCGGAAAAATTCCTTCGGGAACTGATCGGTTCCGTAGAGAAGCAGACATATCCGCACTGGGAGCTGTGCCTCGCGGACGGAAGCGCCGCCGGGGCAGGCGGGAACGCGGCCGCAGAGCCGCGGCAGGAATGCGCGGAAAGTCCGCTGCGCGGGATTCTTGAGGAATATGTCCGGAAGGATTCCCGGATACGGGTAAAATACCTGGAGAAAAACGAGGGCATATCGGGAAATACAAACGCCGCTCTGAGGATGGCGTCCGGAGATTTCGTGGTGCTCTGTGATCATGATGACATACTGGCGCCGGACGCACTCTACGAGTGCGCTGACGCCGTGGAAAAGGATCCGGACATTGACGTGCTCTACACGGATGAGGACAAGATCAGCTACAGAGGAGACCGGTATCTGGAGCCGAATTTTAAGCCTGACTTTAATCCGGATCTGCTGTGCAGCACAAATTATATCTGTCACATTTTTGTGTTCCGGCGGCGGCTGTACGAACAGTGCGGCGGATTCCGATCTGCATATGACGGCGCGCAGGATCAGGATCTGATTCTGCGTTACACAGAACAGGCCGGCAGGATTCATCATATACCGAAGGTGCTGTACCACTGGAGAAAAAGCCTGGATTCCACCGCGGCGGACCCGGAACATAAGCGCTACGCGTTTGAGAACGGCGCAAAGGCGGTTACCGCGCATTATCAGAGAATTGGTGTTCCCGCAAAGGCCGAGATCGGAGAGGTTCTCGGCGTATACCGCACGGTTTACAGCTGGAAGGAGCAGCCGCTCGTGTCTGTTATCGTCCCGAACAAGGATCACGCAGAGGATCTGAAGCGGTGCATCGAATCCGTGGAAGAAAAATCCGTATACCGGAACTTCGAGTGGATCATTGTCGAGAACAACAGTACGGAAGAAAAAACCTTTTCTTATTATGAAGAGCTGAAGAAGAAGGACAACACAAGGGTTGTCGTCTGGGACGGACCGTTCAATTTTTCCGCAATCAATAATTTCGGCGCCGGGTTCGCGAGAGGAACGTACCTCTGGCTTCTGAACAACGATACGGAGATGATCCGGCCGGACAGCATGAAGGACATGCTGGATATCTGTATGCGAAACGACGTGGGTATCGTGGGAGCAAAGCTGTACTATCCGGACGATACCATCCAGCACGCGGGCGTGATCATCGGTGCCGGCGGCATCGCCGGGCACATGTTCACGGGACTCGGGCGAGGACTGGCGGGATACGGACTTCGTGCCATCTGCACGCAGGATCTCAGCGCTGTCACCGCGGCATGTATGATGGTCAAAAAGGAGGTTTTCGACAGGGCCGAAGGGCTGGACGAGAAGTTTCAGGTTGCGTTCAACGACATCGACTTTTGTCTTCGCGTCCGGAAGCAGGGCTATCTGGTCGTGTACGACGCCTGTGCAGAATTCTATCATTTTGAGTCAAAGTCCAGAGGCCTTGATAACACAGGAGAGAAGCTGGAAAGATTTCAGTCGGAAATCAACCGGTTTGCGGAGAAGTGGAGGGATCTGCTGATGCAGGGGGATCCTTACTATAATCCGAATCTCTCGATCCGGCAGGCCGACTTTAAGCTTCGGGTGGGAGAGGAAAAGTGGGAGCTTCCGGTTCTGCGCCGGGGATAATATTCTGATTTTGCGCCGGGGGATAATATTTCTATTTCATAAGTCTCTTCTATATAGTATAATATAATAAATTATCTGTCACATCATAAGTTCAGTCGGAAAAGACCGCTTGTGGCGCTGCTGTTCACCGCCCCGGGTCTTTTCGGCTGGGATTTTACAGCAGGCAGTGCGCGGGCAGGAGTGACAGGAGGAATTTACTTTCTCCGGTGCTCGTACAGCAGCAGGGAACAGGATAAAAGGGGGGACAATATGAAGAGGAAAGTTCTGGTTAAATTTGTCGCTGCATTGACGGTAATCGGAATGGTATCTGCGGCTTCACCGGTTTTCGCGGAGGATACTGCGGCGTCGTCTGTGTATTCTGTGTCTGGCGAAACAGCGGATTCCGCGGACAGCACATTGGGCAGCAGCGGCACCGTGGGGAATGGCATATCAGGTGGCGTGGCGAACGGAAGCGGCAGTGAGGGGAATGACGCAGCGGACAGCAGCACGGTTATTTCTGTGGAGAGCGGAACTGACGATGCATCATCCGAAGATACCGGCACATCGGAGAGCGGAGCTTCGGCCGGAGAAAATTCCGGCGCGGATGCGGCGGAGAACACCGTGACAGCTGTGCCGAATGAAGCGGGGAACGTGAGTGATGAATCCATAACGGGCTCAGCGGAAACGGCGGACACATCTGAGGAGAGCTCCGAAGAGAAGAAAGAAGAGGAAAACGGCATTCAGGAGATGCCTGCAGTCAGCTATTCTGCCCATGTTCAGCAGATCGGCTGGCAGAAGGACGCTGTTACCGGAACGAGCGGCGAGACCCTGGCGGGAACCACGGGCAGAGCACTGCGTATTGAGGCAATCAGGGCGAGCATAAAAGGAGATGAAAATCTCGGCATCACATATAATACCTACGTACAGGGCCTCAGGTGGACCGGATGGCAGAATGACGGAGCGGCTGCGGGAACTACGGGGCAGCAGCGCCGGGTCGAGGCGATCGCCATGAAGCTGACAGGAAGCGATGCGGACAAATACGATCTCTGTTACCGCGTGTATGTGCAGAGCTTCGGCTGGCTTGCATGGACGCAGAACGGTGAGACGGCCGGTACAGCGGATCTGAGCCGACGTGTCGAGGCGTATGAAGTGGTGCTTGTAAAGAAGGGAGAGGCGGCGCCGGTGCGGTCCGCTTCTCGGAACGCCGCTTATCTCACCGTACCCACGGTCACGTATCAGACCCATGTGCAGAGAATCGGATGGGGCCAGGGAGAGGTTTCGAACGGCGCCCTGAGCGGGACGACAGGCCGGTCGTTCCGTATGGAGGCGATCCGGATTCATCTGGACAATACAACGGGATTCAGCGGCGGGATTTCCTATCGCTCGCATGTACAGAGAGTCGGATGGGAGACGGCATGGAAATCCGATGGGGAGACATCCGGAACAGAGGGCAGTTCTCTTCGCCTGGAGGCGATCCAGATCCGGCTGACCGGAGAGATGGCGAATTATTTTGATGTATATTACCGCACACACGTGCAGAGATTCGGCTGGACCGGATGGGCTTCGAACGGGGCAGAATGCGGAAGTTCCGGGTTCGGATACCGCCTGGAGGCAATCGAGATTCGTCTGGCGGCCAAGGGAAGCGGGGCACCCGGAAGCACTGCAAATACCTTCCACAAGTATGCCAGCCCGCACGCCGCGATGGACAGCAAGGCTCAGGGATATTCGAGCTCTACCAATTACCTTCTGATGGTTAATCTTTCCACACACAGGGTAGGCCTGTACACGGGAAGGAGAAACAACTGGCAGAATCAGAAGTACTGGCCCTGCGCAAATGGAAAACCGTCAACGCCTACGGTCACAGGTGTATACAGACTCGGCAGCAAGGGACTGTATTTCTGGAGCGGCGGGAGCAAGTGCTGGTACTACAGCCAGATCTACGGGGATTATTTGTTCCATTCCGTGATCTACGACGGCTCGTCATCGCCGGTCCGCGTTCTGGACGGCACGCTCGGAGCGGCGGTTTCCCACGGCTGTGTGAGACTTGCGCTGGAAAACGCGAAATACATCTACGACAATGTACCTTCCGGCACAACGGTCGTGATCTATTATTAAATTGACGCCGGTCGGGCGGATGCACCCGTCATCATTTCAAGCGAAAATAGACCGCCTGCCGGACCGCTGTTCGCATAAAGTACAAGGAGTCCCGGAGCCGAAGGCTTCGGGATTTCTCATATCGAAGAACCGCAGGTTCTCGGGATCGGGACCTGGATAGGCTGTAAAAAACTGCAAAATTACTGTTCACAGTATATCTGAAAGGCAGAGATTTCACATCCCAGTTGCCATTCGCAAACTGGCTGTAACAAAGTTTTACCCTAATTTATTGAAGCTGCGGAACTCCTCAGGCGCGAGCGCCTTCGTCAAACAGTCCTCGCTATTCATTCAATGAAAAATTTACGGATAAAACTTTTAACAGCCAGTAATGCTCAGGCAAAGGTGCTGTGAAATCGTTGCCTTATCAGTTGTGCGTGAACAGTAAAACTGCAAAATTTGCCTGAAAAATAAATTGCAGAATTTGCTTGACAACAGAAGATCAGTTTGATATGATCTTACTCGTTGGTGAGAAACACCGACGGATTGCTGATATAGCACAGGTGGTAGTGCGCATCCTTGGTAAGGATGAGGTCACCAGTTCGAGTCTGGTTATCAGCTGTCGCTGGATCCCCGGAAGCTCTGATTATTCACAGCCTCCGGGGATTTTTTGCTGCTGTATTGTTCAGGTATTCTGCGGACATCCGGCAGCTCTTGTCTCAATGCCGGAATATCCGGTATTTCCAGGATACCGGTAATCGTCCTCCCGCCTTCAGATATTACCCGGTTAACTTCATCTGAATTGTGGAAAAATAACATGTAAAATCCTTTCAATCCGAGAAACATAAAATATATTTGCATATCTAACATGCAATGGTATAATTTTTAAATCGGATAACAGCATCGGCCGGCGTAAGTGAAAACCGTTCCGGCCCGGATCTCTGCTGTCATTCCGATACAGAAGAAAGGGGTTATCTCAGAAGAGGGGATCAGAGATCATGGATGATAAAATCACATTAATACTGAACGGCGAGGCAGAACAGAACGACAGAGAAGAAGCCGAATCAGAGGATATGAAAAAGCTGACCTCTGTTGTGGCGCCGATTGCGGACAAATATCAGATTCAGGGACCGGCCCTTTATGTCGTGTACGATGACAATATTCAGGGAGAAGACGGCACGGTATGGGGCGGAGAATTTCTGCTCGGAGACAGGGAACAGGAACTGACAGTCCACTATGTGAAAGAGCCGGATGACAGCGGGGAGAATCTTCATGCGGTTCCGATGCATGATGAGCTTGAGAAGGCAGAGAGCGAACCGGAGGTCGCGGAGAAAAGCGGCAGGCTCATCCGGATGGGATGTCTGCAGCCGGTTCAGCTGCTCGGAAGCAGGGATGAGGCAAGAAACGCACAGATGGTATTTGCGTGCATGATGAATGACGCGGAGGACAGAGGACTGATCTGGGAGGACTATGAGTCGAATCAGATTCTCGATCCGAACCTGCACCAGACGATTGCGATTGCCCTTGACGCGGGTATTGACACCTATGTCTCCACTTCACTGCTCCGTCTCTTTGACGCCGCCGCTGCGGTGCTCGGCATCTGCGAAGAAAACACTTATCCAGGGGAATGCGCGAAGAAGCTTCTGGAGGCGGCACATAACGCCGTGAACAAGTGGAATAACGGAACGTTCGGCATGGCATCACATCAGATCGATGTTCTGAAGAACCGCTTCCCGGTGAGAATGATCCTGGAGAAGAAGGACGGCGAGTGGATTGCCGACGGCCCGCGCCTGATCGGGGATCTTCGTATGGCGAGGGACGGGGGCATTCCCGCGGATGAGCTTGCTCTGGAATTCCACGACGCGGTTGCGGAGATGACGGTCAAAATGTGCGAAAACATTGCGGCAGATGCATCCGAGAATGGAATCCGGGTGAATCGTGTCGTATTGAGCGGCGAGATCTTCGGCGACGATATCCTGAAGGAACGTACGATCAAGGGACTCCAGGATAAGGGCTATCAGGTCTGTTACTGAGGCCGGATCGGATCCCAGCCCTGCTCACAATGCAGAAGCCTTTTTGTTACAGCCGGTCCTCGATTGGTTACTGTTCACGGAATATCTGAAAGGCAGGAATTTCACAGCCCTGTTGCCATTCGCAAACTGGCTGTAAAATCCTTGCCTTGTCAGTTGTGTGTGAACAGTTACCTTGATTGCATGCGTGCACGTCTCCTGCCGCGCTGAATTTGACAGGAGACCTCTTTTTTTATATAATCAAGAGGTTGTCTGGCAGAACGCGCAGAAATAACGGCTTTTCCAGCACGGGAGCAGTGCTTCCGATACAGCCGGTTCTGCTTCAGAGGCAGTATACAAATAGGATTTGGAGAATATATGATTAAGAAGGATTTCAGGAGTTTCTGGAGTAAACACTGGAAGCTGTTCGCGTATATCGGCATACTTGCTGTTGCTGCGCTGCTGATCTGGTTCGCCTTCGGCGATATGATCCCGCAGTACATGAAGCTGCTGCGCGGCGGCGACGAGAAGGAAATCGAATCGTTTATCAATAAGGAAGCTTCCTGGAAGGGGCCGCTGTCGATTATTGTGCTGGCTGCGCTTCAGGTTGTCAGCATCGTCTTCCCGGGGTTCGCGATTCAGATCGCCTCCGGTGTGATCTACGGCTGGTTTCGTTCTTTTCTGATGTGCTACTTCGGATTTCTGCTTGGAAATCTCCTGGTCTTCTTTTTCGCGAGAAGAATGGGCAATCAGATTGCCGGATTTGCTCCGGTCAAGAAGAACAAGAACAGCTGGATCAAGGAAAAACTGAAGACGACCAGACCGGAATTCGTAGTCGCCTTCGTCAACCTGCTCCCGATCCTCCCGAATGGAATTATTCCGTATATTGCTGCCGGATCTTCGATTACGACGCTGAATTACTTTATCGCGATTGCCATCACAAGCTGGATACAGATTTTCTTCAACTGTCTCGCGGGAGGCTTCATCAAGCACGGACAGTATCTGTTCATGGTGCTTGCACTGGGCTTCCAGATCGCTGTGCTGATATTTGTCACGCTTAAGCGGAAGTGGCTGATGTCCCTGATCCCCGGAGGAGACGGGTCGGAGGAAGACGAACCGGATTCAAAGGCAGGCCTTTCCAGGCATGCCGGAACAGAAGACCGGAAGGACGACACACCGGCCTGAGCATGGGGACAGGGATTGATCAACCGTTTTTCGGTATGCTTTTCTTATGGGAGGATTCTGCAAGTCTGTTTCTGCGTATGTGGAGACAGGCTTTTTTTCGTTCTATGAAAACGGAGGCGGCAGTTTGATACAAATTAAAGACCTGACAATTATTCACAGAAAGGATCTCCGCACGCTGATCGCGGATTTTCAGCTGGTGCTGAAGGACGGTGACAAGGCGGTTATCATCGGAGAAGAGGGTAACGGAAAATCAACCCTCCTCCAGTGGATTTATAATCCGGAGCGGATCGCCGGATACGCGGACGCAAGCGGGGTTCGGATTCTCGGAGAGGCAAAGACGGCCTTTCTTCCGCAGGAGCTGGAACAGGAGGACAGGACGAAAACGGTATATGAGTTTTTCTCCGAGGAGGAAGCCTTCCTTCTGCAGACACCGGGGGACCTCGGACGGATGGCAAAGGATTTCGGAACAGAGGCGGATTTTTATTATCTTAATCAGAGAATGGAGACGTTGTCCGGCGGGGAGAAGATCAAGGCTCAGCTGATGAGAATTCTGATGGGAAATCCGGATGTCCTTCTGCTGGATGAGCCGTCCAATGATGTGGATCTGGATACTCTGCGGCTGCTGGAGAATCTGATCCGCGGCTGGAAAAAAATCGTACTTTTTATCTCACACGATGAGGCGCTGATCTCGCACACGGCGAATATGGTCATACATCTGGAGCAGATCCGGCCCAGATATACGATAAAGCATCTCAGCTACGGGGAGTATGTGAAGAGCAGAGAGGACCTGTTCATCGCACAGGAGCGGCAGGCGCTGAATGAACGGCGGGAGAAACAGAAGCGTGATGAGAAATATCACAGGATTCTTCAGAGCGTCAGCTGCGCGCAGAACGCCGTCTCTCGCCAGGACCCGCACAGCGCCGCGCTTCTGAAGAAAAAGATGCACAGCGTAAAATCCATGGGGAGAAGATTTGAAAAGCTTGACGCCGATATGACGGATATTCCGGACCGCGAGGAGGCAATCGGCTTTCGGATGGACACGGGAGAACGGATTCCGGAAGGAAAGACTGTTCTGGATTATTCCGCGGATGAGCTGAGATCTCCGGATGGAGAGAAAATCCTGGCTAGAAATGTCAGGCTTTTTGTGCGCGGTCCGGAAAAAATATGCATCATCGGAAAGAATGGAGCGGGCAAAACTACACTGATCCGGGATATTGCGGGAGAATTTATGAAGCCGAATTACAGAAACAATAGCTGCTTACTGTCCAAAGCATATTCGAATTTACCTGGTGCGGGAGTTTTGGAACATAGAAAAAGGCGCGTCTCCGATTGTTCGGATACGCGCCGAGGAATGGGGGCAACGAGGATCGAACTCGTGACCTTTCGCGTGTGAGGCGAACGCTCATCCCGGCTGAGCTATGCTCCCGTTGATTCATAGAGTAACACTTTTCTCATCAAAATGCAATGGACATTTGTCAGAAAATTCAAATTCCTGTTGCCGCATGGTTACTGTTCATACCCAGCTCTACACGGCAAGGATTTTACAGTCCTGTTGCCGTTCGCAAACTGGCTGTAGTAAAGTTTTATCCTGATTTTATGAAGCTGCGGAACTCCTCAGGCGCAAGCGCCTTCGTCAGACAGTCCTCGCTATCCACTTCATGAAGAATTCACGGATAAAACTTTAAACAGCCAGTAATGCTCCGGCAAAGGGACTGTAAAATCTTTGCCGCTTTCGTGGTGCATGAACAGTAACGCCGCATGTACCGGTCAGATGCGTGCGAACAGCAATATTGGAAGAGCAAGGTTGTGCTTTGAAAAATGAAGAAGTTATGATATGATGTTGTCTCAGTGAAAGACTTTCCAGATCTGCCGGAACCTGTGCTCGCTCCGGCGGGTAGACAAGTGAAATAGAATTCGAGGAGGAACGGACACAATGGCGATCGAAGAAGCTTCTAAGGTACAGGGCTCCGGGGAGACGGAGAGAGAAGTCGTTTCGCGGAACTTTATCGAGCAGGAAATCGATAAAGATCTGAAGGAGGGCAGATATGACACGGTCATGACGCGTTTTCCGCCGGAACCGAACGGATACCTCCACATCGGTCACGCGAAGTCGATCCTTTTGAATTATGGCATCGCGAAGGAGTACAACGGTCAGTTCAATCTTCGTTTCGATGACACGAATCCCACGAAGGAAAAGGGAGAGTTTGTAGAGGCGATCAAGCGTGATGTGGAGTGGCTCGGCGCGAAATTCAACGGACCGTTCTTCGCTTCCGACTATTTCGACAGGATGTACGAGGCGGCTCTCAAGTTGATCCGGGACGGGAAGGCCTATGTCAGCGATCTTTCTGCGGATGAGATCCGTGAATACAGGGGAACCTTAACAGAGCCGGGAAGGGAGGATCCGAACCGCGACAGATGTGTTGAGGAGAATATCGACCTGTTCGAACGGATGAAAAACGGCGAGTTTGAGGACGGATCAAAGGTTCTCCGCGCCCGGATCGACATGAAGGCGGCAAATATCAACATGAGGGATCCGATCATCTATCGAATTGCTCACCTGCATCATCAGAATACGGGAGACAAGTGGTGCATTTATCCGATGTATGATTTTGCCCATCCGCTGGAGGACGCGTTCGAGGGCATTACACATTCGCTCTGCACGCTGGAGTTTGAGGACCACCGGCCGCTGTACAACTGGGTCGTGGAGAATGTCGGCTTCGCGCATCCGCCGAGGCAGATTGAGTTCGCCAAGCTCTACCTGACCAATGTGGTCACCGGAAAGAGATATATCAAGAAGCTGGTGGAGAACGGGACTGTCGACGGCTGGGACGATCCGCGTCTGGTCACCATCGCAGCGCTCCGGAGAAGAGGCTATACACCGGAATCGATTCAGAAGTTCATTACGCTGGGCGGCATTTCGAAGGCGAACAGCTCCACAGACTATGCGATGCTGGAGTACTGCATCCGCGACGACCTGAAGACCCGGGTGCCGAGAATGTATGCGGTTCTGGATCCGATAAGGCTGATTATCGACAATTATCCGGAGGGACAGACGGAGACGTTCACCGTTCCGAACAATCCGGAGAATGAAGCACTGGGAAGCCGCACCGTTACTTTCTCCCGGAAGCTCTTCATTGAGCGGAATGATTTTATGGAGAATCCGCCGAAGAAATATTTCCGGCTGTTCCCGGGCAACGAGGTGCGCCTGATGCAGGCTTACTTCGTGAAGTGTGTCGATTTCCGCAAGGATGAAAACGGCAAAATCACCGAAATTCACTGCACCTATGACCCGGCGAGCCGCGGCGGCAACAGCCCGGACGGCCGCAAGGTAAAGGGAACGATCCATTGGGTGAATGCGGCGGATGCAAAGCCGGTGGAGATGCGGCTTTATGAGAATCTGATCGATGAGGAAAAGGGCGTTTACAATGAGGACGGTTCCATGAACATCAACCCGGATTCTCTTGAGATTCTTCAGGGAGTGGTCGAGCCGGCTCTCATGGACGCAAAGCCATATGAGAGTTTCCAGTTTGTGAGAAACGGGTTCTTCTGCGCCGACGCTAAGCTGTCAAAGCCGGGGAAGCCGGTTTTCGGCAGAATCGTATCCCTGAAGAGCTCTTTCAAGCTTCCGAAGGCATAACCGTGACCGAGGGAAAGATCCTGCCGCCGGCTCCGATCATGCCGCGGCCGGATGATTCCCGCTGTCTGTGCAGCTGCCATGCGGGCGCTGCCCGGACTACAGTATGTATAAAGACAGCTGCTGTACGACTGCTTCTCGCAGGTACAGCAGCTTTTTTCAGCCATTATTGCAGATATTGGGTTTATTTGCGTAAGAGCAATCGTGCAGAGACATGGAAAGGAAGAACAGGAAATGATAAAGGCGTGTATTTTTGATCTTGACGGTACGCTTACAAAAACGCAGGAGTCCATCGCGCGGCCTGTGAATATGACACTGAAGCATTTCGGACTGCCCGCGATGCCGGTGGAGAATTACAATTATTACGCGGGAGACGGCCTCGACAATGCGCTCAAAAGGGCGCTGAAGGATGCGGGAGATCCAGATCTGAAATATTATGAGGAAGGAAGACCGCTCTGCCGGAAGTGGTTTGTCGAGAATTCTCTGTACCATGTAAAGCCCTATCCGCACATAGAGGAGATGCTGAAGGAACTGAAGAAACGCAGAATCCGTCTCGCAGTTTTTTCCAACAAGATGCACCAGGGCGCGATCGATGTGGTGACAGCGATCTTCGGACCGGATACCTTCGACCACATCCAGGGGCAGACCGACACCGTGCCGATCAAACCAGATCCGCAGGGCGTCTACGAGATCCTCAGGGAGTTCGGGGTGGAGAAGAAGGAGGCGCTGTACTTCGGCGACACCAATACCGATATGCGCACCGGGCACAATGCGGGCCTTTTTACCGTAGGGGTGACCTGGGGCTTCCGCCCGAGAACAGAGCTGGAAGCATACAGAGCCGACGATATTGTCGATGATCCGCTGGAGATCGTCGGTCTTGTGGACCGGATGAATGGCAAATGGGATCAGAAGTCGTGAAGAGGCCGTGGAAGAGACATATCGAGGAAGAAGAGAATCATTGCCGGTGAAGCGCTTTCAGATGCCTTGAAGCGGACACTTGTACAGATACCATGAGGAAAAATAATATGACAGATATCAGAATTCCATCGAATATCCGGCTGATCGCGAGCGATCTGGACGGGACGCTGCTCCAGGGAGATGCGCAGAAGCTGAAGCCGAACACCTGCGAGCTGATCCACAGACTGACGCAAAGGGGTATGATCTTTCTCGCGGCGAGCGGAAGACAGTATGCCAATCTGCGGCGGCTCTTTGCTCCGGTGCGAGATGAGATCGCCTATCTTTGTGAAAACGGCTGTCTCAGCTTTTATGAAGGAGAGATGATTCATCGGGTGACCATGGACAGAAGGCTGGGGCAGGAGATGATTCGGGAAATCATGAAGGTGCCGTCCGCGGAGGTGCTCCTGTCGGGGGTGAATACAAGCTATATACAGCCGAAGGACATGAGCTACTATTATCATATGAGGGATGTGGTCGGCAACAATGTCACCATTGTACCGGACATTCTGAATACCGAGGAGCCTTATTTCAAGATTTCCATCTATGAGAAGGGAGGGCTTACCGATGAAAAAATCGCGTACTGGAAGGAAAAGTTCGGCCGGTGTGCAACCGTCGTTACAGGCGGAAACGACTGGCTCGACATGATGCCGCTGCATGTGAACAAGGGAACCGGAATCCGGAAGCTGCTGCAGAAGCTCGGCATCCGGCCGGAGGAATGCATGGCTTTTGGAGATAATTACAATGACATGGAGATGATGGAACTGGTCGGCTGGCCGGTTGCGGTCGATAACGCGAAGCCGGAAATTCTCGCTGCGAGCCGCGATCACACGCCGACGGTGGAGGACTACCTGGAGAAAATACTGACCGGGATGTAAAATATCCAGCCGTTTCAGCAGTGCATGAGGAATGATACCTTGCTAGCACTCAACAAAAATGAGTGCTAATTTTTCCTTGACTTTCCACAATAAGGGTACTAATATAACACTTGTCGGTAGAAAATGAATACTGGTCATTCAATCGGAAAAACACAGCCGGAATGGTCCGGACCGCAGGGGTATTGCAAACGGCAGGATCATCAGCGGCGATAACATAACGAACCGTTTTTCGCGGCGCGGACGTGCTGCGAAAATGCAGGACAAAGTGAAAAGGAGTGTGTATTAGTATGGAGATGAGACATGGAAATCTGTCGATCAACAGCGACAACATTTTCCCGATTATTAAGAAATGGATGTATTCGGACAAAGATATCTTCATCCGGGAGCTGATTTCGAACGGATCCGATGCCATTACCAAGAGAAAGAAGCTGGATGCCGTGGGGGAGGCTAGGCTTCCGGAAGGGTATAAGCCGAAGATCACCGTATCGGTCAACGACAAGGAAAAAACGTTGAAATTCATAGATAACGGAATCGGAATGACTGCGGACGAGGTGATCCGTGATATTACAGAGATCGCCTTCTCAGGTGCGACGGAGTTCCTGGAAAAATATAAGGACAAGGCTGACAGCGACCAGATTATCGGACATTTCGGACTCGGATTCTATTCTGCGTTCATGGTGGCGGATCTGGTGGAAATCGATACGTTGAGCTTCCGCGAGGGCGCGGAGGCAGTACACTGGGAGTGCGACGGCGGCACGGAATATGACATGGGCGCTGGAACCCGCACGGAGCCGGGAACAACGGTTACCCTGCATCTGTCCGAGGACAGCCTGGAGTTCGCAAATGAGTACAAGGTCCGTGAGACTCTGGATAAATACTGCTCCTTCATGCCCGTGGAGATCTATCTTGAGAATGAGACGAAGGAACCGGAGACGGAGATCATCGATGAAAAGGATCTGAAGGATACCGATATCGTCATCGAACATATCCATGAGGACGCAAAGTACGAGGAGAAGAAGAACGACAAGGGCGAGACCGAAAAGGTGGAAACCAGCCCGGAGAAGAATCAGGTCAAGATTCAGAAACGTCCGGAATCCATCAGCGACACGCATCCGCTCTGGACAAAGCAGCCGAGCCAGTGTACGGATGAGGAGTACAAGGAATTTTATCGTCATGTATTCCTGGATTACAAGGAGCCGCTGTTCTGGATCCATCTGAATATGGATTATCCGTTCCGTCTGAAGGGCATCCTGTACTTCCCGAGAATCAACACGGAATATGAGTCCATCGAAGGAAAAATCAAGCTGTACAACAATCAGGTATTCATCGCGGACAATATCAAGGAAGTCATTCCGGAGTATCTGCTTTTGCTGAAGGGCGTGATTGACTGTCCGGATCTTCCGCTGAATGTCTCCCGTTCTGCGCTTCAGAACGACGGATTTGCACAGAAGATTTCGGATTACATCTCGAAGAAGGTCGCGGACAAGCTCTCCGGCATGTGCAAGACAAAGAGAGAGGACTACGAGAAGTACTGGAATGACATCAGTCCGTTCATCAAGTTCGGAACCCTGAAGGATGCCAAGTTCTCCGAGAGAATGATGGATTACATCCTCTACGAGGATCTGGACGGCAAATATCACACGCTGAAGGACATCATCGCTGCCAATACGCCGGAGAAGACAGAGGAAGAAAAAGCTGAGTCCGGCGCGGATGAAACCGCTGAGACATCCGGGAGTGCGGCGGAAGAAGAGAAGGCAGCGGACGCAAAGGCATCCGGGCCAGAAGCCGACAGCACTTCAGAGGGTGCGGATCAGAAGGAAGACAAGAAGGATGCTCCGAAGATCACCATCTATTATGTGACGAATGAGGTACAGCAGAGCCAGTACATCAATATGTTCCGCAGCCAGAAAAAACAGGCGTACAAGCTGATTCATACCATTGACGCTCCGTTTATCTCTCATGTGGAGCAGCTGAATGAAAACCTTCATTTCCAGAGAATCGATGCGGATCTCACCGACGACATGAAGGAAGACAGCGAATCCCTGAAGGAAGAGAGCAAGGATCTGCAGGAACTCTTCCGCAAGGTTCTGAACAAGAATCAGCTGTCTGTGCGGGTGGAGAACCTGAAGGATTCCAGTGTATCGGCCATTGTCACGATTTCCGAGGAGATGCGCCGCTACAGCGAGATGATGCGCATGTACGGAATGGCGGATAAGAACATCAACGTGGATGAGCTCGAGGGTCAGCAGACACTCGTTCTGAACGCAAAGCATCCGCTGGTGAAATACGTGTTCGAGCACAAGGCATCCGAGGATGTAAGCCTCTTCTGCGAACAGCTGTATGACCTCGCGGTGATCAGCAACCGTGCACTGACACCGGATGAGATGACGAAGTTCATCAGCAGAAGCAATGAGATTATGGTAAAGCTCGCGGAGAACGCGAAGCCCGCGGGAAAAGCCCAGATCAAAAAAGCGGATACGGAAAAGAAGGAAGTAAAGACGTCGGAGAAGAAGGCCGCGAAGGGCAAAGAAAAGACCAAAGAAGAGAACAAAGATAAGGATAAGAAGAAAACGGAATAAGCCGGTTAGGGCGGGCGGAAACGCGATTTGCGGGTTTTCGCCCGCCCTTGTAATGCTCGCGCTTGTGATGCTCGCCCTTGGGATGCCAGCGGTTTGTGATGCTTGTGCTTGTGATGCTTGCGCTTGTGATGCTCGCGCAAACGGTCATGGTAATTAACCGTGTGATATCGTGTATCGGCTGCGTGACGCTTTGCCGGTGCTCAGTCGAGGCCGCAGGCGGTGAAAAAATTCTGTACATACCGGTCCCATGCCTGATCAATGGTGCGGTCCAGCGTGAAGGTGCGCAGAGAGGACCCGGTCGTGACCGTCAGGGTGTGATTCCGGTATTGAATATTCAGGAAGAGCCCGAGGACATCGTCCGGGTCATAATTCAGCTCGTTTTTTTCCATAAACCAGCGGATCTGTCCGCTGCTCAGCTGGAATACAAAGCGAAAGGAAAGGGGAAGGCGCCGGCCCTTGAAGATCTGCACGCAAAAGGAACGGATGTCCTTCCACCGCACCAGAGGCTCCCGGTGTGTCTGTGCATCTCTGCCGATGTGCATGCTCCCGGTATCTTCGGAAGCGCCATCCTCATAAAACTCCGGATGAGACTGGCCGTCGATGGTGAAGGTGGTAAAGGTTGTGATCTGAGCCTCCGAGACCAGAAAGCGGTCAAACGTCTCTTTCAGCAGAAGCTGGTTCATAAAGCTTCCGACATGTTCAATCTGTAGTGCGATCATAGTAACCTCCGAAATACAAGATCTATTATAATAGAGTTCCCGGCTTCTCACAATGCTATAATGAAGTTACTGTTTCGGTTCTTGAAAGGCAGTGATTTCACAGCCCCGCTGCCATTCGCAAATCTTTAACAGCCGGTAATGCTCAGGCAAAGGTGCTGTGAAATCCTTGGCTTGTCAGCTGTGCGTGAACGGCAGCTGCGGCATCTTCAGAATACGGGAATTTACGGATTGTGCTTTGCAATTGACGGGATTTGTTGTATACTACTTACATTGGGTTTTCACAGGGGTACGGCAGAAAAACGGGGATTTCTGCCGGATCAGCCGGAACCCGGATCAAGAGACAGGTAAGGAGTATGTTGGTATGAGTCAGGAAAAGGTTGATTTATATAAGGAAGAGAAAAAGAACCGCAAGAAGCTCATGCGGAGAGAGAAGATCAGAACAACGCTGACAGTAGTTGCTGTAGTCGCGATTTTCGGTGTTCTCATCGGATGGTTCAGCTGGGCGGTTTACAACAATGTGAAGAACAATCAGGCAACCACGGCAAAGGCTACGACGACGGAGCTGGATCTCTCCGCGATCGAGTCCTATACGACAGCCCTGAACAGCTATGTCACAGAGCAGAAGACAAGTGCTGACAGCACCTCTGCGGATACCTCTTCTGAAAGTACCTCTGACAGCAGCGAGGCAGCATCCACATCCGCGGATTCGTCTGCATCATCCACCTCTGCGGCTTCCTCTGTTTCATCCGCGTCTGCAGCCGGGTGACGGACTCCGGAAGCAGCCGAAGAACAGGACGGCCGGTTCTGTTCTCATGACAGAAGCAGCACAGGGGTTTGGGTATCAGATTATAAATATGTACAGTATCGACAGGGCGTTCTGCGTGAGGCAGGGCGCTTTTTTTACGCGAACAGTGAACCGCATCCGAATGCGAAGGATTCGTGTGCGGCGAGCGTCGCGATAGCGAGATAAAACTCGCACAGCATGTTTTATCTCGTTATTGAATAGGAGTTCTCCCCTGTACCTTTTATTACGGATCACGCCTGGCTGACCGGGAAGAGACCTACAATCTCTGCCTTTCAGATATGCCGGGAACGTTTGAATGGTACTCCTCTATGCCGCACAGGGTCCGGGACTGTGCTTTTTCACATAAAGGAGATGCGAAATGAAAAAATCGGAACAGAGGGATGCGAGATAATGCGGAGGAATGCAGAAAGATGCAGGAAAATAAAGAATGGAAAAGATGAAAACATCAGAAGATGAGGAAGAAAAACCGTCCCCCGAGACGGAAGACGGTTATTTTTCGATTGAACTGATTATTACGTGTGCAAACACTTGATGCGTAACTTAATATCGTAAGATCTATATATAAATCAATGCTTCAAAATGCTGTAACAAGAAAAGCAATTCTTTCGATGTTTAGGTTTAGATTAGTGATTCCGGTTCGTCAGCTGAAATTACAGTTTAACAACGTTTGCGGCCTGCATTCCCTTAGCGCCTTCTACGAGATCGTAGGAAACAGCCTGTCCCTCGTCCAGAGATTTGAATCCCTCACCCTGGATAGCGGAGAAATGAACGAATACGTCCTTTCCATCCTCACCGGTGATGAAACCGTAGCCTTTTTCAGCATTGAACCACTTAACAGTGCCCTTGTTCATTTGAAGTACCTCCATACTTACTAAGAAAAATAATGAATCGGTGAAGCCTTCACCGTGATTTGATTATAGATTTAAGAGGTTGAAAAGTCAAGAATCTTTGCGCAATTTGAGATCCTTGAATTCTGATGCACCATCTTGTATACTGTAGACGGAAATTTATGCCCGGGACAAGACGGACTGGGAAATCTTCCGACGGAACCTCAGGCTTTATCCCTCACAAGGAAAGGCAGAAATCTTTATGGATACCATTCTGATAAAAAACGGCAGAATCATCGATCCGGATACGCGTTTTGACGGCATCGCTGACCTCTATCTGTCCGAAGGAAAAATCACCAGAGTCGCGAAAAATATTACAGAAAAGGCCGATCATGAGATTGACGCAAAGGGCATGTGGGTCATGCCCGGACTGATTGACCTGCACGTGCACCTCCGTGATCCGGGCCTCACCTGGAAGGAGGATGTGACCACAGGGGCGAAGGCGGCCGCGAGAGGCGGAATCACCACCATCGTTGCCATGCCAAACACAAAGCCGGTCTGCGACAGCCCGGACCGCATCGACTATGTCATGCATAAGGCGGAGCATACAGCATCGATCCATGTCCTTCAGGCCGGAGCGGTCACGGAGGGACAGAACGGAGAAAAGCTGGCGGATATCAGGGGAATGGTGGAGCATGGAATCCCCGCTGTTTCCGAGGACGGGAAGTCCGTCATGAACGCCGAACTGGCGCGGGAAGCGATGAAAATCTGCCGCGAGGAGAACATTCCGTTTCTGGATCACTGCGAAGACAGAAATCTCGTGCAGGGGGGCTGCGTGAATGAGGATGCCGTTTCCAGAGCGGAAGGTCTTCCGGGCATTACGAATTCGGTGGAAGATGTCATCATCGCGAGGGATATGATCCTGGCACATGAGACAGGCGCGCACCTTCATCTCTGCCACTGCTCTACTAAGGGAAGCTATGAGATGCTGAAGGCGGCGAAGGCAAAGGGCTGGGATGTGTCCGGAGAGGTCTGCCCGCATCATTTTGTTCTTACGAGCAGCGATCGGGTGCCCGGAGATACGAATTACAAGATGAATCCGCCGCTGCGCACCGAGGAGGACCGGGAGGCGCTCCGCAGGGGACTTGCGGAGGGCGTTTTTGAGGCAATCAGCACGGATCATGCGCCGCATGCTCGAGAGGAGAAGGATCAGCCGATGGAGAAAGCACCCTTCGGAATCGTCGGTCTCGAGACTTCCGTCGCGCTGACGATTACCCATCTGGTCAAAACGGGTATTCTGACGCCGATGCAGATGGCGGAGCGGATGAGCGCCGGCCCGGCGAAGATTCTTCATCTGGATCAGAGGGGCTCTCTCGCGGAGGGCATGGAAGCGGATGTTACCATCATCGATCCGGATGCTGTTTACAGGATTGACGCCCGGGACTTTGAGTCCCGGGGAAAAAATACACCGTTTGACGGCTGTGAGGTCACCGGCCGGGTCGACACCACGATCTGCGGCGGAAAAATCGTATATCAGAAAGGGAGAATGTACTATGATTAATCGTCTGATTCAAAATATCAGAGAAAAGAACGCGCCGGTCGTTGTCGGTCTGGATCCGATGCTCTCCTATGTACCGGAGCGGATTCAAAGGCAGGCGTTCCATCAGTACGGAGAGACGCTGGAGGGCGCCGCGGAGGCTGTCTGGGAGTTCAATAAAGCCATTGTCGACGCGACATACGATCTGATTCCGGCGGTGAAGCCGCAGGTGGCGATGTACGAACAGTTCGGTGTGCCGGGCATGGCCGTATATGAGAGAACGGTGTCCTACTGTCAGAGCAAGGGACTCGTCGTGATCGGAGATGTTAAGCGCGGCGACATCGGGTCCACCTCGGAGGCGTATGCCGTCGGACACCTGGGACATGTGAAGGTGGGAAACAGAGAATATTCAGGCTTTCATGAGGATTTCGCGACCGTCAACCCGTATCTGGGAAGTGACGGCATCCGTCCGTTCATCAAGGTCTGCAGTGAGGAGAAGAAGGGGATTTTTGTCCTCGTGAAGACGTCGAATCCGTCCAGCGGAGAGTTTCAGGACCGCCTTGTGGACGGGAGACCGCTCTATGAGCTGGTCGGTGAAAAGGTAGATGAGTGGGGCCGCGAGGCGATGGGAGATGGGTACAGCTACGTCGGAGCTGTCGTCGGAGCAACTTATCCGGAACAGGGCAGGGCCCTCCGGAAAATGATGCCGAAGACCTTTATTCTGGTGCCCGGATATGGCGCCCAGGGCGGAAAGGGCGCCGATCTCACAGACTTTTTCAATGAGGACGGACTCGGAGCCATCATCAATTCCTCCCGCGGTATTATCTGCGCGTACCGGAAGGAAGCGTATGCGGAGTATGGAGAGGAGCATTTTGCGGACGCCTCGAGAGCGGCTGTCATTGATATGATCCGGGACATCAACGGCGCGCTGGAAGCCTCCAGATGAATTCTGGTTTGCGGCACCCCCCATTCAATCTTTGCCATTTTAACGGTGTGTGAACAGCGGCGGATTTTGGAAAGGATATCAGAAGGTTATGAAAATAAAGGAGACGGCAACAATTGTCAGCCAGAGCCGGATCAGTGCAGGCATCTATGACATGGTCCTCTCGGCGCCCGGAATCTCCGGCGAGGCGGCGCCGGGACAGTTCGTAAATGTTTATCTCAATGACAAAAGCAGGCTTCTGCCAAGACCGATCAGTCTCTGCGGAATCGACGCAGACAGGCAGACAATTCGTCTGGTCTACCGCGTATCCGGCGCGGGGACCGGTGAGATGGCACAGATGTGCGCTGGGGAAAAGCTCGAAATTCTCGGACCTCTCGGCAATGGTTTCCCGCTCGAGGAGGCGGCAGGGAAGAGAGTCTTTCTCGTCGGCGGAGGAATCGGAGTGCCTCCGCTTCTGGAAACAGCGAGGGTTCTTTACGAGAGCGCAGCGCTTGATGAGGAGCAGTCGGATGTGATCGCCGACGAGCAGAGAGTCTCCGAAAAGTCCGACGGAGTCAATGCGAAAACCCGGACCACGGAAGTGGTAAGCGTGATCGGCTACCGCAGCGACTGTTTTCTGAAGGCGGAATTCGACCGTTACGGAGATACGATCATCGCGACGGAAGACGGCAGCACGGGGACCAGAGGAAATGTAATGGACGCGATCCGGGCCGACGGCAGAAAACCGGATGTGATTTTTGCCTGCGGGCCGCTTCCTATGCTCAGGGCCCTGAAGACCTGGGCCGAAGAGGAGCAGATCCCCTGCTGGGTTTCCATGGAGGAGCGCATGGCCTGCGGAATCGGCGCCTGTCTCGCCTGCGTCTGCAGGACCCGTGAGATCGACGGCCATTCCCAGGTGAAGAATACCAGAGTCTGCAAGGACGGACCGGTATTCAACGCGGCGGAGCTGGATCTTTAAGAGTCAGTCTTCGGGTGACGGACCGGACATCCGAGAAGCCGGATTCTGAGGAAAAGCCGGAAGAGAAGCCGGAAGAGAAGCCGGAGAAAAAGCCGGGATCTCAGTGGAGCTGAGGTCTGGAAAATCAGGAGCACAAGAACCTGAAAGGGATGGAAAAAAGCAGAATCAGCTGGAGGCATAGATAGATGGGAGCAAAGAACAGGCTTGGCGTAAACATCGCCGGAGTGGAACTGAAAAACCCTGTTATGACCGCGTCCGGAACCTTCGGATCGGGTGAGGAATACAGTGAATTTGTCGATCTGAACCGGCTCGGAGCTGTTGTTACGAAGGGTGTGGCGAATGTGCCATGGCCCGGCAATCCGACGCCGAGAGTCGCCGAGGTGTACGGCGGCATGCTGAATGCGATCGGTCTTCAGAATCCGGGAGTTGAGGTCTTCTGCAGGAGAGATCTCCCGTTTCTGAAGAAATACGATACAAAGATCATCGTAAATGTCTGCGGCCACTCGATTGAGGAGTACACGGAAGTGGTGGAACGGCTTGCGGATGAGCCTGTGGATATGCTGGAGATCAATATCTCATGTCCGAATGTGAGAGAGGGAGGTATTGCCTTCGGAACTGTTCCGTCTGTCGCGGAGAAAATCACGAGGGCCTGCAGGAATGTGGCGAAGCAGCCGATCATTATGAAGCTCAGCCCGAATGTTACCGATATCGGCGAGATGGCGAGGGCAGTGGAGGCTGGCGGTGCAGACGCGGTCTCTCTGATCAACACGCTGACCGGCATGAAGATTGACGTCAATCGGAGAAAATTTGTCCTGGCGAACAGGACCGGCGGCATGTCGGGTCCGGCCGTGAAGCCGATTGCGCTTCGCATGGTGTATGAAGCGGCGCACGCAGTGCATCTTCCGGTCATCGGAATGGGCGGCATTGCGACCGCGGAGGACGCGCTGGAATTTATCCTCGCGGGTGCTACGGCGGTGTCGGTGGGAACTGCGAATTTCAGCAATCCCCGCGCGACCCTGGATGTGGCAGAGGGTATTGACCGGTATCTGGAGGAGAACGGAATCGACAGCGTACAGGATCTGATCGGTGCGGTAGAGGAATAACACAGACAAAAGAACAGCAGATAAAGGGCCGCAGAGAAAGAGTTCCGGAGAAAAACCACAGATAGTAAAGCAGCAAAAGAATATAAGAATAATAGCAGAAAAAGAACGCAGTCTTAATAAGGAGCGGCGGACACATGGAAGAATACAAAAAGCAGTTTATTGATTTTATGATCGACAGTCACGTACTGAAGTTCGGGGATTTCACGCTGAAGAGCGGCAGAAAATCTCCCTTCTTCATGAATGCCGGGGCGTATGTCACCGGATCTCAGCTGAAGAAGCTCGGAGAGTTTTACGCAAAGGCTATTCACGACAGCTACGGGCTGGACTTCGATGTCCTTTTCGGACCGGCTTACAAGGGAATCCCGCTGTCAGTGGTAACCGCCATTGCCATCAGTGATCTCTACGGCGTCGATGTGAAATACTGCTCCAACCGGAAGGAAGCAAAGGACCACGGCGGAGACAAGGGAATCCTGCTCGGCAGTGAGATCAGGGACGGAGACCGCGTCGTCATCATAGAGGATGTGACCACCTCCGGAAAGTCCATTGAGGAAACCTTCCCGATTATTCAGGTGCAGGGCAATGTGGAAATCAAGGGACTGATGGTATCGCTGAATCGTATGGAGCGCGGAAAGGGAACCAGAAGCGCGCTCTCGGAGATCAGTGAAAAATACGGCTTCCCGGCGAATGCCATCGTTTCCATGGCCGATGTCTTCCGCTACCTCGGAGAGGATCAGCAGGCAGGACGGATGACGCTGACGGAGGAGCAGAAAAAGGCGATCCGCGATTATTACGCGGAATACGGGGCAGAGGAATATCAGGGACTGTTCTGAGGCAGTATGTTGCAGTATGTTTAAGAAGAAAAATGTAAAGTACACCTTTATCAAAGAAGAAAAATTCACCGACACCAGAGTATCTCTGACACTCTCCGTGATTTCGTTCGCCGTGTTCGCCGTTACCGTTCTGATTTCCTTTATCGTTCAGGCACAGGGAGGGATTGCTCTCGGCTGTGCGGGACTGATCGCGATGCTTTTTTCCTTCTATGCCTTTTATCTGGGCATGCGGGCGCTTTCGGAAAGAACGGAGGGTGTCAGGAGAGCAACATTGTCGGCGCTTGCCTCGGGCATCATGTCGATTCTGTGGATCGTGCTTTTTCTGCTCGGCATCCATTAAACGTGGTGTTCCGGTCATGGCGGCCGTGTCGGTTTTGCCTGAGCGGCGACAATGACAGAGAGCACGGCTGTCAGATCCGGACGGCGCCGGAGCTTCTGCCCGGGGTAAGCTGCAGAAGAGAGGCAGAAAGTGCCGTCCGGGTTGGGCGGCAGAAGAGGAGCAGTAAGTGCCGTCCGGGGTAAGCTGCAGAAGAGAAGAAGAAAATACAGTCCGGGATGTGCGGCAGAATGGAGGCGGACCCTAATATGGAAGCGGATCAGGAGAGATTCCGGAAACAGCTTGATTTTATTCTTGAGATAGACAAGGAGAAGAATATTCTCCGCCAGACGCATCTGACCGGCCACGGCCGGCGCGAGGACGATGCGGACCACGCCTGGCATCTGGCCGTCATGACATGGATCCTTCGGGAGTATTCCAACCAGGAGATCGATATCGTCCGCACGATTCTGATGGTATTGATTCACGATATCGTCGAGATCGATGCCGGAGATACCTATGCATATGACGCGGAGGCCAAAAAGACCGAGGCGGCCCGGGAGACGAGGGCGGCGGAGCGGATTTTCGGACTTCTGCCGGAGGATCAGGGACGGATGCTCCGGGAAATCTGGGAGGAGTTTGATGCGTATGAGACGCCGGAGGCCCGGTTCGCGCATGTGATGGATAATTTTCAGCCGATGCTGCTGAATGATTCCAATGGCGGCGGGGACTGGAAGGAGCACGGAGTCAGCCAGGCTCAGGTCAGAGAGAGAAACGCGAAGACAGGAACCGGATCGGAGGAGATCTGGTCCTACATGCAGGAAATTCTTGCGGAAAATATCAGAAAGGGCAGTTTAAAACCTTGATCAAAGAACAATTCGATCCAGAAACCGAATCTTACGAGGAGCGCTTTGATCTTGCGCTCGGGCGTGTGCGGGAGATCCCGTCGGAGCGGCGCGTGCGGGAACCCTTCCGGGACTGGTTCGAGAGGGAGGCAGTCTTTCTCTCGGATATGGCGGATCTGATGCTGAAAAATGAAAGAGGAGAGTTTCTGAATGCCACGCTGGAGCAGCTCCGGGAACAGAACCGCAGTATGTATGAGGATATTCTGCCGGAAAATTACGGGAAAAGCTTCGGAAACCCCGATTATGCCGCAGACACCCTCGGGGAGGATTACGGGAGACTTTTGTCCTTCCTGTACATGGAGCTCCGGGGAACCGTCGTCTACGCCTTCGAGGACAGAAAGTGGGATATGCTGATTTCCCTGGAAATTTTTCTTGAGGTGTATCAGCTCTTTACCTGTGAGGAGCTTCCGGATCCGGCGTTGATTCAGGAATCCCTGTACTGGTACTGCAGCGATTACTCCGCGGAGATGATGGACAGGCGGACCCGGGAATGCCTGGATCCCGGACTTTCCTTTGCCAGAGACATCATCATGGACGAGGATCTCGGCGATCTGCGCTATCTGTACCGGTTTGGTGAATATGTGACGGAGAATGAAGAGCAGACGGCGGCATTTCTGAACACCCTCTCCGAGGAAGAAATCTCGTCAATCGCCCGCACCTGGACAGAGGGGTACCGGATCGGATTTGAGGTCGGCCGCAAGGATATTCACAGGAAAAAGACCGTCAATATCCGATACCGGCTCGGCTTTGAACGGGTCGTGCGGCAAGCGGTTCTCCAGTTTCGGGAGATGGGACTGGAAAGCGTCATCTACCGATCTGCCACACACGCGGTGAACAAGAGACAGCATCTGCGAATCGGCTATTACGGAGCCATTCCCAATCCCCAGTTTGAGTACGATCATCGGAATGACGCCGGAGTCTTTCTGGATGAGAAGTTTGTCACCCGGAAGCTGCAGGGCCTTCGGGCGGCTTACGAGAAATACAGGGATCTGGCGAAGGTTCACGGAGGGCCCGCCTGCATGGATGTGTTCGGCGAGGTGCCCTTCACACCAAAGGAGGCGCGCCACAGTTACCCGCTGACCGCGGAGCAGCAGAAGGAGCAGGTGCGTTACAACAGCGAGGCAGGGCAGATCACGAACCGGTACATCATCGGTTCCGAGAGGAGCTTTACGATCATCGCCTATCCGGTCCCGGCAATCGGAGACAGGTTCCGTGATATTTTCCGGGAGACCGTGAAGATCAATAATCTCGACTACCGCAAGTATCAGAAGATTCAGCAGCATCTCATCGATGCTCTGGATCAGGGCGTGGCGGTACGTATCAGAGGGATGAACGGCAACTGCACCGATCTGCGGGTCGCGCTCCATACATTGACGGACCCGGAGCATCAGACCAATTTTGAAAACTGTGTGGCGGATGTGAACATCCCTGTCGGAGAAGTGTTCACCTCTCCGGTTCTGAAAGGGACCTGCGGCGTGCTGAACGTCAGCCGGGTATATCTCGGAGAATTCCAGTACCGGGATCTGCGGATCGAGGTAACCGACGGCATGGTCAGCGATTACAGCTGCGGCAATTTCACGTCGGAGGAGGCAAACCGCCGCTACATCGAAGAGAATATTCTCTTCCATCACGCGTCGCTTCCGATGGGAGAGTGTGCCATCGGGACAAACACGACGGCGTACCGGATGGCGAAAACCTACGGAATCGCCGACAAGCTTCCGATCCTGATCGCGGAGAAGATGGGACCGCATTTCGCGTTCGGCGATACCTGTTACAGCTGGGAAGAGGACAACGCGGTCTATAATCCGGATGGGAAGGAAATCATTGCCAGGGACAACGAGCGGTCGATCCTCAGAAAAACAGATCCGGGCAGAGCGTATTTCGGATGTCACACCGACATCACCATTCCCTATGAGGAACTTGGCAGCATTACGGTGGAAATGGCGGACGGTGAAGAGATCCCGCTGATCCGAAACGGAAGATTTGTGCTTCCGGGAACGGAAGAGTTAAATGAGCCGTTGAAAGATTTACCGGAATCGGATATGATGTATGACGACAGCAGACGGTGCCAGAACACATAAAAAGGAGACAGACGATGGCAAAGGTTGGAATTGTGATGGGCAGCGATTCGGACATGGCAGTGATGTCCAAAGCGGCCGAGGTACTTGAGGAATTCGGAATTGATTATGAAATGCGGATTATTTCGGCTCACAGAGAACCGGAAGAGCTTGTGTCCTGGGCAAAGGGCGCGGAGGAGAGAGGAATTCGTGTAATCATCGCGGGCGCGGGCATGGCTGCGGCTTTGCCGGGTATGGTTGCGGCGCTTTTTCCGCTTCCGGTCATCGGCGTTCCGATGAGCAGCAAGGCGCTCGGCGGAACAGATGCGCTCTATTCCATCGTACAGATGCCGTCCGGCATTCCGGTTGCGACCGTTGCGATCGACGGATCGAAGAACGCGGCCATCCTCGCGGCGCGGATTCTTGCAGTTTCAGACCCGGAGCTCCTTCAGAAAATCCGGGACTACGGCGAAGAGGGAAGGAAGAACGTCGTGGCAAAGGACGCAAGACTGCAGGAAACCGGCTATAAGAACTATACAAAGTAACTGCGCAGCCGCTGAAACACGCGGCAGCAAGGATGCTGCCTTCGAAATCGCGTCCGGTCTCTTACGCGCGCTTCGCGTGCGGCGAGCCCTGTACGCGTTTTCGAAGAGCTTAACCAGTAATAGCTTATACAGTAAACACTCAAACAATACTTTGTACCACAAACTGTATAAGCTGCGGATTGCTTCGTGCTGCGCACTCCCGCAATCCTACAAGTATTCGCACTCTCGTGCCGCTTATGCGTCACTTCGTGCTCATACTTGTTGCCTTCGAAATCGCGTCCGGTCTCTTACGCGCGCTTCGCGTGCGGCGAGCCCTGTACGCGTTTTCGAAGAGCTTAACCAGTAATAGCTTATACAGTAAACACTCAAACAATACTTTGTACCACAAACTGTATAAGCTGCGGATTGCTTCGTGCTGCGCACTCCCGCAATCCTACAAGTATTCGCACTCTCGTGCCGCTTATGCGTCACTTCGTGCTCATACTTGTTGCCTTCGAAATCGCGTCCGGTCTCTTACGCGCGCTTCGCGTGCGGCGAGCCCTGTACGCGTTTTCGAAGAGCTTATACAGTAAATTTGTTTGCCTGGAGCAAAATGGAGGAGACAATGGATTACAAGTCATCTGGAGTAGATATTGAGGCCGGATACAAATCAGTAGAGCTGATGAAAAAGTATGTAAAGGAAACGGTGCGCCCTGAAATGCTCGGCGGACTCGGCGGTTTTTCCGGCGCGTTTTCAGCGGATGCATTCAAGAATATGGAGCATCCCACTCTGGTTTCCGGAACCGATGGAGTAGGAACAAAGCTGAAGATCGCCTTTCTGATGGACAAGCATGATACCGTCGGAATCGACTGTGTCGCCATGTGTGTGAATGATATCGCCTGCGCGGGCGGCGAGCCTCTGTTTTTCCTGGATTATATCGCCTGCGGCAAAAACTATCCGGAGAAGATCGCGGAGATCGTAAAGGGCGTTGCGGACGGCTGCCTGCAGTCGGAGGCGGCGCTGATCGGCGGCGAGACCGCCGAGATGCCCGGATTTTATCCCACAGACGAATATGACCTCGCGGGATTCGCTGTCGGCGTCGTTGACCAGAAGGATATGATTACCGGAGCGGATCTTCGCGACGGCGATGTCCTGATCGGACTTGCATCTTCCGGCGTACACAGCAACGGCTTTTCTCTCGTCCGGAAGGTATTTGATATGACGCCGGAGTCACTGGACACCTATTATGACGAACTCGGCGGGAAGCTCGGTGATGTTCTCCTTGCGCCGACGAAGATCTATGTGAAGGCAATCAAGAGCATTAAGAAAGCCGGCGTCAGAATTCAGGGCTGCAGCCACATCACCGGCGGCGGATTTTACGAGAATGTTCCCCGTATGCTCCGCGACGGCGTTTACGCGGAGATCGAGAAGAACTCCTATCCGGTTCTGCCGATCTTCCGTCTGATGCAGAAGAAGGGCGACATCGACGAGCATGTGATGTACAACACTTACAACATGGGCATCGGAATGGTGCTGGCGGTACGTCCGGAGGATGTGGACGCGACGATGAAGGCCATCCGTGACGCCGGTGAATATTCCTATCAGATCGGTCACATCAGAGCCGGTGAGAAGGGCGTAAAGCTGATCTGATAGCTGATCTGATATCCGTCAGCTGTTGATTTTCAGGGAAGCGCGTTCGCGCGGAATCCGAATATACGCACGGAGTGAGCCGTATCCGCTCACACATTGTGCGGGGCGGCGGGCGAATGCCGCGACAGGCCGGCGGAGCCGGTCTGCCTGTAGAATTGCAGGAGGAAAAATAATGCTTAAAATCGCAGTACTGGTTTCTGGCGGCGGAACAAATCTGCAGGCCATTCTGGATGCCATTGACAGCGGAACCATCACAAACGCAGAAGTGGTCGGCGTGATCAGCAACAACCCGAAGGCATACGCGCTGGAACGCGCAAAGAAGAAGGGGATTGACGCCGCGGTGGTAAGACCGGCGGATTTCGCCAGCCGGGCGGAGTTTGAGGACGCCTATCTGGAGAAAACGCAGTCGTATCATCCGGACCTGGTGGTCCTGGCCGGCTGTATGGTCGTCATCCCGAAGAAAATGGTGGAAGCTTTCCCGAACCGGATGATCAATATTCACCCGGCATTGATCCCTGCCTTCTGCGGCACCGGCTATTACGGCCTTCACGTGCATGAGAAGGTGCTGGAGCGCGGTGTCAGAGTGACCGGCGCAACGGTTCACTTCGTGGATGCGGGGACGGATACAGGGCCGATCATCCTTCAGAAGGCGGTCTATGTGCAGGACGGAGATACACCGGAGATTCTTCAGCGGCGCGTGATGGAGCAGGCGGAGTGGAAAATCATGCCGGAGGCCATCAACCTGATCGCAAACGGAAGGGTCACCGTCACAGACGGCAGAGTACAGATCAGGGATTATACATTCGGAGAAATCTGAGACAGTACAGCCAGACAAATAAATAATGAGAAACAGCATGTCATCCGCATACGGGCTTCCTAATTAGATATGGGCAGTCTGACGGAGTGCAAAGCACAGAACAATGCGAAGTACAGAGCAATGCGAAGCACAGAGCAATGCGAGAAGCGCGGGATGATCCGAAGCGCGGGATGATCCGAAGCGCGGGACGATCCGTAGCGCGGAGCAATCCGCAGCTTATACAGTATGTGGCGCTGTTTACAACATGGGTGTTTGCTTACAGACAGCAGAGAATGAGAAACGGGCGCACGAAGCCCGCGTACAGACCCCGGGACCGAAGCAGGATTGCAGGAACGATCAGGACCTGATAGAAAACGGGCGCACGGAGTCTGCGTTCAGGCCGGCTGTCTGCGGAAGAAGAAAGCGAGGAGTGTGCGACATGGGAATGAAAGTACTGGTAGTCGGAGGCGGCGGACGGGAGCACGCAATTGTGTGGAAGGTTGCGCAGAGTCCGAAGGTTGAGAAGATATACTGTGCGCCGGGAAATGCCGGCATCGCGGAGTTGGCGGAATGCGTGCCGATCGGGGCGATGGAATTCGACAAGCTGACCTCGTTTGCCAAAGAGAAGGGGATCGACCTTACGATTGTCGGGATGGATGACCCGCTGGTGGGCGGAATCGTCGACGCTTTCGAGGCGGAAGGACTTCGCGTCTTCGGGCCGAGGAAGAATGCGGCGATTCTTGAGGGATCCAAGGCCTTCTCAAAGAACCTGATGAAGAAATACAACATTCCTACCGCGGCCTATGAGACGTTCACCTCTCCGGAGGATGCGATTGCCTACCTTGAGAAAAATCAGAAATATCCGATTGTTCTGAAGGCGGACGGCCTTGCACTCGGCAAGGGCGTCCTGATCTGCAGCAGCCTTCAGGAGGCGAAGGACGGGGTCAAAGAGCTGATGGTTGACAAGAAGTTCGGCCATGCGGGCGATGAGCTTGTCATTGAGGAGTTCATGACCGGACGTGAAGTATCCGTTCTGTCTTATGTAGACGGGAACATCGTCAAGACCATGGCGTCTGCTCAGGATCACAAGAGGGCCAAGGACGGGGACCAGGGCCTGAATACCGGAGGAATGGGCAACTTCTCGCCGACGCCGTTCTATACAAAGGAAGTCGATGATTTCTGTCAGAAATATATCTTCCAGCCTACGGTCGATGCGATGAAGGCCGAGGGACGCCCCTTCAAGGGCATCATCTTCTTCGGCCTGATGCTCACTGAGGACGGCCCGAAGGTACTGGAGTACAACGCCCGCTTCGGAGATCCGGAGGCGCAGGTCGTGCTTCCCAGAATGAAAAATGACATCATTGACGTCATTGAGGCATGTATAGACGGCACGCTTGATCAAATTGATCTGCAGTTCAGGGACGACGCCTGTGTGACCGTTGTGCTTGCCAGCGACGGCTATCCGGTATCCTATGAGAAAGGCTTCCCGATTCACGGCCTTGAGAAGTTCAAGAACAGGCCGGGATATTATGTCTTCCACGCGGGAACGAAATTCAATGACAAGGGCGAGGTTGTGACGAACGGCGGACGTGTACTCAACGTTACGGCGCTCGGGAAGGATCTGAAGGAAGCAAGAGCGAATGCCTATAAGGCGGTAGACTGGATTGATTTCCAGAACAAGTATTACCGCCATGATATCGGTCACGCGATCGACGAGTTCAAGGGCTGATCAGCGTACAGTGCCGGATCCGCAGGAACGCAGGTAAATGGTGTCCGCTGCGCTCCTGCAGACCTGGTGGTGCCTGCTGCACTCCCTGAGACCGGAAAAGCTGAAAGGCCAAAATACAGAATAGTCAGACAAATAAACGTCGATAAAAATATATGCAAAAAACTATTGACAAAATGGAATTAGTTCTGTATTATAAATGCAAGAAGAGAGATAACCAATAAGGAATAAAAGTTATCAATTTTCTTTTAAGGATATTTACTTCAGGAGGATGGTCCGATGGGAAAGTGAATGCCGGATAATCAGAGAGCGGGAAAGCAGTTGAATGTTATATGAGCTCGATAAGATTTAACTGATAAAGCTAAAAAAATACTCACAGAAAAATCAAATCGCAGGAGTGCGATGAGCGAAGAACGGGATCTGAGAAGTCGGAAGGCACAAGAATCCTTTGATCCAGAAGATCTGCCGGAAAAGTGAATATGGTGTAATGAATAGAAAGTGAGGTTATACAGTGAAACTTCAGGATATTCATTAAAAGGGCTGCTTGATTTGAATGAGACGATCAGGCAGCCCTTTCCCATGCGCAGGATTCACGTTGCGGATTTGCCTGGAATAACAATGCCTGAAGATGCATAGAAAGCGGATGCAAACAGGGGCATGAAACAGACGAAAAAAATAATAAATATTTTTTCAAAAAAGTGTTGACAATTAAAACAATATCGGGTTATAATAGCAAAGCGAGTTGAGGCAGGAAACAAAACAAACGGGATCTTAGCTCAGCTGGGAGAGCATCTGCCTTACAAGCAGAGGGTCACAGGTTCGAGCCCTGTAGGTCCCATAGCTTTCACTCACTTCGCACCAATTTCATATGGCGAGATAGCTCAGTTGGCTAGAGCATGCGGTTCATACCCGCAGTGTCGAGAGTTCGAGTCTCCCTCTCGCTACGTATAATCGGGAAGTTAAGTATTCACTTAGCTTCTCTTTTTTTACGCGAACAGTGAGCCACAGCCGAATGCGAAGTATTCGTGTGGGGCGAGCACCGCGATAGCGAGATAAAACCCGCGAAGCGCGTTTTATCTCGCTTGCAGACTCTGAAAGAAATGGTGGTGATGTGATGAATATGGCCGCGGTTAACTATCTGATTGTAAATCTGAGCTGTTTCTTGTGCGCCTTTATTCTGCTGTTTCATACGGGAAATGACCTGGCGCTGGTGACGGTCCATGCGATTATCTATTCGCTGCGTGCAAAGTCAAAATCGGTAAGTAAGGGATATTTCACAATGATTACTTTTGTGCTGTTTCCCTTTGCCGCAGGCATCTTCGACAGCATTGTGCCGGATACGCCGGCGATGGCGCCAAGCATTCTCTCCGCGCTTGTGCTGTTTTTTGTCAACGTGCAGGAGATGCAGATTTATACCGATGCGCTGACGGGTCTGAACAACCGGAGACGTTCCGATCAGATCCTGGAGGAGTATATCGGGAAGGCCGATGAAGAAAACGGATTTCATTTATTCATGATCGATGTGAACCGGTTCAAGCTGATCAATGACAGGTACGGACACCTGGAAGGAGATCGTGCGCTTCAGACCGTGGCATCGTCTCTGACGCGTGTCACGGGAAAATATTCGGTCTTCCTGTCCCGCTGGGGCGGTGATGAGTTCGCAATCATCGGGCCAAAGAGTGTGTTGGAGCCAGTCGGAGATTTTGGCCGGCTGCTGCACCGGCAGGTGGAAGAGGACGCCCGGAAATCTGATCTTCCGTATGCTCTCTCGATCAGCGTCGGCTATTCGCTGTGTACATCACCTGCGATGTCCCCGGCAGACCTGACGGGCGGGGCGGATCAGATGCTCTATGAAGACAAGCGGCTCGTGCATCAGACGCGATGAAAGATACCGCCTTCCGCCTTCCTTCAGTTTGTTTTCGTCAGCAGAGCCACTGTCTCGACGTGAACGGTTGCGGGGAAGAGATCAACACATGCAATCCTTTCGAGACGATATCCGTGGGTCAGGAAAATCGGAAGATCTCTGGCAAGGCTGGTGGGCTTGCAGGAGATGTAGATGATCCTGCTGACACCGTACGAGATGATTTTCGGGAGAGCCTTCGGATGAATTCCCTCGCGCGGAGGATCGAGAATGATGGAGTCCGGCTTTTCGGGGATTTCATCGAGAACCTTCAGAACGTCTCCCGCAAGAAAACGGCAGTTATCCAGCCCGTTCAGCCGAGCGTTCTCCCTGGCTGCCGCTACAGCCTCCTCTACGATTTCCACACCTACGACCTTCTTCGCTACCGGCGCAATAATCTGGGCGATAGTCCCAGTTCCGCTGTAGAGATCGAAGACAGTCTGATTCTCGACATCTCCGAGAAACTCTCTGGCAGTGCTGTACAGGACCTCGGCACCCCTGGAATTTGTCTGGAAAAAAGAAAACGGCGTGATGCGGAACCGGAGTCCCAGAAGCTCCTCGTAGAAATAATCTCTTCCGTACAGCAGATCGGTGCGGTCATTTCGAATGATATCGGCTACCGAATCGTTCACGGTATGAAGTACGCCGATAAGGGTGCCTTCGAGGTCGAGGGATCTGAGCTGTGCGCACAGTTCTTTCAGACCGTCGTTTAAATCTTTTCCGTCCGGACACTGAGAGGTCGTGACGAGGTCAATCAGAATCTCTCCGGTTACGGAGGCGCGGCGGACCAGAAGGTGGCGCAGGTAACCCTCGTGCGAGATTTTATGGCAGTAGGTCCAGTTCTGCCTGCGGCAAAAGGCGAGCACGCAGGAGAGGATGCGGTTGAAATCTTCGTGTACGATCTGGCAGCGGTCAGCCGTCAGGATATCGTAGGTACTGTTCTTTCTGTGAAGGCCAAGTGTCAGCTCGCCGTCCTTTTCCATGTCTCCGAAAGCATATTCCATCTTGTTGCGGTAGCCTTTTTCCATGGGGCTTGGCCGGATTCCCTCAAATTCATAGTCGGGGGAGCCGTCGCCGCGGATTTGTCCGCCCTCAATCAGAGCCTGACCGATCAGAGATCGTATTTCTCCTTCCTTCAGCTTCAGCTGCTCCGCATACGGAAGCGTGCGGTATGTGCATCCGCCGCACTGCGGAAACAGGCTGCATCCGGCATCCTCTGTCTCGAGAGCGGATGGCTGAAGAACCGAGAGAAGCTGACCCTCCAGTCGGCCTGCTTTCTTTTTATTGATGCGGAAGCGCACAGTCTGACCGGGGATGGTGTTCTTGACGATCACCTCGCTGTCCTCCCCGCCGACGCGGACATGTCCCTTGTTCGGGAAGGAAACCCGTTCAACCGTACCTTCGTATATCTCGCCTTTTTTCATATGATCCATTCCTTTCGTCTGCCACAGGAGGAAACCCGTCGCTTTTCGGCTACGGAGCGCTGTTCCAGATCTCCTGCCGCAGCAGAGCGGGAGTGCACAGTCCTGAGCGGCGCGCAATGCAGCGTATACAGAGCGCGGCACTTATCAGAGCATAGCGATTTCCTCAAAAAAGCCCCGGCACATCAAGTGTCGGAGCCTCTGTTTTCGTATCTCTCTCGTTATGGTATAAGTACTTTGAAAACGCAGACAGACCGCCTGCCTCAGTTTTCGCCAGAGCTGCCTCAGCCTTCGTAAAAGCTGTTTCGGCCTTCATCAGAGCCGTCTCAGTCTTCGTCAGAGCTGTCGGATTTCGTCTCCGGGGATTTCTCCTCGTCGTCCCTGTCATTCTCGTCAAAATAGCTGTCGAAATCATCCTCAAAGTCTTCGTCATCGAAGTCTTCCAGATAATCCGGTGTGAAGTAGCGGTACACGGCGTATGCGATTCCGCATACCGCCGCAGTAGCGGTGACGGCTATCGCAATTATTCTGAGCAGAGAACCTTTCTTCATCTTCGTGTCGGTCTTCTTTGCCTGAACTGCATCGACAATTGCCTTGATTGATTCTTTATCCATGATTGGTCACTCCATTTCGCTAGAATATGATACTGATACTGCAGCGGTGTCCCCTCATTCTGCGCTTAAAGATTTACTCCCAATTAACGCTATTATAGCATATGTACACATGAAAAAACAAGGAATCAGCAGGGAATTGCCCGCCGCAAATGGGCTTTCAGCAATACTTTCAGCGGGCACTTACGAGACCGCTTTTTTCTTTGCGGCAGGAATTCCGCGAGAAGGACGGCAACGATGGCTGCGGGCTTCCGGATTTTCCAGAGAAGAAGACCTGCGGGATATCCTGTGGCAATACCGATGCCGATCGGAAGGAAGATCATCACCGGAATCATGTAAAGCGGAATCGATCCTCCGGAGACGGATCTGGCAATGAAGGCGTTTACCGTGAAGAAGACCGCGATTTCGCCGATGTCATCCAGGATGGCCATCGGAAGGAGCGTATCCGTAACCGGGCCTTTCGTGCGGAATTCCTGGACGATGGAGAACGCGGGGGCGGGAGCCGTGGCGAGCGCGATTCCGCCGAACGCGAAGGCGAGATAAATCGGAATTCCCTGTATGGCGAAGATCACGGCGAAAGCGGCGGACACGACAAAGCTTCATGGAGACTCCTTTCTTCACGAACCCTGATATAGATCATCCTGTCAATTGAATTTCAAATATAAAACGATCGGTCTATGCAATTCCAAATATAGACCAGTCGGTCTGTGCAATTCCAAATATAGACCAATCGGTCTATAATTTCAAATCTTAATATTAGATGTATGATTGGTTTGGAGGCTTCCGTGAACGTTGATTATCAGTCCCGGCGGAAGAGATCTCTGGTGTAAACCTTATCCCTGACATCGTCGAGACAGGTATCGTAGCGATTGGCGAGGATGCACCGGCTGGCTTCCTTGAATTGCTTCAGATCGTTCACGACCGGACTTCCGAAAAAGGTGCTTCCGTCTTTCAGGGTCGGCTCATAGATGATGATCCGGGCGCCCTTTGCCTTGATGCGTTTCATCACGCCCTGAATGGGAGACTGACGGAAGTTGTCAGAGGCGCTCTTGAATACTAAGCGGTAGACGCCTACCGTCACCACCTTTTCTTCGTCTTCGCGGAAATCATTATCTGTGGAATAGCTGTAGTAGCCTGCGATTTTCAGAACCTGATCCGCGATAAAATCCTTTCTGGTGCGGTTGCTCTCTACGATCGCTTCGATGAGATTTTCCGGGACGTCGCGGTAATTCGCCAGGAGCTGGCGGGTGTCCTTGGGAAGACAGTATCCGCCGTAACCGAAGCTGGGATTGTTGTAGAAGTTGCCGATTCTCGGATCCAGGCAGACGCCGCTGATGATTTCCTGCGTGTCAAGCCCCTTGCTCTCCGCATAGGTATCCAGCTCGTTGAAATAGGAGACCCGGAGAGCCAGATAGGTATTGGCGAAGAGCTTGACGGCCTCTGCTTCGGTAAATCCCATGAAAAGGGTCGGGACGGATTTTCGCAGGGCACCCTCTTTCAGAAGAGCGGCAAAATCATGTGCTGCCCGGACGGATGTCTCGTCATTTTTGTCACAGGAAACAATGATTCTGCTGGGGTAGAGGTTGTCATACAGCGCCTTTGATTCCCGGAGAAATTCCGGGCTGAAGAGGATGCGGCCGGTTCCGTATTTCTGTCGGACGGAGACGGTGTATCCGACAGGAACCGTTGATTTGATGATGAGAAAGGCGTTTCGGTTTACGGACAGCACCTGCTCGATCACCGCCTCCACTGCCGAGGTGTCGAAGTAGTTCTGTCTGGAATCATAGTTCGTGGGGGCGGATATAATCACAAAATCAGCGTTGGCATAGGCTGCGTTGGACGGATTCTCATCGCCCTGCCTGCCGTTGTTCAGGACAGCGGTCAGATCCAGGCGGCGCTTTCCGGCTTTTGCCTCGGCAAAATATCGCTCAATATATTCGTCCTGAATTGGAGAAATCATCCGGTTCAGATCAGAAACCTTTTCTTCAACGATGTCTACAGCGGTCACGTGGTTGTGCTGCGAGAGAAGAGTGGCCAGGGACAGGCCGACATAGCCGGTGCCGGCGATTGCGATGTTCTTCGGGGAGACCGGCGCCGGCGTGTCAGAGGTCTCTTCCTCGAACAGGTCACTGATGTCAAAATTCAGCGCAGCCGCGAGACTTTCCAGCTGCGGTATGGAAGGCATGAAGTCATGGTGTTCCAGCCTGGAAAGGAGCGCGCGATGAATCCCGGTGAGACGGGAAAGGTCCTGCTGGGTCAGATGCATTCTTTTTCTGGCGGCCGAAACCGTATCGGCCATTTTTTCTACAGAGAGCTTTTTCAATTAATATCCTCCTTTGGGCGAATTGCCCGTTCTTGCTGACAAAATTTATGAATGTTAATAATAATAACACATACAGCGGAAAACATCACGGATAATTCGCGAATTGGACCGCCGGCTCTCATTAAATGACGGATTATGCGGAAATGATAATATTGTAGATAACAATTAACTGTACATGAGAACAATGCTGCAGACGAGAAAAATACTGTAAATAATAATGTTGCAGATGACAACAACACTGCTGCAGAGAGTACAAATAGTGCAGATAACAACACTGCTGCAGAGAGTACAAATAGTGGAGATAACAATAATTTCTGATAAAGGATACAGTTAAATCTCGGTATTAAGAAGATCAATGAGGGCGGTGCAGGCGAGGGCAAACGATGCGGTTTTATCCGGCATTTTGTAGAAAATGTATAATTTTTACATAAGCATAATTCAGAGTTCAGGTAAAAATATTGAAATCGTCCCTCTCGTTGCGGTACAATAAAATATAAATGATTTCTTTTGATTGGAGGCTTATTATGAATACACCTTTTGTTTGGGCACACAGAGGGGCGAGCGGATATGCTCCGGAGAATACATTAGAGGCTTTTCGACTGGCGGCGGAGATGGGCGCCGACGGTGTGGAACTGGATGTGCAGCTCACCCGCGACAATCAGATCGTTGTCTGCCATGATGAGACGATTGACCGGACCTCTGACGGAGCCGGATGGGTGAAGGACTATACGCTGGAAGAACTGAAGAAAATGAATTTCGACAACGGCAACAAGGCGTATGAGGGAGCCGGGATTCCTACGATGCAGGAGGTTTTTGACGCACTGCGTGACACCGGACTTGTGATCAATATCGAGCTGAAGACCGGAATCGTATTTTATCAGGATCTTGAAAAGGCCATTGTGAAGATGACACAGGAGAATCACTATGAGGACCGGGTCATCTATTCCTCCTTCAATCACTACTCAGTGATGAAAATCAAAGAGCTCGACCCGAAGGCAAAGACCGGATTCCTGTATGCGGACGGAACGCTCGATATGCCTTCCTATGCGAAGAATCACGGCGTCGATGCGCTTCATCCGGCACTTTACAACCTTCAGTTCCCCGGATTTATGGACGAATGCAGGGAGAAGGGTGTCGAGGTGAATGTCTGGACGGTGAACAATGAAGAGTACTTGAAGATGTGTCAGAATGCCGGCGTGAATGCAGTCATTACGAACTATCCGAAGAAGGCGCTGGAGCTGTTCGGGAGGAAATGATCATGGAATTCCTCGGTGAAGATGATTACAGACAGGCCATGGACGGACCCTGCCGCCAATGGCGGGAGAAGTGTGTGAAGGAGGACGACTTTATCTCCTTCGACGGAACGAAGATCCATTATTATTATGTGGTGCCGGAAAACGCATCGGCTGTGGTGGTGATGTTTCACGGATTCTGCGAGTTCTACGGTAAATATCATGAGATGTCCTGGTATTTTTACAGACACGGCTTCGGGTTCTACTTTCCCGAAATGCGGGGACACGGCCTTTCCGGAGGGAAGCTGAAGGAAAAGGACCTCGTCCACGTGGATCATTACGATGAGTATGTTTCGGATATGAAGGGCTTTTTCGACCATGTGGTTTCCGGGGACAGTCATCCGAAGCTTTTATTTGCGCATTCGATGGGAGGGGCGATCGCGTCTCTGTATCTGGAAAGATACCCGGATGATTTCAGGGGCGCTGCGCTTTCAAGCCCGATGCTGAAGCTGAAGACAAAGGGGTTTTCCGAGACAAAGATCCGGGCTCTTCGTTTCCTTGTAACGCTGTTTCATATGAAGAAAAAGCTTTCCGCGGGACAGAACCGCTTCGACGGGGTCAATATCTTTGAGCAGTCCAGCTGTCAGTCGCGTTCCCGCTATGACTACATGTTTGAGATGCGGTGTGCGGATGAGAATTACCAGACCTACGGAGCCACCTTCGGCTGGTCGATGGCAAGCCTGGATGCGACGTTGAGGCTGATGCGCGACGCGCAGAAGATCCGGACGCCGCTCGCTGTCTTTATGGCGGGGCAGGATCATCTGGTGGATCCGGAGGGATATCAGGAGCTCTTTCAGAAGCTTCCGGAGACGCACCGCTATGAGTTCCCGACCTCACGGCACGAGATCTTCAACGCGACGACGGATGTGCGGAAGGATTACTATGAAAAGCTGTTTCAGGAGCTCGACTCCATGAGAAAGGAGTGACAAATGCAGTCAGGAAAGCACAGCATGGGATTTTCGTCCCAGTTCATGTACGGGGCGGGTGAGTTTTTCAACGGCGGAGCCTTTGTCATCATCAACGCCTTTTTCTCTGTCTTTCTGATCAAGGCGATCGGAATGCCGGCGGCGCTCGCGGGCACGGTGCCTCTGATCGGACATTTCTGGGACGCGGTCACAGACCCGATCATGGGAAATATCGCGGACAGGACGACTGCGAAGATGGGGTCCAAGCGGTTCTATATGCTGATCGGTTCGTTCGCGACGGCGCTGACCTTTGCCACGTTATGGGTGCCGTTCCGCACGGACAGACCCGTCACAATGTTTATTTTTTATGTGATTATGTACTGCCTGTTCTCGACCGGCTCCACGATCCTGATGGTTCCGTACAACGGGCTGCTGCCGGACATGGTGGACGATTACGATACCAGATCCAGATTTTCCAATGTCCGCATGATCTGGTCCACACTGGGAGCCATGGTCTGCGGAGTCGTTCCGACGCTTCTGATCACAGATGCGACGAAGACGACAATGTATCTGCGCTGCGGCATACTCTTCGGACTGCTGTTCCTGGTGACCTGCCTGATCACGGTCGCCGGAACCTGGGAGAATTACCACGCCCCGGTGCGGACCCGGATGGTCAGCAGCTTCGACCATGCGGCGAGCGCTTTCCGGAGCCGATCCTTCCGTCTGTTCGTCGGAATTTATCTGACTGGACAGTGCGGTATGGACTTTGTATCCGGAATGGCGGTATATTATGTGGATGATGTTATCAACGGGTACCAGAATCATTATGTCACTTATCTGATGGCGGCTCTCATCGTCGCGCAGCTGATAGGTATGCTGATCTGGGGGCCGGTGATGGCGAAGACCTCGAAGCGCACGACGATTCTGATCGGCGCGCCGATCCGTATCATCTGTACGCTGCTTCTGATCCCGTTCTCCTATGAGGGCGCCAGCATCTATCCGATTCTTGCGCTGGCGGTCGGTATCGGAATCGGTAATGCTGCGACGCTCACGAGTATTTTTGCGATCATGGCGGACATGCCCGATGTCGATGAGCTGATCACCTCGATTCACCGTCCCGGCGTGGTCTCGGGAATGTCAACCTTTGCCAGGAAGATTTCCTCCGGCCTTTCGGCATGGCTGATCGGTATCCTCCTCACCGCGGTCGGATACAGCGAGCAGCTGGCAAACAAGGGCGCGAGACAGTCGGCATTCACCCAGAAAGGAATAGCAGCGATTTTCGTACTTATGCCGGTGATTCTCTGTGTGCTGCTCTTTATATTCGGCTATCTCTTCCCGATGACGGAGAAGGAATTCAACATCGTCAAGAAGGAGATCTTAAGGCGCAGAGGTGAGGACAGCTCCACGGCGACCCCGGAAGAGATCCGCATATGCGAGAAGGTGACGGGAATGCCATATGACAGACTCTGGGACATCCGGAACCAGTGGGTGGGAAATCGGACGCACAGAACGGATGAAGCCTGATGCCGGTCTGTATGCGGCAGATGCGGGAACTGCGAAGCGGCGCATCAGATGACTTCATCTGAGCTGTTGTTCGGGCAGGGCCCGCATGACTTTTTGCGGAAGACAGGAAAACCGGAAAGGATGATACATATGGCTCAGACCAGATCCAATGCGGAGTTCCGTTATTATGAAATCCCGGCGGGAGAATATATCCTGCCGCTTTTGGGACAGGGGTGGGAGATCAGCTACGGAGCGGATGTTCCGGACGGACTCCTGCATTTTCACAACTATCTGGAGATCGGTTACTGCTACCATGGCCGGGGAGAGTTGATTATATCGGGCAGAAAGTACCGGTACGGGGACCAAATGTTCACGGTTATCCCGGCGAACATACTCCACACGACGAACAGCGATCCCGGCAACATCTGCAAGTGGGAATTTCTCTTTATCGATATCAACAACTTCATCCGTCACGAAATGCAGAATTTTGGCTTCGACGCACATGAGGTTCTCAGGATTGTGAATCAGAGAGGAACGCTGAAGACCAGGAAAGGACATCCGCATATGGCGCGGCTCATCCGGTGCATTCTCGAGGAGTGCAGGGACAAAAAGCCGCATTACCGGGAGGTCCTGAAGGGGTATCTCAGCGCTCTTGTATTTGAGATGATCCGTCTGAAGGAGGAGCACGAGCAGCTTCGGTACCGGAACGTTGCCTACAACCATTATCTGGAGGCGGTATTCCGGTACGTGGAGGAGCATTTTGCCGAAGAGCTTCAAGTCCGGGATCTGGCAGCGGTCTGTCAGCTCTCGGAGAGCCATTTCCGACGTGTCTTTCTCGAAACTACTAACATGAGTCCGCTTAACTATCTGAACATGGTGCGCATCGAAAAGGCCTGTGAGATCCTCGGCAAGGAGGATGTACAGATGGAGGACGCGGGATACAAGGTGGGATTTAAGACCGCCTCCAGCTTTTTCCGCAATTTCAAAACGTTTACCGGAATGTCGCCCTATCAGTGGAAAAAGCAGAACGCGGCGTCGGGAGACGTGTCCGGCAGCCTGCATATCAGCGCGAAAAAGGGCTGGCAGGCCAGTGAATGGGCGGACCGGTACAAGGATGTCTGGGCCAGACTGCATCAGGGCGATACAGATGAAAAGGTCATGCCCGATGACCTGTCTGGCGGAGGAGAAGAATATTATGAATGACAGAAGAGTTCTGGCGGTTCACCGAAAGGGAAAACCTTCGGTGAGGCCGCTCAAGGCGCTCATGATCGTTCTGGCGGTTTTGTTCCTGGCCGCCGGAATTTTCGTGTCCAGAGGATTTATGCTGCCCTGCTTTCTGATGGCGGGGCTTTATTTCGTGTTCGGCTTTCTGTCCGGACGAGATTATGAGTATATTCTGGACGGCAGGACACTGCAGATTGATGTGATCTACGGCGGGGCCCGGCGGGTCACCCGGCAGATGCTCAATCTGGATGATCTGGAGATCGTCGCCCCGCACGATTCGGAGCTCGTGTCGAAATACAGGAAGGGCGGGCCGGAGGGAAATCTTCCGAAGTTTGATTATACCTCGTACGAGGATTCGGTCCCCTATTATACGATGATCATCCGGGATGAAGGAAAGAAGATCAAGCTCTTGCTCGATCTGGATGAAGATTTCCGGAATGCACTGCGGAGGATCTGTCCGGGCAGGGTTAAGGAATGATCGAAATTGCAATTTTTGAGATTGATTTTGTTAACAATGTGTGAACAGATATTGGTAGAATTACCACAGTCAAAGGAATTCTACCAATTTTTTTGTGCACAATGCCGGCGTGTACACACAGCGCAACGAAAGGAATGGAGGAAAATATGAAAAAAAGACTTGTTTCTGCTCTTGTAATGGGCACAATGATTGTCGGAACTCTTGCGGGCTGCGGCAGCAGCTCATCCAGCCCATCCGCGGCAAAGGCTTCGTCTGACGCGGCAGTCGCATCCGGTTCCGGCACTGCAGCTGCGGCAGATGTCGCAAGCGAAGACGAGAACACACTTTCTGTGTATGCGTGGGATAAGAACTTCAATATCCCGGCTCTGCAGGCAGCAGAGAAGGCATATCAGAAAAAGAACCCGGATTTCAAGCTGAACATCATCGAGCAGTCCCAGTCCTCTGATGTAGAGAACGCGATTACCCTTGCAGCTTCCGCCGGCGACTACAGCACGCTTCCGGATATCGTCCTGTTCCAGGATCACTACATTCACAAATTCGTGACTGACTATCCGGACGCATGGCAGGATATCAATGATATCAGCATTAACTGGGATGATTTCTCTCAGGAGAAGATTTCTTATTCGACCATCAACGACAAGCATTACGGCGTTCCGGTAGACAACGGAACCGTTATCGCGGCTTACAGAACTGATCTTCTGGAGCAGGCGGGCTACACCATCGACGATCTGAAGGGATGCACCTGGGACAAGTTCGATGAGATCGGAAAGAAAGTATACGAGACAACCGGAAAATATCTCCTCTGCATGGACGGAGACGGAAACGATCTTCCTTACATGATGATGCAGGCGGAGGGCCAGTCCCAGTTTAAGGACGGCAAGGTGAACCTCACAGACAACGAGACCTTCAAGAAGGTTATTGAGACCATCGTGAAACTTCAGCAGGACAATGTTCTGTACCTCGCGAATGACTGGTCCGATTACACCAACCAGGCGATTCAGGGAGACATGGTCGCCGGAGTTATCAACGGAAACTGGATCATCCCGACCATCGAGCAGGTTTCCGACAACAGCGGAAAATGGGAGATCACCACAATGCCGACACTTGAGGGCGGCGACGGATATGCTTCCAACGGAGGTTCCTCTCTCTATATAACATCGAACTGCCAGAAGAAAGATCTTGCTGAGGACTTCCTCGCTTATACCTTCGGCGGCGGAGACGGCGCGACCGAGACCTATGACGATGCACTTACCAACGGCGGCGTGATCACTACCTATGCTCCGGCCAGCAAATCAGATGTATACAACAAGGGCGTAGCGTTCTTCAACAATACACCGATCTATTCACAGATCGTTGAGATGGGAACACATGTACCGGTTGTTGAGCAGTCCGACTTCCATTATCCGACCCGTACACAGGTTGCTGCGGCAATCCAGAATATTATCGGCGGCGCGGATGTGGATTCTTCGCTGAAGGATGCACAGGATCAGGTTGAATTCCAGATGGAAGACGCTTCCGCTTCAACTTCGAACTAATTCAGTAACGGAAAGGCTACAGGGGCGGCTGCACTGCGTTCAGGGAGTGCGGCAGCCCCTGTTTCCGGATACGGGGGTATGGCTTTCGCGATTCCCATTGGCCGGGACTCGTGAACGGCAATCAAAAAGGCGGCGCGGAAAAGGCAGAAGCCGCCGGATCAGGAGGTAATAATTTTGAACAAGAAAAAAGGCATGAGTCTTCTCGCAAAGCAGAAAGCGGCCGGATGGGTCTTCCTTCTTCCGGCGACGATCCTGATCTTTGTGATGAGTTTTTATCCGATGGTGCAGGCGTTCATCATGTCGCTGCAGACGGGTTCTTCGGCAAATCTGAAATGGGCTAATCCGATCACCTTTAACTATGCCCGCATGTTCAAGGATCAGCTTTTCAAGCGTTCCGTCGGGAATACGTTCCTCTATCTGATCATTCAGGTTCCGATCATGCTTGTACTCGCCATTCTTCTGGCGCAGCTTCTGAACAACAAGAACCTGAAGCTGAAGGGATTCTTCCGGACCTGTGTATTCCTTCCGTGCGCGACTTCGCTGGTTTCTTATGCGCTGATCTTCAAATCGCTGTTTGCGACGACGGGTCTTGCGAATACCGTCCTGATGAATCTCGGACTGATTCATGAGAACATCAACTGGCTGGGAACGCCGGGGACTGCCCGCTTTGTCATCATCCTGGCACTGATCTGGAGATGGACCGGATACAACATGGTGTTCTATCTGGCCGGCCTGCAGAACATTGAGTATTCCGTGTATGAGGCGGCGCACATCGACGGCGCCAACGGCTGGAAGTCCTTCTGGTACATCACGGTTCCGCTTCTGAAACCGGTTATCGTCATGACCTTTATCATGTCCATCAACGGTACGCTCCAGCTTTTCGACGAGTCCGTAAACCTGACCAAGGGAGGCCCGGCAAACACCACCATCACGATGTCCCATTACATCTATAATAATTCCTTCGGACAGGGCGTCGCGAACTTCGGCTATGCCTGTGCCATGTCCTTCTTTGTATTTATTCTGGTCGCAATCCTGGCCGCCATCAATCTGAAAGTAGGTGATACACGTGACTGACCGGACAGCAGTATCTGCAGGAAAAAGTAAAAAGAATAAATCAGCGATTCAGAGAAGACTGATTCCCACCTATATCTTCCTTGCCATTGTATCCTTCTTCTCCGTTTTTCCGCTGTACTGGATGATCACCGCGGCGACGAACAAATCACTTGAGGTCGCGCAGGGCAAGATCTGGTTTGGCACCAACCTTGCGGAGAATTTCAAAAATCTGACCGGCACGGAGCCTCTCTGGACATCGATGGGCAATTCCTTCCTTTACGCAGTGGTTCAGACGCTGCTTTGTCTGTTCATCTGCTCGCTTGCCGGATACGGATTCGAGCTGTACCACGATAAGGTAAAGGACAAACTCTTTGCCGTCCTTCTTCTCGGCATGATGATTCCTCAGGTCGCTACGATGATTCCGCTGTTCCGCATGATTTCCGCCGGAAATCTGCTGAACACCGTCTGGGGCTTTATCCTTCCGACGATTTCCACGCCCTTTATGATCATGATGTTCCGCCAGAATTCCAGGAACTTTCCGATCGACATCATGGAGGCCGCGAGAATTGACGGGCTTGGCGAATTCCAGATTTTCTTTCGCATGTACATGCCGGTTATGAAATCCACCTTTGCGGCGGCCGCGGTTATCACCTTCATGAACGCGTGGAACGCGTACCTGTGGCCAAAGGTTGTTATGACCAGAAATGAAGCGCAGACCATGCCGATGCTGATCGCGAATCTGGCAAGCGGCTACACGACAGACTACGGTGTGCTGATGCTCGGCGTGCTGTTCTGCTCCATTCCTACGATGATCATCTTCTTCGTATTGCAGAAACAGTTCGCGGAAGGTATTACCGGCGCTGTCAAATAATCGGTTACAGGGTGTCTGCAAGGCAGGGATTTCACAGCCGACAAAACTCGGACAAAGGCGCGTTTATCCCTGCCTGTTTTGTTATATGTGAATAGTAAGGGAGAATGACGGAAAGGATATAGATATGACAGAATTTGATTACAATATTGTACGGGATCCGCGGATCTTCAGCCAGAATCGTCTGCCGGCACATTCAGATCACATGTTCTATCAGAGTGAGCCTGGAAAAGCGTGGGAGGAATCTGACTGCCGGTATCTGCTCAGCGGAGTGTGGAAGTTCTCCTATGCGGAGAATTACCGCAGCGCGGTCCAGGAATTTGAGGCGGAAGATTATGACTGTAAGGGCTGGGCTGATATCCGGGTTCCCGGGCACATTCAGATGCAGGGCTACGGCCATCCGCAGTATGTGAACACCCAGTATCCGTGGGACGGGATCGAGGATATCCGTCCCGGTGAGATTCCGGAGGCGTTCAACCCGATCGCCAGCTATGTCCGGTATTTCACGGTTCCGGAGAATATGCGGAACCATGAGCTGCATGTCTGCTTTGAGGGTGTGGAGAGCGGATTCGCTCTCTGGCTGAACGGAAGATATGTCGGATACAGCGAAGACAGCTTTACCCCTTCTGAGTTCGATCTCACTCCTTATATCGTTGACGGGGAGAACAAGCTTGCGGTACGGGTCTTCCGGTTCACGGCGGGAAGCTGGTGCGAGGATCAGGATTTTTTCCGGTTCTCCGGCATTTTCCGCGATGTATACCTGATCATGATACCGGAGCTGCATGTGAGCGACCTGCGTCTCATACCGGAGGTAGCGGATGATTACCGCCGTGCATCTCTGAAGGCGGAAATCTGCGCCACAGGGGCAGGAAGCGTCGAGCTCTCGCTGGAAGACAAAGAGGGCAATGTCATTGCCTTGCAGAAGACAGAGCTTCGAAAAACGGAAGCATCATCCGAAAACACACAGCCGAAAGAAGCTGAGGGGGATCCGATCAGCGGCGCGGGAGAGCGATTCGCTCTTGCAAGAGAGGCGGAAAAATCCGGTTACCGCGCGGAAATTCTGCTGGATGCCGGTGAGGTGAGGCTCTGGAGCGCGGAGGATCCTTATCTGTATCAGGTGAGAATCCGTGTCCTCGACAGGAAAAATACCCGCAGAGAAACTGTTCTCGAGCGGTTCGGATTCCGTCGGTTCGAGATGATTGATCACGTGATGCACATCAACGGAAAACGCATCGTGTTCAACGGCGTGAACCGCCATGAATTCAGCGCGGACAGAGGAAGAGCAATCGACGAGGAGACGATCCGGTTCGATCTTCTGACGATGAAGCAAAACAACATCAATGCGGTGCGCACCTGTCACTATCCGAACCAGACCGCGCTCTACAGGCTCTGCGACCTCTACGGTCTCTATGTCATCGACGAGACGAATCTGGAGACCCACGGGCTGTGGGATATGGTCTTCCGCGGAAAAATCACACTGGAGGAGACGGTTCCGGGCGACAGACCGGAATATCTGGATCTGATCCTGGACCGCGCAAACAGCATGCTCCAGCGTGACAAGAACCATGCCTGCGTGCTCCTCTGGTCCTGCGGCAATGAGTCCCTGGGAGGAAAGGACTTATATGAGATGTCCCGCTTCTTCCATACAGAGGATGCTTCCAGACTGGTGCATTACGAGGGAGTGGCCCATGACGACCGCTATCCGGATACGACGGACGTGGTCTCCACCATGTACACACCCGTTTCTGAGATCCGGAAATTCCTCTCGGAACACAGAGAAAAGCCCTATATCTGCTGCGAATATGCGCATGCCATGGGTAATTCCTGCGGCGCTTTTCTGAAATACATTCAGCTGACGGAGGACGATCCGCTGTACCAGGGCGGATTTATCTGGGACTATATCGATCAGGCGATCGCGTGCAGGGACCGCTACGGCAGAGCCTATCTCGGCTATGGCGGCGACTTTAATGACCGCCCGCACGACGGGAATTTTTCAGGAAACGGAATTGTCTACGGAGATACCAGAACCCCGTCCCCGAAGATGCAGGAGGTGCGGAACGGCTACCAGAGCATCCGGGTAAGCCTTGAGGCGAAACCTGCAGGAGAGGGTGCGAAGGAGAATACGGCGGCGGAAATCACGGCTGTGATAAAGAATAAATTCCTGTTCACGAGCACAGACCGGTTTGACTGTGTGATCACGCTGGCAGAGGAAGACCGTGAACTCAGCCGTGTGAAGACTGTGGTATCGGTGAAACCGCAGGAAGAGAAGCGAATTTCTCTGCCGATCGTGATCCCGGCCGTTTCCGGCGAGGCTGTTGTCACGGTATCGTTCCTTACCAGAGAAGACGCGCCGTGGGCGCCGGAAGGCACGGAAATTGCCTGGGCGCAGAAGACAATCGCTCCAGAGCGGAAGGCGGTTCCGGCGGAAAAGGCACTCGGAGGCAAAATGAAGGTGGTGGAAGGCGCGGTCAATCTCGGCGTAGCCGGCGAGCATTTCCATGTACTGTTCTCCAACCTTCACGGCGGCCTGGTCTCCTATGTATACGCCGGCAGAGAACTGCTCAAGACGAGTCCCCGCCCGAACTTCTGGAGAGCGATGACGGACAATGACAGGGGCTGCCTCTTCCCGATGCGTGCAGGACAGTGGAGACAGGCGGGCTTTTTTGCCACCACCATCTCACAGGAGGAGCGGAATGTAACCGATTATAAGGTAAGCATTTCAGAGGATCTGGTAACCGTTACTTATACCTATCATCTCGCAACCATGCCGGCGAAGGACTGCCTGGTAACGTATACCGTGAAGCCGGACGGCGAGATTTCTGTCCGGATGCAGATGGACGCGTCGCGTGAGGTCGGAGAGCTTCCGGAGTTCAGCATGCTGTTCCTGCTGGACGCAGACAATGACCATCTGAGGTGGTACGGCGCGGGTCCCGAGGAAACCTATCTGGACCGCCGCAATGGAAAAATCGGTGTCTACCGGACAACCGTTGAGAAGTGCATGGCCGGTTATCTCCGACCGCAGGAGTGCGGAAATCACACCGATGTCAGATGGGCAGAGGTAACGGACGGACTCGGAAGAGGCCTGCGTTTCCGTGTGAACGGCCTGCAGTTCTCCGCCCTTCCGTACACGCCGGAAGAACTGGAATGCGCGTCGCATCCGAATGAGCTTCCGAAAACGGTTCATACCTGTGTGAGAGTCGGTCTTCAGATGGGCGTAGGCGGCGATGACTCCTGGGGATCACAGGTGCATCCGGAATACAGGCTGGACAATACGAAGCCGATGGAGATTGCATTTTCCTTTAAAGGCATATAGGACAGGCTGATATCCTTAACTCAAAGTAATGCGGTGTGAGGACATCTTTCTTTTCAAAAAAAGGACTATCCGGCAGACGGTAAGTTGTAGTACGATTACGTTGTGCAGCTTACAGGGTCTGCCGCTTTGTATGTGCCACGGCAGTCTTTTTGTTATTGGGAGGAAAATGTTATGGAACAGGAAAGAGAAGATACGCTTCATGAGATGCGTGTGGAAACACGTTGTGTACAGGCGGGATACCGTCCGAAGAACGGAGAACCGAGGGAGATTCCGATTGTTCAGAGCACGACGTTCAAATATGATACCAGCGCGGACATGGCAAAGCTGTTTGATTTGGAAGCGGATGGATATTTCTATTCCAGGCTGCAGAATCCGACGAATGATTATGTGGCCGCGAAGATTGCGTCTCTGGAAGGCGGAACGGCCGCGATGCTGACCTCTTCCGGGCAGGCGGCGACTTTTTTTGCAGTCTTCAATATCGCGGCAGCCGGAGATCATGTGGTTGCTTCTTCGTCGATTTACGGCGGATCCTACAATCTGTTTCACGTTACAATGAGAAAGATGGGGGTCGATTTTACCTTTGTGAGTCCGGACTGTACCGAGGACGAGCTTAATGCGGCCTTCCGACCGAATACAAAGGCTGTGTTCGGAGAGACGATTGCGAATCCGGCACTGACGGTCCTGGATTTTGATAAATTCGCGAGAGCCGCTCATGCGCACGGTGTCCCCTTGATTGTAGACAATACCTTTGCGACTCCGGTCAACTGCCGGCCATTTGAGCATGGAGCGGATATTGTCACGCATTCTACGACGAAATACATGGACGGACACGGCTCCTGCGTCGGGGGAGCCATTGTGGATTCCGGGAAATTTGACTGGATGGCACATGCGGAGAAGTTCCCGGGACTCTGCACGCCGGATGAAAGCTATCACGGCATCACCTATGCGGAGCGGTTCGGAAAAGAAGGCGCCTTTATCACAAAGGCGACAGCTCAGCTGATGCGCGATTTCGGAGCGATTCAGTCGCCTCAGAATGCCTATATTCTGAATATCGGTCTGGAAAGTCTGCACTGCCGGATGAAACAGCACTGCGCGAACGGTCTGGCACTGGCCGAATTCCTGAGCCGTCACCCGAAGGTGGAGCACGTGAATTATCCGTCGCTGCCGGGCGACCGCTACTATGACCGCGCGAAGAAATATCTGAAGGACGCGCAGTCCTGTGGCGTGGTTTCCTTCACGATCCGGGGAGACCGGAAAGATGCCGAGGCTTTTATGAAGGAACTGAAGATTTTTGCGATTGAAACACATGTCGCGGACGCGAGATCCTGCTGTCTGCATCCCGCGAGTTCTACGCACCGCCAGATGACAGAAGAGGAGCTGAAAGCCTGCGGCATCTCCGGAAACCTGATCCGGATGAGCTGCGGCCTGGAGAGCACGGAAGACCTGATTGCGGATGTCGCACAGGCGCTGGATAAGATCTGAGAAAAAAGCAAAACGAAAGAGGCTGCCCCGGCAGCCTCTTTCGTAAAAACCAGATGTCATTTCTGCAGACTGATTCTCATAATCGCGAGACTTAAAATCAGAATACCCAGCATCAGATACGGCAGAATGGCTTCATAGACAGATCTCATGTCGCCGCCGTTGATGTAACAGATGAAATAAAAAATCCCTATTAACGCGAGTGCAATCGTCATTAGAATGATGGCAAGCTTTTTCTGAATCGGGGAATGCTGACGCATGGAAGACGAGTCATCACCGGTTCGTAAACGATTCATTTGCATATCTTTCATTTCAAATCCCTCCATTCAAAATCTCAAAATCAATACCATTGTAATAAACGGAATGTAAATCTGCACATTGTGAAAAGATTAAAGCCGCATCCAGTCTCTTGCGCGCGCTTCGCGTGCGACGAGCCTGTTTGCGTTTTTGAAGAGCTTATACAATAATAATACAAGTGTCAGACGATTTCCACAACATTGCATTAAATTTAGATGATTTATGCGTTATTCGTTCGTTTCTTCTGCTGATTCAACAGGTTAATTTTGGGGATCTGACGATAGAATCTATTCGTTTTAAACTTGACAGCGGAGTGGCATCGGCGGAGTATGCAAGGAAGGAGATTCCGGCTTGCGTCTCTCTTTGTGTAAAGCTATAATAAAACAAAATTTATCTGCGTGAAATGCATATCGGCAGAATATTTTTGGATTTCAGGAGGAATACATCATGGATTATAATATTGACGGACACACCACGCTGCTCGCCCTGATCGGTTCACCGGTGGGACATTCCGGTTCGCCGGCCATGTATAATTACAGCTTTCAGAAGCTTGGGCTGAACTATGTCTATACTGCTTTTGACGTGAAGGAAGAGGATGTGCCGAAAGCAATGGATGCCATGCGGCTCTTCCATATGAGAGGGATGAATGTCACGATGCCCGACAAGATTGCCGCAGCGAAGTGCATGGATGAACTCTCGCCGGCAGCGCGGATTATCGGAGCGGTGAATACCATTGTGAATGAAGACGGACGGCTCATCGGTCATATGACGGACGGCGTAGGCTTTGTGGATAATCTCCGCGATCACGGTGTCGAGGTGAAGGGCAAAAAGGTCACCATTGCCGGCGGCGGCGGTGCGGCTACCGCGATCCAGGTACAGCTCGCGCTGGACGGAGCGAAGAAGATTTCCATCTTCAATATCAAGGACGGCTTTTTCCAGAGGACCGTTGATATGGCGGCAAAGATCAAGGCTGAAGTTCCGTCCTGCGATATCAATGTCTATGATCTCGCGGATGTGGCGAAGATGACAGAAGAAATCCTGGACAGCGATATCATGATCAACGCGACGATTGTGGGAATGAAGCCGATGGACGATCAGAGCGTGGTGAAGGATCTCTCTGCCTTCCACGAGGGACTTGTAGTCGCCGACACCGTTTACAATCCCGAGGAGACGAAGCTTCTGCGCGAGGCGAGAGAGCATGGCCTCCAGACCGTAAACGGCAGGGGAATGCTGCTGTGGCAGGGCGTCGCGGCCTTCCGTCTGTACACCGGGAAGGATATGCCGGTGGACGAAGTCAAAAAGAAATACTTTTCTGTATAAGCTCTTCGAAAACGCAGACAAGCACGTCACACGCGAAGCGTGTGAAAGAGCGAGTCTGCGATTTCGAAGGCAACAGGAATGAGGATGAAGCGCGATCGCGCGGAATCCGAATTCCTGTAGGATTGCGGGAGTGCGGAGCACGGAGCAATCCGCAGCTTATACAGAATGAAAGACAGCTCTTCGAAAACGCAGACAAGAGGCCTGCCGCGAAGCGTGTGAAAGAGCGAGTCTGCGATTTCGAAGGCAACAGGAATGAGGAT
>CAIFEZ010000001.1:113164-226242 GCA_903789595.1 uncultured eubacterium 1-6
GAAGCGCGTAAGCGTGTAGATGAACACCGAATATGGCGTCAGCCTGAAAATGAAAGAGAAAATAAACATGGAAAAACTTTTTGATTATAATATTTTCCTGATCGGCTTCATGGGTGCGGGAAAATCAACGATCGCCGGGTATCTCAGCAGGAATTACGGAATGAAGACGGTTGAGATGGATCAGATTATCGCGGAGCGGGAGCAGATGAGTATCTCCGATATTTTCCGCCTTCACGGAGAGGAATATTTCCGGCGGCTTGAGACGGGACTTCTGAATGAGATGCAGAGCACCGACAACACCGTAATTTCCTGCGGAGGCGGGGTTCCGATGCGCGAGGTCAATGTGCAGGCGATGAAGAAAAACGGCAGGGTCGTCCTTCTGGATGCTAAACCGGAGACGATTCTGGAACGCGTCAGAAACAGTCATGACCGTCCGCTTCTCGAGAACCGGAAGAATGTGGAATCGATCGCCGAGCTGATGGAGCAGAGACGCCCGAAGTATGAGGCGGCGGCGGATATTCGCGTCGCAACGGACGGCAGAAGCGCCGGGGAAATCTGTGAGGACCTGATCCGCAGGCTGAGGCAGGCAGAATAAGTATAGCTGCGGGTAAACTGCAGTAAATTCCGGAAGAAAGGAAATGGCAAGAGAATATGCGGGAAAATCAGATCTGGAAAATATACGGGACAGAGTTCCTGGAGATGACAAAGACGCTTCTGGGCTCAGCCGGGCTTGCGGATCGGATCGGGGACCGAAATCTCCGGATCTGCGTCAAGCCGAACCTGGTCAGCCCGACGCCAGCGGATTTCGGCGCGACGACACATCCGGAAATCGCAGCCGGAATCATCGAATATCTGCAGGAAAACGGATTTGACCACATTCTGATGGCGGAAGGCTCCTGGGTCGGCGATCGTACATCAGATGCCTATGAATACTGCGGATACCGGGAAATTTCCGAAAAATACGGAGTGCCTTTCATCGACACAAAGAAGAGAAAATCGCATCCTGCAGACTGCTGTGGAATGGAGCTCAATGTTACCGACGTTGTGGATGAGTTTGATTTTCTGATCAATGTTCCGGTTTTGAAGGGACACTGCCAGACGAAGATGACCTGTGCTCTGAAGAACCTGAAGGGACTGCTCCCGGATTCGGAGAAGAGGCGGTTCCACAAGATGGGCCTTCATGATCCGATTGCGCATCTGTCCGGCGGAATACATCAGGATTTTATCGTGATTGATCATATCTGCGGAGATCCCGAAATCGAAGACGGCGGAAATCCGCTCGTGAAAAACTGTATTATGGCGGCGGCGGATCCGGTTCTGGCGGACTCTTACGCCTGCTATCTGCTCGGAATAAAGCCCGGTGACGTGGCGTATGTGACCGAAGCCGGGAAGCTGGGAATCGGAAGTACAGACCTCTCACATGCGCAGATAGTCACAATTACGGGACCGGACGGGACATACCGGATCAGCCGTCCGGAGGACGACAGGGACGAAAGCCCCATCGGGGAGCAGCACCGTGTGCTCGATGTCTCCTATGCGGTCGACGAGGTGGAGTCCTGCAGTGCCTGCTACGGAAACCTGGTTCCCGCACTTCTTCGTCTGAAGGAGGAGGGACTTCTGGAGCGTTTGCAGGATCGGATCGCGATCGGACAGGGGCAGCAGGGACGGACGGGAAAGCTTGGCGTCGGAAAATGCACGCGGAATTTTGATTTTTGCGTGATGGGATGTCCGCCGGATGAGGAGAAAATCTATCGGGAACTCCGATCCTATATCGAGAATTAAACCGGGTAATTATCCCGGAAAATCCGTTGCTGCTCACGCTCGGCTGTCCAGACGGGGATAAGCGCGCCTTTGCCTGAGGAGTTCGATAGTTTCCATAAAGTAAGAAATGAAATAAAGATATTACTTTGTCACAGCCGGCTTGCGAAGGACAGCAGGGCTGCGAAATCGCTGCCTTTCAGATATGTCATGAACAGCAATTCTCATTGAAAATATTGTTGGTATTCCTTCCGGCACTTTCCTGTGATAAAATGCTAATAAGTCACTGTTCAGCAAATCGAGAGAGCCGCAGGTTCTCGAGACTGCATGCGCTGAATGACTGTGTTAATCATTGAGGAGGGAAGATAGATGGTTGTATTGAATGGTCTGAAAAAGGCCGCGAAAAAGTACAATGATACCAGTCTGATTCTGCGGATTCTCTGCGGCATCATCATCGGTATCATACTTGCTTTTCTCGTGCCCGGATGGACATGGCTCGGTACGCTCGGCAGCCTGTTCGTAGGCGCGCTGAAGGCGATCGCTCCGGTTCTTGTCTTTGTATTGGTCAGCTCGGCGCTCGCGCAGGGCACCGGAAAGCTGGACCGAAGGTTCGGCAATGTGCTTTTTCTGTACATGCTGACGACATTTCTTGCCGCGTTTGTCGCTGTGTTCGCAAGCTTTCTTTTTCCGCAGACGCTGGTGCTGAGCGGAGTCGAAGCCGCCAAGGCAGATACTATCCCGCAGGGAATCGGAGAGGTGCTGAATAACCTTCTGATGAATGTGGTGTCGAATCCGGTGGATTCCATTGTACAGGCAAATTATATCGGCGTTCTGTTCTGGGCGGCGATGTTCGGAATGGCCATGAAAAGGTTCGCCGCCGATACCTCAAAGAAGTTCATGGCAAATATTTCCGACGCGGTTTCCCAGATCGTCCGCTGGATCATCAATCTGGCACCGTTCGGAATCATGGGCCTTGTGTTCAGCACGGTTCATGAAAACGGGCTGGCCATCTTCACTACCTACGGAAGACTGCTGCTTCTTCTGGTCGGATGCATGGCATTCGAATCGCTGATTGTAAACGGCATCGTGGCATGGGCGCATCTTCACAGGAATCCGTACCCGCTGATCTGGAAATGCATTCGGGAGAGCGGACTTACGGCCTTCTTCACCAGAAGCTCTGCGGCGAACATTCCGATCAATATGTCGCTCTGCAAACGGCTGGGCCTGGATGAGGACATGTATTCGGTGTCGATTCCGCTCGGCGCCACCATCAATATGGACGGTGCGGCAATCACCATTTCCGTCATGACGCTTGCCTGCGCACATACCATGGGCATCTCGGTCGACATCCCGACGGCGCTGATCCTCAGCGTGCTTTCCACCTTTGCGGCCTGCGGCGCTTCCGGAGTGGCAGGAGGATCGCTCCTTCTCATCCCGATGGCGTGCTCGCTGTTCGGAATTTCCAATGATATTGCCATGCAGGTGGTTGCTGTCGGATTCATCATCGGAGTGGTACAGGATTCTGTTGAGACCATGCTGAATTCCTCCGGCGACGTTGTATTCGCCGCCATCGCGGAGTACAGAGAGTGGCTCAGGCAGGGCAGAAGACTTCCGGGCTTCATGTATTCGGCTAAGGAACGGGAGAGGATGGGCATCACGAAGGATTTCGCCGGAGATACCAAGGAAGTAGTGGAGGCGCAGAAAATCGCCGCCGAATCAGAAGGCGAATATAAGTAACCGGGGAGACAGAGATGAATAATAAACCTACTAAAGCAAAGAAGATTGTCCGGATTGTAATTATCGCGGCGATGATCGCACTTCTGATCGTCGCGGCTGCGGTGACGACGGCCGACACGGTTCAGCAGACTGCATGGGCGCTTGTTCCGCCTGTTATTGCCATCGTTCTGGCACTTGTCACAAAGGAAGTATACAGTTCCCTGTTTTTCGGAATTCTGGCTGGAGGCCTTCTGTATTCCGGATTCACCTTTGAAGGGACGCTGACCCATGTATTCCAGGACGGAATCATCAGCGTGCTCTCGGACTCCTATAATGTCGGAATCCTTGTATTCCTGGTCATCCTCGGAATCATGGTCGCTCTGATGAACCGCGCAGGCGGTTCCGCCGCCTTCGGAGAATGGGCCGGAAAGCATATCCGGACGAGAGTCGGCGCCCAGCTGGCCACGATTCTTCTGGGCTGCCTGATTTTCATCGATGATTACTTCAACTGTCTGACGGTCGGCTCCGTCATGAGACCGGTCACCGACAAGCATCATGTATCAAGAGCAAAGCTCGCATATCTGATTGACTCGACGGCGGCTCCGGTCTGCATCATCGCCCCGATTTCATCCTGGGCGGCAGCGGTTTCCGGATTCGTCGAGGGCAAAAACGGCATCTCCCTCTTTGTCCAGACGATTCCGTTCAACTTCTACGCGCTGCTGACCATTGCCATGATGATCACGCTCACCGTATCGAAGACAGATTATGGTCTGATGGCCATCCATGAGAGAAATGCGATCGAGAACAACGATCTGTTCACCACGCCGGACAGGCCGTACGCGGATGCGGACAGCGGCGAGATCAGTTCTAAAGGCACCGTATTTGATCTGGTAATTCCCGTGGCTGCGCTGGTCATCTGCTGCGTCATCGGAATGATCTACACCGGAGGATTTTTCAGCGGGACGAGCTTTATCGATGCTTTTGCGGGAAGCGACGCCTCGGTCGGACTGGTGCTCGGTTCCTTCATGGGCCTTGTGATTACGCTGATCCTCTATCTGGTCAGACGGGTGCTTTCCTTCAAGGAGTGCATGGACTGCATCCCGGAAGGCTTTAAGGCGATGATTTCACCGATTCTGATTCTGACCTTTGCCTGGAGCCTGAAGGCGATGACCGACAGCCTCGGTGCCAAGGAATTCGTCGCGTTCGTCGTGAAGGGCTCTGCGGAAGGATTTATGAACTGGCTGCCGTGCATCATCTTCCTGATCGCGGTATTCCTGTCATTCGCCACCGGAACATCCTGGGGCACCTTCGGTATTCTGATTCCGATTGTTGTCAATGTGTTCGAGGGATCGGATTATCGGATGATGATCATTGCCATGTCCGCGTGCATGGCGGGAGCGGTCTGCGGCGATCACTGCTCGCCGATCTCTGACACGACGATCATGTCGTCCGCCGGAGCGCAGTCGAATCACCTGAACCATGTGATGACCCAGCTGCCGTACGCGATGACCTGCGCGGCCATCTCCTTTGTCACCTATATCATCGCGGGCTTTACGAAATCCGCATGGATCTCGCTTCCGTGCGGCGTTGTGATGCTGGTTGCGGTCATCCTTCTTCTCAGATACGCGGAGAAGCGGAAGGGATTCGTCGAGAGGTAACGGTTCACGGGGCGCCTCACAGATGATAAAAAGATGAAATAAATAACTGCAGCTATGCAGCACTTCAATTTCGAGAATCTTAGCTTTTCCCGATGTGAGACGTCCGGGTGTGTTCGGCTGCAGGACATATGATCATTTAAAAAAACGCAGGATGCAGATCCCGGGAAGGGATCTGTATCTTGCGTTTTACCTTATTTATATCGTCTGCTTACGTATTTTGCTTATTTCATCTGTTTACGTATTTCGCTTATATCGTCTGTTTACGAATTTCGCTTGTTCGTCTGTTTATGTATCTCGTTCGCGACTCGTTTACTTCCGGCTCATTTCATGGAAGAGCTTCATCTTCATCTCAAAGAGACGGTCGGACAAATCGACATAGACCTCCTGCGGATTGGTCAGGCGCTTGGTCTCATCCCAGAGGGTATTCTTCTCAGCTCTGCAGATCTTCTGAATCTCCATGGCAGACGGAGAATCGTACCGGCAGAGACCGTTGTGGAAGATAGGAACAAGGAGTTCGCGGATGGTGTAGGTTCCGCCCTTGAGGGTCGTTTTCTTCCAGGTCGCGTTCGGATCAAAGATTGTGATGTCCTTCTCCGGATCAAACTTCTCATCGGCGAGAGCAATAAGGTCAGCGCGGATTTTCCCGGTCCTTTTGTCGTAGAACCGGAAGATGGTCTTGTTTCCGGGATTGGTGATTTTTTCAACGTTTTCGGAAAGCTTGATCTTCGGGACAAAATCCCTGTCGTCCTTATTCTTGATGGCGGCCATCTTGTATACGCCGCCGAATGCGGACCAGCCGTTCGAGGTGATGAGGTTTGTGCCGACGCCCCAGGAGTTAATTTTTGCACCCTGCTGCTTCAGGGAATTGATGAGGTATTCGTCCAGGTCGCTGGAAGCGGAGATGATTGCATCTCCGAAGCCTGCCTCGTCCAGCATCTCATAAGCTTTCTTGGAGAGGTACGCGAGGTCGCCGGAATCAATCCGGATGCCGTATCCCTTCATCGGGATTCCCGCTTCCTTCATTTCGCGAAACACCTTGATCGCGTTCGGTACGCCGGATTTCAGAACATCATAGGTGTCCACAAGCAGAATGCAGGCACCGGGATAGAGCTTCGCATAGGCGCGGAACGCGGTCAGCTCATCCGGGAAGCTCATGATCCAGCTGTGCGCGTGCGTTCCTTTCACCGGGACGCCGAAAAGCTCACCGGTCAGGACGTTGGAGGTGCCGATGCAGCCGCCGATTACCGCGGCGCGAGCGCCCCAGATGCCGGCATCCGGACCCTGTGCGCGGCGCAGACCGAATTCCATGATCCCGTCACCCTTCGCGGCGTCAACGACGCGGGAAGCCTTCGTGGCGATCAAGGACTGATGATTGATGATATTCAGAAGAGCGGGTTCGATGAACTGCGCCTCCATCAGCGGCGCGACAACCTTTACAAGCGGCTCTCTCGGGAAGACAACGGTGCCCTCCGGGATCGCGTAGATGTCGCCGGTAAAATGAAAGCCTCTCAGATACTCCAGAAAATCATCCTCGAAGAGACCTAGACGTCTCAGATATTCAATGTCCTCCGGGGAAAAATGAAGATTCCGGATGTAGTCAATCGCCTGCTCCAGACCGCAGGCTATGGCATAGCCTCCGTTGCAGGGATTGTTGCGGTAAAAAGCATCAAAGACGACGATCTGATCGGTTGGATTCTTGAAATAACCCTGCATCATGGTTAATTCATAGAGGTCGGTCATCATCGTCAAGTTACGATCGTCTGCCATTATTGTTTAAACCTCCGCTGATACACTGATATGAATGACAAAATATCTGACGAAGTCCGGTATCATGCCTTGAAAGGAGATAACATGCGCATGGCGTGTCCTGCCAAAAATAGAAAGAATGCGCATTGCGAGTCCTGTCTCGGTGCCGCGGCGCCTGTCGCAGAATATAGGTGTCTTGTCAGATGTGAGTTGCAAGAAGTATAACACTCCGGAGGGTAAAATACAACCGGCGAAAGCAGTGCGTGAACAGTAACCCGGACGTTCCGGAAACGTTTAAAAACGGAATGACGATGGCGGATTGACACATAAGGCTCTGACAGAGTAGAATCGAAGCAATATCTGCGCGCTATATTGTGTCACAAGATGTACAGGCAACGCGCCGCTGCAGTATGCGGAATGATCGAATAGCCAATGCGGAAAGGCAGGGGGACAGGATGACGGAGTTTCTGATTCGGAAATTTGTAAAAAACTATCAGAATACAGATGATACGAGGGTGCGGACGGCCTACGGGACGCTTGCGGGCGTCACCGGAATCATCTGCAATTTTTTCCTTTTTGCCGTAAAGCTGAGCGTCGGTCTTGTTATGATGTCGATGGCGGTTATCGCGGACGCCTTCAACAATCTGTCGGACGCGGCCTCCTCCGTGATCAGCCTCGTCGCGATGCGCGTGGCGGGCAAGCCTTCCGACAAGGACCATCCGTTCGGCCACGGAAGAATGGAGTATATCGCCGCGCTGCTCATATCGGTTCTGATTATAGCGGTCGGCCTGGAATTTTTGAAAAGCTCCGTTGAAAAAATCCGGCATCCCGAGGCGCTGAATTTTTCCGCAGCAGCACTTGCCTTTCTCGTCATATCGGTCGCGGTAAAGCTCTGGATGTATTTTTTTAACCGGAAAATCGGCGGGAGAATCGGCTCGGAGGTGATGAATGCGACGGCGACGGATTCTCTGTTTGACGCCGTCACGACAACGCTGACCCTCGTATCCATCGGCGTGTACTTCCTCTTTGATGTCAACATCGACGGCATTGCGGGGCTCATCGTTTCCTTTGTGGTCATCTATGCCGGCATCGGAATCGTACGGGATACGGTGAAGCCTCTTCTCGGTGAGGCCATGGACCCGGAGCTTGCCGGTAAGATCGAGAAAATCGTGGAGGGCGTTGACGGGGTTGCGGGAGCACATGATCTGATCATTCACAGCTACGGGCCGAACCGCTACATCGCGACGATTCACGTGGAGGTATCGGTGAAGCATACGCTGGAGGAGGGACACAACATCGCCGACGCCGCCGAGAAAAAGGTGCTGGATCAGCTTGGGGTCGTGCTCGTGGTCCATGTCGATCCGGTAGAGCTCTTTGACAGCAGAGTGCTGAAGATCCGGAACGAGGTTACCCGGGTTCTGAACATCCTGGATGAAGAACTCAAATTCCATGATTTCCGGGTGAGCTTTGAGGGCGAAAAGGCGCTGATTTCCTTTGACCTGGTTGTGCCCTACTCGTATTCGGAGGAGCAGGAGCACAAGGTCGCCAGACAGGTTGCAAGCCTGATGAAGGAAATCAACCCGGATTACGTGTGCACGATAGTGATAGACAGGGGCATTCTGGAAGAGATCGCACAGCCGTGAAAATTCGGCACAATAATTTGAAAAAATTGGGAAAAGTTTGACACAAAATTTGGAAAAAGTTCTTGCCTTTGCCTTTAGAATATGTTAATATTTCATGCGTGCCGTAAAGCACGCATAACATATGGCCCGGTGGTCAAGAGGTTAAGACATCGCCCTTTCACGGCGGTAACACGAGTTCAATTCTCGTCCGGGTCACTTCTTATGAATCGGGTAAGACTTATGCCGATGTGGCTCAATTGGCAGAGCAGCTGATTTGTAATCAGCAGGTTATCGGTTCGAGTCCGATCATCGGCTCTGTGGACCTTTAGCTCAGTTGGTTAGAGCAGTCGGCTCATAACCGATCGGTCCCGGGTTCGAGTCCCTGAAGGTCCATTTTGAACACAGTCCTGTGTTCACTGCTTACCTGATTATAAGAAAATAGTTTGTGGCCCGGTGGCTCAGCTGGTTAGAGCGCCGCCCTGTCACGGCGGAGGTCGTCGGTTCGATCCCGATCCGGGTCGCTTTTTCTGTTCTGTCGAATGACGGATAATTTTATAAGTTTGGGATCTTAGCTCAGCTGGGAGAGCATCTGCCTTACAAGCAGAGGGTCACAGGTTCGAGCCCTGTAGGTCCCATATTCTGATTTGCACTGGCTTTGGCCGGTGCTTTTCTTTTTGCTTCGGAACAGCCGGAGAGCTGGCGCAAAGACCTCTTCTGTCTTGTGCGTGAACGGGTGGAGATGGTATGATAGCGGTATCACATATGACTTTCAGGACATAAGCCGTTTTACGGAATCGCCGGCAGATTACCGTAATCGGCGCGGGAATCAGAGGCATGAGCGGAAAGAAAGACAGATCGTGGAGAAATGAAAACGGGGCGTCATCCGGCAGAACGGGTTCGGCGTACGGGTACGGAACCGGCGTTTACAGTGAGCAGAAGGAGCGGGGCCGAAGTACGATGGGCCGGCTCGGCGACCTGGCAGAGAATGTCATCGGCGCGGAGATCGAGAGGCGGTTCGAATCGCCGGTGCTTGAGGGCGAGCCGGAGACGGATGTCTGGTACCGGATTCCGATTTCCGGGGGAAAGTCCGGAGACGGCTCCGAGTATCATATCTATATCAAAAAGGGCAGGGTGAGCAGTACGTGTGTCTTTCTGTCCGGAGGCGGCGTCGCGTGGAACGAGTACACGGCGGCGCGTCCAGTGACGGGCGGCAAGGTGGCGGCGGGGCTGCCGAATTATTACTGGAACAACCTGCGCCCGTTTACGCAGATCATGAACATTAACACGGGAATCACGGAAATCGGCAACCAGCACAATCCCTTCAACGACTGGAACTTCATCGTCATCACATACGCGACCGGCGATTTTCACGTCGGGAGAAACGATTTTCATTATACGGCGGAGGACGGATCGGAGCAGATCCTCTATTTTCACGGATATGAGAATTTTACGAAGGGCATGAAAGCCGGAACGGCATTTTTTCCGTCGCCGGACAAGCTTCTGATCGCCGGCGACAGCGCGGGGGCTTTTGCGGTTCCCGCCGTGACAACGCCGATCCTTGAGGAATTTTATCCGGAGTGCCCGGATGTGACCGTTTTCTCCGACAGCGGGCAGCTGAATTACAAAAACTGGAGGCGGACGGCAAAGGAGGTGTGGAAGACGGATCCGGTGTTCTGGGAACCCCTTTCCACCGGCAACATCACGGTGGACTGGTACCGGCAATTGTACAAGATCTGGGGCGACCGCATCCGGTATCTGTACGCCGGCTCTCCGAGGGATTATCTGCTCAGCTCCTATCTGAACGATGTGCTCACTCATCAGTACGGAACCAACGCGGAGGTTCAGGAGGAGTATTTCCGTGAGATGCAGCGGATGATACGCTCCCTCAAGGAGATCACGCCGAAATTCGGAATGTTTATCTACGGCTTCCGGAATCTGAGATGGTTTCTCGGAGGCACCGTTCACACCACAGTCCGGCACAAGAGATTCTATTTTCTGACCAAATCGGGGAAGACGATGGCGAAGTGGCTTGGAGACGCGGTGAATGGCGCGGTCTACGACTGCAATATGGAGCTGATGAGCGGCGAAGACGCGACTGACTTCATGCAGGAACAGCCGTGACAGATTCTGAACAGGAAGGACCTGCAGCAGAAAATAATGACACAGCAGGCAGCACCGGAGAGATTTGACAGATTCTGAACAGAAAATACCTGCAGCAGAACATTATGACACAGCATGCAGTGCCGGAGAAATGTGACAGATTTCAAACAGGAAGGACTTACAATGGCAGACATGATTCAGAAATTCGGGAATCTCGTGGACGCGCAAATTCCCGATCACCCGAACGCGGCAAGGAGACTGCTCCTTGCCGCTTACTATGCGAAAAGAGTGCAGCTGCAGAGATTTCCGCCGAAGGACCTCAGTCCGGCGAGAAACGACATGGCGGTTACGTCCATGAATGCGGTGATTCATCCTCTGGCGCATCCGGAAAAAACGGGGCTGGTCAGTATTTTTACGCCCTGTGAGCTCCTTCAGACCTATGGGATCTATCCGATGGTTGCGGAGGCAATGTCCTGCTATATCACAGGTGCGGACGCGGAACGGGGCTTCATCGACTATGCCGTCGAGGAGGGAATTCCGGAGACGTTCTGCTCCTATCACAAGGCGCTGCTAGGCGGTATTCTGTCAGAGGTGATCCGGAAACCGCGGTTTGTGGTGAATACCTCGCTTGCCTGCGATGCCAACAATCTGACCTTCCGCACGGCCGCGGAGCATTACGGCGTGCCGCATTTCTATATCGATGTGCCGTATGACTGTTCGGAGGAGGCTGTCCGGTATACGGCGGACCAGCTGCGTGAATTCGCAAAATTCCTCGAGGAGGATCAGAAGAAGCCGCTCGATCTGGACGAGCTGAAAAGGAGAGTCGCAGCGGGCGGCAGAACGATGAAAAAGCTTGCCGCCTGTCAGACGTTGAAGCGGGACCGCTATCTGTCGAATGACATCACAGACGAGCTGTATGAGGTTTTTGCCAACCATGTGCTGCTCGGCACACCGGAGGTAGAGCGCTTTGCCGGCACCCTGCTGCGGGACCTGAAGAAGGCGGAGCCGACCCGCGGAATCCGGCTTCTGTGGATGCACACGATACCCTTCTATCAGAAGCCGCTCCGAGAGACGCTGAACTTCAGCAGCCGCTGTCAGGTCGTGGCATGTGATATGAATTATGACGCGTACTGTGAGGCGGATCCGGACAAGCCGTTTGAAAGTATGGCACGGCGGCTGGTTTACGATTCGTTTAACGGGCCGTCGGACCGCCGGATTCGGAGGAGCCTTGGCATGTGCCGGAAGCTGGACGTGGATGGCGTCGTGTATTTCTGCCACTGGGGCTGCAAGCAGACGCAGGCTGCTGCGCAGAACGCCAGGGCGATTCTGGAGGAAAACGGGTATCCGACGCTGATTCTGGACGGCGACGGCTGCGATTCCGGGAATGCCAGCAACGGACAGACCGCGACACGGATGCAGGCATTCATAGAGATGCTGGAGGAGAGAAAGGCCAACAGGACAGTCAGATGATTTATTACATGTGTAAATATACGCCGCTGGAGATTTTTGCGGGATTTGGCGAGGAGACGGAGCGGCTCGCCCCGAATACGGATTCCTTTGATACCGCCGAGAGTCTGGGACATCCGAATATGTGCGGATACGGAAAGGGTATCCTGGAAGCCGCGCAGAATCCGGATGTTCAGGAGCTGGTGCTTGTCAGCTGCTGCGATGTGGTGAAGAGGATCTATGATATTCTGAAGCGGCAGGGAAAACAGAAGTTTTTATATCTTGTCGATCTTCCGCACAAGACCTCGGCGGCGGAAGAAAGGTATATGGAGGGACAGATCCGCGGCCTGATTTCTGCCTATGCAGCGTACAGCGGAAAGAAATTTGATGTGAAGGCGGCGCTTTCGCAGTGGTCCGCTTCCGCCGTGTGCGGCGCGTGCGGGTCTGCGGTGACAGCGTCTCAGAGCATCAACTCCCCGGAGCATGTCGAGTCCGAGCAGTCGTACATCAGCCTTCAGGGTGCGCACAGCCGGGAGGAACTGCCGGAGATGATCCGAAGGATAACGGGGATTTCCGTGCGGGACGACACCTGTACCGGGAACCGGAACGTCGAAGCACCGGAGAATATCTTCGCGGCGTATCGCAGAGAAAACCGGACAGGGTCGGAGCGGATAAACCGCGGAGCAGAGCAGGCACGGGAAGCGGGGCAGAGTGAAGGAGAACCGGTTCCGGAGCGGAAGCAGGACTTCTCGTTCTCAGCAGAGCAGGCACCGGAGAATCTGGTGATTCACGCGTACGCACATGCGCTTCTTCATCAGATGCCCTGCATGAGGATGGCGGATGTAAAGGCGCGCGATTCGCTCGGCCGGAACGCACTCGGTGTCGTGTATCACACGATGAAGTTTTGCGACTATTACGGATTTGAGTATGCGGAGCGGAAGAAGGATCCGGAGAAGCCGGTTCTGAAAATCGAGACGGACGGAACCGGACAGAACAGCGGGCAGATTTCCACCAGGCTGGAAGCATTTGCGGAGAGCCTGCACCTGAAGACGGAGAGGGAGCATATGGGCGGAACAGGAAAATACACGGCGGGAGTGGACAGCGGCTCATCGAGCACGGATGCGGTTATTCTGGACAACGCGGGGAAGATGGTCGGCTGGTCGATTGTGAGTACCGGAGCAGGTGCTTCGACCGGGGCAGAGAAGGCTTTAAACGAGGCGCTTCGCATGGCGCATCTGAAGCGGGAAGACCTTCGCGAAATCGTATCGACCGGATACGGGCGGGAGACCATCGGACTCGGCGATGATTCTGTCACGGAGATAACGTGCCATGCCCTGGGCGCGCATTATCTGGATCCGGAGATCCGGACGGTTATCGATATCGGCGGGCAGGATTCCAAGGTCATCCGGATCGATGAAAATGGAACTGTTCTGAGCTTTGTCATGAACGACAAGTGCGCGGCGGGAACCGGGCGTTTTCTCGAGATGATGGCCAGGACCATGGAGCTTTCCATGGAGGACATGAGCCGGATCGGGCTGAAATGGAAGAACAATGTGCAGATTTCCAGCATGTGCACGGTGTTCGCCGAGTCTGAGGTGGTATCGCTGATTGCCCGCAACACGCCGACAGAGGACATCATTCACGGTCTGAATCTCTCGGTGGCCGGCCGGACAGCTGCGCTCGTGAAGCGTGTGCACGGGGAAGGCCCGTATATGATGACGGGAGGCGTCGCGCGCAACCGGGGGATTGTGGAGGCTCTTTCCGGAAAGATCGGAGAGAAAATCCGTGTATCGGAATATGCACAGCTTTGCGGCGCCATCGGCGCGGCGCTGATCTGCGCGGACAGCGGCGGATCCACGCGAAGAAACTTTTAGTGGCGGTGCGGAGCAAAACGTTTTACAATGGGATTATTACGATATCGGAGGTGATTTCCAATGGATATGAGCAGAGGCTCGAAATTCAAGGACGGGATACGGATCGCGGCTGCTGCGTACCTGATCTATCTCGGTGTGAAAATAATCAGCGATGTGTGGAAGGGGACGAATGAAGAACATCAGATCCTGTTTGTGATCTTCGGCATAGTTTTCATCGCTGTCGGAGCCTGGATCGGGCTCTGGTCGGTGAAAAGTCTCATGAAGGAGTCGGGAGAATCCGAGGGCGTTTCAGAAAACGGGTCAGAAAAGGAGGAGAGAGGCCGGAGCGGTGCAGAGACAGATACTGTGACCGCGAAGGCGGATCCGGCGCAGCTGGAATCGAAGGCATCGGATATGAAGGAGATGGATACGGAGAAGACTGCTTCAGAGCGGAATTCGGCAGAGCAGACAGGTCCGGAGAAGACCGGATCGGAGATGTCTGCGAAGCAGGAGAGCGGATCCGGACAGACGGATTTGAAGCAGGGCGAATAAAGGCGGGCAAAGATCGTCTGCCATGGCGTTTTCTCACAAGAAAACAGTGGAAATTTTGTGAAAAAATTAAATGGCACAAGATATGGTAGACATAACAAAACGGTGTGCGCACATCTGGTGCAAGACTGCGAAAGAAGCGGCGGAGATGCCTTTTTCCGCGGTTTTCCGGATTTGCATTTCAAAAATTTTTTGCGTATAATTATTTTATTTTGAAGGGTGAATTGCTTTTATAATATTTTAAAACAGAAGGTTGAAGTATTATGATAAACGCAATTCAGGAAAGTGTGATAGAGGAATATATCTCCTATCTGCACAATGAGAGAGAGACCTCGTACAACACGGAGATCTCTTACGAGAGAGACTTGAAGAAGGCTGCGGATTTTTTTTCGGAGAATGAGGTCGGCGACTTCTGCCAGGTGACAGAGACGAACCTGCATTCGTATCTGATTTATCTGGAGGAAAATCACAAATCCGCCGCCACGGTATCGCGGAGCATCGCATCGCTTCGCTCTTTTTTTCAGTACCTGCTTCGGAGCCGGAAGATACAGAGCGATCCGTCGGAGAATCTGAAACCGCCGAAGGTGGAGAAGAAGGCGCCGGAGATCCTTACCGTCGACGAGGTCGACCGGCTCCTTGCGCTCCCGGACCGGAGAACGGCGAAGGGTGTGCGCGACCGGGCGATGCTTCAGCTTCTCTACACGACCGGGATGCGCGTGAGCGAGCTGGTTCACCTGAAAATGGGGGATGTGAACCTGGAATCCGGTTATCTTACATGCAGCGAGCATGAAAGAGAGAGAAGAATACCGCTGGAGCAGGGAACAAGGATTATCGTAGAGGAGTATCTGGACTCTGCCCGCACCCAGCTTCTGAAAGGAAAGGAAAGCCCGTATCTGTTCTGCAACTGTTCGGGTACGCAGATGAGCCGCCAGGGATTCTGGAAGGTGCTGAAGAGCTATGCGGCCGAGGCAGGAATCGAGAAGGACATCACACCGCATACGATGCGTCATTCCTTTGCGGCGCATCAGCTGCAGAAGGGCACGGATCTGAAAAGTGTCCAGCAGATGCTCGGACACGCCGACATTTCGACGACCCAGATCTATTCGAGGATCATCGGCTGAGAGAACGCGGCCGGGGACGGGTAAATTTCAAAATTTCTGTTCGGAGGAAGCGGTCAGGGACAGAACAACTTCGGTTCGGAGAAAACGGTCAGATACGGGAAAACTACGAGTCGGAGGAAGCGATTGGGGCGGAAAACTTCGTTTCGGGGAAACGGAAAAGAGCCGGAAACGGAGAAGCTTCGATTCGAAGAAAACGGTCAGAATCGGTGAAATTGGGATTACAGAAGAAACAGGGAGAGAGGACCTGCAGGTGCGGGTTCTTTCTCCCTGTTTCGGATTAAAATCTATGTGTGATATCGAACACACGGGTACCCCTGCTCCCTGCGGAGGGGAGGCTCAGCATAACGCGGCAACTTCGTAGATCAGCCGCTCGGTCTCGTCCCAGCCGAGGCACGGATCGGTAATGGATTTCCCGTAGACATGGTTTTCGGTGCCGATCGGCTGACAGCCGGGTTCCAGATAGCTCTCGATCATCAGACCCTTTACCAGCTCTCGTACACGCGGGTCGTACTTTCTGCTGTTCAGAACCTCCCTTGTGATCCTGGGCTGCTGGTCGTATTTTTTTCCGGAATTGGAGTGGTTGGTATCCACGATCACTGCCGGATTCGCCAGGGTTGTCTCGTGATAGAGCTTGAAAAGAAGCTCGAGATCTTCGAAGTGATAATTCGGAACGGACTCTCCGTGCTTGTTTGTCGCGCCGCGGAGAACGCAGTGCGCCAGAGGATTGCCGTCGGTCTTGTATTCGGAGCTTCTGTAGATGAAGGTATGTCCGTGCTGCGCGGCAATGCAGGAATTGATCATGACGGACATGTCGCCGCTGGTCGGATTCTTCATCCCGACCGGAATCTCGATGCCGGAGGCCGTCAGGCGGTGCTGCTGGTTCTCTACGGATCTTGCGCCGATCGCAACATAGGACAGAACGTCATCCACATAGGACCAGTTTGCGGGATAGAGCATCTCATCGGCAGCGGTAAGGCCCGTCTGTTCCATGGAATGGATATGAATATTGCGGACGGCGATCAGTCCGGCTTCGAGATCCGGTTTGCCCTCCGGATTCGGCTGATGCATGATTCCCTTGTAGCCCATTCCGGTAGTTCTGGGCTTGTTGGTGTAGATCCTGGGGATCAGGAGCAGACGGTCCGCGACCTTGTCCTGTACCTTTGCCAGACGCTCAATGTATTCCAGGACGGAATCCTCGCTGTCTGCGGAGCAGGGGCCGATGATCAGCAGAAATCTGTCGGACTCACCGGTAAAAATCCTGCGGATTTCCTCGTCCCGTTCAGCCTTGATTTTCTTCAGATTCGCAGATACCGGAACCCGTTCTTTCAGCTCCTCTGGAGTGGGAAGGGTTTCCATAAATGTAAAGCTCATAGTGTCTTCCTTTCGCCGGCTGGGATCGCCGTGACAATGAATGCATGCGTGAAGAACGCGCAGTCGCAAATTACCCTTGAAATATGGCATAAAGCATACTCATGATACACCAAGTCGCGTTTCCTGTCGAATAATTCGTTGCTTATGCGCCACAAAAACGGCAGAGGTGCTGTGAAAGGATAATAATTCCATATGCTTGACGCGCGCCACAGGCAATGCTATTCTTAGGACGAAAAACCGTAGTAATTTAGTAGACTTTTTTGCATCAGAAATGGAAATCAGGATTCATCAGGGTTTGATGATATTAAAGGGTTTGGTGATATCTATATGAAATTATCGACGAGAGGGCGTTACGGGCTGCGGGCGCTGATAGATCTGGCATCTCACGAGGATGAGGGGGCGGTCTCGACACAGAGCATTGCGCAGAGACAGAACATTTCCGAGAGCTATCTGGAGCAGCTGATCCGTATGCTGAAAAAAGGCGGACTCGTGCTGAGCGTCCGCGGAGCCGGCGGCGGCTACCGACTGGCCAAGAAAGCATCTGAAATTTCGGTCGGCGATATTCTCCGGTGTCTGGAGGGAAGCCTCGACGCGGTGGCGTGTCCGGCAATTGAAGGAAGCGACTGCGACAGCGCGAATGCCTGCGTATCAAAATTTGTCTGGAAGCGCATCAACGACGCGATTGCCCAGGCAGTGGATTCGGTCTGGCTGTCAGAGCTGGTTGCGGAAAGCCACAAGCTGCAGACGGCACAAAAAGAACAAAAAGAACAGAAAGAACAGGAAGGCCGTCCGTCTGCGAAGAGCCGGGATGAAATCAATGCGCAGATCATCCGTGAGATGCAGAATCAGGGAATCTGACAGTCGAAATCTCCGGATGCGTGACGATGGTGCGGTGACAAAGCTCGGCAGTAACACACAGCCGCAGCCGTGCAGCGGTGGCGGTACATAGATAATGGCAGATTGATAACAGCAGATCGATAATGGCAGATCGATAATGGTACAGTGGTGACTGTAAGACGGAGAACAGAGGTGTATACATGATATATCTTGACAATGCGGCGACTACCAGGACAGATCCCGAGGTGGCAGCGGAGATGCTGCCGTTTTTTTCCGAGAACTACGGAAATCCGTCCGGCATATACGGGATCGCGCAGAAAAGCCGCGCTGCCGTAACTGCGGCAAGGGAAAAGACAGCGCATGTGATCGGATGCAGGTCGGATGAGATCTATTTTACCTCCTGCGGAAGCGAGGCGGACAACTGGGCGCTGAAGGCGGCTTTTGAGGCATACAGCGAGAAGGGAAAACACATCATTACAACAAAGATCGAGCATCCGGCCATTCTGAATACCTGTGAGTATCTGGAGCGGGAGCGGGGAGCGGAGATCACGCGGCTGGATGTGGATGAAGACGGCGTGGTGGATCTTCGCGAGCTGGAGGCCGCGATTCGTCCCGATACAATCCTGATCTCGGTCATGACGGCCAATAATGAGATCGGAACCATTGAACCGATCCGTGAAATCGGTGAAATCGCCCGCCGCCGCGGCGTTCTCTTTCATACCGACGCGGTGCAGGCTTTTGGACAGATTCCGATGAATGTAGACGAACTGAATATTGACATGCTCAGCGCGAGCGCGCATAAATTCAACGGGCCCAAGGGAGCCGGTTTTCTGTATATCCGTAAAGGTGTCGGGATCCGCTCCTTCCTGCACGGAGGCGCACAGGAACACAACCGGCGCGCGGGCACGGAAAATGTACCCGGTATCGTTGGTCTTGGGGCGGCGGCGAAGAAGGCGGAGGAAACTCTCGTCCGGAAGATGGAGAAGGAGACCCGCCTTCGGGATTATCTGATCCGCAGAATCCGGGAAGAGGTGCCAAACGTGAAGCTGAACGGACCGGACCCCGCAGACGCAAAAGGAGGAGAACGGCTCCCGAATAACGTCAACTTCAGCTTTGAATTCGTAGAGGGCGAATCCCTCCTGATTATGCTGGACATGAGACAGATCTGCGCGTCAAGCGGTTCCGCCTGCTCCTCCGGGTCTCTGAGCCCGTCTCATGTGCTCAAGGCCATCGGACTTTCCGACAGCCTGGCTCACGGAGCCCTGCGGCTGACGCTGTCCGCGGAGACGACGGCGGAAGAACTCGACACCACGGTCGAGGCGATCCGGGAGATTGTGGAGAGACTGCGCGGCATGTCGCCGAAGTACGAGGCATACAGGAACGGAACATTAGAATCGGAAACATGAGACCCCAGAGGCGGAAGCGTGAAACCTCAAAAGAGGAAACATGAAACTTTAAAATCGGAAACATAAAACCTCAGAGGCGGAAACATGAAACTTCTGAGGCGCAGACGGGCGCTTGCCGGACATGCCGGATAAGAAGGGATGCGACCGGACAAGAATGAATGGTTTGGAAAGAGAATAGAAACTCCAGATAGCAGCTCACGACATGCTTGAAAGACAGGGATTCCACAGGGATTTGACTTGTGAGTCCTGCGTGGGCAGCAATAGGCACAGAGGATCCGAACAGAGAATCGGAACGAAGAATGAAAACGAAATCAGGGAGAACATGAGCGACAGAAAGACAGTGGTAGTCGGTATGTCCGGCGGCGTGGATTCGTCCACCGCGGCATATCTGCTGAAGGAACAGGGATACCATGTAATCGGAGTCACGATGCAGATCTGGCAGGAGGAAAACGAGTGCCAGATGCAGGCGGAGGGCGGATGCTGCGGCATCAGCGCCGTCGAGGACGCCAGAAGGGTGGCGGAGGTGCTCGGCATTCCGTATTATGTCATGAATTTCAAAGATGTATTCCAGAAAAAAGTAATTGATTATTTCACCGCGGAGTATCTTGCGGGAAGAACGCCGAACCCCTGCATTGCCTGCAACCGCTATGTGAAGTGGGAGTCGCTTCTGAAGCGCAGCCTGGAGATCGGGGCGGATTACATCGCCACCGGCCATTATGCGAGAATCCGGCGCCTGGAAAACGGCAGATACGCGATCGCGACTTCCGTGACGGCGGCGAAGGATCAGACCTACGCTCTTTACGGTCTGACGCAGGAACAGCTGTCCCGCACTCTCATGCCGATCGGCGATTACAGCAAGCCGGAGGTCCGGGAAATCGCGGAGCGCGCCGGCCTTCCGGTGGCGCACAAGCATGACAGCCAGGAAATCTGCTTTGTGCCGGACGGCGATTACGCGGCCTTTATAGAAAGAGATACCGGAAGAAAAATGCCCGAAGGCAATTTTGTCACAAAGGACGGAAAGATTCTGGGACGCCATCGCGGCATCATCCATTACACGATCGGCCAGAGAAGAGGACTGGACCTTCCGATGGGTGAGAGAGTTTTCGTGACTGAAATACGGCCCGAGACGAACGAGGTCGTTATCGGCACGGGCAGCGATGTCTTCACGGACACGCTGAAGGCAGATCACCTGACATTTATGGGAATCGAAGATCTTCCGATGGGAGAAGAGGAGCATTTTCTGGCAAAAATCCGGTACAATCACAGGGGGACCGGCTGCCTTGTAAAGCGCACGGGCGAGGACGAAATCACCTGCACGTTCGAGGAACCGGTCCGCGCGGTGACGCCCGGACAGGCGCTCGTCTATTATCGGGACGGATATGTCGCGGGAGGCGGCATCATTCGGGAATAGGCGCTCTGAAAGACAGGGGTTTCACTGACAGCCGGCAGTATGGAGGCGAAGACAGGCTTTCGTCTGTGCCGTCCGTTCTTTGTGCGCAGCAGATAATCCGAACAAATTCAGACCGAGACCGGTAAAAGTACTTGAATTTTAGAGGTATATTCGTTATTATATATCCGAGGTTGTTAAACTTTAAACGTAATCAACAACAATTTTTTTAGGAGGAAATTTTATTATGGCAGTAAGAGTTGCGATTAATGGTTTTGGACGTATTGGCCGTCTTGCATTCCGTCAGATGTTCCAGGCAGAGGGATATGAGGTAGTTGCGATCAACGATCTTACAAGCCCGGAGATGCTCGCATACCTTCTGAAATATGACACGACACATGGCCGCTACAACGGAACCGTAGAAGCAGCAGATAACGCAATCATCGTAAACGGCAAGAAGATCACAATCTATGCCGAGAAGAACGCTGCAGATCTTCCTTGGAAAGAGCTTGATATCGATGTAGTTCTGGAGTGCACAGGTTTCTACACTTCCAAAGAGAAATCCATGGCACACATCAAAGCAGGTGCTAAGCATGTAGTTATCTCCGCACCGGCCGGCAATGACCTGAAGACGATCGTTTACAACGTAAACCATAAGACCATCACAGCAGATGATCAGATCATCTCCGCTGCATCCTGCACAACCAACTGCCTCGCTCCTATGGCAAAGGCTCTGAATGACCTTGCTCCGATTGAGTCCGGATTCATGACCACTGTTCACGCTTACACCGGCGACCAGATGATCCTTGACGGACCGCAGAGAAAAGGCAACCTTCGCAGATCCAGAGCAGGCGCTCAGAACATCGTTCCGGCATCTTCAGGTGCTGCAAAGGCAATCGGAAGCGTTCTTCCGGAGCTGAACGGCAAGCTGAACGGCGCTGCACAGCGTGTTCCGGTAGCTACCGGTTCCACCACAATCCTTGACGCTGTTGTTGACGCTGAGGTTACCGCAGATCAGGTTAACGCTCAGATGAAGGCAGAGGAGACCGAGTCCTTCGAGTACAACACCGATGAGATCGTTTCTTCCGATATCATCAACAGCACTGCAGGATCTATCTTCGACGCTACCCAGACAAAGGTTCTTCCGATGGGCAACGGCAAGACTCTGGTACAGGTTGTTTCCTGGTACGACAATGAGAATTCTTACACCAGCCAGATGGTTCGTACAATCAAGTACTTCGGTTCTCTTCTGAACAAGTAATTGTATTGACAGAATCTGACGCGAATGGATCATACGGAATGCTCTCGTAAGAGGGATTCCTGTGCTATATGCGTAAGACCTGAACGGGTCCGGTCTATAAAGGGCCGGGCCCGTTCGCTGTATAAGATCTTATCGATGCAGGGGCGGCAGCTGATGATTGTATCGCTGCCACACACGTATCGTTTCCTGACATATAAGCTTTTTGCAAATTGAGACCTTTCCTGGCATATACGATCTTTTTATATCATCACGTTACCTGGCGTATCAGTTTTTGCATATGGAGACGTTACCTGGCGTATCAGTTTTTGCATATGGAGACATTACCTGACGTATCAGTTTTTTCGCATATGGAGACGTTACCTGGCGTATGAGTTTTATTACATATTGAAACGTTCACTGCAGGCAGCGGCGCACTGCGCCGAATGAAAGAAAAAGGAGATAAGACACATGGCATTAAACAAGAAAACGGTTGATGACATCAACGTAAAGGGAAAAAGAGTCCTGGTTCGCTGCGATTTCAACGTACCGCTGAAGGACGGCAAGATCACTGACGAGAACCGTCTGGTCGCTGCACTTCCCACCATCAAGAAGCTGATTGCTGACGGAGGAAAAATCATTCTCTGCTCTCACCTCGGAAAGGTAAAGACAGAAGAAGACAAGAAGACGAAGACACTTGCGCCGGTAGCGGCACGTCTGTCCGAGCTGCTCGGCCAGGAAGTAAAATTCGTTCCGAGTCCGGTCGTCGTCGATGACAATGTCAGAGCGGCAGTAAACGAGATGAAGGACGGAGATGTTATTCTTCTTGAGAACACACGTTTCCGCAAGGAAGAGACAAAGAACGAGGACGCGTTCTCCAAGGATCTTGCATCCATCGCTGACGTATTTGTAAATGACGCGTTCGGAACCGCACATCGTGCACATTGCTCCAATGTCGGTGTTACAAAGTATATCGACACCTGTGTTGTAGGATACCTGATGGAGAAGGAGATCGCCTTCCTCGGCAACGCGGTTGAGAACCCGGTTCGTCCGTTCGTTGCGATCCTCGGCGGCGCTAAGGTTGCGGACAAGCTGAATGTAATCAACAACCTGCTGGAGAAATGCGACACTCTGATCATCGGCGGAGGAATGGCATACACCTTCCTGAAGGCAAAGGGATATGAAATCGGAAAATCTCTTCTTGACGAGACGAAGATCGACTACTGCAAGGAGATGATGGACAAAGCAGAAAAGCTCGGCAAGAAGCTCCTGCTTCCGATTGATACCGTTGTAATCGACGAATTCCCGAACCCGATCGATGCTCCGATCGATACGGAGGTTGTAGATTCCGATAAAATTCCGGCGGACAAAGAGGGCGCGGATATCGGACCGAAGACCATCGCACTGTACAGCGATGCTGTGAAGACTGCAAAGACCGTCGTATGGAACGGACCGATGGGTGTATTTGAGAATCCGATCCTCGCAGCCGGAACAAAGGCAGTTGCTGCGGCACTTGCAGAGACAGACGCTACCACAATCATCGGCGGCGGAGATTCCGCGGCAGCTGTAAACCAGCTCGGATACGGCGACAAGATGAGCCATATCTCCACCGGCGGCGGCGCGTCTCTTGAATTCCTCGAGGGCAAGGAGCTCCCGGGCGTAGCAGCAGCAAACGATAAATAAGTACTTTATAAGCTCTTCGAAAACGCAGACAGGCTCGCCGCACGCGAAGCGCGCGTAAGAGAATGGATGCGTTTTCGAAGGCAACAGGTATGAGCACGAAGGGACGCGTAAGCGGCACGGAAGTGCTCATACCTGTTGGCGGCACGGAAGCTGCGAAGCAGCGCAGTGACGCGGGGCTTATACAGTATGTAATACGGAAAACGCAGACAGGTTGTATTATTTTATAAGGAGGCCACTATCATGGCAAGAAGAATTCTGGCAGCAGGCAACTGGAAGATGAACAAGACACCTTCCGAGACGAAGGCACTTATCGCCGAGATGAAAAAGACATGCGCGTCCGACAGCGTAGACGTTCTGCTCTGCGTTCCGGCAGTCGATATTCCGGCGGCCGTAGAAGCAGCCGCAGGATCCAACATCCAGATCGGTGCCGAGAACATGTATTTTGAGGAGAGCGGCGCGTACACGGGAGAGATTTCCCCGGCGATGCTTGTTGATGCAGGCGCGAAATACGTAATCCTCGGACATTCCGAGAGAAGAGACTACTTCGGTGAGACATCCGAGGATGTCAACAAGAAGATGAAGAAAGCCTTTGAGCACAATCTGATCCCGGTAATGTGCTGCGGCGAGTCTCTGACACAGAGAGAGCAGGGCATCACTATGGACTGGATCCGTCAGCAGGTTAAGGTGGGATTCCAGGATCTGACCGCAGATCAGGCAAAGACAGCGATCATCGCTTATGAGCCGATCTGGGCAATCGGAACCGGCAAGACCGCGACATCCGATCAGGCTGAGGAAGTCTGCAAGGGCATCCGTGATCTGATCCGTGAGCTTTACGGAGCAGAGGTAGCAGAGGAGATCCGTATTCTCTACGGCGGATCTGTAAAGCCGGCAAACGCTGCGGAGCTCTTCGCAAAAGAGGACATCGACGGCGGACTTGTAGGCGGCGCTTCCCTGAAACCGGATTTCGGCGACATCGTGAATTACAGTAAGTGATGTTACTGTATTAGCTCTTCGAAAACGCAGACAGGACTCGCCGCACGCGAAGCGAGCGTAAGAGTCTGAATGCGATTTCGAAGGCAACAGGTATGAGGAAGAAGCGCGGATGCGCGAAATCCGAATATGCGCGAGCAGTGAGCCGCATCCGCTCACACGGAGTGTGAAGCGGTGAGGCGAACGCCGCGGCGACCGACGAAGTCGGTCTGCGTGTAGCGACGCGAGAGCACGAAGTGCGGAGCGGCGCGTAGCTTATACAGTTTGTGTTGCTTTTTAAGAACGGCAGTTCTTTGCGTTAACAGTAGAGAAACTGCGGCGGCAAACGGGCAGGAGCGGGTTTTCAACCTTGACTACCTGCTATTTGCCATGTAAAATATATTCGTTAAGTAGTGCCCCTGCAAATGGGACATATGAAGTAACTTTATCATCAATTTTCATTAGGAGGAAATAAGTAAATGGCTAGAAAATGGGTCTACCTGTTCAGCGAAGGCAATAAAGATATGCGTGAGCTGCTCGGTGGTAAGGGCGCTAACCTTGCTGAGATGACGAATCTGGGACTTCCGGTTCCGCAGGGATTTACCATTACTACAGAAGCTTGTACCCAGTACTATGAGGACGGCCGTCAGATCAATGACGAGATCCTCGGACAGATCAGAGAGTACATGGGTAAGATGGAGGAGATCACCGGCAAGAAATTCGGTGATGTAGAGAATCCGCTGCTTGTATCCGTTCGTTCCGGTGCGCGCGCATCTATGCCGGGTATGATGGACACCATCCTGAACCTCGGCCTGAATGAGCAGGTCGTTGAGACAATGGCCAAAAAGTCCGGAAATCCTCGCTGGGCATGGGACTGCTACAGAAGATTCATCCAGATGTTCTCTGATGTAGTTATGGAAGTTCCGAAGAGCCTCTTTGAGAAGCTCATTGACAAGAAGAAAGCAGAAAAGGGCGTTAAGGACGATGTAGATCTGACAACAGAGGATCTGCAGGATCTTGTAAAGCAGTACAAGGTGCTTTACAACGAGAAGATCGGCAAGGACTTCCCGACAGACGCTAAAGAGCAGCTGGTTGAGGCTGTAAAAGCCGTATTCCGTTCCTGGGACAACCCGCGTGCAAACGTATATCGTCGTGACAACGATATCCCGTATTCCTGGGGAACCGCTGTTAACGTACAGATGATGGCATTCGGTAACATGGGACCGACCTCCGGTTCTGGTGTTGCATTCTCCCGTGATCCTGCAACCGGTGAGAACAAGTTCTACGCTGAGGTTCTGATGAACGCTCAGGGCGAGGACGTAGTTTCCGGTGCGCGTACACCTATGAAGATCGATGAGATCAAGGTAAAACTGCCGAAGATCTACGATGAGCTGATCGCCATCTCCAACAAACTGGAAGATCACTACAGAGACATGCAGGATATGGAGTTCACCATCGAGGATGGAAAGCTTTACATGCTGCAGTGCCGTAATGGCAAGAGAACCGCAAAGGCGGCTCTGAAGATCGCCTGCGACCTTGTTGCAGAAGGCAAGATTGACAAGAAGAAAGCAGTTCTTGACGTTGATCCGCGTAACCTGGATACCCTGCTTCACGGTTCCTTCTCCAAGTCCGTTGTAAAGAACGCGACTCAGATCGGAAAGGGACTTCCGGCTGCTCCTGGCGCTGCCTGCGGTAAGATTGTCTTCACCGCTGAGGAAGCGAAGAACGCAGCTAAGGACGGAGAGAAGGTAGTTCTGGTACGTCTGGAGACTTCTCCGGAGGATATCGAGGGAATGAAGGCTGCTCAGGGTATTCTGACCGCCCGCGGCGGAATGACATCCCATGCGGCAGTAGTAGCACGTGGAATGGGCGCATGCTGCGTAGCAGGATGCTCTGATATCTCCTTCGCTGAGGATGGAAAGTCCTTCACACTTGGCGGAAAGACCTATCATGAGGGAGATGTGATTTCCTTCGACGGTTCCACCGGAAATATCTATGACGGCGCTCTTGAGGTTCAGGAAGGCGCAGTTGAGGATGAGGACTTCGCAAAGCTGATGTCCTGGGCAGATGAGTTCAGAACCATGAAGGTTCGCACAAACGCTGATACTCCGACTGACGCAAAGAAGGCTCGTGAGCTCGGCGCTGAGGGAATCGGTCTGTGCCGTACAGAGCATATGTTCTTCGCAGGCAACAGAATCGATGCTATTCGTGAGATGATCGTTGCTGACAACAAAGAGGATCGTGAGAAAGCACTCGACAAGATCCTTCCGCTTCAGCAGGGAGACTTCGAGCAGCTCTTCGAGGCTATGGAGGGAGACCCGGTAACCATTCGTTTCCTGGATCCGCCGCTTCATGAGTTCGTTCCGAAGACAGAAGAGGATATCAAGAAGGTTGCTGATGACACCGGAAAGACCGTAGATCAGGTTAAGGCTGTAATCGCCGGACTGGTTGAGGCAAACCCGATGATGGGTCATCGTGGATGCCGTCTGCCGATCACCTATCCGGAAATCGCGGTTATGCAGACAAAGGCTGTAATCCGCGCTGCCATCAAGGTTCAGAACGCTCATAAGGACTGGACCATTGAGCCGGAGATCGAGGTTCCGCTTGTTGGTATCGTGAAAGAGATGAAGTTCGTTAAGGACATCATCGTTGAGACCGCTGATGCCGAGATCAAGGCTGCAGGATCTGACATGAAGTACAAGGTCGGCACCATGATCGAGATCCCGAGAGCTGCTCTTACTGCTGACGAGATCGCTAAGGAAGCTGAGTTCTTCTGCTTCGGTACTAACGATCTGACACAGATGACATTCGGCTTCTCCCGTGACGATGCTGGTAAGTTCCTTGAGTCTTACTATGACAACAAGATTCTTGAGAATGATCCGTTCGCTAAGCTTGATCAGGACGGCGTCGGCAAACTGATGAAGATGGCTGTTAAGCTTGGCCGTGAGACCAACCCGCAGCTTCCGATCGGTATCTGCGGCGAGCACGGCGGAGATCCGTCTTCCGTTGAGTTCTGCAACGAGATCGGTCTCGACTATGTATCCTGCTCACCGTTCCGTGTACCGATTGCACGTCTTGCAGCAGCTCAGGCTGCCATCAAGCAGGCAAAGTAATTCGGCCCTGATACGGATCAGCCCTGAATCCGGAGATCACTCCGGATCAGAGGCGATGAACATCACTGGATAATCAAATAATCCGAATATCTGCGAAGAAAGACATTCAAGCAAGATATTCATAGCGTCCAAAAGCAGGGGCTGCTGTATCAACATGATACAGCAGCCCCTTTTGTGCGCCAGTCGGGCGCACAAAAAATCCCTGTAAGCCTTGTAGATTCAAGGTTTACAGGGATACGTGCGATTATTCGAGCTCAATTGTCCCCGGCGGTTTCGAGGTGATGTCATAGAATACTCTGTTGACGTGGTTCACTTCGTTCACGATCCGGTTCGTTACCCTCTTCAATACCTCATATGGGATTTCCACAGCATCGGCCGTCATGAAATCAACGGTGCTTACGGCGCGGAGAGCAATGGCATAGTCGTATGTCCTCTCATCACCCATGACGCCGACGGACCGCATATTGGTCAGTGCAGCGAAATATTGACTGGCAACCTTATTCATTCCGGCCTTATCCATTTCTTCTCGGTAGATCGCGTCAGCTTCCTGAACAATTTTAACCTTCTCAGGCGTCACTTCCCCGATGATACGAATGCCTAATCCCGGTCCGGGGAAGGGCTGTCTCATGACCAGCTCCTCCGGAATTCCGAGGTGGAGACCGACCTTTCGAACTTCATCCTTGAAGAGGTCACGAAGGGGCTCCACGATTTCCTTAAAATCAACATATTCAGGCAGCCCGCCGACGTTGTGATGAGATTTGATCGTAGCGGACTCACCGCCCAGTCCGGATTCTACAACGTCCGGATAGATGGTTCCCTGAACAAGGTAATCCACTTTTCCGATCTTCTTTGCCTCAGCCTCAAAGACACGGATAAAATCTTCACCGATGATCTTTCTCTTCTTCTCGGGCTCTGTCAGACCCTTCAAATCTGCAAAGAAACGCTCTCCGGCATTCACGCGGACAAAGTTCAGATCATACGGACCGTCCGGGCCGAATACCTTCGAGACAAGGTCGCCCTCATCCTTTCGGAGCAGACCGTGATCCACAAATACGCAGGTAAGGTTTTTGCCGATTGCCTTAGACAGAAGAACGGCTGCCACAGAGGAGTCCACTCCGCCGGACAGGCCGCAGAGAACCTTGCCGTCGCCGATTTTCTCGCGAAGCTCGCGGATCGTCTTCTCCGCAAAATCGTCCATTCTCCAGGTACCCTTGCAGCCGCATACATTCCATACGAAGTTGCGAAGCATTTCCTTGCCGAACTGGCTGTGAAGGACCTCCGGATGGTATTGAAATGCATATAAGTTCTTCGAGGTATTCTGAACCGCCGCGTACGGGCAGTTTGCGGTATGTGCGATCACTTCAAAACCGTCGGCGATCTGTGTGATGTAGTCATTGTGACTCATCCAGACAATACTCTTCTCCGGAACTCCGGCGAATACCGCGGAATCCGGCCTGTCGATAATCAGTTCGGTCTTTCCGTATTCCCTTTCCGGTGCCTTCTGTACATCGCCGCCCAGGACATACATCATGAGCTGTGCTCCGTAGCAAAGACCGAGAATCGGAATACCCATCTCAAAGAGTTCCTTCGATGCCGTAGCGGCACCCTTCTCATATACGCTGTTCGGGCCACCGGTAAGAATGATGCCCTTCGGATTCATCGCTCTGATCTGGTCCAGCGGCGTGCGGTAGGAATAAATTTCACAGTACACATTGCTCTCACGCACCCGCCGCGCGACAAGCTGATTGTACTGACCGCCAAAGTCAATGACGATTACTTTCTCCTGATCTGCCTGTGCCATCCAAAATTCTCCTTATACCAAAATACATAAGTCATCGATATGTAAGATGCCATTCATATACATATGCTGCACGTACAGTGCCGTAAATACAAGAAAACGATACGGCGGATCTCATTGAACAATATATCAAATGTCTGTACCTGACAATTATACCCCCGATATAATCTTCTGTCATTATCGAATTTCCATGAGATCCTTTCGAACTTCCATCAGCTTCTTTTGCTTTTTAAACATAGTGTGTAGATGCATTGTCATAGCCAGCAGGTGCATCATCATCAAAATTATGTACTTCAATTTTGACCAATCTTGGCAATTATTGATATTGTCAAAAACCGGATTTGTTTTCTATTGTATGTGACTTCCTTAATGGGATCAATGAGTTCAAGATTTATATTTTCGTGAAAGCTGTTGCTGATTGTGAACGATGATCAGTACCCTCAGAGAAGAGCAAATCTATGTGGGTCATTGAAGGTGCGGAACCAGTGTATCCGTCATTTAGAAGCTGAATGCATCTCTGATTCGAAATGTGAACGTCATTCAGGTGGGATGGAATATTAGGGTGAAGTAATAGCTGACTTGACAAAATCTGAAAATTTAGTAAGATAAAAATATAAAAGGGCGCCGCCGATAGACGGTCGATCCTCGAAATAGGTTAAAAAATAGCCGTATTCCTTGGTCGGGGGCGGCTATTTTTTATGCTTGAAATATCGCTCAATTGCGATTCCAATTCCAATACATGTAAAAGTGTATTTGATGAGAGTCATCAAATCTATTACATTCATGGGCATCCCTCCATTCATAAAGTCAGGAGGGTGACATAAATGCCCTCCTGCATAAGGAGGACTAACCGCCTACCGTTTCTGGCAGCACCCTGGTTATGCTTTCACAGAACCTTTCCCACTATAACAAAAAATCAAATAATCAGCAACACGAATCCTCAGAGAAGAAAAGATCTCTGGGATCATTATTGCCTTCGTCATTCACCGTTATCGGATAGACAACCTTCATAAATGAGACAGTGGCACCGTTAAGCAGAACCTGAAAATCCTGTTAGATCACTGTCTTCCCCAATCAAAATCCCCATGTTATTATTATAAGTAGAAAATACCAACGACCGTGCGTATAAGTGTATGAATGAAGGAGGATGATCTTATGATTAAAGTTTATGGAATGCCAAGCTGTCCGGATTGCAATTTTGTGGAAACGCAGATAAAGGGTAATGCGGATTATCAATTTATTGATATCGGAGCTCATGTGCGGAACATGAAGGAATTCACAAAACTACGTGATTCAAATGCTGCCTTTGATGATGTCCGTGGAACAGGGTCGATCGGGATTCCTTGTTTTGTCCTGGAAGACGGAACGGTGACAAGGAAGCCGGAAGATGCCGGTCTCAAGAGCAAAAAGGAAGAAAAGGAAGCGGGATCTGCCTGCAGAATTGATGGGACAGGCTGTTGATGATTGATTGGGTTCGTGCAGGACAGAATCATCGAGAACGATAAAAGGTGAGAGCATCTGGTGTAGCGATACAGCAGGTGCTTTTTGGTTGTGCAGGAAAAGAACAGGTGATAAAACCGGCTCTTCAAAGTGAGTGTGATAGGACATTTCTGATAGCTCGTCCGCTAAAAAACGAGGAGGATTCAGAAAAGGCTTAAGTAAGAAGAGAAAAGAAGGTTCGAAAAGACATGTTATAAAAAAATGTGGTATTGATTTTTTTTCAGGGGTATAATCAACTATGTTAAACACTGCTTTTGGACAGGGAATTTTCATAAGGAAAAGGCAAGAAACGTGGAGAGGAATCTGAAATCATCGGAACGGAAGGCTTATATTGTCTCTCATCTGGAGGAGGCATTGGACAAAGGGTGGGTTATTCCTTATTATCAGCCGATTGTCCGAACCATTACGAACAGCATTGCCGGGGCGGAGGCGCTGGCACGGTGGATCGATCCGAATTATGGGTGCATTATGCCGGATACCTTTGTACCTGCGCTGGAAGAGAAGGGGCTGATCTACAAGCTGGATTGCTTCATGCTGAGGGAGGCGGTTCGGTTGCAGCGGGAACGTATGGATGCCGGACTGCCGGTCGGACCGATTTCAGTGAATCTGTCACGGCAGGATTTCGACAATATGGACATGGTCTCCTATGCGGGAGAGATCACGGACAAGTATGGCGTTTCGAGAGAATTGATTGAGCTGGAGTTGACCGAAAGTCTGCTGGTGCGCGATAAGGAAGAGATGACGCGGGTCGTGAAAGAACTGCGCCGCGCTGGCTTTTCCGTCTGGATGGATGATTTTGGAAGCGGCTATTCTTCACTGATTTTTATGAATGATTATACTCTCGACCTGATTAAGCTCGATATGGGATTTTTGAAGTCCTTTACGCGTACTTCGATGGAAATCATGCGCAGTGCAGTCAATATGGCAAAAAATCTCGGTATTCGCACGTTGGCGGAAGGCGTGGAGACGGAGGAGCATGTTCGCTTTCTCAGAGAAATTGGCTGCGATATGATGCAGGGATATTATTTTTCAAAGCCTCTCTCCGGTGAGAAGATGGAGGAGTATCTTCTGAATATGGGGATGCCGGCCGAGACGATTGAATGGAAAAGCTTTTATGATCAGGCGGATGCTTTTGTGATTAATAATGAAATTCCCCGTGCAATCATGGAGTATGACATGGCAGAGGACCAGATTCATTATCTTTTCATCAATGCGAATGAAAGGGAACAGCTTCGCAGTATTGGTCGGGCACACAGGGAGGATTCGGAATTTGTCTTTAATGTCCGGAACAACCCTCTCCACGTAAAGTTGCTGGAATTCTACAATCATGTGATACAATCCGGAGAAAACGTAACGATGTATATCTCGGACAATTCCTGTTTTGTCCGAATGGATGGGAAGCTGATTGCAAAGCAGGAGAACCGGTGCATTTTTCTGTTCTCCATGATAAATGTGACAAAGGATCGGACCCAGAAGATCGGAGATGTGCTCAGTAAGTCGCTGTCTGATATTGTGCTTCTGTTTGATGATGTTCATGTGCTGAATCCTGAATTGGATACTGCGGATAATCTGATCAATAATTTCGGCATTGAGGGCGGTTTCCGAGACCATGATCCGCTCCGGGAAGGCCTGCGGCGATTTTGCAAGCATTCGATTTATCCGGAGGATCGGGAACGTTACTGGGCATTTGCGAATCCGGATACGATGATTGAACGCATTTTGCAGACTTCAGATGGGGTGGAGCGCGACTATTTCCGTGTACTCCTGCCGACGGATGACGGGAAGGAGAAATATGTCTGGAAGGAGTTCAATCTTTTGCTGATTCCGGGCTCGGAGAATCAGAAGGTATTATCCTGCATCAAAAACTCGGGACCTACGGGCTGTATGCCATGTGGGAAAAGTGGGATAGGGTAAATGGAATTTTATCAACACGTTCATAGGCTTCGAACTTGTACTTACATTATAATGGGTCAGTTGTCAAGACAGAAATCTGAGCTTATTATAATGAATCGATAGCTATAGTGAAGGGGGATGTGGATACCCCCAGGTTGCTTGTTGATCAGGCTGCTTCTCGAGCTGCTTCATACAGGAGCACCGGATAGTAGACGGTAGCAGGCGGAACATTCCCGATAGCAGAATGGCATCGTTCAAAATTGTAGTTATAGATATACCTACTGATCGCCGCCCGAGCCTCCTTGATGTTGTTCCACTCTGTCAGATAAGCCTCTTCGTACTTGAAGGACCGGAACCAGCGTTCAATCTTGATATTATCTGCCCAGCGGCTCTTGCCGTCCATACTCTGACGGATATTATTCCCTTTCAGGAAATTCTTGTACTCCTGACTGGTGAACTGACATCCCTGATCTGAATTCAGGATTTCCGGCTTTGCTACACGGAATGCTTTTTCGCAAGCCACGATACAAGCTCTGGTGTCGAGGGTATCATCGAGCTCCCATCCAACAATGCAACGACTGTACCAGTCGATAATGGCTGTCAGATACAAGAATCCGTGTTTCAGCTTGATGTAGGTTATATCAATAGACCACGCCTGATTTGGTCTTACAATCTCCGCATTGCGAAGAAGATAGGGCACAACAGCCGCTCTTTGCAGGCACTTTGAGAGGTTTGGCTTCGGATAGATCGGATCTATCGCCATTTCTGTCATCCAGTGTCTGGCCTTTTTCCGGCCAATCCGATATCCGCGCTGCTTCAGCTGTGCAGACATCTGGCGAGCTCCCCAAGTGGGGTTATCTGTGTGAAGGCGGTCAATAATGCCCTTGCACTCCAATTCAGTATCCGATGTAGGACGGCCGGCGTAGTAGATGCTTGTTCGGTTGATACTACATAGATCAGCCGCTGTGCGGATAGGAATTTCCGGTTTCTCAGTCTTCGAAAGGAGGCTTCGGACTATATTTACTCTCGTAGTCAGGTCCAAGGACTTCTTCAGATTTTTTTTTCAACCAGTCCACCTGCATGGTGAGCTGGCCAACTTTCTTGGCATAAGCTGCTTTCTCCTTCCGTTCTTCGCTGAGCTTCTCTTTGAGATTCTCCTCTCGGGATTCATCGAAGACAATGGATGCTTTTTCCAAGAATTCTTTCTTCCAATTTCGAAGGAGATTGGGTTGAATGTCGTGCTCTGTGGCGATAACATTCAGTTCCTTTTCGCCCTTCAGGACTTCCAGAACAAGGTCGGTTTTGAATTTAGCTGTGAAATTTCTTCTTGTACGAGACATGATATGAATCCTCCATGTTGGTTATTTCTAGCATACCAGATTCATTAAAAACTGTCTCTCAAAAGTGTCTTCAATTATGGAACCATTATAGTCTTGTATCCGCAAATTAAAACATACATTGCGGATTGCTCTCAGATAATCCCTGTATTTTATGAATCCTGAAATAAATTCCTGATCATAGTCAGAAGTATTTTTCCAATAGACCAGAACATCACCAAATAGTGGCGCTCTGGTTTTTGTTGGATATTGATTACTAGATTGAATCGAGGCTTTATATGATAATTGGCCATGGAATGTAACTTTCATTTATGGTACACTGAATTCAAATAATTCAAACATTTTTACGGGAGCGGTATTGTGGAGTATGGAGCAGCGAGACGCTCTGTACTCCTTATATTTACGCGAACAGCGAGCCACAGCCGAATGCAAAGTATTTGTGTGGCAGAACCATTATACTGTCGCTGCTGCCGTTTGGTGCAAAAGGGAAATGCAATATGAAGAATGTACGTATCAGTCTCACAGATGGAAGTTACGATGGCCCAATCGTTATGACGAGTGGATCGACAGTGTCTGTCGTTCGTGCGAAAAAGGGTGAAGTTTCAGATTATTGCAATGAGCTTGAAGGTGCCGGAATTTATTTTCTGCTTATCGGAACCGACGAGGTATATGTGGGAGAAAGCGGCCTGTCTACCGTTGGCAGCCGTATTATGAATACTCATTCTGGACAGATTGACAGGCTTTGGCATACAGTCGTTGGATTTGTAGTAGATGATAAAACTCTCGGCAACAATGAGCTTCTTTATATGGAAAATGCAATGTGCGAGTATGCGCATAATCATTTCAGTAAATGCCTGACGACGACTCCGGCGCAAAAAAACTGTAATGCGTCATTCCGCAAGTCTCATTACAAGCTCGGCGCGATTCAGATTTCTACATGCGATCAGTATCTGGCCGATATGACTGATTATATTGATCTGTTCCCGAATGGTGTATTCCCGGCGGGAAGCGCTATGACTCCTGGCTCTGCCGCAGCAGCGCCTGCATCTCCGGCTGACACCGCGACATTCTACTTCAGGAATTCAAAGCGCGATGTGGATGGAACAGTGGAGATTATGATCCACACGGGAGATACGAAGAAGAGAAAAGCCGTTCTGAAATCCGGCTCCAGGATTTCCACAGATGTATCCGACCATTTCAGTTCAGCGGATCGGGTGAAAGCGTACAGAGACAAACTGATCTCCGAGGGAAAGATCATAGACCGCGTGCTGCAGGAGGACGTCCTCTTCGATTCCCAGAGCGGAGCAGGCGAGTTCCTGAACGGGACGGCATTTGATGGGAATGGCAGCTGGAAGCGAATCGGAGATAATGTTCCTCTCAAGATGCTGCTGAAGTAACAGAATATCGAAAAAAGCATTTATTACCTCCGGTGTGAACTACGGCGAACAAAAGATCATTAAGCAAGACGGAGGATGCAAGCGTCATGAATTACAAAACACGCCTTATCAACCGAAATGATATGCTGGAGCTGACGCGTCGGATGACACTCAGCCGGAACTGTATGACAAGACTCGCAGGGTGCTACACGGATAAAGAGGGAGAACTTGACGATACGTTCAATGTGAATTTTCTGAATCTCAAGGCAGCGGATAAGACCACGAATCTGGCACTTGCGAAGGCAGTTCCTTTCGCGAAGACAAATGCAGAGGTGAAGGAATATTGCTTCCCTGAAGAGGCATTCAGCGGACAGACCATGTGGAAGATGCTGAATCTGATCGTCGCCTGTGGTTTGAAGAATGATGTCTTAATGGAGACATTTTATGAGCGGATGATCGGAGCCTGTCAATTACATGGAAGATACGCCATAGACGTCTTTCACGGTGTATATGATGTGCCGGTAAAGGGAAGCGACGATGCATACGAATATGAATCCGAGGAAATTTACGATTTCATTATCTGGACTGTAGGAAGAGTAGATGGTGATTATCATGTCGCATCGCCGGACTTCGGATTTCTGTATCCGGCATTCCGTGACAGAAGCAGAGATTCGGGTGCCATTGATATTTATAAGGGTGGTGAAGAATTGGTTCAGCTGTTAATGGGGAAGTGAAAGAAATATACTTTGATTCTGTACACGTTGCATATGCTTTTGGAGTGCGGCCATATCATTACCCCGATGAACAGAAAATGTATAAGCAGATCTAAGTAATTAAATTCAGATTATTAAGCACCTGATAAAAGTCGGGTGCTTTTTTCTTGGACGGAGACGGCGCAAAAAGGATCGGTTTTTCGTATGAGTTACACAAAATTTACTTGACAAAATAGTGCAATGTGCCAGTATTAGATTGCGTAGACTGCTATTCCGGAAGAGGGTAGATTTTGATGAAGCAATCAGGACGTATTCTTTCTGCTGTGTTCTCAGGCATCACCGCATGTATGCTGGGGATTGCGCTATTATTTTCGATCATCATTGGTTTCGGAGGGGGACTGTCGGACGTGGCTGTTCCGGGACTGGTTCAGCGATTCCCGGAGACATGGTCGCCTGTGGAAATCCGTGTCTTTCTTGTTGCCCTGATCCTGCTGCTGTTTGCGTTCGTGATCCTGGCATTCAGACAGATGGACTGTGCCGGACACAGGAAAAGGGTGCGGATTTTCCTGATTCTTGGCGGCGTTTTTCTGCTGATGCAGCTGTTTGTCGCTCTCGGTCTGCATACCATCCAGAATACGGACGCCTTTGAGGTTCAGGATCAGGCGCTTGCCATTGCCCGGGGCGTTCATCAAACTGTGGACTATACAAAATCCACCTATTTTGCCAAATACGGAAACAATGATCTCTACCTGATCTTCTGCGTGCAGGTCTTCAGGGCCTGTATGTTTTTGCATATTCATGCATACCGCACGGTATTTGCCGTGCTTAATGTGGCTGCCGTGGATCTGGGGATTCTCATGACATGCCGGACGGTCTTTCTTCTGAAGGGACCGAAGGCGGCTCTGAAGATTTTTCTGCTGAGCGTACTCAATCCGCTGAATGTTCTTCTGATATGCTGGCCGTATACTTGCACGCTCAGCCTGCCGCTGATGATGCTGAGCGTCTGGATGACGGCCGCGCTTCTGAAGGGAAAGGACGGCAGAGCCATACATTTCGCGGAGATTCTCGTAATCGGGCTGACCGCTGCAGTCGCGTACTATTTCCGTCCGACAGCTATATTCCCGGTCATTGCGCTGATTCTGTGCGCCGGGTGCGCGTGTGTTCGGAAGATCTTCTTCCGAACCGGACAATCCTCGTCCGGCTCAGAGAAATCCGTTTACGACTCGGAAAAATCCTCCTCCGGATCAGAAAAAAACGACTTCGATTCGGAGAAATCATCATCCGGCTCAGAGAAATCCGCTTCCGGCTCCGAGAAGTCAGATGGCAGTTCTGATAAATTATCTTCCGGTAAGGGACAGCCCTCGACTGTCTCACAAATTTCTGTTTTCAATAAAAGGGGAGGCCGCAGGATCCGAACACACCGGAAATTGGGGAAAATCGTGAGAAAAATAATCCCCGCTGCCCTGGCGGTGCTTCTGATGGCAGGGACCTCTTCAGCGATCCGCAGCGCATCCCTTCGGCTGGATCCGGTGACGGACACAGAATTTCCGACCGTATACTGGCTTCTGCTTGGCGCCTCGGATACCGGACGGGTGAATTCCAGGGATATGAATTATAACCGCCGCATGTACACGGTGGAAGAGAATACGGAGACGGATATTGCTGCGATCCGGGAAATTCTGAGAGACCGCGGCATGGCGGGCAATATCAGGCATTATCTGGAAAAAACAGGGTTGACATGGTCGGACGGAACCGCTGAGTATACCACCCGCAGCACGGAGTCGGAGAACAGTCTTCCGTGGCTGTATCAGCTGCTGAACGGACCCGGCGCCGGAATTGTAAGTCTGTGGTGTCAGGCGTATCGCATAGTTCTGCTTTTCATGGCATTTGCGGGGGTTCTGATCCGGCTCATCTCTGGCAGAAAATCCGGGCGTGCCGGCGCTTCCTGTTCAGAAAAATCAGAATGCGATGCCGGCGCTTCCCGGTCAGAAAATTCAGGATACGCGGATGGGGCTGCCGGTTTTATGTTTCAGGTATCTGTCGTCACTCTGCTGGGCGGCTTCATTTTCTACACCTTCTGGGAAGGAAAACCGGTTTACAGCTACCCCTTTCTGCCTTTTCTGATTCTGGTCAGTCTGCCCGCCTGGGAAAAGGTCTGCCGGATGCAGGAGCACGGATATCGGGATGCGCCGTCTTCCGCATGGACAGCGCGTCGAATCGTGCTGGCAGTTCTGCTGGCGGTCACCGGCGTGGGACTGGTTCAGAAGTATTTCGTTACAGCAGAATCGGGCTTTTACGATGTACCTTCGATCGTGTGTGACAGCACGGCCCTGGCCGACTGGGTCAGCGTTCCGGAGGGACAGACACTGACGCAGAGTTTTTATCCCTCTGAGGCGTTTGATACCATCCGGATCCGTGCAAAATCAGCCGGCGGCGGTAATTCGGAAGATCAGTACCGGATCCTTGTAGCAGCCGGCGATTCCGAAGAGGATGCCGACTCCGCCGCATATCAATCCGAAGATGTCATCGCGGACGAGACGGTAAACGCCGACAGGATTGAGAACGGAAGCATCACTTTGGCCTTTCAGACCGTTTATCCCGGGAAGGATGAGCCCTTCCGTATCATTATCACCAACCTGTCTGCAGAAGGAAAAAGTGAAGACGGTCTGCAGTCCTCTGTCCGCTTCGGAACGAGACTTTGCTATGTGATGAGTGAATATAAGGGAGACTGCTTTGTCAAGGGAAAAAGACATGCCGGGGATCTTCTGATCCGGGTGAGCCGCGGAAATGGGTAAGCACAGATGATTGCCTGTTGTTTACTCTGTGGTCATGTCTGTTATATACTTTGTGCTGCGACCAGTCGGGTTACTGTTACACCCAACTCTACACGGCAAGGATTTTACAGTCCTGTTGCCGTTCGCAAACTGGCTGTAGTAAAGTTTTATCCTGGTTTTATGAAGCTGCGGAACTCCTCAGGCGCGAGCGCCTTCGTCAGACAGTCCTCGCTATCCGGTTCATGAAGAATTCACGGATAAAACTTTAAACAGCCAGTAATGCTCCGGCAAAGGGACTGTAAAATCTTTGCCGCTTTAGTGGCGCATGAACAGCAACCCAGTCGGATGTGAAAATTGTGCATATGTCGGTTTGATGCACAGGCGCGTCTGTGCATATAGTAAGGAAAAGAGGAAGAGATGAAAAATCAACCGAGATTGTGGGTTATCATCCCCTGCTACAATGAAGAGGAAGTCCTTCCGGTAACGGCACCGCTGTTTCTGAAAGAGCTTCAGGATATGATTCATGAAGAAAAGATCAGTCCGGACAGCAGAATCCTGTTTGTGAATGATGGTTCCGGGGACCGGACATGGGAGCTGATCACCTCCTTATCCCGTCAGGACGAGCACTATATCGGGATCGAGCAGTCACGAAACAGGGGACATCAGAATGCGGTTCTCGCAGGGCTGATGGAGGCAAAGGACCGGTGCGATATCACGATTTCCATAGACTGTGACGGCCAGGATGATATCCGGGCGATGGGGCGTATGGTTGACGAATACGGGAAAGGCTGCGAGATCGTCTACGGTGTACGGTCCAGCCGCGAGACGGATACCTGGTTCAAACGCAATACGGCGCAGGGATTTTACCGCTTCCTGAATGCCATGGGTGCCGAGGTGATATATAACCATGCGGATTACCGTCTCGTCAGCTCGCGGGTGCTGCAGCATTTTGCGGATTTTAAGGAAGTGAATATCTTCCTGCGCGGCATGTTCCCGCTCGTCGGTTTTAAGAGCACCTCCGTATATTACGAACGCCATGAGCGGATGGCCGGGAAGAGCCACTACCCGCTGAAGAAGATGCTTGCCCTGGCCTTTGACGGCATCACGAGTCTCTCTACCAAACCGATCTCGATTATCTGCGGGGTTGGTGTGGCAGTAAGCGTTATCGGTTTTATCGGGATTCTGTGGGCCATCGCATTGGCTGTGACCGGAAAGACGGTAGCCGGATGGGCATCGATCGTCTGCATTGTCTGCTTTCTCGGCGGAATCCAGCTCCTGAGCCTTGGAATTATCGGAGAGTATGTCGGGAAGACCTATCTGGAGGCAAAGCACCGGCCGAGATACATTATCAGTGAGAGAACATGGGAGCAGAGTGATCCGGGCAGACCGGAGAATATCAGACCGGAAGAGCAGGGGGATCACGGATCCGAGGATTCTGTCACCAGGTGACTGATGCGGCCTTTTTGACAATCATATCTTCGGGCATATTCGAGGCAATCTTATCCGGATCTGCGTCCGGTCGAATCCAGTCGTCAATTGCCTCGCGCGGAAGAATAACAGGCATGCGGTTGTGAATACGCGCCAGTTCCGCGGTCGGCTCTCTGGTAAGAACAGTGAAAACCGGATACTTCAGGCCGCGGCTCTCTTCGATGCGGTACAGACCTGCAAGGAAGGTGAGGCCGGATGACCTGGGACGGATTGCATATTTTTCCCCGGTTTTCACCCGCCCGTCTGGCATTCTGATATGCTCCCATTCGAAATAACAGGATGCCGGGATGATGCAGCGGTGCCGTCTCCAGTCAGAGGAAAAGGAAGCCTTGTCTCTGGCGGATTCGATCCTGGCGTTTACCACGGGCCCCTTCACGCCGGGGATATGATATCCCCAAACCATGGGATACACCGTCTTTTCTTCAGAGGAGGATGGGGCGATGACGGCGGCAATATCGGTCGGACGGATTTCTCCGGATGTCTTGAATTCCCTGCCAAGCGTGTCGGTCATTTTGTGCAGGAGAGCCGTGTTTCCTGCCGCTTCTGTGTATGCATCCATCTCTTCAGACGGCTCAATGAAAAATCGTGTGCACATATTCCCTGCTCCTTCTTTCTGTTTGGTGTCTTATTCTTACATTTGAAGAAACGATTCAGTAACGCAATTTCGAGTGAAGAAACGATTCAGTAACGCAACTTCGAGTGGAGAAACGATTCAGCCTTCAATTTCGAGAAGCTGTGGTTCTCTCGATGTGCTGAACATTTATCATCTCATTATCATACCTCATAACAGATCCAATGAAAAACTCAAAATTTTCTACTGTTCACACACTGCTGATACGGCAAGAATTGGTGATGAACAGTGCCAAAATTCAAAACCTCTGCCGCGAATTTGTCCTTCGGGATTGCAGCTGATATAATGGATGTATTCGAAAGAGAGATCATCGGAGAAAGGCGTGCTATGGAAAAGTCGGACTTAACTGCCTGCATTGTGGTGGACAACAGAGAGGACGGGAGAGAGCAGGGGGATGAAGTATACCGGGATACTCCGCTTCCGTTTGCGGGAGGCCATTCCGCGGCTTTCCCTCAAAAGAAAACAGCAGACGATCGGGACGCGGCCGCGGAACGGGATGTGTCTGCAGGACGGGACGTGGTCCTGAAACGGAATGTGGACACGAAACGGAGTTCCTCAATCATACCGGGAGAACATTCTCTTGATGTTCCCGAACCGATTCTTCAAATGATCCGTTTGTATGAATTCGGCGACGGTTCGCCGGCGCATCGCGCCAGGATGTTCTGCCTCCAGGGAAGGTTCATGGAACAGTACGAGGATGATTTTCCCTGGCAAGGGGATTTCCATCGCTATTTCACGACCTATCATGACTTGAATATCCGCCAGCTCCGCGGATACTTCACGTGGAGAACCGGGATACGAAACGGAATTTACCGCCCGATTTCCACATCTCTGGCATATATGTACCTGTATGAGCTTCTGTGCGGCATCGGCGCATCATCAGCGGATGATGTGCTTCAGAAGATGAAAGTCTTTGAAGAGAATTACGTGGATTCCGGCATCGGTGATCCCGGCATGCGGAAAAATATCCGCCGATGGATGTTTGAGTATGCGGTTCTTCACGGTCTTCCTTCAGAAATGGTTCTCCCGTATGCCAGTCCGGAGGCTCTGGATTTCGATTATTCCCTTGCTGCCCTTAGAAATCCGGCGGAGTATACAGAGGAGAAAATTTTTCATGCGCTGAGCCGGTTCACCGGCGGTATGATCGAAAAATCCTCTGTTCTGACCCGGGACAGAGAACGGGCCATTCATCTCTTCACGGGTGTGTGGAAGTATCTCTCTGAACATTTTGAGGACAACGGAAGAGATATCTTCACGGTCTGTTTCGGCGAACGGAAATGTTATCCGTGGCACCCGCTCTCAAATGCGGTATACTGGGAGGAATCCGAGGCTCCGGACACAGATTTTATTCTGGATGCATGCAGATCCTATCATTTGCGGGGCGGGAAGTGGCAGGAAGAACGGTACGGAGGCTTGAATTTTCATCCGGACTGGCTTCGGTCCCTGCTTCGGGCCGCGGACCGGATTTTTCGCAGATATCTCAAGACGGGACATTATCTTCAGGAAAGAAAAGACGAGGAATGGGCGGTTCCGCACATCGAAGCCGCGCTGCAGGAGATGCAGGTGGAGGAACGCAGGGCAGCAATGCCGGTGATTGACATTGATTATTCCGGACTCGATCAGATTCGGGAGGATGCCGCGATCACGAGGGACAGTCTCCTGACCGAAGAGGAGACAGAAGAGAGCCGGGAGCCGGAGATCTCATGCACATATGATACAGAGAGCCGGGAGCCGAAGATCTCATGCACACATGATACAGAGAGCCGGGAGCCGGAGACCTCAGGTGAATCGGATACAGAGGCAACTGCGGCGCGGACGAACAGATCTTCGGATATAGAGGCGACTGCGGCGCGTACGAATACAGACAGCGTGTACCGCCGGATTCTGCTTCTGCTTCTTGATGGGATTTCCGTGAACGATGTGGTAAGGGAAAATCATCTGATGCCTTCTGTTGTTACGGATGCTGTCAATGAGGCGTTTTTTGATGAAATCGGCGACAATGTCCTCGAATGCGACGGTGCCAAGATCCGTATTGTTGAGGATTACAGGGAAGATCTTCTTCAGGTGCTGGAGGAGATCAGGCTCTGAGCATGTAGGGGCCATGTACGGCTGGGTGATGAGCATGCGGGTGCGTCGTGAGTGACTGGGTGATGGGTATGCGGGTGTGCCATGTACAGCCAGATGATGAGAATACAGGTGTTGGGAGAAAAGGGTTATGAATGAGGAACATAGAAAAGTACCGAAGCGAATCGCACAGACGGTTCTGAATTCTCTGAAGGGCGGCGTGGTTCCGAGAATCGGACTGCCTTATATCGCCGTCGGAAGGAAGAACGAGATCGCTGCGCTTTTGCATGACGTGGACATTATTTCAGAGGGAGGCGCGTCCTTCCGGTTCATTGTCGGCAAGTACGGGTCCGGCAAGAGCTTTCTGATCCAGACGATCCGGAATTATGTGATGGACCGCGGATTTATCGTGGCGGACGCGGATCTCTCGCCGGAACGCCGTCTTCAGGGAACGCGAGGGCAGGGACTTGCCACGTATCGGGAGCTGATCGGGAATCTCTCTACGAAGACAAAACCGGAGGGCGGCGCTCTTACGCTGGTTCTGGACCGGTGGATCAGCGCGGTGCAGGCGGAGGCCTCCGAAGAGACGGGACGGATGCCGGGAGATCCGCTGCTCACGGAGGCGGTAGACCGGAAAATCGTCTCCGTCACTTCGCAGATCAGTGAGCTGGTGCACGGATTCGAGTTCGCCTCTCTCCTGTCGCGTTACTACCATTCTTATATTGAAGGAGATGATGAGACAAAGGGAAAGGTCGTCCGCTGGTTTCGGGGTGAATATGCGCTGAAACGCGAGGCGAAGGAGGAGCTCGGTGTCAATATCATCATTTCGGATGACGACTGGTACGATTATCTGAAGCTGTTCGCTGTTTTTTTTCGACTGGCAGGCTACTCGGGAATGATGATCATGATCGACGAGCTGGTGAATCTCTATAAGATCCCGAATGCCGTCACCAGACAGTACAACTATGAGAAGATGCTCACGATGTACAATGACACCCTGCAGGGGAAGGCAAGGTATCTTGGTATCATCATGGGAGCTACGCCTCAGGCGGTGGAGGACAGGCGCCGCGGGGTGTACAGCTATGAGGCACTCCGCTCCAGACTCTCAGAGGGAAAATTTTCAAAACCCGGAGCGAGAGACCTTCTGGCGCCGGTGATTCGACTGGACCCTCTGACCCCGGAGGAAATGCTGGTTCTCTGTGAAAAACTGGCGGATATGCATGCCGGGCTGTACCGTTATGAGCGAAAGGTCACGGCGGAGGAGCTCGGCGATTTTATCAAGATGGAGTACGGACGGATCGGAGCGGATCAGAACATCACCCCCAGAGAGGTCATCCGTGATTTTATCGAGCTGCTGGATTTGCTGTATCAGAACCCGTCCCTCGACATGAGGGAAATGCTCGCGTCGGATGCATTTGCCTATACAAAGTCGGAGGCTGTGTCGGATCAGACGGAGAGCAGTTACGCGACCTTCACGATCTGAAGGAAAGAGAAATAAATCAGAAGATCCGGCCTGGAGAGTTAGTGATGAATGTTTTTGAGAGATATGCACCATTTATACAGGATTATATTTACCGTTCCGGCTGGCGGTCGCTTCGGGGCGTGCAGAACGCGGCGGGAGAGGCAATTTTCGGCTCCGATGAGAACATTCTTCTGACTGCGCCTACAGCCTCGGGCAAGACCGAAGCCGCATTTTTTCCGATTCTGTCTCTCCTGGATGAAGAACCTTCCCGGAGTGTCGGCGTTTTATACATTGCGCCGCTTAAGGCATTGATCAACGATCAGTTTGGTCGGTTGAATGAATTGTGTGAGGAGGCAGGAATCGCAGTTACGCGCTGGCACGGCGACGCGGCGCAGGCGGGGAAACGAAAGCTCCTGAAAAAACCGTCGGGAATTCTGCAGATCACACCGGAATCCCTGGAGTCGCTGATGATCAATAAGCATATGGAGATTCCGTCTCTGTTCGGCGATCTGCGCTTCATCGTGATCGATGAGATTCATTCGCTTCTGCGGGCGGACCGCGGTCTCCAGACCTTTTGTCTGATCGAGCGGCTCTGCAGACTGGCGGGATGCAGCCCGAGGAGGATCGGGCTGTCCGCGACGATCGGAAACCCGGAGGACGCGGGAAAATTCCTGTCGGCCGGCAGCGGAAGAGGCTGCGTCATTCCGAAATTCGAGGGTGCAAAAGAGGTGTGGCATCTCTCGATGGAGCATTTCTATAACACCGATCCGCAGGCGGATGAGGGAAAAATAATGCAGACGGAATTGCCTGCGAGGGGATCTGCATCGGATCGCGCAGCGGATACCGCGGCTGCAGAAACAAGATACGAAGTATCGAAAGGTTCGGATGCGGAGAAGGCAGGCAGCGAAGTATCGGACAGCCAGGATGCGAATAAGGCAAGATGCGAAGTATCGGATATTGCGGCTGCAGAAGAGGCGACGGATCGTGCGCCTGAGGCTGCAGATCCGGGAATCGGATATATCTTTGAACATACGCGGGGGAAGAAATGTCTGATCTTCACCAATTCCCGTGAGGAATGCGAGTCGGTCTGCCAGCGCCTGCGGCAGTACTGCGAGGCGAGACATGAGCCCGACCGTTTTCTGATCCATCACGGAAACCTTTCGGCATCGTATCGGGAGAGCGCGGAGGAGGAGATGAAGGAGGAAGATTCCCTGATGTCGGTGTGTGCCACGGCGACTCTGGAGCTCGGCATCGACATCGGGAGGCTTGAACGCGCCTTCCAGATCGATGCCCCGTTTACGGTCTCCGGATTTCTGCAGCGAATGGGAAGAACGGGCAGGAGAGGAGATCCCTCGGAGATGTGGTTCGTGATGCGGGAGGATCATCCGGAACCGCGGGCGATGCTTCCGGAAATGATTCCGTGGTACCTGATTCAGGGGATCGCCCTGGTGCAGCTGTATCTCGAGGAACGGTTTGTCGAGCCGCCCCGGATGGGACGGCTTCCGTACAGCCTGCTGTATCATCAGACCATGAGCACGCTGGCCTCCTGCGGGGAGATGACGCCGGGGGAGCTCGCCTCCCGCGTGCTGACGCTCGCTGCCTTTCAGCGGATCACAGCTGACGATTACCGTGTTCTGCTGAGACATCTGCTTGAAATCGATCATATCAGCCGGACCGAAAACGGAGGGCTGATTGTGGGCCTTGCGGGCGAACGGATCGTGAACAACTACAAATTTTACGCCGTTTTTCAGGAAAACATCGAATACACCGTACGGTCCGGTTCCGAACAGATCGGAACCATCGTGAAACCGCCGCCGGTCGGAGACAAAATCGCCATCGCGGGCCGGGTATGGGTGGTGGAGGAAGTGGATCACAAGCGCAGAGATGTGTACTGCACACTCGTCAAGGGGAATATCCCCGCCTATTTCGGCGATGTGGCCGGCGACATTCATACCCGCATTCTGGAGCGGATGTACGGCGTACTCTGTGAGGAGAAGACGTATCCGTATCTGATGCGCCATGCCGTGGGAAGACTTGCCGGCGCCAGAGAGACCTTCCGGAAGTCCGGGATGGCGGAGCATCCGCTGATTCATCTCGGAGGAAACATGTGGGCGCTTTTTCCCTGGCTCGGCAGCTGCGCGTTTCTCGCGCTCGAACGCTTCCTGAAAATCCGCTGCGCGGGGCGCCTCGGACTGAAGGGACTGAACGCGTCACGCCCGTACTACATGCAGTTTACGATGAAAGCAGATGAGAAGGATTTTTACCGGATTTCGGCGGAGGAGGCAGAAAAAGACATCGACCCGCTTGAACTGGTGTATCCGAAGGAGGTTCCGGTTTTTGAAAAGTATGATGAATACGTTCCGGAAGAACTGGTCCGGAAGGGATTCGCGTACGGTGTGCTTGATATTGACGGAATGCGTGCGCGGGTAATGTCCTGGGGCGCGAAGAACCGCTGATGCATATCAGTATATTCCGGCATCTGTGCGATATCCTTTCAGGAACGGACACACGCCATCTGATCGTCGGAGGGGCGGGAAGCTTTCGGAAGCGCAGCAGGAGAAGGAAGACGAGCAGGAGAAAATCACACTTGCCGATGTTTTGGAAGAAATGCGGATAGCGATTTCGATGGAGGGGGATAAACCACACAAAGTATTTTCATGAAAGAATCCGGCATTCATTGCATAATACTGCCTGAAATTTCCGGAGGGCGCTTCCTTTCTTTCATACCGCGAGCCATTATGTTAAGATAAGGGATAGACAGAACGGATGAGCGCTGTACATCCTGTATTGCAGGATTTACACACGGATGCACGTTCCGGTATCATGCCGGCTGTGTTCAGGGAGGCAGATATGGCTTACGTGGAATTTGATGAGACCAGACCCTTTGATCTGATACTTCTGGGAAGAGTCACCATTGACTTCAAATAGCTTCCGGGGACACAGGAGGTCAGAGATTTCATCGAAGAAGAAAAACGCAGATACGGTGAGATGATCGCAAGAGTATAAGCCGGATGTTCTATTGAGTGCATGTTTCGAAAAGTCACTGTTTTCGGGACATGCTTTTTTTCAGTTGTAAACCGGCTGTGAATCATCTAAAATAGTTCTGGCATTTATCGCCCGTATATTTATCCGGAAGAAGCATGCCGGCTGCCGTTCAATCCGGATGATGCCATTGCTGCGGCGGATTATTTACGCGAACAGTGAGCCGCAGCCGAATGCGAAGTATTCGTGTGCGGCGATCGTCGCGATAGCGAGATAAAACTCGCGCAGCGCGTTTTATCTCGTTAGAGCTTCGGGTCTTTTCTGCGGCAGGAAAGCTATATGGGATGAAAGAAATATGGTCGGAGAGTGAGAGTCTTATGAGAAATGAAGTCAGAGCACAGGTGAGCGGAGAAGAGAAGGGCACGGATTTCTTTCTGCACAGCAGAGAATTCTATAAATCCTTTTTTGTGATGATGGCGCTCCTTGTCTTTCAGAATATCATTACCTATTCGGTAAATGTGGCGGACAACATCATGCTGGGCGGATACAGCCAGACGGCCCTGTCAGCGGCAGCGGCCTGCAACCAGATTCAGTATATTCTTCAGCAGTTTACGGTTATGGGACTCGGGGAGGGAATTGTCATCCTGTCCAGTCAGTACTGGGGCAGGAAGGATACGGAGATGATTCAGAGGGTATCCGGCGCTGCGATGATATGCGGCGTGATCGCGGGAGCCGCTCTTACGGCAGCTGCATTTGCTGCACCTGATAAAATGGTCGGCATTTTTACGGATGATCCGGACATTATCCGGATGGGAGTGTCATATCTGTCCATCATCCGTTATACTTATCTGATTTTTATTGTGACAAATCTGATCCTCTCAACGCTGCGAAGTGTGCAGGTCGTCAGGATTGCGTTTCTGCTTTCCTGCATGGAGCTGGTGATCAACGCGGGGATCAATTACTGCCTGATTTACGGAAAATTCGGTTTCCCGGAGATGGGAATCCATGGCGCCGCGATCGGCACACTGACCGCGAATCTGACGGGACTTGTGGTGCTTCTGCTCTATTGTAGGTTCAGCCGGAAGGTCCCGCTTCGCCTGGATATCCGCAAAATGCTGCGTGTGAACGGCAATATTCTGAAGAGCTATCTGAAGGTAGCGGTTCCGTGCGTGGTTTCCGCTATCGTATTCGCCAGCGCGGTGGCGATTCAGACCGTGATTTTCGGTCATCTGTCCAGTGATGCGCTGGCGGCGTCCGGTGTTGCCGGAACCTTCTTCCAGTATGTCAAGATGATACCGGTCGGCGCTTCCTCTGCCGCCGGCGTTCATGTGGGAAAGACTGTCGGAAGCGGGAAAACGAAGGAGCTGCGGCAGATGGTGCATTCGCTTCAGGCGATTTTTCTTGCTGTCGGCTGCACGGCGTGTGTGATCCTTCTGGCGCTTCGATATCCGGTGCTTTCTCTGTACAAGCTGACCGATACGGCGTATTCCTATGCGCTGACTCAGATGACGATACAGGCGTTCATCTCGATCGGCATGTCGTTCCAGATGCCGGAACAGATGGGCATCATCCGCGCCGGCGGAGATACCCGCTATTCCATGATCAGCGATATTGTATACAGCTGGATTGTCGTGATTCCGATGGGCCTGGTCGGCTGCTTTGTCCTTCACTGGCCGTTCTGGGCGATGGTCCTCTGGCTCAATATGGATCAGATCCTGAAGTGCTTTACCGTGACACACAAGGTTTCCACCTATTCCTGGATTCGGAATCTGGCGGGGACGGAAGCGGCAGAGAGCCGTTAAATGTTCCCGGCGCAGACAATGCATACGGTACAGAAGGATACCGCGCATACGGTGCAGAAGGATGCGGCGCATACGATGCAGGAGGATACCGTGCAGACAATAGCACAGGCAGATCTTTAGCCGATTGTGTTGCAGGAGAATTTATGCTTCTCCGGAATTTCGCGGTCGGTATACCGGGCATCGGTCTGTCCGAGGATGATGGATCCGGTGGGGGTGAAGCCTTCCGGCAGATGCAGCCTCGCGACAAGCTCCGGGTCCTGGGAGAGCGCATAGGTCGCGCCGTAAATGTCGCAGTGGCCTACGCCTTCTTCGACGGCGGCGAGGGACATGTTCTGGATTACCATCGCTGCGTTGGCGCTTGCAACATTGCCCTGATCGCTGGAGGAGACGACGATCAGCATCGGCGCGCCGTAGAGCGGGTGCATGGACGGGTTTCCGAAGAACTTTGCGCCGGCCCGGTCGATCGCGTCCAGAAGCTCCTTATTTGTCACGATGGTGAGATGGATGCTGTCGTATTTCCCCATGCCGATCGGCGATTCATATGCAGCGGTAAGGATAGACGCAAGCTGAGCGTCCGTAATGGGCTCGCCGGTGTAGGAACGGATGGATTTTCGGTTGTTGAGTGCTTTTTTTAATTCCATGATGTTGACCTCCGTGGACTTGTTCTGTATAAGCTTCGGATTGTCTTGTACTTCGTACACCCGCTTATACAGGTGGACTGCACTTTTTGAAGCACAGCCGTTTACAGTATGATTCCGACAAATGGAAACACCTTCATTTTAGCATGGCGCGGGCGGCATTGCGAGACCGGAAACAAGAATCGCGGCGGCGGAGTTCTCTCACTTTACTGTTCACGCTCAACTGACAAGGCAACGATTTCACATCACCTTTGCCTGAGCATTACTGGCTGTTAGAAGTTTTATCCGTAAATTTGTCGTTGAATGAATAGCGAGGACTTTGCGATGAGCACTTAGCGGGCGCTTGCGGCCGCTTACGTGCGACGCATACAAATCCCTTGGCGAATGAAATGAGCCTAGTAGATTTGCAGTTTGACGAAGGCGCTCGCGCCTGAGGAGTTCCGCAGCTTCAATAAAAAAGGATAAAACTTTGTTACAGCCAGTTTGCGAATGGCAACAGGGATGTGAAATCTCTGCCTTTCAGATATACTGTGAACAGTAACCTCTCACAGGACGAATGGAAACGGAAGAAAGCAGTCGGATGCAGAGCAGGAACAGACGAAACGGAGAATGAGATGATGAGAAGAAAAACAGCCTTATCCATTGCGGGAAGTGACTGCAGCGGGGGCGCGGGCATACAGGCGGATCTGAAGACGATGACCATGAACGGGGTTTACGCCATGAGCGTGATCACGGCGATGACGGCGCAGAACACGACCGGTGTAAGAGCGGTGCAGGAGGTGGCGCCGGCGTTTCTGAGAGAACAGCTGGATGTGGTTTTTGAGGATATTTTTCCAGACGCGGTGAAGATCGGGATGGTTCCGTCTGCCGAGCAGATTCATGTCATCAGTGAGAGGCTCCGGCATTATGGCGCGAAAAATGTGGTCGTGGATCCGGTTATGGCGGCCAGTACAGGCTCTCGTCTGGCAAAGGAGAGTTCGGTGAAAGTGATGACGGAGGAGCTGCTTCCCGTCTCCTCGCTTGTCACGCCGAATGTACCGGAGGCACAGATTCTGTCGGGAATTGCGATCGAGAAGAGAGAAGACATGATCCGGGCTGCGGAGGTGATCAGCAGCCGCTGTCACTGTTCTGTGCTGGTGAAAGGAGGACATATCTCCGGCGATGCGGACGACCTGCTTCTCGATGGCGGTGAGGTCTTCTGGTTCAGCGGGAAACGGATAGAGAATCCGAACACACACGGAACCGGCTGTACCTTGTCAAGCGCCATCGCGTCGAATCTCGCGAAGGGATACGCGATGCCTGAGGCGGTACAGAAGGCGAAAGAGTATCTGACAGGCGCGCTGGCCGCCATGCTGGATCTTGGAAAGGGAAGCGGACCTCTCGACCATGCGTTTTGTCTGAAAAAACCCTGATTTTTTCCATAAAAAACGTATGAAAAATCTTGACATGGGGACTCTGATTCGATACGTTTGTTATAGAAGATTTCGTGGTGCGTCTTGGCCGTTCACTTACAATACATGAAAGTTTTGGGAGATTTTACTATGCAGGATTATGATGAGGCAGTGCTGAAATGTTTTCTTGAGAATCAGGACAGATTGTTTCCGGAACCGGTGGCTTCTTCCGAGGAGGAAGCGGAGTATTTTCTGGAGGATGTCTGCGCAGTCGTTGTAGATTCCAGAGATGAGGTTCGCCAGTATTTCGAGGAAGAGGGGATCGACCTTGAGGGAGATCCGCTGGAAGAGGCGGAGGTGTTCAATGCCGGCGACGGCAGATTCCTGATTGTGGAAGGATGAGAGGATGACTTCTGGATTCTTTCGTCTCAGGAGGGCGGAAGAGGAGGGCCATTTATGCACTTCGACAGGTAACGCTGTGCGGATGCGGTGTCCTGCTGCAAATCCTGTCAAAATAGTACCTGGTATGTCAAAGACAGTCCTGTCAGACGGCTTGTGCCGCGGTGGGAATGTCTTTTTTACGCGATAGCGAGATAAAACCCGCGAAGCGCGTTTTATCTCGCTTATGTGAACAGATAGAAGTGTCCGGCAGCAGTATGACAGAGGCCGCCGGGTGCTTCAGCGTTTCAGGAGAGCAGTTATGCAGAAGGACAGGAAAGAGAAACGAACCGATAAGCGAGCGGGACATCACCTGAACCGCGCACAGCAGCTGCGGCGGCTGAGTCTCCGGTTTCTTCCGGTCGGAATCGGCCTCGGAATCGCGGGAACGTTCGCGGGGATCATGGCGGGACGGCTGATCTATGTGCTTGCATTTACCGCACCGGCTGTTTCTTTTCTGGTGATGGGGATTTTCTTCCGGGAGTTTCCGGTCGGAGAAGATCTTCCGGTGGGAAAAGATCTTCCGGTTGGAGAGGATCTTCCGATCGGAAAAGAGAAGGTACCATCAAGAACGCAGCGGACAGGAACGCCCTTGAGAAATAAACAGGATTGGCAGGACAGTGCAGATGAGAAATATCATTTGACAGAAGCAAGACAGACAGAAGAAAGTCAGAAAGAGGCAAGACAGACAGAAGAAAGGCAGAAAAAAGGATGACCACCGACGCGAAGAGAGAGACGAATCTGACTAAAACCCCGATTATTATCATCCTGGCGTTCATCAGCTGTTTTTTGTGGGGAAGCGCTTTCCCCTGTATCAAGATCGGCTACCGGATGTTTGATATTGCCGCTTCGGATACCGCTTCGCAGATTTTTTTTGCGGGTGTGCGGTTTACGATCGCGGGTCTGATGGTTATACTGATCGGCAGCCTGCAGCAGAAGAGGCTGGCGCACCCGAGGAGGGAGATGATCGGTCCGGTGATCGGCCTTTCGCTGATGCAGACCATCGGACAGTATTTCTTCTTCTACATCGGCCTGGCACATTCGACAGGGGTCAGTTCTTCCATCATTGAGGGCGCCAATACCTTTTTTACGATTCTGATCGCAGCGCTGATCTTCCGGACGGAGCATCTTGCCTGGAACAAGATACTGGGATGCGCAGCGGGATTTGCCGGTGTACTGCTGATTCAGCTTCCGTCGGGAGGAGGAACGGTATTTTCCTTCACCGTCCTTGGGGAGGGATTCATCCTGATTTCGACGATTCTGGCCGCATTTTCCTCTTCCTATATTAAGAGCTGCGCGCAGAGAGAAAATCCGGTCACAATGTCCGGGTATCAGTTCCTTTTCGGCGGGATAGTCCTTGCTGCGGGCGGATTTCTTGTGGGAGGAAGGCTCGGGATTCACGCGGCAGGCATTCTGCTTCTTCTGTATATGGCATTCATCTCTGCGGCTGCCTATACGATATGGAGCATGCTTCTGGCGGCTAATCCGGTGAGCAGGATCGCGGTTTTCGGGTTTTTCAATCCGGTGATCGGCGTCCTGCTGTCGGCGCTGCTTCTCGGAGAGGCGAACCAGGCATTCAGCCTGAGGGGCCTGATGGCTCTGGCGCTGGTATGTGTCGGGATCGTGGTGGTGAACCATGCGTTTTCCGTCGGAACGCAGGCAAGCTGATCCGTTTCAATTTTATTCTTTTTTATGAAAACGATCACAGATTGTACACATCTGTTGCGTATCATAGGGCTCAGATAGTTGATGAACCACTCACTATCTCCCCCTCATTTAAAGAAGCACCGGCAGGATTTTCTGAAGTCACGAATTCCGCCGGTGCTTCTTTACGTTTTGAACGCAATATGGTATTCTTTAGCTTGAGTTTTTGTGTCCTGAAAGGGCTTTTATACGAAGAACTGGAACGGATATATCCTTTTTTAGCATAAGGAGAGTGAATGATGAAGAATCTGAAACAGCTGCTGGCTGGACTGAAGTACGAAGTAGTTCAGGGCAGTGAAGACAGGGAGATCATGGGCGTTGCTTATGATTCGCGGAAGGTTGAGGAGAATTTCCTGTTTGTCTGCATCAGGGGTGCGGTTTCCGACGGCCATCAGTACGCACCGGCCGCTGCAGCGAAGGGCGCATGCGCGATCGTGGCGGAGGACGATATTGAGGTTCCGTCTTCCGTGACGGTGATCCGGGTCGGGAATTCCCGATATGCGCTGGCGCTGATTTCCGCAGAGTGGTTTGATCACCCGGCGGAGAAGCTTACGACAATCGGCATTACGGGCACAAAGGGCAAGACGACTACCAGCTATATGATACAGTCGATTCTGAACGCCGCAGGCCATAAGTGCGGACTGATCGGTACGATCGAGAGCATCACCGGGAAGAGGACGATCCCTTCAGAAAACACGACGCCGGAATCCTATCTGATCAATGAGTATTTTGCGGAGATGGCGGAATCCGGCTTTGACAGCGTTGTGATGGAGGTGTCCTCGCAGGCGCTGATGCTGGACCGCGTCGCGGGAATTTACTTCGACTTCGGTATTTTTACCAATATTGCGCCGGATCATATCGGACCCAACGAGCACAAAAGCTTCGAGGACTATATGGCGTGCAAGAAGAAGCTGCTCCGTCAGTGCCGGATCGGTATCGTTAACCGCGATGACCGCCATTATGACGAGATCGTCGAGGGCAATACCTGCGAAAAGCTGGAGACCTACGGGTTTGACAGCAAGGCTTCTCTGAGAGCTTCCAACGCCATGATGCTCAGCAAGAGAGGGAAGCTCGGAATCCGCTATGAGGCTAGCGGTATCGTCAATATCCCGGTGGAAATCGATATTCCCGGCAAGTTCTCGGTGTACAATTCTCTGGCGGCCATTGCGGTCTGCCACCATTTCGGCGTGAAACCGGATGCCATCATGGACGCTCTGACCCATGCAAAGGTAAAGGGCAGGGTGGAAATGGTTCATGTGTCCGATAATTTTACCGTGATGATTGACTATGCGCATAATGCGATGGCGCTGGAAAGCCTGCTCTCGACGCTGCGCGAGTATCATCCTTCTAGACTGATCTGTCTGTTCGGCTGCGGCGGAAACAGGGATCCCGAAAGAAGATTTACGATGGGCGAGGTTTCCGGCAGAATGGCGGATCTGACGATTATCACGTCGGACAATCCGAGGAACGAGGAGCCGCAGGCGATCATCGACAATATCGTGACCGGCATCCGGAAGACGGACGGGCGGTACGTGACGATCATTGACCGCCGGGAGGCGATCGCCTGGGCGATTCATCACGGTGAGCCCGGCGACATCATCGTCCTCGCGGGAAAGGGCCATGAGGACTACCAGATCATCAAGGGAAAGAAATATCCCATGGACGAGCGTGTCATCATCCGGGAGATTCTGGAGAAGGATGCGGAGACGCTGAGGGCCGGAGGAGAGATCAGGGACAGAGAATATACGATTCATCAGGGCTGACGGCGGCCGTGCTTCGGACAGTGGTATCCTGGCGGGATACGCGGGAACCGGACAAGCGGCGGCCATGGAGGAGCAGTCCCGGCAGCCAGCAAAGGGGAGCAGCAGTTGAGTTTAGTGAGGGAATTATACGCGGATGTGATCGTGGATGTCACACAGGCGAGCATGGACCGTTCCTACCAGTATCGGATTCCGCCAGAGCTGGAGGATCAGGTCCGGGTCGGGTGTGTTGTGAGGATCCCCTTCGGCAACGGGAAGCGTTCGGCGGAGGGGTACGTTCTGAATATCGGAACGGAACCAAGGATCGCGAGGGAGCGGATCAAACCGATCCTTGAGGTGCCGGAGAACCGGGTCACCATTGAATCAAAGCTTATTGCGCTTGCTCTCTGGATGAAGACGACGTACGGCTCGAGCCTGAACAATGCGCTGAAAACCGTTCTTCCGGTGCGGGAGAAGGAAAAACAGGCGGTCCGGGAAGAGGTTTGTCTGATGTGGCCGGAGAAGAAGACAAGGCTTCTTCTGGAGCAGTATACGAGACGGCATTACGCGGCCAAGGTGCGGCTGCTCACGGCGCTTCTGAAGACGAATGCGCTTGATAAGAGCTTTGTGACGGGAACACTGAAGATCACGCCGGAGAGTCTTAAAAGCCTGGAGCGGGAAGGCGTAATATCCGTGCGAAGCGCCGGCCTTACGCGAACCCCGGATGACCTGCAGGAACCGGGGGATAAGGAGGAACCCTGCGTCCTGACACCGGAGCAGGAGAAGGTGCGGGACGGTATCTTCGGAGAATGGGAGAACGCGAACCGTCCCTGTCTGATCCGCGGAGTGACCGGAAGCGGAAAGACCCTGGTCTACATGGATCTGATGGAGAGGGTGCTGAAGGATGGGAGGCAGGTGATTCTGCTCATTCCGGAGATCGCGCTTTCGTGGCAGAATGTAAAACGGTTCCGCAGCCGTTTCGGAAATGCCGTGACGATCCTGAATTCAAAGATGTCGAAGGGAGAGCGGTACGATCAGTTCGAACGGATGAAAAGAGGAGAGGCGCAGATCGTAATCGGCCCGAGGTCTGCCCTTTTTACCCCGTTTCCCGATCTTGGGCTGATCATCATCGATGAGGAACAGGAATCCTCCTACCGCAGCGAGAATGCGCCCAGATATGATGCGAGGGAAACCGCTCTGGAGAGAGCAAGGATCGAGAACGCGCATGTGGTGTTCGGGTCGGCGACGCCCTCGGTAGATGCCGTCTTCCGGTGCCGGGAGGGCCGCTATGCCGGTTTTCTGTTGGACAGCCGGTACGGAAACGCGAATCTGCCGGCGGTTCATGTAGAGGATATGAGGGAGGAACTGAAGCACGGCAACCGGTCTATCCTGAGCGACGCGCTGCGCAAGGCTGTCGGAGAACGGCTCGAAAGGAAAGAGCAGACCATTTTGTTTCTCAACCGGAGAGGATATTCCGGTTTCATTTCCTGCCGGTCCTGCGGAGAGGTGATCAAGTGTCCGCACTGCGACGTCTCTCTGACGTTTCACACGAACGGCAAGCTGGTGTGCCATTACTGCGGTTATGAAATCGATCAGGTGAGCCGGTGTCCCTCCTGCGGATCCCCGTACATCGGCGGCTTCCGGGCGGGTACCGAAAAGGTAGAGGCTGAGCTGCACCGCTTCTTCCCGACGGCGGGAATTATCCGCATGGACGCGGACACCACCAGAAAAAAGGACGGCTACGCGAAAATTCTCCGCTCCTTTTCCGCCGGAGAGGCGGATATTCTGGTCGGAACCCAGATGATCGTCAAGGGTCATGATTTTCCGAGGGTTACTCTGGTGGGGGTTCTGGCTGCGGATCTTTCGCTGTTTGTCAGCGATTACCGGGCGGCGGAGCGGACGTATCAGCTGCTGGTACAGGCAGTAGGGCGCGCCGGAAGAGGAGATCTGCCGGGAGAGGCGTATATCCAGACCTACCATCCGGATCACTACAGCATCCAGGCAGCGGCGAAGCAGGACTACGACGCGTTTTATGAGGAGGAGATGACGGCCAGGGAGATGATGCATTATCCGCCGGCCTGCAATCTTCTTGCAATTCACGGATCCTGCGCGGACGAGGAGAGACTCGGCGTCGCGATGGGGCACCTGAAACGGTATCTGATCCGAAATCAGAGCAGCGATACGGTTATTATCGGGCCAGCTCCCGAGAACATCCGGAAGATTCAGGATATTTACCGGCAGGTGCTCTATGTAAAGGAACCGGATGAGCAGAAGATTATCCGGCTCCGGAGACTGGCGGAGAAGTTCATTGAAATCAATTCCGGATTCAGCCGGATGATGTTTCAGTATGATCTGAATGCCTGAGCGGGGCAGAGATACATTGTGCCAAAACTGTATAAGCTGCCTTCAAAATCGCGTTCGGTCTCTTTCGCGCGCTTCGCGTGCGGTGAGCCTGTCTGCGTTTACGAAGAGCTTATACAGTACATTTAATAAGAAGGAGAAATACATAAGAATGGGTATCAGAAAGATCAGAGAAGAGGGAGATCCGATTCTCACAAAAAAATGCAGACCGGTTGAGAAGATGAACCTCAGGACAAAGATTCTGATTCAGGATATGTTTGATACGATGTATCACGCATACGGCGTGGGCCTTGCCGGACCGCAGGTCGGCATTCTCCGCCGGCTCTGCGTCATCGATGTGGACGGGGAGCATCCCTATGTGTTCATCAATCCGGAGATTGTCGAGCAGTCCGGTGAGCAGACCGGCGAAGAGGGGTGCCTCAGCATTCCCGGCATGTGCGCACTTGTCACAAGACCGGAACACGTAAAGGTAAAGGCGCTCGATATCAATATGGAGCCCTTCGAACTGGAGGCTGACGGACTTCTGGCGCGCGCCTGCTGCCATGAGTTTGATCATCTCGACGGAATCATGTATCCGTCGCGCGCGCTCGAGCCGATTCACCCGGTGGACCAGGGAGAGGATGCGGATGAAGACGGAGAAGAGGAGACACCGGAGGACGAACTCTGATTATCCGCCTGCCGGTCGGTTCGTCTGTCTTCCGGGTAAAGCAGACAGAAAGCAATGAGGTATTTATGAGAGTAGTATTTATGGGAACACCGGATTTTGCAGTCGGCACGCTCAATGCCATCGCAGACGCCGGTCATGAAATCGTGGGTGTCGTGACGCAGACGGACAAGCCGGTCGGAAGGAAGCAGGAGCTGAAGCCGACGGCTGTCAAGGAAGCGGCCCTGAAGAGAGGGCTCACCGTATATCAGCCGCGGAAGCTGCGGAACAATCCGGAATTCCTGGAGACCCTGAAGCAGCTTGCGCCGGATGTCATCGTAGTGGCGGCATACGGAAAGATTATTCCGAAGGAGATCCTGGGCCTTCCGAAATACGGATGCCTGAATGTGCATGCGTCCCTTCTTCCGAAGTACCGGGGTGCGGCGCCGATTCAGTGGGCGGTCATCGACGGCGAGGAAAAATCCGGCGTCACGATCATGCAGATGAATGAGGGACTGGATACCGGGGATATGCTCGCATCGGCTGCGGTTCCGATCACGAAAGAGGAGACCGGCGGGTCTCTGTTCGATAAGCTCGCGAAGGCGGGCGCGGAGCTCCTTGCGGAAACGTTGCCGAAGGTGGAGAAGGGAGAGATTCATCCGGTAAAGCAGCCGGAGGAGAGCCCGACTCCCTACGCGCGCATGATCAGCAAGGCAGACGGCCGGATCGACTGGTCGCTCCCGGCCCTTAAGCTGGAATGCTTTGTCAGAGGAATGGATCCGTGGCCGGCAGCCTATACGTCCTTTGCCGGGAAGGGCCTGAAGATCTGGAAGAGTCAGGTTGAGCCGGCGGGATCCGGGGAGAAACCCGGCACGGTTCTCGCCGCGGATGAGAAAGGAATCCTTGTTCAGACCGGAGAGAACGCACTTCGCATCACTGAGCTTCAGCTCGAAGGGAAAAAGCGGATGCAGGTGTCGGATTTTCTTCGGGGACACAGGGTTGAGACAGGGACGGTTCTCGGAGAGTGACTGAGGCTGAAGCAATGGTTCATGGCATGCCGTGCCGGTTTTGCGTGAACGGAAGCAGAAGGAATCGGATCCCCGGGAAATAACCGGGGTTTCCCCACAGAAAGAGAGGAGGCTCTCCTATGTACTACGGCGGATACGGATTGTATTTTGACTGGACCTATATCCTTGTCATTCTGGCGTTTATCATTTCGTTTATTGTACAGACGGCCATGCAGAGCACTTTCCGGAAATACAGCAGGGTGCGGAGCTCATACGGCATGACCGGGGCGGAGGTGGCGCAGCGTATTCTGGAAAGCGAGGGGATCTACGGGGTTCAGGTGCGCCCGGTCAGAGGAAATCTGACGGATCATTATGACCCGAGATCAAAGACGGTGAATCTGTCGGAGTCGATTTACGGAAGCACATCGGTGGCAGCACTCGGAGTTGCCGCGCATGAGTGCGGACATGCGATTCAGGACGCCAGGGATTATGCACCGCTCCGGATTCGTTCGGCGCTTGTCCCGGCAGCGAATTTCGGCTCCCAGTTTTCCTGGATTCTGTTCATCATCGGACTTATGTTTCAGTCCGGGATTCTGACGGAGATCGGCATTCTTCTGTTCTGTCTCGCGCTGCTGTTCCAGCTCGTGACGCTGCCGGTTGAATTCAACGCGTCCCACAGGGCTATGCAGAAGCTGAAGACGCTGGGAATGGAAGAGGGGCAGGAGCTCTCCGATACAAGAAAGGTTCTTATCGCCGCCGCGATGACCTATGTGGCCGCGGTATGTACGTCTCTTCTTTATCTGCTGAGAATGATCATTTTATCGGGAGGAAATCGACGCCGTGACTGAGCGCATCAACATCAGAGAACTGGCACTTGAGACTCTGCTCGCCATCCGGGAGGATGGCCGGCAGAGCCATTTCGTCGTCCGGGACGTTCTGGAACGCTACGGGTGGCTGACGGATCAGGAGCGTGCGTTTTATCTGCGCCTGACAGAAGGAACGCTGGAATATCAGATCCGCCTCGATTATATTCTGAATCTTTTTTCAAAGACGAAGACAGACCGGATGAAGCCGGTGATCCGGGAGATCCTCCGGATGGGCGTGTACCAGCTTGCGTTTATGGACTCGGTTCCTGATTCCGCCGCGGTGAACGAGAGCGTCCGGCTCGCCGGAAGAAAGGGATTCTCCGGACTGAAGGGATTTGTGAACGGGGTGCTGCGGAATATTTCGCGGCATCCGGAGCGGATCGTCTATCCTTCCATGGATGAACCGGTACAGTGTCTGTCTGTCCGGTATTCGATGCCGGAGTTCCTGGTGTCGGGCTGGATTGACGCATTCGGCCTCGAAACGGCGGAAATCATCTGCCGCGGCTTTCTGGAGCAGAACGAGGTGACGATCCGCGTCCGGAGTCGGGAGGAAGACAGACTGTCATCCGGGAAGGAAGACGGATCATCTGCCGGACTGGAGAACGGATCGTCCGCCGGGACGGAGAACGTCTTGAGAGAGCTAGAGCAGGACGGTGTGCAGCTGGAAAGGGCACCCTATGTGCCGGATGCCTGGTATATACGAAATGAAGGAAATCCCGCGGAGCTTGCGGCGTTTGAGGAAGGCGGATTTCTGATGCAGGATGTGAGCTCACAGCTCGCGGTGCGGTGCGCGGGAATTCGTCCGGGCGATCTGGTCTATGATCTCTGTGCGGCGCCCGGAGGGAAAAGCCTTCTCGCCGCTGATCTGCTGGAGGGATGCGGGAAGGTGATCTCCGGAGATCTCACGGAGGCGAAGGCGGACCTCATCCGGGAGAATGTGGAGCGCTGTCGGGTGAAAAACATTGAAATTGAGGTCCATGACGCTGCCGCTGCTCTCCCGGAGCGGTTCGGTAAGGCAGATGTGGTGATCGCGGATGTGCCCTGCTCCGGCTATGGTGTGATCGGCAAGAAACCTGACATCAAATACCGGGCATCCCGTGAAAAGGAAAAAGAACTGGCAGCTCTTCAGAGAAAGATTCTGTCGAATGCCGTCTCCTATGTGCGGCCGGGAGGAATCCTGCTGTTCAGCACCTGTACCATCGCGGAGACCGAGAACGAGGACAATGTGAAGTGGCTTCTGGACAGCTTCCCTCTGGAGAGCAAAGACCTGACCGGAGACCTTCCGGACGCGCTTCTCGCGGATGACCGGGTCAGGGAGACCGCGAAGAGAGGCTATGTACAGCTCCTTCCGGGAGTTCACCACTGTGACGGCTTCTTCTTTGCGAAGCTGTGCAGAACGGTCTGATGCAGAATAAAACAGAGGATCTGCGCAGGTTCGGCGAAGGAGAAGGCAGTGAATACCGGTAACGAGGAACAGAATCAGGAGGAACGAATGAACAGCGATGAGGAAAGGATGAGCGGCGGGATCGATATCAAATCGATGCTTCCCGGGGAACTGGAGGAATGTATGCTTGGCCTTGGAGAGAAAAAATTCCGGGCGGCGCAGCTTTTTTCCTGGATGCATCAGAAGCGGGCCGAGAGCTATGACGAGATGACAAATCTTTCCCTGAAGCTCCGCGGTGAGCTGGAGCAGAGGTATCCGCTGACGCACCTGCGGGTCGTCCGGGAACAGGTCTCGAAAATTGACGGGACGAGAAAGTATCTGTTCGCGCTGCGTGACGGAAATGTAATCGAGAGTGTCTGGATGCAGTATCATCACGGCAATTCCGTCTGCATTTCTTCTCAGGTCGGATGCAGGATGGGGTGCCGTTTCTGCGCGTCCACGCTGGACGGCCTGGTCCGGTCGCTGACAGCGTCGGAGATGCTCGAGCAGGTCTATCAGATTCAGAGAATCACCGGGGAGAGGGTTTCCAATGTGGTCATCATGGGGAGCGGCGAGCCGATGGAGAACTATGACAATGTGGTCCGCTTTGTGCGACTCGCAAGCTCGGAGGCGGGGCTGAATCTCAGCCAGAGAAACATCACGGTGTCCACCTGCGGAATCGTCCCGAGAATTCGTCAGCTGGCGAAGGAGGATCTTCAGATCACGCTTGCGATCTCTCTGCATGCGCCGAATGATGAGAAGAGACGGATGCTGATGCCGGTCGCGAACAGGTACAGTATCCGGGAGCTGATGGATGCGTGCCGTTTTTACTTCGCGGAGACAGGCCGCAGACTGACGTTTGAATATGCGCTCGCGAAGGGACAGAACGATTCGGAGGAGGATGCGGCCGAGCTTGCCGGTCTGCTTGCAGGGCTCAACTGCCATGTGAACCTGATCCCCGTCAACCCGGTAAAAGAGCGTCATTTCGCCCGTTCCGGCCGTCAGGCGGTTTTGAATTTTCAAAATAAACTTGAAAATTACGGGATAAATGTTACTATAAGAAGGGAAATGGGCGCTGATATCGACGGCGCCTGTGGACAATTACGCAAGAGTTATATTGACAGTAACCAGGAGAATTAGGCATGAAGGTATTTTCTGCAACCGATATCGGCCAGAAAAGACATATGAATCAGGATTTTATCTTTACCTCGGAGGAGCCGGTGGGAAATCTGCCGAATCTTTTCGTGGTCGCGGATGGAATGGGGGGACATAATGCCGGCGATTTCGCATCGCGATATGGGGTGTCGGTGTTGGTCGAGAGTGTCCGCAGGGATAAGAATTTCAATCCTGTGAAGGTCATGAGGAATGCGATTGAGGCGGCAAACCGTGAGGTTTTTTCCCAGTCCAGGAAGGATCCGTCTATGGCTGGCATGGGAACGACAATGGTGGTATGCACCGTCGTTGGAGGCTACGCGTATATCGCAAATGTCGGAGATTCCAGGCTCTATCTGGCGGGAAGCGAATCCATGACGCAGATCACGCAGGACCATTCGCTGATCGCGGAAATGGTGCGTCTGGGAGAGCTGACACCGGAGGAGGGCAGAAATCATCCGGACAAGAATATAATTACAAGAGCGGTCGGGACCAATGAGGAGGTCAAAATTGACTTCTTCGATGTGAAACTGGAGACAGGGGATCAGATTCTGATGTGTTCGGACGGCTTATCCAATATGGTCGAGGATCCGAGGATCTTCGAAATTTTGAAGGGTGAAGATACAAAAGAAGATAAGGCGCAGGTTCTGGTCGATGAGGCTAATGCGAACGGCGGACGTGACAATATCGCTGTCATTGTAGTAGAGGCATGAGCAGAACAAACGAGGTGAGAGTGTTATGTTAAAAGAGGGAGTTATACTGGGCGAGCGGTACGAGATCATGTCCAGAATCGGATATGGCGGTATGGCGGATGTCTACAAGGCTCAGGACAGAAAGCTGAATCGTCTCGTCGCGGTCAAAGTCATGAAGGCGGAGTTCCGTGAGGACAGCAGTTTTGTAGCGAAATTCCAGAAGGAGGCGCAGGCGGCAGCCAAGCTTTCCCATCCGAATGTCGTAAATGTATATGACGTCGGTGAGGACAGAGGTCTTCAATATATTGTCATGGAGCTGATCGAGGGGATCACGCTCAAGAATTATATCGCAAAAAAGGGAAAGCTGAGCGTGAAGGAAGCAACCAGTATCGCGATTCAGGTTTCTCTGGGTCTGGAGGCGGCGCATAATGTAGGAATCGTCCACAGAGATGTCAAGCCCCAGAATATCATGATTTCTACCGACGGAAAGGTGAAGCTTTCCGATTTTGGCATTGCAAAGGCAATTAATTCCAATACCATCACGGCCAATGTGATGGGTTCGGTGCACTACAGCTCGCCGGAGCAGGTCCGCGGCGGATACTCCGACGCGAAGAGTGATATTTATTCGCTCGGCATTACCATGTATGAGATGGTGACCGGAAGAGTTCCCTTTGACGGGGACACCACGGTGGCAATCGCGATCAAGCACCTGCAGGAGGAGATTGTTCCCCCGTCGATTTATACCCCGGACCTTCCGTATTCTCTGGAGCAGATCATTCTGAAGTGTACACAGAAGAATCCGGAGCGCCGTTACCAGAATGTCGGAGAGCTGATCGATGACCTGAAGCGCTCTCTGATTGATCCGCAGGGCAATTTCGTGCAGATTGCGCCTCTCGCCTCTCACGCTGAAACGGTGAAGATGACCGACCACGAGATGAATGAGATCCGGCGCGGCATGAACAACGGAACCCTTCACGGCAGCAGCGATGACGATGATGACGACGAGAGATATGAGCGCCGGAAGAAATATCTGGATCACTACAATGATGATGACGACGATGACGATGAGGAGGATGCCGGCAGCACGCGGCTGGAGAAGGCGATCACGATCGGCGGCTTTATCGTCGGCGCGATCATTATCGTGATTCTGATCCTTGTCATCGGCAATATGGCTGGCGTCTTCCATTTCGGCGGATCTTCTGCGGCGAGCAGCTCCGCATCAGCAACCTCTGCGAGTACATCATCGGAGAGCTCTTCTTCTTCGGATTCTCAGGTAGAGGTTCCGAAGCTCCTCGGCATGACACTGGAGGAAGCACAGCAGGCGACGAACAAGCTGGGAATCGGTGTAAGCGAGACCGGCGAGCAGGCATCAGAGGACTATTCCGAGGGACAGATCATGGCGCAGTCGATCGACGCGGGCACCAAGGTTGATCCCGGAACGACGATCAATGTGACGATCAGCACCGGAAAAGCGGATGTCACCGTGCCGAGCGGCATCACCGGTGCTACGCAGCAGCAGGCGACGGATCTTCTGACAGGAGTGGGCCTTCAGGTGGAGGTTTCTCTCGATTACAGTGATACAGTTGATGTAGGCTATGTCATCTCGTGTGATCCCGCAGAAGGGACCAGCGTTGCTGCCGGAAGTACGGTGACACTGACCGTCAGCAAGGGACAGGATGATTCGAATAAGGTACAGGTACCTTCCATTGTCGGATGGTCGAAGGAGGATGCGGAATCCACACTGGATTCCATGGGACTGTCCTACAAGGAGAAAGAATCGGAGGATACGACACAGGCGGACGGCGTTGTGCTCGCGGTCAGCCCGGATGTCGGGACTTCTGTGGATTCCGGATCTACCGTGACGCTGACGGTCAACAAGCTCAGCAGCTCCAGCAGCTCCTCCACGAAGAAATACGTATGCTACAGTCCTCTGTCCCAGCCGTCCGGCTACAACGGCGGAACCGTTAAGCTTGAACTGGTGCAGGGCGATCTGACCACAACAATTTATGAGGGCTCAGACCCGTGGAATGGCGGAACGTACAGCACTCCGATTGAGAGCACATCCGGTGAGACCGGTGTGATCAATGTGTATGAGGATGGTACGCTGATCGCAAAGTATCCGAATGTAACTTTCCAGGAGGAAAGCTGACAGGAGTGAAATCGAGGCTGATGCACTGACCGGGAGAGATCCCGGCCGGTGTTCAGCCTCTTGCTGTATCAGCTCTTCGAAAACGCAGAAGTGCGCATCGCACGCGGCGTGCGTGTAAGAGACGGGTTTGTCTGAATGAGCAGTAAATCACCGGGGTGCATCGTATGCGGCGTGCTTGTAAGAGACTGATGACCGAAAACGCAGATAACAGCAATCGGGATGTGAGGAATGACAGGAAGAATCATAAAGGGAATCGCCGGCTTCTATTATGTCGCAGCAGACAGGGGCGTGTATGAATGCAGGGCGAAGGGAATTTTTCGAAAAGAAAAGAGGAAGCCGCTGGTCGGTGACCGGGTGGAGATCGAGGTGATCGATGAAGCGGACAGAACGGCGAATGTTGTCAGGATTCTTCCGCGGAAGAATTCGTTGATCCGTCCGCAGGTGGCGAATGCGGATCAGGCGATGGTATTTTTTGCCCTGAAGAGTCCGAACCCGGAATCCGGTCTTCTGGACCGTTTTCTGATCTCGATGGAGAAGCAGCGCATCCCGGTTTTCATCTGCTTCAACAAAAGGGACATCGCGGACAGCGCGGAGGCATCTCACTGGAGGGACATCTATACGTCCTGCGGCTATGATGTCCTGCTGATCAGCGCGGAAAGACAGGAGGGAACGGAGGAGGTGATCCGCCGTCTGAAGGGAAAAACGACCGTTGTCGCCGGCCCATCCGGCGCCGGAAAATCAACCCTGACCAACCTCATGCAGGATGAGGTTCACATGGAGACTGGTGAACTCAGCCGGAAGCTCGGAAGAGGAAAGAATACCACGAGACATTCGGAGCTGATTGCTCTCGGTGAGGACACTTACTTCTGTGACACACCGGGCTTTACGTCTCTGGATCTTCCGGAAATGGAACCGGAGGAGCTTCAGAGATACTTTCCGGAATTTGAACAGTATGAGCCGTACTGCCGTTTCCAGGGATGCTCGCACATCCGTGAACCGGACTGCGGCGTTCGTGACGCGGTGGAGAACGGGAAGATTTTTCGGGAGCGATATGACAACTACTGCAGGTTTTATGAAGAACTGCGCGAGATGAAGAAAAGGAGATACTGACATGACGAAAATTTACCGGCTGAGCCCTTCTATTTTATCTGCGGATTTTTCCAGACTAGGCGATCAGATTCATATTCTGGAAGATGCCGGAACGCCATGGCTTCACATTGACGTGATGGACGGACAGTTCGTGCCGCCGGTGTCCTTCGGCGACGTTGTGATTCGTTCGATTCGTCCGGTAACGAAGATGTTCCTGGACGTTCATCTGATGGTGACGGAGCCGGACCGCTTTGTGGACGACTACGCAAAGGCGGGCGCGGATATGTTCACCGTACACGCGGAGGCATGCAGGCACCTGGACCGGACGCTTCAGCATATTCACGAGAGCGGGATGAAGGCGGGAGTTTCGCTGAATCCGGCGACGCCTCTTTCTGTTCTGGATTATGTCCTGGACAAGGTGGACATGGTCCTTGTCATGACGGTGAATCCCGGATACGGCGGACAGAAATATCTTCCGTCCATGACAGCAAAGATCCGTGACCTGAGGCGGAAGCTGAAGGAAGCCGGATACCCGGATCTTCCCATTGAGGTCGACGGCGGCATCAACCTCTCTACGATTGATACCGTGCTGGATGCCGGCGCATCTGTAATTGTAGCAGGCTCTGCCGTTTTTCGCGGAGATATCGCGAAGAACGCAGCGGATCTCATGGAGCGGATCCGCGAGAAGGAGATCGATGGGAACGGGGCTGCCGGAGAAGAGATATGAATGAGACAGAATGAGATTTACAGGAAAGAAATCGGAAGAGGGAAGAACGATTATCGTGCGGAAAGCTGTTGTTTTTTCCGGGGGAGCCATTGACAGAAGAGCTGCCCTGGAATATCTGGAGAAGGAAAAACCGGAGATCTGTATCGCAGCGGACCGCGGTGTCCGGTTCTGTTATCAGAATCAGATCACACCTGATTATATTGTCGGAGATTTTGACAGCCTTGCCGCGGAGGAGGAGACGGATTCGTCACCGGAGCTTTCCGCGTTTCGAAGAAGGGGCGTTCCGGTTGATGTATACCGTCCGGAGAAGGATATGACAGATACCGACATTGCGCTGGAAAAGGCGATATCGATCGGGGCGGATGCTGTCTGCTTCTTCGGGGCCACAGGTACGAGGCTGGATCATGTCTTCAGCAGTGTCTTTGATCTGTACAAGCTTTACGCGAGAGGAATCGAGGGCAGTATCATCGACGAATCTAACCGGATCTCCATGCCGGTATCCAGGAAGATCGTGATCCGGAAGTCGGAGCAGTACGGGAAGTATGTATCGGTCTATCCGTTTCGCGGAGAGGCGCATGGAGTAACGCTGACGGGATTCCGATATCCGCTGGAAAATGCGGATATTATTCAGGGCGACGGCGGACTTACTACAAGCAATGAGATCGTCGCGGATGAGGGAATCATCGAATGCAGAGAGGGAATTCTGATCGTCATGGAGACGAAGGACTGATCCGTGTGCCCTGACTGAAAAAGCGGCGCAAGGCCTATTACCAAAAGAAAAAGGATGATGAAAATATTCAGAATGAGAAAGGCGATCGCCGCCGTGCTGGCCTGCCTTTTTGCCCTGATGCTCCTGTGTCCGGCAATTCCGGTCGCCGGAGCGGAAAATTCCGGCGCGGGGAGTTTCGGGTCGGCAGGTGCCGGGACAGTAAGCTGTGCGTCAGCGGGAATGGAGACAATGGGTACCGTATTATCGGATCGCGCGGCTGTGTCTGCGGGAGGCGGTGACCGAAAAACTGTATTTGTCGGTGATTCCAGAACGGTTGGAATGTACATCACACTTTCGGGCGCTGCCTACAGCGATGATATCAATGCGGCGCTGGGGAATGAGGTTTATATCGGCCGCGTGGCAATGGGCTTCGACTGGTTTGCGGGAACAGGCATGCAGGAAGCGGCTTCCTGGCTGGCACAGGGGAATACGGATCTTGTCATACTCATGGGCTGCAATGATATGGGCTCTCCCGTGAGCAGCGCGAACCGGTACGCGGAATATGTGAATGCGAATGCGGACAGCTGGAGCGAAAACGGGAACCGCGTATTTTTTGACTCCGTGAATCCGGTCGGCCACCGGAACGGAGGCGCGGAGACTTCCTCGTCAATTTATTCCAATGACGGCACCTGCGCTCCTTTTAATGATACACTGAAGAATGCACTGAGCGATAAGGTGACCTGGATCGATTCCTACAGCTTTCTCCTGTCGGGAGGATATGCGACGGTGGACGGCATCCATTATGACAGCGGCACCTGCCAGGCTGTTCACGATTATATCGTGGGCGCAGTGTCGGAGGCGTCGAAGAAAGAATACACCGCCGTCTTAGATGCGGCGGGAGGCACGTGCAGTCTGAATGAGAAGCAGATCCGCGAGGGAGATTCTCTCGCGGATCTGCCGGTACCTGAGAGACAGGGATACGTTTTCGGCGGATGGTATCTGGATGACAGCAAGGTTACGGAGAAAACAGTGATGCCCGCCGGGAATATCACACTCACGGCATCCTGGAAGCCGTCGGATCACACCCCCTATCAGGTGATTTTCCACTGCGGAAATGAAGCGGATGACGTGGAGACGAGATACGGAACAACCGGGGAAATGTTAAAAGTAAGTCCGCCTGCAAGAGACGGATACAGGACGCCCGGGGCGCAGACCCATGTAATTTCCGCGGATGGCACCACGAAATTTGAATTTACTTATACGCCTGCCTCCAATCGCCTGACAATTCATGCCGGAAAAGGAGTCCGTCTCTCCGGAGCGGCGGTTCCGGACGGATGGAAATCCGGTGATCGGGAGCGAAGCTTTGCAATTCGCTGCCGGTATGGAGAAGAAGTGCCGCTTCAGGCAGAGTCAGAGGAAGGCTACGGGAATTTGAAGACTGCCGGAGATTTCGCGGAAGCGTCATCTGAAACCGCAGGTGCAGCACCGGATGGAAAATCAGGCGCAGCATCGGACAAAGCTTCGGAGGCAGGATCAGCCGGCGTCTCAGACTTAAAATCAGGAACAGCATCGGGTGGAACTTCGGATGCAGAATCAAACGGCGTCTCGGGCGGAAGATCCGGATCAGATTTTTACATGCCCGACCATGATGCCCGGATCACGTTCAGCGCTTCGCCGGTCGTATATCGAATCCGCTATGCTGCCGGTATTTACCGTATCGACGGTCTCCCGGAAACCTATACCGTGGAGGATCTGCCGCTCCATCTGAAGAATCCCGACATGCCGTCCCTGACCTCATTCGGATTCTGGACCGATGAAAACGGGACGAAGATCCGGACGGTCACAGAGAAGGAGCTCGGGGATCTCCAGCTCATCGGAGTGACTTATGATTATCGGGCCGCCGCTGCCGCGGATCTTGCCGGGATACTTCTGCTGGTCATTTTCGGCGTAATTTATAAAAAAAGAAATCGGAAACGATAGAAAAGCTGCTGCGTGAAAATGCGGCAGTTTTTTTACGCGAACAGTGAGCCGCAGCCGAATGCGAAGTATTCGTGTGGGGCGAGCATCGCGATAACGAGATAAAACTCGAGCAGCGTGTTTTATCTCGTTGGTGGGATAAATTGTGAAATAAAGGTTGACATATACCCCACATGGGTATATTATACCCGCAGATGAGATACCCGGAAGGGGTATTGCAGGGGGGGGGGTAAAAATGAAGGATACCAAAGTGACAAATCATCATACAGCTGCATGTTGCTCCGATCATGAGCAGATCTGTGAAAACCGGAAGACAGAAGATGGCTCTGGTACGCTTGAGGAAGCTGTTCTGGAGGGAGAGGAGACCTGCGGATGCGGGTCGGGAAAGCATAAGCAAAGGACGCCGGAGGAGCAGAAGGCTCTGCTGACGCGGCTGAAGCGGGTAGAAGGTCAGATCCGGGGTATTGAGAAAATGGTGGAGAATGACGCCTATTGTCCGGATATTCTGGTTCAGGTTTCGGCAGCTACCAGCGCGCTGAACAGCTTCAACAAGGTGCTTCTGGGCTGTCACATCCGCGGCTGTGTGGCGAATGACATCCGCGAGGGTAAGGATGAGACGATTGACGAGCTGTGCAGTGTTCTTCAGAAGCTGATGAAATGACAGAAAGAACAGGAAAGACAGAGGAAGCCGGAAAGGCAGAGAAAGCCGGAAAGCCAGAAAGAGCCGGTATCAGGGTATCAATCATTTGAAAATCATGTACTGTACAGACTGATTATTTAAGAAAAGAGAAGGAGGTCAAAGCTGCAATGGATCAATATATTGTAACAGGTATGACATGTGCATCATGCCAGGCCCATGTAGAGAAAGCGGTTTCAAAGGTCCCGGGTGTGAAATCGGTGTCGGTATCCCTTCTGACCAACTCCATGGCCGTTGACGGAACAGCCGGAGCGTCTGAAATCATCAAAGCGGTCGAGGACGCGGGATATGGGGCGGAGCCGAAGAATGCCGCTGTGCAGAAGCAGAGCTCTGCCGCAAAGCTCGCGGCGGAAGAGGATGCTCTGAAGGACAGGGAGACGCCGAAGCTAGTCCGTCGTCTGGTCCTGTCCGTCGGATTTCTGCTTGTCCTGATGTATATCACGATGGGACACAACATGTGGGGATGGCCGGTGCCGGCGTTTCTGGAGCACAATCACATCGGTCTTGCCATTCTGCAGATGCTGCTCGCGATTGTCGTGATGATCATCAACCGGGCATTTTTCATTTCGGGATTTAAGTCGCTGTTCCACGGTTCTCCGAACATGGATACGCTGGTCGCTTTAGGATCCGGCGTCTCCTTCGGCTGGTCGCTGTACATCCTGTTCCGGATGACCTATCTTCTGACGACAGGGACATCGAATATGGATCTGATGCCGCTGTATCACAACCAGCTGTATTTTGAATCGGCGGCAATGATACCGGCGCTCATCACGGTCGGCAAAACGCTGGAGTCTCTCTCCAAAGGGCGGACCACGGATGCGCTGAAAAATCTGATGAAGATGGCGCCGAAAACGGCGGTTGTAGAGCGAAACGGACAGCTGTCTGAGATTTCCATCGATGATGTGAAGCTGGGAGATATCTTCGTCGTGAAACCGGGAGAAGCGATTCCGGTGGACGGCGTGATCATCGAAGGAACAACGGCTGTGGATGAATCCGCGCTCACCGGTGAATCTGTACCGGTGGACAAGGGCGTCGATGATTCGGTCAGCGCGGCGACCATGAACCGCTCCGGCTACATCCGCGCCAGGGCGACGAGAATCGGTGAAGACACCACCTTCTCGCAGATCATTCAGATGGTGAGTGACGCCGCTTCTACAAAGGCTCCGATCGCGAGAATCGCCGACAGGGTATCCGGCATTTTTGTTCCGGCGGTCATTCTGATTGCCGCGGCGGTCATGATTGTCTGGCTGCTTCTGGGACAGACGCCGGCGTTTGCTCTGGAACGCGCCATCAGCGTTCTTGTAATTTCCTGCCCCTGCGCTCTCGGACTTGCAACGCCGGTGGCGATCATGGTAGGAAATGGAATGGGCGCGAAGAACGGCGTTCTATTCAAGACCTCGGAAGCTCTCGAAAATGCCGGAAGAGTTCAGATCGTGGCTCTGGACAAGACCGGAACCATCACGGAGGGAAAGCCCGCGGTTACCGATCTCATCCCTGCGGCGGGAATTTCTGAATCCGAGCTTCTGAATGCGGCTTACGCACTGGAGCAGAAGAGCGAGCATCCTCTCGCGAGAGCAATTGTGGCAGAGGGTGAGAAAAAAGGCCTCAAAGGCGCGGAAGTGACGGACTTTACCGCACTGACCGGAAGCGGACTTACCGGACGCATGAACGGACAGGTGCTTCACGGAGGCTCCGGCAGCTTTATCGCGACGCTTGCTGAAATACCGGCGGTGCTTCAGACAAAGGCCGATCTGGTTGCACAGAATGGAAAGACACCGCTGTATTTTGAAAGAGAGGGAAAGCTGCTCGGCATCATTGCAGTGGCAGACGTTATCAAGGAGGATTCTGCACAGGCGGTAAAAGAACTCCGGAACATGGGGATAGAAGTCGTAATGCTGACCGGAGACAATGAGGCAACCGCAAAGGCGATCGGCGCGCAGGCCGGGGTGGACCGCGTGATCGCGGGAGTGCTGCCGGACGGCAAGGAGGCAGTTATCCGCGAGCTCCAGAAGCAGGGCAAGGTGGCAATGGTCGGAGACGGCATCAATGATGCGCCGGCGCTCACAAGGGCGGATACCGGAATCGCGATCGGAGCAGGTACGGATGTCGCCATCGATTCGGCGGATATCGTTCTCATGAATTCCCGCCTGACCGACGTGTCCGCGGCGGTGCGACTGAGCCGTGCAACTCTCCGCAACATCCACGAGAATCTGTTCTGGGCCTTTGCCTACAATGCGCTGCTGATCCCGATGGCTGCGGGGCTCTACCCGGGAATCGAGATGAATCCGATGTGGGGAGCCGCGGCGATGTCCCTCTCCAGCTTTACCGTCTGCATGAATGCGCTTCGGCTGAACCTGTTCAAGGTGCACAATGCGTCCCATGACAGAGCTTTGAGGAAGAGAGCACTGCCGGAAACCGGGGCAGAAAAGATCAGGGAACCGGAAACTACGAAAACACAGGAGGAAGAAAAGATGACAGAAACTGTAAAAATCGACGGAATGATGTGCAATCACTGCGAGATGCATGTAAAGAAAGCACTGGAGGCTCTTGACGGAGTGGAAAGCGCGGAGGCTTCTCATGAACAGAAGCAGGCGGTTCTGAAGCTCAGCAAGGAAGTGCCCCAGGATGAAATCCGGAAAGCGGTAGAAGACGCCGGATACGAATTCAAGGGAATCAGTGCGTGAGTAATACCTGCGGTCTGCGGGTGAGGAACAGCAAAAGTAAGAGCAGGGTCTTACTGAACGGTGCGTTCGGCGGGATGCCTGCTCTTCTTTTGATTATTATCAGTTTGAAGCGCAGTACGCACTGCTGAAAAAAGGATTTAGAATCAGGCATTAGACGCAGACGGATTCATCCGTATAGATGAAGATGCTATATATATACTGAAATAAGTGATATACTCCAATAAGCCGGAAAAACTGAATTAACTTTAGGCATTGGAGGTCTGATCTTATGTATTCTCTTCTGCTGGCAGTTATCTATCTGATTTTTATAAGTCTTGGGCTTCCGGATTCCCTTCTGGGTTCCGGATGGCCAAGCATGCGGGCGGCTTTTGGGGTGCCGTCATCCTATGCGGGATATGTGTCCATGTCCATCTCATTTATGACGATCATATCCGCACTCTTAAGTCCCAGGATGATGAAACGCTTTCATACGAAGTGGATCGTGACGGTCTCTATCTTCCTGACAGTCATGGGTCTTATCGGATTTTCTTTTTCTACATCCTACTGGATGCTGTTTCTGTTTGCGGTTCCATACGGACTCGGCGCAGGAGCGATAGACGCATCGGTAAATAACTATGTCGCCAACAATTATTCGGGATCTGTAATGAATTTCCTCCACTGCTTCTATGGAGTCGGTGCAGTGATAAGCCCGAATATCATGGCCCTGGCGCTTCGCAAGGCAAGGTGGAATGAAGGCTACAGGTGGACAGCCTATATTCAGTTGGCAATACTTCTGGTGTGCATTGTCTCGCTTCCTCTCTGGAAACAAAATGAGAAGGATGCGGAAGACTCAGAAAAGGCCGAAGCCGGGATCAGAGAAGCAATCAGGCTTCCCGGAGTTATTCTTACGCTTATCGCATTTTTTGCATACTGCTCGGGAGAGGCTACGTGCTTCCTCTGGACATCCAGTTATTTCGCGGGCACCAAGGAAGGCCTGACAGAAGGCATGATAGCTTCTTTTGGCTCTCTGATATTTGGCGGTCTGATGCTTGGAAGACTTATATCGGGATTTGTTTCAAACAGACTGGGAGACAGACGCCTTATCAGAATCGGGATTATGATTGAGCTGGTCGGTATCCTGATCGTAATGCTGCCAATCAGTAATTATTTGCCTGCCGCTGTCGGATTCATTCTGATAGGAACCGGTATGGGTCCTGTATATCCGGCGATTCAGCACATGGCGCCTGAGAACTTTGGAAGAAGAAACAGCGCTGCCGTTATCAGTCTTCAGATGGCATCGGCATATGTGGGAAGCACCTTCATGCCGATGGTATTTGGAAACCTGCAGCAGCATCTGGGGATTGGCATCATGCCGTATTATCTGCTGATATTTGCGGTACTAAATTTGGGAATGCTCGAGAGAACATATGCAGTTCTGATGAAAAAGAAAGGCTGAACTGATATTGTCAGTCTGTGCCTTCAGGCCGCTTGTCAAAGCGGTAATCTGTCGGTGTCATGCCGGTCATGCGCCGGAAGGCCTTGGAAAAATACAGGCCGTTGTCATAGCCTACGGAGGCAGCCACGGAAGCAACGGTGAGATCAGTATCACGCAGCAGTGACGAGGCGCGGCGGATGCGGTAGCGGTCCAGGTATTCTTTCGGAGAAGTGTGCAGCTCTTCGCGGAATTCACGGAAAAGCGTGCTCCGGCTCACACCGACATAGGAAGCGATATCGCTGATGCTGAGGGAGTAGGAGTAACGGGAGGCAATGTAGTCGATGGCACGGGAGACATTATCCTCGCTTGCTCCGGGCTGCCTTGCCGGATGGGATGCATTGGAAATCAGGATTCCCAGAAGCAGATAGAGCTCGCCCGTCATCCGCACAGCATCACAGAAGGTATTGCCGAAGGCCTCATCAATCCGCCGGATGTGTTTCCTCACTTCCAGCCCATATGGCAGCTGGCGCAGGACAAGCTGGCTGCTGGAAAAATCCGTTCTGTTCACGAGCGTGGCGGCATCTGTTCCCGCAAAACCGACCCATTCATAGGTCCAGGGGTCATCGGCGTCAGCCTGGTAAAAAATCTCCGTATCCGGCAGGGCAAGGAACATATCCCCCGGGTGCAGGCGGTAGGTGCGGCCTGCTGTGGTATAGATTCCGGATCCGGAGCTGATGTAATGAATCAGAAAATGATCACGAACGCCGGGCCCCCAGTGATATCCGGGGGTGCATTTCTGCCGGCCCACGTTGTACACGGACAGAGATATCATATTCTGTTTTTCAGCGACCTTATTGCTCTGCTTGAATCCGGCTGGCGTATTGCTCATTTCATTTTCCTTCTTTCATCTTAGAATTCACCCGAATGCTGTGACAAAAATATCGCGCCATTGAACAGCAACAACCGCAAAGCTTTTCTCATTCCTGAGAGGATATTGTTTGGGCAGAATCTGATCATGTGTGTTAGAATATAAATGGTTCCGATAATTTCAGTATAGATCGGATCCATTTCTCCTGCAACAAAATTACATACGGATTGTACGAAAGTCTATTGTACTGTCTGCCGGATTAGGGCACAATAATGAAAAGCACAGCAGAAGCTGAAAAGCACAGCAGAGGCTGAATTGCACAGCGGACGCTGAAATGCACAGTGAAAGACCAGACAGCACTATCAGAAAGTACAGGGGAAGGTTATTATGACAGATCAGAAGGTAATTGAAGAATTAAGAAAAACATTTGAGGAAAAGTTCGGAGGAGAAGGAGAGCGGGTATTTTTTGCACCCGGCCGCGTGAATCTGATCGGCGAGCATATCGATTACAACGGCGGACATGTATTTCCGTGCGCGCTGACGCTGGGAACGTATGCGGCCGTGCGGAAGAGAGAAGACCGGAAGCTGCGGTTTTATTCCGTGAATCTCGCAGAGGACGGCGTCATCGAGGCGGATCTGGACGATCTCACCTACAAGAAAGAGGATGGGTGGACAAATTACGCCAAGGGTGTCGTATGGGCCTATCGTCAGGCAGGCATGGATATTCCTGCCGGATTTGATTTTGCGTGCAGCGGAACGATTCCGCCGAAATCCGGCTTATCCTCCAGTGCGTCGCTGGAGGTTCTCACCGGAGAGGCTCTGATGAAGCTCTATGGGTTTGAGGAAGACCAGGTGCGAAACGCAAAGCTCGGACAGATCGCCGAGAATCAGTTTGTGGGAATGAACTGTGGCATCATGGATCAGTTTGCTTCCGCGATGGGACAAAAGGACAAGGCGATTTTCCTGAATACGGCGACGCTCGACTTTCAGTACGCGCCGGTTCCGATCGGAGAGGCGAAGCTGGTTATCGTGAATACGAATAAGCCGCATGAACTGGCAAATTCAGCCTACAATGACCGCCGAAGAGAGTGTGAGACTGCGCTGAAGGATCTGCAGAAGGTTCGCCCGGAGCTGAAGGCGCTCTGCGAGCTGAAACCGGAAGAGTTTGAATTGCTGAGCAATGCCATCGCCGATCCGGTTTGCAGGAAACGCGCAAAGCACGCGGTATATGAAGACGCCCGCACCACGGAGGCAGTGGAGAAGCTGAATCAGGGAGATATCGCGGCTTTCGGAAAGCTGATGAACGCGTCCCACGTCTCTCTGCGGGATGATTTTGAGGTTTCCTGCAGAGAACTGGATGTGCTTGCGGAAGAAGCGTGGAAGATTCCGGGAGTCATCGGCGCCCGTATGACCGGAGGCGGATTCGGCGGGTGTACGGTAAATATCGTGGAAGATAATTCTGTCGATACGTTTGTCGATCAGGTTGGAAAAAATTACACGGAAAAGACCGGTCTGGTACCGTCTTTCTACATTGTATCCATCGGAGACGGACCGTCGGAGGTGGGCTGAATTTCGCCGACAGAATTATTGTATCAGGTATCTGGAAATGATGTGTGAAGAATGATGTCATCCGAAGAATGACGGGGAGGAGAAAATCATGCAGATTTTAGTTACAGGCGGAACCGGATTTATCGGAAGTCATACCTGTGTGGAGCTTCTGAACGCAGGGTATGATGTGGTGATTGCGGACAACCTTTACAATTCAAAGGAACTTGTGGTCGACCGGATTGAGACGATCACCGGAAAAAGACCGAAGTTTTACAAGATAGACGTATGTGACCGCAAGGCTCTGGATGCTCTGTTTGACGCAGAGAAGATCGACGCGGTGATTCATTTCGCCGGTTACAAGGCGGTCGGGGAGTCTACCAGAAAGCCGATTGAATATTATACCAACAACCTGCTGAGCACACTGACGCTCACTGACGTCATGAGAAACCACAACTGCAAACAGTTTGTTTTCTCGTCTTCCGCTACGGTATACGGAGATCCGGCTGAAATCCCGATCACCGAGAACTGCCCGCTGGGCACGACGACCAACCCTTACGGCGAGACAAAGGCCATGCAGGAGAGAATCCTGACGGATATCTGGAAGGCGGACAACAGCTGGAAGGTCATGCTGCTTCGTTACTTCAACCCGATCGGAGCGCATGAAAGCGGTCTGATCGGAGAGGATCCGAAGGGAATTCCGAACAACCTGCTTCCGTACGTCGCCCAGGTGGCGTCCGGAAAGCTCGAAAAGGTCCATGTATTCGGCAATGATTATGATACGCCGGACGGAACCGGTGTCCGCGACTATATCCATGTCGTTGATTTGGCGAAGGGACATGTAAAGGCGATCGAAGGCTTCCGCAGACTTGACGGGGTTCAGATTTTTAATCTGGGAACCGGTGTTGGTTATTCGGTCCTGGACATCATCAAGGCTTTTTCCAAGGCGTGCGGTAAGGAAATTCCCTATGTCATCGATCCGAGACGTCCGGGAGACATCGCAACCTGTTATTCGGATCCGACAAAGGCAAAGGAAATTCTCGGATGGACCGCGGAGAAGAATATCGAAGATATGTGCCGCGATTCCTGGAACTGGCAGGTGAAAAATCCGAACGGGTACGGAGCATAAAACAGATTGAAAGATCTAGATTTTACCGTTCGAAGGGCGTGCGGCGGGGAAGAACATATACAGACGGATCTTCTGGTATTATATCTGCTGGAAGGGGAGATGACAGTACAATATTACGGAGAGAAGACGCACATGTGCCGGGAGGATATTCTTCTTCTGAATCCCGGCACCGCTTACAGATTCGAAGATGTCCGCGGTGCACTGTATGCCGTGGCCTCCTATTCCGGCCCGCTGACATCACAGATCATGGGAGGCGGAAGCCTGATTCTGTATGCGGATTCGGTTGATGATACCGTGCATTCGTATCAGGATATTCGTGATATTCTGATGGATCTCACGGCTGAATATACGTATCAGAGACATCAGAGAGAGGCCCGGAAGGACAGTCTGCTGCTGGAGCTGCTGGATCATCTGATTGAGAATCATTCGCTCGGAGGGACTTCAGACGGGACGGAAGAAGGCGAATCCGACATGAGGATGCGGCAGATGATGCAGTATATTACCGGCCATATCAATGAGGACATAAATCTGTCGGCCCTGGCGGAAAAAATGTATGTTTCAACGTCTACCTTGTCGAGAATCTTCCGGAAAAAGACCGGTGTTTACTTCGCGGATTACGTTGCGCAGCTGCGGGTGAAATCTTCTCTGGGACTGCTGAACTTTTCGGACCAGAATATGACACAGATTGCTCTGAACGTCGGTTTTTCGAATTCCGCCGCGTTCAGTCGGGCTTTCCGCAAAATCATGCATATGACGCCATCCGAATACCGGGACAAAAACAGCGAAATCGCACGGGAGAAGGAGAAGCAGAGACAAGAGGAAGAACAGGCAATTCGTCATGAACTTCAGAATAAAGGGTACCGGGAAGATTCAGGCGAACATGTGTGCCGTGTTTCGCTGGATCTGAAGAGGACGGAGCCGCAGGCGTATCAGCAGGTATGGAGAAAGGCTATAAACATAGGGCCGCTCTACAGCATGACAAATGCGAATATACAATTTCATGTCCTGTATCTGCAGGAACATCTGCATTTTCAGGCTATCCGTCTCTGGAATATTTTTTCTGTAAAGGCACAGGTATCTGACGGGAAAAGCTATGGTCAGTATAATTTCGATATTATCAATCAGACACTGGATTTTCTGGTGAATAATCACTTGAAACCATTTCTGGATTTCGGACGAAGACCGGACACGGCTGTCAGAACGGGCGGAGAGACCATCTATTACAACGAAGAGTATGTATTCTTTGAGTCAAGAGAAATCTGGGAGGATATTTTTGCTGCTTTCATCGGAAACATTGTGAATCGATATGGAATACAGGAGGTGTCATCCTGGATTTTTGAACTTTCCCATGACGGTTTCCATGGGGGAGATTCTGACTTGTATCAGGATGAACATTATGATTTTTTCCGGTCATGGAATTACATGTACCGAGTTATTCGAACATCCATACCGGAAGCGCCAATAGGGGGGAATTTCATCGGTCGTTGACAATGATCTGGAATTCGATGCGGTATTCTACAAAAAATGCGTTGAGAATTGCTGCGTTCCGGATTATGTATCGTATCTTCTGTTTCCATATGATAGTCAGAGCGGGCTGGCACCCTGTGTAACAGACAACCCGAACAAGGAAGAAAATCAGATTCTTCAGATACGGCAGGCCATGAACGACTGCGGAATCAGTAACTGCAGACTTTACATAACGGAATGGAACAATACCATCGCAAACCGCAATTTTCTGAACGACTCCTGTTTTCGTTCCGCATATATGATTGCCCGTGTCATCGGCCTCTGGGGAAGCACGGACATGATGTGCGTGATGGGAGGCACAGACTGGGTCAGCAGTTATTTTGATACTAGCAGGGTCGTCAACGGCGGGGTGGGTCTGCTCACAAAAGATACGATCCGAAAGCCTGCTTTCTTTGCACTCGCTTTTCTCAATCAGCTGGGACCCGGATTTCTGTCGCGAGGGAAAAATTACATCATAACCAAAAATGAAAAGAATGAGATATTTATTCTGTTTCATCATTTTTCGTGGTTCCGAAAGGGTATGATTCCCGGTGATGAACAGGTGGATCTCGAAGAAGTCCGAGGAATCCGTTTCGAAGATGAAAAGCCCCTGAGGATCGAGCTGATTCTGCAGCATATGGACAGCCAGGGTGAATATGCCGTCAAGAACAGACGCTTGAATGCAAAGAGCGGCAGTCTGCTGGACAAGTGGAGCCGACTCGGGTTCGAGAGCAGTCTGACACGGGAAGAAATTAAATACCTTCAGGCGGTCAGCATTCCGGAGGTGGAGCTTCAGAGAGAAAGCACAGACGCAGAGGGAACGCTGAAAGTGTCTGTCGAACTGGAGGCACAGGAAGTTGTGCTGATGCATATCTATCAAAGAAGAGAAAATGGAACTGCATTGAGACCTTGAGTTGATCGAAAAGGGACTTTGCAAGAGATGACATTCATCTGTTGCAGGGGCCTTTTTTTTAATGCTGGAAATGCAAGAAAATACATGGAAAATAAGTGTATCGGGAAAGAATCAGACAGGGCAATCCGTTACACTATCATCATCAAAGCTGATGCGCAACTGATGTCAGCGTGAAAGGCCGGACTTTTCAGAAAATTGTATTCAGAAAGTAAAACAATAGGTGACAGACAGAAATCCGGTGCGCAAACTTCAATGCCGGAATTTATACAGCAATGCGGAAATTTACAATGACATATTTCATGCAAATTCGATAATGCAAGGAGGATCATCATGTATACCTACAATAAAAAAGGGCCGAAGCGCGGAGTTGCGCTTTACAGTTATTCGGCAGAATTCGGGCTTACAAAGACTCTGGAAGACTGCTTTGAGGACGTTCATGACATGGGAGCGCACGGAATTGAAATTCTGGCCAACACGCACATCGAGAATTATCCGTATCCCACGGATGAGTGGGTGGAAAAATGGTTCCGCCTCTGTGACAAGTACGAGATCGTTCCGGTAGAATACGGAAACTGGATTGATTCTCACGTCATGGGCGACAGAGATCTTACAACGGAAGAAGCAGTGGAAATGCTGAAGCGGGATATCCGTCTGGCACATCGTCTCGGATTTACTGTAATGCGAACCAAGATGCCGGTGATCAATGATCTGCTGGAGCCGGTTCTGAACTGGCGGGAAATCATCAAAGGCGCTCTTCCTCTGGCAGAAGAGTTAAATATCAAAATGTGCCCGGAGATTCATACACCGTCAAATCTTCAGGGAAAGCTGGTCACTGACTTTGTGGACTTCATAAAAGAAACCGGTACAAAGAATTTTGGTCTTAACATCGACTTTTCCGTATTCCGGACTGCGTTTGCAGAAGGAGAGTGGCGAGATCCGAACTTTACCCCGAATAAACCGGAAGATCTCATTCCGCTTCTTCCATATATCTATTGCTGCCACGCAAAGTTCATTCATATGAGCGATGATTTTCGTGAAACAACGATTCCGTATCCGGAGATCATTAAAGTCATGACGGATAACGGTTATGACGGATATCTGCTGAGTGAGTATGAAGGAGCAGACAAATACGACGATGATTATGAGGTAGGACAAACACTGAGAAAACAGCATATCATGCTGAAAAATCTTCTCGGAGACTAAGGAGGCAATAAGATGGAAAAACAGGTCATTCAGTCCGTGGGATTCAGAAATATAAAAAATGCAAATAATGAGACAACGGGTTTTCAGTTCAAGGTGCGTCTGCCGTATTACAGAGGAATCTACCTTTCGCAGATCCGTCCGGGTACTCTTTTCGTAGACGGAGAACGAATCGATAAGGAGCAGATCACATGGGTGATTAACGGTGAAGAATATACGAATGAAGAGATGCGGACAAACTTTCAGGTCCATTGGGCCGTGACAAAGCCTGCTGTGTTAAAGGTGAAAAAGACAGGCGGTCTGGCGCAGGGCTATCATGACCTGAAATATGGCTTCTGTTTCACTTCCTCCTATATGCCGCCGATTATTCAGGCAAACCTGGATCCGGACAAGGAGAGCATGGTATTCATGCCCGAATTCGGACATCATGTGAATGAAAGACGGCTTCTGATCGTCTGATCAGATGGAACAGATGCAGCGGACAAATCCGATTAACCAAGAGACAATTATGTCAGAAAATATCAGAATCGCAGTCATAGGACATGGCTTTATGGGACATGAACATGAAAAAATGTTGCCGGATTTTCCGGGGATCCGTCTGGTGGGTTTTTCGGATAATGATCCGGAGCAACTGAGGGATGTCGGTGAGGGGATGAAGAGATACGCCAGCAATGAAGAATTGCTGTCAGATCCGGAAGTTAATGTCAAAATCCATTGCACTTCGTGAACAGGAAACCCCGTTTGGCGTTATCAAGTATGATTTTGACGATTATAAGCCGGAATAAGGACCGGCACAGTCATCTGCATCTTCCGCAAACCGATTGCCATATGCTGCAGCAGAAAACAGTAGAAAACACCAGAAAACACAAAACATTTCGAATATCATAGATTCCCCGGATGATTCTATCAGCCGGGGAATTTCGTGTGTGAAGTTCCGCCTGCTGTATTTGTCACACGGTTTGTTTGGATCAGCCTGAAATTCTCGTTCTGCGCGTTTGGCGGAAACAGTTTCTCTTTTTTTGTCAGAGATCTTCCGTATTTGTGCCGCGCATTACATAATATGTTATAATGTTAGTATTAGTTCTGCTTCATAAGTAGTTGTTTATTCAGAACATTTATGCGTCAACGAGGGTTGCTCAGGAGGAAATAAGTATGTGGCTGTTATTTGCACTCGGTTCATCAGTTTTTGCAGCATTGACTTCGATTCTTGCCAAGATCGGTATTGAAGGTGTGAATTCAACGCTTGCGACAGCAATTCGAACGGTGGTCGTGGTTATCATGTCATGGGGAATGGTATTCCTGACAAATGTTCAGGGAGGCATCACGGAGATCAGCAGAAGAAGCTGGCTTTTTCTGATTCTGTCAGGGCTTGCGACGGGCGCCTCCTGGCTTTGCTATTACAGAGCGCTCCAGATCGGAGATGCGTCGAAGGTTGTTCCGGTAGACAAACTGAGCGTTGTGATTACCCTTGTCATGGCGTTTGTGTTCCTTCATGAGCAGGTTTCAGTGAAATCCGTGATCGGATGTGTGCTGATCGGTGCCGGAACGCTGTTGATGATCATTGCCTGAACAGAAGAACAGGAGACAGAGTCATATGAGAAAATATCTGGTGATCGGTGCGGGAGGCACCGGCGGCGCATTGGGCGCGTATCTTGCCCGGGGCGGGATGGATGTGACATTTATTGCGAGGGGCGCTCATCTGAATGCGATGAAGAACGACGGCCTTCGTGTAATTCGGACAGGCGACGAGTTTACCCTGAAGCCGGTGAAGGCGTGTACAATGGAAGCGTATTCGGAACATCCGGATGTGATTTTTGTCTGTGTGAAGGGATATTCTCTGGAATCCCTGTATCCGTTTCTCCGGCGAGCAGCAGATGAGAAGACTGTGGTCATTCCGATCCTGAACATTTACGGAACCGGCGCCGTCATGCAGAGGGAGCTTCCCGGCGTTCTCGTCACAGACGGCTGTATCTATGTCGCATCGCAGCTATACAGTCCCGGTGTGATCCTGATGAGCGGAGACATTCTCAGGGTTGTGTTCGGTGTGCGTTCGCCGAAAGAATACCGGCCGGTCCTGAAGAAAATTGAAGAAGATCTGGCGGCCTGCGGAATAGGAGGAGGACTGAGTGAGAACATTCAGAGAGATGCGCTGATGAAGTATTCCTATGTATCTGCTCAGGGAGCCTGCGGACTTTATTTCAATGTGAGCGCGGGAGAAATCCAGAAGGAAGGACCCTGCCGTGATTTTTACCGCGAGCTGGTGCACGAGATTGATCTGCTCGCACAGGCACAGGAAATCCACTTTACAGAAGATATCGTCAAAAGGAACCTGAAGATCCTGGACAGCCTCAGTCCGGATATGACGACATCGCTTCAGAAGGATATTGCGGCGGGAAAATCTTCGGAAATAGACGGATTGATCTTTGAAGTGGTGCGGAACGCCCGACGGCTGAAGGTGGACGTTCCGGCATATGAGAAGGTTGCCTCAAAGCTCTCCGAATCATTAGACCGATAAAGAATTCTGGTATCCTGGCATCACCGGGTGAGGTTGCGCAGCCAGCGGTACTTGTGAAAGTGATACATGACCCACGGGATTTTACCGACCTCATCCAGGCAGGTGCAGGCATAGACCAGCAGCACCGGCCAGTGGAACAGGAAGGCACCGCAAAGCGCCACCGGGATGGCAATCCCCCACATGACAACGACGAGGGAGTAAACATCGAATTTCGTGTCTCCGCCCGCATCGAAGATGCCGTTGATGACGACCGTATTTACACATCGGCCGATCATGTAGAACGAGGTTATGACCAGCATGCCGGCGCAGAGTGCTCTTGCTTCGGGCGTGAGCCGGTAGAAGAGCAGAACCGGGTGAATGACGAGAAGTACGACGGCGGTTGTCATGAAGCCGATGAGAAAGGAAATCTTCATCAGCCTCTGCCCGTAGATTTTCGCCAGGTCCAGGTGTCCCTGTCCGAGCTGATTTCCAAGGAGGATGGCTCCGGCGTTCGCAATGCCGTTGCACATACAGCAGGCAAGATCCCTCACCACAGCGGCGACGGAGTTGGCCGCAGCCGCATTCTGCCCGAGGTGACCCATGATGGCGGAATAGGAAGTGAATCCGATTCCCCACAGCAGTGAGGCGCCAAGGAGAGGCAGACTGATCCGCCGGAAATCAGCTCCCAGAAGACGGTTTCGGTGAAAGAGCCTTCGGAGATCCGGGCGGACAAAGTCTTTCTGAAGGGAGGAGCCTGCCGCCCAGGCAAGCTCAACGATCCGGGAAATCAGGGTTGCGAGTGCGGCGCCTTCCGCACCCATTTCCGGCGCTCCGATGAGACCGAAGATAAAGATAGAGTTCAGGACGATATTCAGAATCACTGCGCTCGATGAGATCAGTGCTGTCCGGCCTGCGTGGCCGGACAGCTTCATAATGGTCAGATAGCACTGAGAAATGCCGGTCAGCAGATAGGACCATCCGGCGATTCGAAGATACGACGCGCCGATTTCCGCGAGTGTCGGATCGTTTGTGAAAATGGCCATCATTGTGCCGGGAATCAGAATACACAGAAGCCCGAACAGCAGGTCGATCAGAAAAGACAGCCGGAGCATGAGGTTAAAAATATCATGCAGACTTCTGAGATCTTTTTTGCCCCAGTACTGGGAACCGAGGATGGAACCGGCGGAGACTACGGAGCTGAGGAACATGTTCATCACGAACTGAATCTGTGTCGCCAGAGACACCGCGGCCATGGAATTCTGGTTCAGCCTTCCCAGCATGATCGCGTCTGCGGCGGCGACCGCCGCGAGCATGAGACTCTGCAGAGCGATCGGGACGGCGAGCGATACCAGTTTCCGGTTAAAGATCGGATCGGAGAATAATCCCTGTTTCATCGATATCGATGGCATAGTGAGATACCTCTTATTTCATTTCGGGGGTCTTAAGGATCGTGCCGATTACCGGTTGATCCAGGATTCCCAGTCTCCGATAATGGCATCATCGTCAAAATAGTTGATCCGCATGGCGTCGCGGACTTCTTCGAGCGTCCGGTTCGTTTCTTCCACGGCATGCTCGGTTCCTTTCCGGAGAATACGGTAAACCTCCGGGATATCAGCTGCCCATCTGGCTCTTTCCTCGCGGATCGGAGCAAGCATCTCTTCGAGCACCTTGATGAGGAACTTCTTGCATTTCACATCGCCGAGGCCGCCTTTTCTGTAGTGCTCCTTCATTTCCTCGAGGTTTGCGTACTCGGGAAGATATTCCGCAAACTGCTCATCCGTGCAGAACGCGTCCAGATAGGTGAATACGGCGTTGCCCTCTACATGGCCCGGATCGGCGATGTTCAGGTGCTGCGGGTCGGTGTACATGCCCATGACCTTTGTCTTGACAGTCTTCGGATCATCGGACAGATAGATGCAGTTGCCGAGAGATTTCGACATCTTAGCTTTGCCGTCGGTGCCCGGCAGCCGTCTCTGGGTTTCGTTCTCCGGAAGAAGAATATCCGGTTCAACGAGAATGTCGCGGCTGTATGTGGAATTGAACTTGCGGACAATTTCGCGTGTCTGCTCCAGCATCGGTTCCTGATCCTCTCCGACCGGGACGGTGGTCGCCTTAAAGGCGGTGATATCCGCTGCCTGGGATACCGGGTAGGTGAAAAATCCGGCGGGAAGACCGGCTTCATTATTGTTCACACCCTCGGAGCTGGAAAAGCCTCTCAGAGTCATTTCGTTCTTGACCGTGGGATTGCGGCTCAGTCTCTGGGTCGTCACCAGGTTCATATAATAGAAGGTCAGTGCATGAAGAGCCGGAATGCCGGACTGGATGCAGATGGTGGATTTCGCGGGATCGATGCCGACAGACAGGTAGTCCAGCGCAACCTCGATGATGTTGTCACGGATCTTCTGCGGATTGTCCCAGTTGTCGGTCAGCGCCTGATCATCGGCGATCAGAATATTGATTTCATCAAACTTGCCGGAATTCTGCAGCTGAACCCTTCTTCTCAGAGAGCCCACATAATGACCGAGATGAAGACGGCCCGTGGGACGGTCTCCGGTCAGAATTACTTTTCTCTTACAGTCTTTTGCTTCCATATTTCCTCCCATATCTATCAGAATAAACGGCAGACGGAAGTGCCTGTCGCACTCCGTCGGGACGTTTCGAATCAACTCATTCAACTATAGCATAAAAGAAGATAAATTTGAAATGAATTGTGTAAAAATGACTGACAGATCTGCCCGAAGCTGGTGTTCATGTGTGATCTGAAGGGCAGGAATCTTGTCTGGTCGATTGGGTGCAGATGCCGTCATTCATTTTCGAGAAGAGCGAAGGAAATCAGCAGATGGAGGTGGACGTGCCAGTCGTCGAGATTCAGGGATGTGATTTCCTCTATTTTTTTCAGGTGCGCAAGTACTGTTGAGCGGTTCAGATACAGTTCTGCAGCGGTGTGCGTGACGTTGAATTTATTCTTGATATAGTGCTCCAGGGTATTCGCCAGAGACGAGGAGTGATTCCGGTCGTAAGTCAGGAGATCCAGAAATGCCTGATTTACGAGATCTCTGTAATATACCTTTTCGGAAGCACTGTCGAGGATATAGGTCATGGCATAGTCGGAGAAACGGTAATACCAGTACATATTGTCACGGATATTGCCGATTCGCAGGGCGGTTTCTGCCTCATACAGAGCGCAGCGGATCCGGAAAAAGTCGTCAAATTCGCTGCTGATTCCGGCTTTGTACAGAGAGTCGCGCAGAAAGGCCGCGATGTTCTCCTGAAAGCGGAAACGACCGGACATCTTTTCCGGTGAACCGAGATTGACGAGCAAAGCGACCTGCTGGTCAATGACGACGCCGCACGAGTCCGGAATGAGCAGCTCGAGCTGGTTCACTGAGACGGCATTTATTTCATCTTTTTCACGAACAAAATAGGGTGAGAACAGAACAAGAACATACCGGTCCTCTGTACTCCATCCGACATTGTGGAGGATGGACCTGACCAGGGGGCGGGACGATGGCTCCTGTTTCAGACAGGATGCGACGGCGTGATGCAGGCTGCTGAACGCAGGGGCGGGCATCGAGAATGGTGCGATCTGCCACAATATGTCAGAGATGGAATCTCCCAGGATTTTCAAGAAATCATACTGGTCGGGCGTAAAGTCTTCTCGGGAGGTGAGCATGATCCGCGCATTGTAGGTGTTGCTGCCTTTCTTGAACAGATTGTAGCAGAGTGCGGGGACGATTTTCCGCGCGGTATGGACCTGATACAGGACAACCTCTCTGGATGACTGGACAGCCTGATAGGAAGGATCCGTCAGGATGTCTTCCATGACATAGTGCGGAACATCCTCATTCGGATGAAGAAGGGCGGCGCTTCCGTGAAAGTCATCGGTGTACGCGATGTAATGGAATCGATTATCCGCGAGAATAATCGTACCGTGCAGGAGCTCTCTGCTGGAATTCAGCGCTTTTGTAATCTCCGGGATATCGGGATGAAGGTGTGTGATCATATCCTCCCAGTCTTCGATTTTCTCAAAGACGGTATTCAGCGTATTGCACAGCTCTCTGAGATCCGCCGGTTTACGAAGACACAGAACGGCCGGATTTCCGGGAAGCGTCAGATCACCAATATCTGCAGAGACCCCGTTGCACAGATAGGCGTCCGCCTGGTGGTCCGGCGGAAGAAAGGCGAGCTCATCCGGGGTGACGATATAGATATGACCCGGCTGTGCCGGCGCATCGTGATAACCGTCATAAAATTGAAAACCACAGAGTGATGGATTTGCCATTGACGGATCCGGCATTATGTCGTATCTGTTGGAAAGCATCTGTCTTAAGATACGGAGAGTTGCCTGCATGCTGAAAGCCTCCTTTTTCAACAATTTCAGCGATTTGCTGTGAAAATCAGTGGGTTTATATCCGAAAATTATACGTATTCTGCCGGGAAAAAGCAACTGAAGGGGATAGTGCGCGCAAATATTCTGGTCAAAGTGACGGATTTTCATGCGAAATCGGGCGTGAAATGACATAGTCGTCCAAAAAGGCACCTGTTATGATAACGGTATCGCAATTTTATCGCTATATTTTTTATCCTTTGCGGGCGCTCTTGTATTCTGCGGCCGGGCTTTCGGCGTGACAGCAGAAGACAGCCTGCAAAATACAAAAGGCAACAGCAGCGTGCGATTCATCCGGAAGCGAAGGAACAACGAGGAGGGAAGTCAGAATGCTTACACCAAAACAAAATCTGCTTGAGACATTGAAGAAGAATGGGAAACCGGAGTGCCTTTGCAACTCTTTTACCATGCTGAAACCGATCGGCGGCGATCCCTGTTTTAAACTGATCCGCGGAAACCGGATCAGAGGCACGGAATCAGAGGATGTCTGGGGAACACATATATCATTCCCGCAGGACGCACCGGCAGCCGTTCCGATCGTGACACCGGAAAATCAGGTGATCAAGGACATCACTCACTGGCGCGATTATGTAAAGGTACCGGATCTGGCCGGCCGCTGCCAGGAAGGATGGGAGGAAGCCATTCAGAACGAGAAGGCGATTGATCATGACCGCTATCTTACCTGTGTGATCATGGGCACAGGCATTTTTGAACAGCTTCATATGCTGATGACCTTCGAGGACACACTCTGTAATCTGCTGGAGGAGCCGGATGACATGGAAGACCTGATTGATGCCATCTGCGAGTACCGTCTCACGTACATGAAGCTTGTCGTAGAACATCTGCATCCGGATCTGATCATTTCTCACGACGACTGGGGGTCCAAGAACAGCATGTTCATGTCGCCTTCCACCTGGCGTGAGCTGTTCAAGGAGCCGTATCGGAAGCTGTATTCCTATCTGCATGAAAATGGCGTGATTGTCATGCATCACGGTGATTCTTACATGGAGCCGATCGTAGAGGATATGGCAGAAATCGGCGTGGATATCTGGCAGGGCGTTCTTCCAACCAACAACATAAAGGCGATCTCCGAGAAGGTCGGAGACCGGATGCTGCTGATGGGTGGAATCGACTCGGTAATTGACAGAGCGGATGCGAGTGAGGATGAAATCCGGAAGGAAACCCGCAGGGCATGTGAGGAATACGGCAGCCTGAAGGGGTACTGGCCCGGCATCACCTATGGAGGACCGGGAACGATCTATCCGGAAGTGGAGAAGATCATCATTGATGAAATCAACAACTATAATAGAGATACATATGGAGTCGCTGTTTTCTGATCATGCGGGCGGCCCAGCGTGATAATGAGGAGGCTATAATCGTGGAAAATAAAAAAAGTGCCGGCAGATGGCTGATCCTTCTTCTGCTGCTGGCGTCATTTGCCGTCACATTCATGACCCGGTTTGTGTGGTCGCCGGTCAGCAAAACCGTAATGGGTGAGCTGAATCTCAATAATGTGGCCGCCGGGTCCTTCATGTCGGCGTTTTTCATCGGCTATGTGATTACGCAGATCCCGGGAGGAACTCTTGCTGACAGAATCGGCGTAAGGATTACGCTGTCCGTCGGGCTGCTGATATCGGGAGCGGCAACGGTCGGCATGTCGTGGATCAGCAGCTTCGGAGCGGGACTGGCCCTCAGGGTGATAACGGGACTCGGAGCGGGCGTAGTCATGAGCTGCTGCACGAAGGTGATCAGCGAAAATTTTGAACAGAAGGACCGGGGTATCGCCTTCGGCATTTTGCTGGTAGGGCCGACACTCGGGCTTACACTGGCGAATAAGATGGGAGCGGCGCTTCTGACTGCCTACAGCTGGAGAACTGCATTTCGTGCTGTCGGGTATATTGCGATTGCAATTGCAGTTCTTGCGGCGCTGTTCATCCGGAACACAAAGTCGAAGGGAGGGGTCAAGCCGAATCTGCTGACCGGAATCCGGATTGTGTTCACAACGAGAAATCTGATCTGTGTGTGTTTTGGCGGTTTTTTCTACATGTTCCTGAATCTCGGCGTTTCTACCTGGGCGAATACCTATCTGAACAATCTCGGTATGAGCGCGAATCAGGCCGCGAACATTATGACGATCTACAGCATCGGCGGCGTCATAGGATCGCTTCTCACCGGGATCATTGTAAGAAGCTTTCATCTGAGCATGAAAAAATATCTGATTGTGGTGTATGTGCTGATCTCGGTGTTCACGGTTCTGTTCGGAAATACGACGGATACAGCTGCTCTCTTCATCATCGGATTCTTGTATGGGTTCCTGACCTACCTTCCGAATGCGCATCTGAATGCACTTGTTACTAAGTATACGCCTTCGGGACTGTCGGCCTCTACCATGGGAGTGCAGAACTGCGTATTCCAGATGGCATCGATACTGTCGCCGATGATCGTCGGAGGAATTGTAGACAAAACGGGAAATTTCAGCGCGTGCTGGATCACGCTTGCAATTGTCAATCTCGCGGGCGTCATCTTCTGGTCGTTCCTGAAAGGAGAGCAGAAGACTGCCTGAGGTTCAGAAAAATTTAAGATACTCAATAACATATGTCCGTCAATAACGTTATGATACAGAGTACGCTTGAAGGGCAGGGATTTCAAAGTTCTGGTCAATGCTTCTGGTAAATGGTGAGAAAAAAGGCAGAACTGACTTCTCTGTTTGGAATGTAATGAAACTGAAAATATGATTACCGAACAGGCATCGGCTTTATAGCCGGTGCTATTTTGATGCAAATAAGAGCGGCGAAAACAGATGAAATGGCAAGACAAAAAAGTCGTATTGACCTTATCCGAATGATGGATGAATTTTTTTCAGTTCTGTGTTAGTATGGATAAGAATTTGTCAAGATGCAGAAAAGCATTGAGGGGGAAGGTTTTATGGATAAAAAGATTTATATTGAAAAAGAGTTCTCGGAACAGGGAGTCGACTGCTATACGCTGAATGGGGCAGATTATCTCAATCACTATTACATCGTCTCGGAGTCGGAGACCAGAAAGCTGATGAATACGCCGGAGATTGTCGGCTATGAGGTGTATCGCTGCATGCTGCCCGCCACATCGCAGATGATGTATTACTTCAAGGAGAACGGGAAGGTGTCTTGCGCAAATATTCTCTCAATTTTGCGCGGTGCATTGAACTATCCGCTCGAAGAGGCCTGCTACCGGGAGCATGTCCGGATTCACGATATCAGCTTTTTGTCCAGCGAACGCGTCTTTAATGAAGAGGAGCTTGCAGGCCTGAAGATCAAGTATTCCAAGCTGACCATGGTTCCGGACAGCACCCTGCTGATCGGTGACATCATTGCTTCGGGCGAAACGCTGATTCACTGTCTGAAGTATGTGACCGATTTTTACAGGGCAAGCGGCGCGGCGCTTCGGAACATTATTCTCTTCACAATCGGCGGAACAAAGGCCATCGATATTCTTGAGCGGCTGACGGAGGAATTCCGGACGTTCTGGCCTGAGTTTGAGGGCTTCTACTGCGTTTTCTATGAGGGTATTTTCAGCACCTACCAGGATAAGGGCGTGTCCGGGATCAATATCCCCGACGTCGATTTCTACTGGAAGGACGGGATTATCTCGCCGGAATTCCGCAGGGTGACGCTTTCGATGCGCGACCCGCTTTTCGAGAAGTGCATCATCTACGACGGAGGCGCCCGCCGCTATGAGATTCATGAGCATGTGGACGAGGTGCTGGGATTCTGGAAGGGGATTCGAGACCGGGCGGAGAGTATCGACAGGAAGGAACTTCTTGATGAAAAACTGGGACACCGGACGCCGATCACCTACAGGGACTGGGTCGAGGACTGTCACTACGGACATCTGAATCCGAGCAAGACGCAGTGGCTGTATCAGCAGGAGCTCGGCTATATTGAGAGTTTGAAGAAAGTGGATCTCAGGGAAATCGCAGAGGAGAGAATCGGGGAATTCACCGATGCGCTGAAGAAGTATATTATATGAATTTCCTTTTAACAGCAGGCAGTTCTCTGGCAGATGGGCCGGAAATCCCTGTCAGCAATGTGACAGGCATATACACATTATAGAATGCTTTAAAGTGTGGAACGGTGTATCGCATCAATATTTTAGAATGAGGGAGAAAAAATGAGCACCAGGAATCTGAACCAGCAGGAAACAACCGTGGATATTGACTATGCCGAGCAGTCTGTGCCGGTCGGTCAGAGGCAGAGCTTTTTGACAATGTTTATGATTATGCTTGGCTTTACGTTCTTCTCGGCGAGCATGTGGGTCGGACAGGAGATGGCGAAGGGACTTGATTTTTACGGCTTTCTCGGTTCGCTGTTTCTCGGAGGAGCGATTCTGGCCGTGTACACAGGCCTTCTTGGGTATGTCGGAGCCAGAACCGGAATGAGTCTGGATCTGATGAGCCGCCGTGCCTTCGGTCTGAAGGGAAGCTATCTTCCGTCCGCTATGATCAGCTTCACGCAGATCGGGTGGTTCGGTGTCGGTGTTGCAATGTTCGCGATTCCGGTGGCGAATGAGCTGCTTGGCGGCAGCAGACTTGCGGAGTGGATTCTTGTGCTTGTGGCCGGCGCCTGCATGACCTCTTCGGCGTATTTCGGAATCAAATCGCTGACAATCGTGAGTTATATCGCGGTACCGCTTGTGGCGATCCTCGGAACCGTAGCCATGATTCTTGCGGTTCAGAGAGGAGACGGTACGCTGATCAGCCAGTTCGCGAAATCAAGCGGCACGCTCACGGTGATCGGAGGAGCCGGGATGGTGATCGGGTCTTTCGTCTCCGGCGGAACGGCCACGCCGAATTTCTCCAGATTCGCGAGAAACGCCCGTCAGGGCGTCATCACGACGGTTGTCGCCTTTTTTATCGGAAATTCGCTGATGTTCTTCTTCGGCGCGATTTCTTCGATTTATGTCGGAGGAAACGATATTTTCGAGGTGATGATCAACCTGAATCTGTTTTATCTGGCGGTTCTTGTGCTTGGCCTGAATATCTGGACGACGAATGACAATGCGCTCTATTCGGCGGGACTGGGCCTTGCGAACATATTCGGGCAGAAGAAGAAACCGATGGTCCTGATCTCCGGCGTGATCGGAACGGTGACAGCTGTATGGCTCTACTGGAATTTTACACACTGGCTCAATATTCTGAACTGCACTCTTCCGCCGATCGGAATCATCCTGATTCTGGACTATTTCCTGCACAAGAAAAATTATACTGATGACTTCCGGGATTTTTCGACTGTCAACTGGTTCTCCGTCATCGGCGTTATCGCCGGAGCCCTGGGAGCGAATATCATCACAGCGGGCATCCCGTCGATCACCGGAATGCTGGTGGCGGCGATCATATATCTGATCGGATATTTCACTTCGGGGAAGAACAGGGCCTGAATCGGTATAATTTCAGGCTGCCGATCTGTGCGTTCGGGATGTATCAGAGAAAGAAATCTGTACATCCGGGAATCTTTTCTGTATGATGTCTGCTGCAGTTGGGAGCTGTTTCAAGATAAAGTATTGCGTTTTCAATGATTCGATAGTATTTTAAGAAACTTTTCCGCTGATTCGGGCCGCTGTGTATTTCGAAGGATCCCGGCGTACACCGGAGCTGAGAAGCCGGCTTTTTGGTAAATGAAAGTGCCATTCAGAGAGATGCAGTCAGACAGATAGGCCTGGCGCTGAAAGATATCACGGGTATTCTGATCCATGATGACGACGTCCAGCTTTTTGTCTGTGATCATGGCCAGAAGCTTCATCTGAGAGGCGTAGGAGTATTCATAAGACACGCCATTGTCTTCCCTGGAATCTGCCGTGGTGCTGCTGCGACCTGTGGCAGTACTGTCTGATGAATCTGCGGCAGGATCCGGAGAAGCTTCCGGCTGATCGTTTTCGATCAGTAGATTTCGTTCGTATCTTATAGTACCGTTGGGTGATGCTCCCGGCACTTCTTCCAGGAACTGATTTGTAAGCGGATCCAGGATTTCGTCACTGATCCCGACATTCACCAGTGCAACGGTAAGCTCTGTTTTCTTTTTGGATAAAGCGGCTGTAAGGGTATAGAGCATAATCCCTGCCGCCAGGATTATGAGGAGAAAAAACCATTTATAATATTCCCACAGATAGTCAAATCTTTGCCTGCGGCTCATGCCGTGTAATCTTTCTCTGAGTTTCATGTTTCCTCCCGGTTTGAGCAGCTGTTCTGAGTTTCTGAATTCCTAAGGATATATCTGCCCGGAATCGCTGGATTTTTCATTTCCAAGTTTATATTTGTCCGGAATGGCTGTACTTCTTTCCGAGTGATCATTTTGAATATTTGTATTTTTCTGCACCTTCGGGAATAATCCCGGGGGTGTTTTGTGTGCCGCGGGGATTTTCAAGCTTTCGAAATACCGGCTTCAAAAGGCAGGAGCAGAGAAATGCGGCAAATCCTTCACCCAGAAAAATGACGGGGGTAAAATAGTGAATGGCAGCGAAATAGATCAGAAAGTGAATGCCGGCCATCACAAGTGTGCAGACAGGATAGCGGATTCCAACCAGGAACGCATTTTTCAAAGTGCCTTTCCAGTCATTGTTGTAACGCGCAAGAAGAGGAAATGCATATAGGGTGATGATGCCAAATACAATCAGAAATACAAGATACAGACCCAGGCCAATCATGAACATGGGAGTGGCAAGTGCCCGCTGGCGATAGAAACGGCCGGAGAAAAAGAACGCCGCGGCAATCAGAATCATCAGGCAGGAAAGCTTTGTCCCCTCTCGGAAATTCTGTCGGAAGGAGTGAAAAAAATCCTGCCGGATAGAGAGACCGGTATCGTCGGCGAGCTTCTGCGTGCAGTAAAAGAGGGCGCTGGTAGAAGCTCCCAGAGTAAAGAGAGGGAGACTGCATACAAGCCATAACAGGTTCAATAGAATACAGTCGAGCAGTTTGCCAAGAAAATTCATGACCGGGTTATCCGGGTTGATGAAATGATTCATTTGCGTTCCTCCTTCATGCCTTCTGATGACTCTCTGAGTATCAGGTCTGTTTCACAACTGCAGGTACGGTAATTGAGATCCGGGTTTTGAATGCGGGATAAGATCAGATCTGCTGCAGTGAATCCCATGATCTGGCTGTGGATATGTACGGTTGACAGTTTTGGCGTTATCAGGCGCGATTCTGCCGAGTCGTCAAAGCCCAGAAGCAGGACGTCATCGGGAACCTTCCGGCCGAGATGGTTCAGCGCATGCAGCAGATCGATGGCCACAAAGTCATTCGCGCAGATAAAGGCACGGGGCAGCTTTGAAATATTTTTTATTTTTTTTATAAGATAATACTCTGCAGGATTCGTCCCTTCCGGTACAGAGGACGTTTCCGGCTTTTCTGTAATACACCACTCTTCGTAAACCGGGAGAGAGCAGAGATACATGCTGTTCCGGTATGCCATAAATCTTTCAAAAAAAGAACGGCAGTGCAGGGCTTCTCCAACAAATCCGATTTCGGTAATCTGGCGATTGTTCAAATGGTGAATAAACTGAGCAATACCATCTGTGTTGTTCATAATCAGGAGGTCAGCAGGAAGCGGCGCGGCTCCGGGATCAGCTGGCGCATCCACGAAAAGAACGGGAAGCCCGGTCTGACAGATAGATCTGGCATAAGCAGAATCAAAGACCTCGATGCAAATGATGGCAGCGCAGTTTTCCAGTCTGAGAGAGGCGGGAAGCCTGTTCGCGGCGACATCCTCAGGCCTTGCGATATGCATGCTCATAGAATATCCCCGCTTAGATATCTCAAGCTGAAATTTATCGAGCATCATCGCGGAAAAATGAGAGCTGTTCAGAAACCAGGTCGTAATCAGAGCGATTTCGTTCTTGGCGGGAGCGGACGGAGAAAGGTTGTTCTGCACACTTTCCAGGTCAAGATAAGAAAACTGTTTGTAGCCCATCTCAACTGCCCGGGCAAGGATCTTCTGCCTGGTGGTGTCGGCCAGTACGCCGGTATTATTGATCGCTTTGGATACTGTATTTCTTGACAGACCCAGTGAGTCTGCAATGTCCTGAATCGTTACTCTTTTACTCATAATAAATATCCTCGATTGAAATGTTCTGTTCTATATTCCATGTTTGCAATGTTCTGCTTTATATTCCATGTTTTATTCACGTGAACACTACGACAGGGAAGAGAAAAACAGCATATGCTATGTCTTTTCTTTTTTTTTAGCTGTGGCTTCTGACGCCTTATATCTGTGATACGTTTTCAGTATAATGCATCCTCTTTATGTTTGTCAAATGTAAAAATATGAATTTTACATTATTCATAATCAGTGGCTGCTGTTCATACCCAACTTTATACGTCAAGAATCTTACTCTCCTGCTGCCATCCGCAAACTGGCTGTAGTAAAGTTGAAATAGTGCACATTTTTCGCAGGATGTTTTTGTTGAAGTATTACAAATAACTCATTTTGGCACCAATATATGGTGCAAATGCACATTTTACAATTGACAAAACAGATGCGGTGAATTATATTGGCAATTGAAGACAGAATGATGAGACCGAGAACGAACCGGAAATTTATTTCTTTTCAGATCGAATTCCGGACAGATAACCGCGCGGACAAACCAATGGGCAATATGATGGCATGTATGCAGAAAAGTATGCACAGACAAAGAAGGAGAGATTGTGGCATGGAGGAAAAGACAAGGAATAAAGGAAGAGGGCTCCTGTATTTCAGGCAGCACTGGCAGCTCTATGTGATTTTTTTAGGACCGGCGCTCGTGCTGACGTTGATTTTCAAATACGCGCCGATGGGAGGCATTCTGATCGCGTTTCAGAACTTCAACCCGATCAAGGGAATCTTCGGAAGTGAATGGGTCGGAATGAAGTATTTCAGGAGATTCCTGGAGTCGCCGGATTTCATCCGGTATCTTGTGAATACTTTGAAGCTGAGTGTCTACGGACTGCTCTGGGGGTTTCCGATCCCGATCATCCTTGCGCTCTTCCTGAATCAGATCAAGCGGACGGGAATCCGGAAGAAGATTCAGACGGTTTTATACATGCCGAATTTTGTATCGGTCATCGTGCTCTGTGGTATGGTCAGGATTCTTCTCTCTGTGACGGGACCTGTGAATGGGCTGTTCCATACCAGTATTAATTTCATGACGATACCGGAGGCGTTCCGTCCGATCTACATCATCTCCGGAATCTGGCAGGGAGCCGGATGGGCGTCCATCATGTACACGGCGGCACTGTCCAACGCAAGTCAGGAGCTCCGCGAAGCGGCATCCCTGGACGGCGCGAACATCTGGCAGCAGATTCGGGTTGTTGACTGGCCGGCAATCAAGGATATGGTTGTCATTCAGTTCATCCTCCAGGCAGGCAACATCATGAGCATCGGATTTGAGAAAGCCTATGCGCTGCAGACGGATATGAATCTGAAATCCGCGGAAATTATTGCGACCTATGTGTACAAGAAGGGACTTCTCGACGGAGACTACAGCTTCTCGACGGCTGTCGGATTGTTCAATACAGTGATCAACGTCATACTTTTGATCGCGGTCAACAAGATCGTAGAGAAGATGAATGACGGCCAGGGAATATGAGGAGGAAAATGTCATGGCGGAACGAAGTGCAGCAGTTAGAAAAAGACATTCGTTTTCCAGATACGGAAGAGCTGACAAGGCTTTTATCATCATCAGCAGGCTGTTTCTGGCGCTTTTTGTAGTGGCGATCATCGTGCCGATGATCTATATAGTGATCGCGTCATTCATGGATCCGGTAACACTTCAGAACCAGGGAATCACCTTTGATAACAAGAAATGGACAGTAACGGCTTATCAGAGAGTACTGACCAACAGGCAAATCTGGATTGGTTTCCTGAACGCGGTCATCTATTCCGTGCTCTTCACCCTGATCTCTGTCGCCGTGACCATGCTTGCGGCATATCCGATGTCCAGAAAGGATCTGAAGGGAAGAAGATTCTTTAATGTAATCTTTGTCATCACGATGTTTTTCGGGGGCGGACTCATTCCGACCTATCTGGTAATCAGCGATCTTGGACTTCTGGACACGATCTGGGCGGTGATTCTTCCGGGCGCCTTCTCTGTCTGGAATATGATCATTGCCAGGACCTACTATCAGGGAATTCCGAAGGAGTTAAGAGAGGCTGCCGCGGTAGACGGAGCTAATGAGGTGGAATACTTCTTCCGGATACTTCTTCCGGATACTTCTTCCGGTCTGCAAGCCTCTGATCGCCGTTCTGGTGCTCTGGCAGTTTGTGGCGATGTGGAACAGCTATTTTGATGCCATGATTTATATCAATACTGCTTCCAAACAGCCGCTGCAGCTCGTGCTTCGCGCAATTCTGATTCAGAACCAGCCGCAGTCGGGGATGATAGCGGATATTCAGAGCACCGCGGCAAGAGCACAGCTCGGAGAACTGTTGAAATACGCAACAATCATTATTTCGTCACTGCCGCTGATCGTCATGTATCCGTTCTTCCAGAAGTATTTTGACGCAGGTATCATGGTCGGATCGGTCAAGGGCTGATCTCATAGGGAAATGATTACAGTGAAAAATTGCGGAAAGGCAAATATATGTTAAAAAAATGGATGAAAAAAATCTGCGCCGCGACCCTTGCGGCGGCAATCGCTGCAACTTCCCTGACGGGCTGCGGTGAATTATTCTTCGGGTATAAAAAGGCGAGAAACAAGGCTGCTGAACCGGCGTCGTACACCTTCCCGCTGAAGGAAACTGAAACAATCAGCGGAATGACAAGTTATCCGAGCGCAACGGAATCGGATCCGAACAAGAGGGCGATCTTTGAGCGGCTGGAGAAGCAGACAAATGTACATGTGAACTGGAAGGCCATCTCCTCGGATCAGTGGTCGGACAAGATATCCCTTCAGATGAGCAACTATTCTACGCTTCCGGACTTTATCTTCACGGCGGGATTTTCAGACAGTGATCTTCTCCGCTATGGAAATCAGGGTGTCATCATTCCTCTGGAGGACTACATTGATAAATATATGCCGAATCTGAAAGCGGTATTTGACAAATATCCGGAATATCGGACCATGTGTACGGATGAAAACGGACACATCTGGGCGCTTCCCTGGATCGAACAGCTGGGCGAGGGGAAGGAAGCCATTCAGACGGTCGGCGACATGAGCTTTATCAATAAGAAATGGCTGGATTTCCTGGGGCTGGAGATGCCGACCACGGTAGATGAGTTTGAGGAAGTTCTGAAGGCGTTCCAGGAGCATTCCAAGGAACTTCAGGAGCACTTTAAGATCAAAGGCAGTATCATTCCCATGTCATTTATCATCAACGACAGTGACCAGGATCCGGCGATTCTGATCAACGGGTTTGGCGAAGGATACGGGGATGGAGACAGAGCCCGTCATATCGCGGTAACGGACGACAAGAAGGTAATCTGTTCCGCAACTCAGCCGGGATACCGAAAGGGAATCGAGTGGCTGCACAAGCTCTATCAGGAGGGGCTGATTGATCCGGAGTGTTTTACACAGGACTGGTCTACCTATGTGTCAAAGGGAAAATCGGGAAGATACGGCGTCTGCTTTTCCTGGGATATCGCAAATATCGATAACCTGGAGGACTGGGAACCGATGCCGGCACTGACGGCGGATACCAGAAATATCACACCGCAGAACGGATCCTACACCAGCGGATTTGAACGCGGAAGATGTGTGGTCACGGCTCTTGCGCAGAAGCCTGCTCTCGTATGCAGCTGGCTGGATCAGATGTACGCGCCGCTGCAGTCTCCGCAGAACAACTGGGGAACCTACGGAAAGAAGGGAGAGTTCCACATATTCGAGCTGGCAAAAAATAACGATGGAGAGACGATGCTGAAGCATATGGACCTCGGCGATCATTCTCCGGTTGAGGTACGTGAGGCGGAGTGCGTCGGCGGTCCGCTGGCAGTGCTGAACGAATATTATGGAAAATATGTGACTTGTCCGGCAGACGCGCAGTACCGTCTGGATTGGATCAAGGATATCTACACGCCGGATATGAATATGAAATACGTCTATCCAAACGTATTCATGAATCAGGAGGATACGGAGCAGCTGTCGAACCTGACGGCAGATATTTCCACGGAAATCAATGCGAAGAGATCCGACTGGATCATGAATGGGATGAAGGACAGTGACTGGAGCGCGTACCTGAAGAAGCTGGATGCCTACGGGTTAAAGCAGTATCTCGGAATTTATCAGAAATATCTGGACCGCTACAACCTGGATCAGGGAACGGAGACAGATAAGAGCGGAAGTTAATATTATCAAAAAAGGAGCAGATTGATGTACAGATCAGATGAACTTCTGAAAGCCAGAATAACGGAACAGTTGAAAGAGAGGGAAATTCGTCCGGAGGAGAGACCGGCCTTCCACCTCACTCCGAGAACGGGCTGGATGAATGATCCGAACGGATTTTCCTGGTATCAGGGCGAGTATCATATGTTTTATCAGTATTATCCCTATGACACACAGTGGGGACCGATGCACTGGGGGCATGCGGTGAGCAGCGACCTGATCCGATGGGAGAACAGGCCTTGTGCGCTGGCGCCGGATTCCTTTCCGGACCGCGAAGCCGGCTGCTTTTCGGGAGGAGCCGCGGCACTTCCTGACGGCAGTCATCTGCTGATGTATACCGGATGCCGCCGCGAACAGCATCTCGACGGAACGATTTGTGATGTTCAGACACAGAATCTCGCTGTCGGAGACGGAACGGATTATCACAAGTATGCGGGCAATCCGGTTCTGACCGAGCTGGATCTGCCGGAGGGCGGAAGTCGGATTGATTTCCGGGACCCGAAGCTTTGGCAGGAAGCTGATGGTTCCTGGCGCTGCGTGGCGGCAAACCGCGCGGAGGATGAGACGGGGCAGCTTCTGCTGTTCACCAGTCCCGATGCGTTCAACTGGACATACTTGTCAAAGCTTGCCGTAAATCACGGCCGGTTCGGAAAAATGTGGGAATGTCCGGATTATTTCGAGTTAGATGGCAAAAGCGTGATCCTGATCAGTCCGCAGGATATGGAACCGAACGCCCTTGGATTTCACGCCGGCAACAACGTACTCTGTATGCTCGGACATCTCGGCGAGGAAAACGAGGATGGGTGCTTCCGTGAGGAGACCGTCCTTCCGGTCGACGACGGGATCGATTTTTACGCAACGCAGTCGGTGCTGTCACCGGACGGGAGACGGATACTCGTCGGATGGATGCAGAACTGGGATACGGTATCCTATCGCGAGGAGAATGCGAAGTGGTTTGGTCAGGTTTCGCTTCCGAGAGAGCTGACGATCCGGAATGGCCGGCTGATGCAGAATCCGGTGCGCGAGCTTGAACAGTACAGAACCGAGAAGGCAGAAAGGTACAATGTCAGGGTAGATGATGGCCGGAGCTTTGCCGATGCTGTTCTATCGGGAAAAACGGCGGATGTGACCTTCGAAATCCATGCGGAGAAGAACTGCCGGGAGGTCGAAATTCGTTTCGCAGAAGGAGGAGACCATTATTGTGCTGCCGTTTACCGTCCGGAAGAACAGACACTGACCATAGACCGGTCTCATTCCGGAGTGATCCGGGATGTGCTTCATACGAGAACAGCGAGTGTGGCTTCTCATAACGGCTGTCTGAAGCTGAGGATGATCCTGGACCGTTTCAGCGTGGAAATCTTTATAAATGACGGCGAGTCGGTTATGAGCATGACGCATTATTCGGATCCGGAGGCAGACGGAATATCCGTTCGGGCGCGCGGAGAAGCGTCCCTGAATATTACCCGGTATCTTCTGAGACTGTGATGGATTTCCGATGAGTTTTCTGAAGGTATAAGATATCAGAAAAGAACGCCTTGACATCTGCGAAAAAGGAATTTATCCTGATTCCATTGGCTTTATACATAGCATACCGCGGGCAGATCCCGCATGAGGTTACAGGATTCAGGAGGCGGGTTATGAAGATTGCAGTGAGATATTACTCAAGATCCGGCAACACAAAGATTGCGGCGGAGGCGATCGCAAAAGCAGCGGGGACGAAGGCAGTTTCGGTTGACGCTCCGGACGCGGGACTTTCAGAGAAAGCCGACGTTCTCTTCGTCGGAGGGGCGCTTTACGCGTACGGCATTGACAGGAAACTGACGGAGTATCTCCGAAGCCTGCATAAAGAAGAGGTCGGAAAAGCGGTCGTCTTCTCCACGTCGTGGATCTCCAGGCATGCGATTGATCTCATCCGGAAGGAACTGGAGAATAAAGGAATTCCGGTAGAGGAACGGTCACTTTATTTCCGCGGGAAACCGGGCGAAAAGCAGAAGAATGAAGCAGAGATTTTCACAAAGGAGTTTCTTGCCTGAGATGCAGATGAATTTACGGCGCATGAAGTTTTCATGCGCCGTAGTTGTCGGATGTTTTATGGTGCAGTGTTGTCAGAAACAGGCATTGTTTGGTGCCGGGAGGCGTTCATGGATAGAGCGGGTTGCAACAGAGAAAATTGCGAATTTTTAGCGCAGAATAAATTCTGCATATCGGAGGTGCGGCTGTTCCGCGGGCTGTCTCCGGAGATTCAGAAGAAGCTGGTGAACCATTCGGTCCACCACACCTATCCGGCGGACACGCATATTGTATCCGAGAATGACAGCATCGATTCCGTCATCATCATCCGGAGCGGAAAGGTGAAGATCTCAAGGACGGATGTGATGGGAGAGGAACACATTCTGGACGTCTTGCATGACGGACAGAGCGTATGGCACGGCATCTTTCTGAAGGAGCACCGCTATAATTACGATGTCATCGCGATGGAGGAGGTGAGGGTCTGCGAAATCCCCCGCTCTGTCATCATGAAGACGATCGAGGAAAATCCGCAGATCTCGTTCAATATGATCGAGATTCTGGCGCGAGATATCACCGACGCCGAGGACAAGATCCTCGTCCTGTCGATCCGCGAACCAAGGCAGAGGGTCGCCTCCTTTCTGCTCCGGCGGGAGCTCAGGTGCCTGGGCGATGTGATCAATCTGAAGCTGGAGGATATTGCGTCCTCTGTCAATCTGCGGCCGGAAACCGTCAGCCGCAACATTTCCTGGATGGAAAAGGAGGGAATGGTGAAACGGCTCGGAAGAGGGTGCCTGAAGGTGGTAGACCATGAGAAGCTTCGGAGCTACACCGAAAATTAATGTTAAAAATTTGACCAGAACTTGATTGCAATCAAGGATATATCTGCTTTATTCTGTTACGATCAGCTTGTCACAGGGAGCTGACAGATGGCAGAGTACAGAACCGTCTGACACGGAGAGCGGACGAACGGATTCATGCAAACCGTTTGCGTCAGCTGCTGTGACAGGCGGTTTTTCTTTTGCTTTTTTTGAAGGAGAGTGATGAGCATGATCAAGGGAAGAGTACATTCGATAGAGACGTTCGGTTCGGTTGACGGTCCGGGAGTCCGGTTTGTGATTTTCCTGCAGGGGTGCGCGATGCGCTGTAAGTTCTGTCATAACGCGGATACCTGGAAGATGGAGTCCGACGACATGAGAAGTGCAGACGAGCTGATTGATCAGGCGCTGAGATACCGTCCGTACTGGGGCGATGAAGGCGGGATCACAGTATCCGGCGGCGAACCGCTGCTTCAGATCGACTTCGTCACGGAGCTGTTCCGAAAGGCAAAGGAAAAAGGCATTCACACGGTGATCGACACAGCAGGACAGCCGTTCAGAAGGGAAGGCGAGTGGTTCGAAAAGTTCAAAGCCCTGATGGACTGCACGGATCTTCTTCTGGTAGATATCAAGGAGATAGATCCCGTTAAGCATCGTAAGCTGACCGGCGTGCCGAACGACAATATTCTCTCGATGATCCGTTATCTGAATGAAATCGGAAAACCGATCTGGATCCGTCAGGTGCTCGTGCCCGGATGGACCGATGATCCGGAAGATTTGAAGAAAGAGCGGGAGTTTCTGGACGGGCTGGACAATGTTCAGAAGGTAGAGGTGCTGCCGTATCACACGATGGGTGCATACAAATGGAAACTGCTGGGAATTCCGTACGCACTCGAAGGGGTGCAGAGCCCTTCAGAGAAGCAGGTAAAGGAGGCGGAGTTAATTCTCGGCGCCGGTGAACAGGTCCGGGTTTCCGGTGAAAAGAGCGCGTAATGCGCAAAAAAGGATTTACAGCAGCACAGACAACAGTTGTGACAGCTGATAGACATCAAGACAGAAAGGAGACAGAGCAATGAGAAACGAGTGGAGAGGCTTTAAGGGCAATAAATGGACGGACGACATTGATGTTCGCGATTTTATCCAGAATAATTACACTCCGTATGACGGAGATGAGAGTTTCCTGGAGGGACCGACAGAGGCGACAGACATTCTCTGGGGAAAGGTTCAGGAGCTTCAGAAGGAGGAACGCGCAAAAGGCGGCGTTCTGGACTGCGAGACCGAGGTCGTTTCCGGCCTGACCGCGTACGGCGCGGGATATATTGACGAGGCATCGAAGGATCTGGAGAAGATCGTCGGTCTTCAGACCGACAAGCCGCTGAAGAGAGCCTTCATGCCATACGGCGGAATCAAGATGGCGGAAGAGGCTGCGGAGAACTACGGATATCATGTCAATGATAAGTTCCACAAGATCTTCACAGAGTATCACAAGACGCACAATCAGGCTGTTTTTGATGCCTATACGCCGGAAATGCGGAAGGCGAGACATTCCCATATCGTCACAGGTCTTCCGGACACCTACGGAAGAGGCCGTATCGTCGGCGACTACCGGAGAGTGGCACTCTACGGAATCGATCATCTGATTGCGAAGAAGCAGGAGGATCTCGCAAACTGCGGAGACGGTACCATGACCGATGACGTGATTCGTCTGAGAGAGGAAATCGCTGAGCAGATCCGCGCGCTGCAGGGCATGAAGAAAATGGCCGAGGCATACGGATATGACATTTCCGCTCCGGCGAAAAACGCGAGAGAAGCCGTTCAGTGGCTGTACTTCGGATACCTTGCCGCGATCAAGACGCAGAACGGAGCGGCGATGTCCGTCGGAAGAATTTCTACCTTCCTTGACATCTACATTGAGCGTGATCTGAAGGAGGGAACCCTCACCGAGAAAGAGGCGCAGGAGCTGATCGATCATCTGACCATGAAGTTCCGCATGGTGAAATTTGCGCGTATCCCGAGCTACAACGAGCTGTTCTCGGGCGATCCGGTATGGGCGACGCTTGAAGTCGCGGGAATCGGAATGGACGGGCGTTCCATGGTCACCAAGAATGACTATCGTTTCCTTCATACGCTGGAGAACATGGGACCGTCTCCGGAGCCGAACCTGACCGTTTTATACAGCTCCGCGCTTCCGGAAAACTTCAAGAAATATGCGGCGTCGATTTCCATCCGCACATCCTCCATTCAGTATGAGAATGACGATGTCATGAAACCGGTGTGGGGCGACGACTACAGCATCTGCTGCTGCGTCAGCGCGACACAGACCGGAAAGGAAATGCAGTTCTTTGGCGCGAGGGCAAATCTGGTAAAGTGTCTGCTGTATGCCATCAACGGAGGAAAGGATGAAAAATTCCTGGACAAGCAGGGCAACCACATGCAGGTCGGACCGGAATACGCGCCGATTACTTCCGAGTATCTGAATTACGATGAGGTGATCCGGAAATTCGACACCATGATGGACTGGCTGGCAGGTCTCTATGTGAATATTCTGAACCTGATCCAGTATATGCATGACAAATACTACTATGAGTCGGCCGAGATGGCGCTGATCGATACCGACGTGCGCAGAACCTTCGCGACCGGAATCGCAGGCTTCTCTCATGTTGTAGATTCTCTGAGCGCGATCAAGTACGCAAAGGTGAAGACCGTCCGCGACGAGTCCGGCCTTGTGACCGATTATCAGATCGAGGGAGATTTCCCGCGCTACGGAAATGACGACAACAGAGCGGACGACATCGCCGTGTGGCTGCTCAAGACCTTCATGAAGAAGATCAGAAAGCATCACACCTACCGCAACTCCGAGCCGACGACTTCAATCCTTACTATCACATCCAATGTGGTTTACGGAAAGGCAACCGGAGCGCTTCCGGACGGAAGAGAAGCTTACAAGCCGTTTGCTCCCGGAGCAAACCCGGCCTACGGCGCAGAGCAGAACGGCCTTCTGGCATCCCTGAACTCCGTGGCAAAGCTTCCGTATGAGTATGCGCTTGACGGCATCTCGAATACCCAGACCATCAACCCGGGTGCGCTCGGACACGACGAGGCATCGAGAAAGGATAATCTGGTACGTGTCCTCGACGGATACTTTGATCAGGGCGCGCATCATCTCAACGTCAATGTCTTTGGAATCGAGAAGCTGAAGGATGCGATGGAGCATCCGGAGAAGCCGGAATACGCGAACTTCACAATCCGTGTCAGCGGCTACGCGGTGAAGTTCATCGACCTGACCAGAGAACAGCAGCTCGATGTCATCTCGAGATGCATCCATGAGAAGATGTAACGAGGCGGGAAGACAGAAAAGCAGAAGACATTGGTTTTTCAGCTTCCGTGAAATCCTGCCAGAGGATTCTTCATTACATCAGGTGAATAACAATTCGCGAAAAAATCACAACCGCCGGCTTAGCCGGCGGTTGTGATTTTGCAGTTAGAGGATATGTTTTAGTACGATACTCTTCACATGGCATCGAGTGCTTCGCTTGCCGCATTCAGATCTTCCTGGCACTCGTCTGCGGCTTCTTCAGCAATCTGCTGTGCTTCTTCCGCATCTGCCGCCTTCTTCTCTGCCTCAGCTTCAGCGGTCTCCGCATTCGTTACCTCAGTCTCGGAAGCATTGACACCTGCCTGAGCCTCGTCGACGGCCTGCTGTGCAGCCCTGACCTCTTCTTCAGCCTGAGACTTCTCCGTTTCAGCATCGACAACTGCACTGTCGCTGTCACGCGTCTCCTGCTTTGCGGCCAGATCCGCCTGTGCATCCGTCAGCGCCTGTGTTACAGAACTGTAGTAGGCGCCGAAGAGAGCGCGTTATTCGTCGATCGTATAGGACTTCTCATAGACTGTTTCGCCGTTGACTTCCTGAGATGCCAGGGCAGCAATAATCTGTACAGCAGTATCCCCATTGGCATTTTGGGAGGAATTGTTATTGTAGCCAATCCCGGTATATTCGTAGTTACTGTCGATGATGCTCGGATAGTGCGAGGCCTTAACCTTGTCAACACTGATGTTCAGCGCAGCTGCAACTTCCTCATACTGCGCCTGAGCGCTTTCCAGATTGGCATTGGCAATGGAGAGCAGGGATTCCGCCTGTGCCAGAGCCATCTTACGGGTTTCCAGCGTTTCTTTCGAAGTCAGGAGCGTGGACTGCGTTTCCGTTAATGCAGCCTTTGCGCTTTCAACAGATGCAGCTGCGTTATCACGCGCCGCAACGGCTTTGCGGAGCAGGTACAGACGGGGTCGGCGATGCGCTCGGAGTTTCCGTACTGCCGGGGACCGTGCTTTTTTCAGAAGAAGCAGCAGGTGCACTCGAGATCTCCGCAGTGTCGAGAATTGTGCTTTCATCAGAAGAAGCAGCAGGTGCACTCGAGGTCTTCACAGTGTCGAGAATTGTGCTTTCATCAGAAGAAGCAGCAGATTCACTCGGAGTTTCCGAAGTGCCGTGAACCGCGCTTGCTTCAGAAGAAGCATTAGATGCAGTCTTGTTCCCAAATGTGCATGCGCTCATTGATGCGGCGAGCAGGCCTGTTGTAATCGCAGCGACGGTGATTTTGTACTTGTTTGTGGTCATAATTTTATCCTTTCCAGCCTTTTACTTTAGTCTAACTATGACTTGTGATATTGCGGAGAGGTGTCACTTTTTTTGTGACGTTTCTCCTTGCAGCGATATCTTCCTAGAAAAGTGCTTCAATGATTTCTGAGCTGTGCATCATCATGCCAGAGTTAAACGGTTCTTTGTGGTACAGAAAACCGATCAGAGTCGGATTAATTGGTTGTTGATTAGTATTTTAATACACCGTCTAATGAAAATTTTATCATTGTGTAAGCTCTGAACGTTCATCCGTCATCGGCTGCCTTCACCATCTCAGCATTCTCTTAATGGTGAAGGCAGTACAATAAAGAGGCTGCCTTCAAAGGACAGTCTCTTTTTCTGCAGATTTAAAACCCGTCGGAAAGCGGGGAAAAGCGCCGGCGATTAATTATTGAATGCTTTCAGCAGGATAGTGATCAGGATCAGATTGGAAGTGCATGCGTATGGAAGGAGCAAAGTAATATTCATCAGAATCGGCGGTTACAATACTGTTTCGGTAAAAGTTCCTGCGCAGCATGGGCTTTTTATGCTATACCTTTCCAGCTGTTTAGAAAACACGTACGGCGATTCGAGGAATGGCAGGTGACGCCTATAACGCGATCGGCGACATTGTCGCAAACGGCGGCAGAAGACGAATGCTGGCGAAATTGATATGTACAATTTCGCAAATATATATTGAAAAATCTACAAAATAATAAATATATAAATTAGTAAAGACAGCGAAAATGTATCATACATATTGACGGCAACATGTGTATATAGTACATTTACAATTACGAATCAATCGGGAGCATTTATTATAAAATTGGGAGAATAACAAGATGGAAAAATTATATTTCATTGTCGGCAGCCAGGATCTTTACGGCGAGGAATGTCTTCGAGAGGTCGCTGCGGATGCGGAAAAAATGACAGCATTTCTGAACAGCGAGCTTTCAGACACTATTCGCATTGAGCTTCTGCCGACGGTAATCACTTCCGAAACCTGTGTAAAGGATATGCGGAAGGTTATGGACGATGACGACTGTGCCGGCGTGATCACATGGATGCATACTTTTTCACCGGCCAAGATGTGGATCAAGGGGCTTCAGGAGCTGAGAAAGCCGCTGCTTCATCTGCACACACAGGCTAACGAGAGGCTTCCGTACGATGCGATCGACATGGATTTCATGAATTTGAACCAGTCCGCGCACGGGGACAGAGAGTTCGGATATATCCTCGCAAGACTGCATATACCGCATGAGGTTGTAGCCGGATACTACAGACATGAGGATGTAGTCGGCCGAATCCGCCGCTTCGCGCAGGTCGCGAAGGCGGTCAGATTCTCTCATAATCTTCGCGTCGCAACCTTCGGCAACAACATGCGGGATGTCGCGGTGACCGACGGCAATCGCCTGGAGGCGGAGATTCGCTACGGCTGGGAGATCAAGTACTGGGGAATCGGAGAAATTGCGGAACGGTCCGCGAAGATTTCGGAGGATGAGATCGATGCCAGAATGAAGGAGTACAGCGAAAAGTATATCATGGCGACGGATAACCTCGACGCAGTCCGGGAACAGGCGCGATATGAGGCGGCGTTTGAACAGTTCATCCGGGAAAACGGCTGCTATGCGTTTACGGATACGTTCCAGGATCTGTTCGGTCTCCGTCAGCTTCCGGGCCTTGCCGCACAGGATCTTATGGCGAAGGGAGTCGGTTTCGGACCCGAGGGCGATTATAAGATCGCTGCTCTTTCCGCCGTACTGATGAAGATGGCGGAAGGAAGAGAGGGAGCGACAGGGTTCATCGAGGATTATACCTATGATCTTCAGCCCGGGAAAGAGCTGGAGCTCGCGTCGCATATGCTTGAGGTTCCGGCGTCTTTTGCGGCGAATAAGCCGGAGATTCAGGTGCATCCGCTCGGAATCGGAGGAAAGGAGGATCCGGCCCGGCTGGTGTTCGACGGGGTGACGGGAGACGGAATCCAGGTGACGCTGGTGGACATGGGGGATCATTTCCGCATGATCTGCGCGGATGTTGAGCTTGTAAGACAGCCGGAACGGATGCCGAAGCTTCCGGTGGCAAGGATCATGTATCGCCACAAACCGGATTTCCAGATTGGTACGGCGGCGTGGTGTTATGCGGGAGGCGCGCATCACAGCGTGATTTCAACGGCGCTTGATCGCGCGGATATCGAGATGTTCGCGAGACTGACAGGAACCGAGCTGATTACGATCGGTGACGACACGACAGAAGAGGATCTCAGGCGGTTCTCTTAAAGTATATGAATTCGCTCTTCGAAAACGCTGGCGGGCTCGCCTGTCGCGAAGGCGTGTAAGTTGTAGTAGGAAAGATCCATTCGTTGGGTGTATAATCTGGGTGAAAGGATTTGCTGCGGAGGAGGACAATTCAAACAGCCTCAGCCTGACGTTTGGAAAGATGAGGAATGAGAATGACGGAGCAGCCAAAATATCAGACGGTGATTAACTGGATCAAGGAGGGCATCAGGGACGGGACATTGCGGTACGGTGATAAGCTGATGTCAGAAAAGGAGCTCAGTCAGAAGTTCGGGATCAGTCGTCAGACGATTCGCCATGCGACCGGAGAGCTTGAGAAAGAGCATATACTCACCCGGGTTCAGGGAAGCGGTACGTATATCGGTGCTTCCTTCCAGCCGGTTCGCAGAGAACGGTACATGAATGTTGCCGTACTCAGCACCTTCAATGAAAGCTATATTTTTCCGCCGATTCTCAGGGGGATCGTATCTGTTCTTCAGAATGCTGGCTATACGACACAGGTGGCATTTACGGATAACCGGCCGGATATAGAGAAGAGAAATCTGGAGTCGGTTCTTGAAAAAAGCGATATAGACGGATTTATCGTGGAGGCTACCCATAGTGCGCTTCCGAATCCGAATCTTCGGTATTATCAGGAGATTCTGAGCAGACATATTCCGGTTCTGTTCTTCAATACATTCTATCCGGATCTGAAGGTTCCCTGTGTCAGAATCGATGACCGTAAGATTGCGGATCATGCAACGGAGCTTCTGATCCGGAACGGTCACAGGAAGATAGCAGGGATCTTCAAGTCCGACGATGGTCAGGGGCCGCTCCGATATCAGGGGTATGTCGATGCCATCATGCGAAACGGTATTCCCTTTGACGGTTCTCCCGTTATCTGGTGTGATACCTCGATGCAGCAGAACATTCACCGGCTGGAGGAGTACCTTCTGTTCCGGCTGTCGGGATGCACGGCAGTGGTATGCTATAACGACGAGGTGGCGATGGAGGTGATCAATATCCTGCTCTCCCACGGGGTGCATGTACCGGATGATATCTCTGTGGTCGGCATCGACGATTCCAATCTGGCGTCGATCTGCCGGGTTCCGTTCACGTCGTTCCCACATCCGAAGGAAAAGCTCGGAATCCGTGTCGCCGAAAATCTTCTGAGAATGATTGAAGATCCGGATTTTGATGGAAGTTATTTGTACGATGCGGAACCGGTCATACGGGAATCTGTGAGAAAAATAGAGAGAGACGGAAGAAAACCGGAATAGCAGAGCGACCGGATGGAAAAAACGGGATCACGGAGAACGAAAGATCGAAGAAACAAGTCAGAAGAGAAGAAACTGGAGGAGAGATAGACATGCTGGAAGAATTAAAGAAAAAAGTCTGGGAAGCAAATCTGCTTCTGCCGGAATATCACCTGGTTACGTTTACCTGGGGCAATGTCAGCGCCATCGACCGTGGAAGCGGTCTGTTCGTCATCAAGCCAAGTGGCGTGGATTATGAGAAGCTGAAGCCGGAGGATATGGTCGTGGTGAACCTGAAGGGAGAAAAGGTGGAGGGCCGCTACAATCCCTCTTCTGACACGCCGACGCATACGGTTCTGTACAATCGCTTTCCGGAAATCGGGGGCATTGTTCACACACATTCCACCTGGGCGACAAGCTGGGCGCAGGCGGGCCGCGCAATTCCCTGCTATGGAACAACGCACGCGGATTATTTTTACGGAGAAATTCCTTGTGTGCGGAACCTGACGAAGGCGGAAATCGAGGAGGCCTACGAGACCAATACCGGTGTGCTCATCGCGGATGACTTTGAGGAAAATCACAGAGATCCTGCGGCTGTGCCCGGAGTTCTCTGCAAGAACCACGGGGTATTTACCTGGGGAGAGGACGCAAAGGAAGCGGTTCATAACGCTGTAGTCGTTGAGGAAGTGGCCAAAATGGCGGCACTCTGTGAATGTATCAATCCGAAAGTGCAGCCGGCTCCGCAGGAACTTCAGGACAAGCATTACTTCCGCAAGCACGGGGCAAATGCTTATTATGGACAGAAGGAAGAGTAATACAGCTGCTTCCTTATTATGGACAGAAG
>CAIFEZ010000001.1:226342-259199 GCA_903789595.1 uncultured eubacterium 1-6
CTTATTATGGACAGAAGGAAGAGTAATACAGCTGCTTCCTTATTATGGACAGAAGAAAGTGCAATACAGGTGCTTCATAAGTAAATAATGAAGGCGTGTGAAAGGAGTAGAGATGGGGGCAAAAGAACAGATTGAAACCGGAGAGACTGCGCTTGGGATTGAGTTCGGTTCAACAAGAATCAAGGCGGTTCTGATTGATTTTGATGGCAATGTTCTCGGTACCGGCGTGTATGACTGGGAGAATCAATTGCGGAACGGCATCTGGACTTACGGTTACGAGGAGATTGACCGGGGGCTTCGGGGGTGCTACACATCGCTTCGGGAAAATGTCAGTCAGAACTATGGCGTGACGATTCACAGGCTCGGAGCACTGGGAATCAGCGCGATGATGCACGGATATATCGCCCTGGACAGGGAGGATCATACGATTGCGCCTTTCCAGACCTGGCGAAATACGAATACGCAGGCAGCAGCGGATGAGATGACCGAACGGTTTGATTTTAATATCCCGCTTCGCTGGACATCCGCGCATCTGTATCAGTGCGTTCTGGATCATGAGGCACATCTGGATAAGGTGGATTTTGTCACGACGCTTTCTTCGTATATGCACTATCGGCTGACCGGAAGGAAGGTGATCGGTGTCGGGGATGCCTCCGGAATCTTCCCGATTGACACCTCGAAGATGGACTATGACGCCCATATGATGGATCTGTTCGACGGACTGCTTGCCAAACAGGGCTATTCCTTCCGGGCAGAGGAACTCTTTCCCAAGGTTCTCTGTGCGGGAGCGGATGCGGGATTCCTGACCGCGGAGGGAGCGGCCCTTCTGGATGAGAGTGGAAATCTGGAGCCGGGCGTTCCGATGGCGCCGCCGGAGGGGGATGCGGGAACCGGAATGGTATCCACAAATTCCGTCGCTCCGGGGACCGGCAACATTTCAGCCGGAACCAGCACGTTCGCGATGATCGTGCTGAAGAAGGGACAGACACTGAAAAAGCTTCACCGGGAGATCGACATGGTCACGACGCCCGACGGCGCTCCCTGCGCGATGTCTCACGCGAATAACGGCACGACAGATCTGAACGCCTGGGTGGGTATCTTCCGTGAGTTCTGTGAGCTGATGGAAATAAAGGCGGATATGGGGGATCTTTATCAGAAGCTCTACACTCATTCGCTCAAGGGAGATCCGGACTGCGGCGGACTTCTGGCGTATGGATATTATTCCGGTGAGAACGTAACGATGCTCAATGAGGGACGCCCGCTTTACGCCAGAATGCCGGACAGCCGGTTTAATCTGGCCAATCTGATGCGCGCGAATCTGTATACTTCTCTGGCAGCGGTTAAGCTTGGAATGGATATTCTGACGAAAGAAGAGGATGTGCATATCGACCGCATTACCGGTCACGGCGGGCTGTTTAAGACAGAGGGAGTGGCACAGAAGTATCTCGCTGCCGCCATCCATGTTCCGGTAACGGTTATGAAGACCGCGAGCGAAGGCGGCCCCTGGGGAATGGCTGTTCTGGCAGCATACCGGATCAACGGTGTGAAGGAATATGATTCTCTCGGCGACTATCTGACGGAGAAGATTTTTGCCGGACAGGAGGGGATTACCATCGATCCGGATCCGGCTGACGAGAAAGGATACGAGGCCTTTACGGAGCATTATCGCGCGGGAATTCCGGTGGAGAAGGCCGCGATCGATCATCTTCACTGGTGATTTTTTCACCATTTTCTTGCACTTTTCATTGACGGATAGTATGATTTAAAAAAACAGGTCAGCGGAATGAGGGGCGCAGGTAAGAACCCGGCAGATTAAACGGCAGCTATGAGAAAACATTCGTCTATCCGTCCAAACGGCAATATCTTTCTGAGAAACGGCATTATCATTATACTGATTATTCTGGCTGAGCTGTGCATGATTTTCTTTGTCAGCACAAGGCTTTTGCTCAGCAAGAACTCGGAAATCATGTACAATATCATGCTTTCATCGGATAAGAATGTGCTGAAATCTTCGGTCGACAATGTGATCCGGGACATCAGCAGCACAGAAGAACTTCTGAAAAAGGAAGGAAAGTCGGGCGAAGAAGCCAAGAAAATTATTCAGGAACGTCTGTACGCCAAGGTTCATTCGAATAAGTACGAGGACGGGAGATATATGTGGGTCAATGAGATCCTGGATTACAGCGGCGGCGATGGATACGCGGTCCGACTGATACATCCGAATCTTCCGGATACCGAAGGAGAGAAGCTTTCGACCAACACCTCGGACAGGCACGGAAACAAGCCTTACCAGACCGAGCTCGATCTGGTAAACAGTTCCGGAGGAGGCTTTTACCGATATTATTTCAAGGAGCTGAACAGTGATAAAATAACCGAGAAGGTGACCTACTGCAGGCTGTACAAGGAGTATAACTGGGTGATATGTGAGGGAGAGAACCTGAACAGTCTCGAGGAATACGAAGCCATGCAGCGGAAGGATCTCCTTCCATATCTGTTCCGCGCAAATCTGATCCTGATGGCGGTTGTGCTGATTATTACGATGGTGGCGGCGGGGCTGTTCAGCAGAAAATACAACCGCGTTCTTGTAGGAAAGAACCGGGAGCTCCGAACGATTGTGTACCGAGATGATCTGACGGGATTATACAACCGGGGAGGACTGATCTCTCATCTGGATGACTACCTCAGCTCAGATAAAACAAGAGAGCTTACGGGAGTCTTCATGGACCTGGATGATTTCAAGCTGATCAATGATCTGTATGGACATGTGGCAGGGGATGAGGCGTTGCGCCATCTGGCCGGCTATCTCGGCACAGCTTTTCCGGGATGTCTGATCGGAAGAACCGGAGGAGATGAGTTCTGCGTGATTCTGCGGAACCGGCCGCCGGAGGAATGTGAGAGAATTATACTTCAGGCGATTAACGGGGAGAGAGCGTTTGCGTTCAGCGGACAGACGATCCGCTATACGATATCCGGCGGGTACGCGGATTATCCGTCACAGGCTTCGAATCGGGAAGATTTGATGAAGATGATGGACAGCGCACTATATGCTGCAAAAACGGCGGGAAAGCACGCAGCCATGCATTTTGAGCCGGAGATGATGAATATCAAGCGGGAACATCTGGGATTCAATGTGAGGAGCATGGTCGCAGGGCTTCCAGGCGCCGTTCTCATTTATCAGGCGGAAGGAGATGAGCGGATTCTTTTCGCTAATGATGATCTTGTCCGGCTGTTTGAGTGCGAAAGCCACAGGGAATTTCTGAAATACACGCACTCCAGCTTTCGTCACATCGTTCATCCGGATGATTGTGAAAAGGTGGAGCAGTCTATCCGAGAGCAGATTGCGTACGAAAAGAATTCACAGGATCCGTCAAAATCGACCTATGATGACTATGTGGAGTACCGGATTCTGACAAAAAAAGGCAAGGTAAAGAATGTAATGGACATCGGCCGCATGGTTCATGATGAGCATTTCGGCGATATTTTCTACGTTTTTCTTCAGGATAAAGAGAAGCTGAAAAAACATGAAGGCAAACCTGTCTGATCGTTCGATGGAAAAAATCGGAATCGTCTGAATGGTCTGAGCGTTCGGGAAAACCTCAGGAAACGCCCGGCCGGGCGGAAGACAGGACACAGAAAAAGGGGCTGTCCTTTCAAACCGGAGCTTTACTCCGGCGCGAAGGGCAGCCCCTTTCTCTTTTTCAAACTGCGTGAAGCACCGACCGCCGTGTGATCGAGTGCGGCGATCGTCGCGTATATGAGATCAAACCCGCGAAGCGCAGTTGATCTCATATACGCATATAACAAGTAGATTACTTACAGGAAAAGTGTCATGATGTATGCCAGCACCTCGTCCGGGATCCATCCGGAGAAGATGCGGTCGAGGGTACAGAGAAGTCCAGGCGTGGACAGCGCATGATGATGCTGAACATCGAAGAGAGAGAGCCGAACCACACGGGAGGCATTTGATGCCAGAAAGAGCTTTTTCTGCTGTCCGGCAGCCTTCGCGATGAATTCCGTATCCTTGATCCAGTAGGGGCAGACGGCGGTGACGCTGATTCCGCTCTTCAGCAGCTCGATCCGAAGGGAGCGGCTGTATGAATAAAGCAGAGACTTGGAGGCCGCGTAGCAGTTGAAGAACGGGATCGGCTGAAAACCAGCGACCGAGCAGACCTCAAGGATGCGGCTGCCGGCCTGCATATAAGGAATAACAGCAGCGGTGACGCTGATCGCGGCCTTGTCGTTTGTGTCGATCATCCGGCATTCTTCCTGCCTTCCGATCTCTGTCGAAGAGCCGTACTTTCCGTAGCCGGCGCAGTTCAGAAGCATGGAAACCGCAAAGGAAGAAGCGCCGCCGGCGGATAAGGATTCCTGTTTCAGGAGATCCTCGAGGGAATCCAGATTTTCAGACACCGTCAGATCGAGACAGAGGATTTTCACCGGAAGATGGAGTTCGGATGCAAGAGCTTCCAGCCGATCCCTTCGTCTTGCAATCAGCCAGAATTCTGTGACATCGTATTTTTCGGGGTGCTTATCTATGGTCAGAGCGTATTTCCAGCCGAGACCGCTGGAGGCTCCGGTGATTACCGCGACTTTTCGGGGACCGGGAATCTGCGGGCCGCTGCCGGCAGCGGAAACAGCAGCCTCCTGTGAGGATTCCTTCCTTTTTTTATCATAACGGTATTTTTCTATAAAGAAGAGAATCAGGGAGATCAGCAGGGTGGCAGTTACAACATTTCCTGAGATGCCGGCGATGGTCCGCCAGATTTTCCGGATGCAGGTAAAAATATTCATAAAGTCCTCCATTTATGCTATCATTAGCGTGTGAATGTGTTTCAAAAAAGGTCTCTTACGCGCGCTTCGAGGCAGGCGGGCTGTTTGCGTTTTCGAAGAGCAGATACATTTCGTAAACTGTATAAGCTGCGCGGCGCTCCGCACGTCGTGCTCTCGCGCCGCTACAGGCATTCGGATTTCGCGCTGACGCGCTTCATCCTCATACCTGTTGCCTTCGAAATCGCGTCCAGTCTCTTACGCGCGCTTCGCGTGCGACGAGCCTGTCTGCGTTTTCGAAGAGCTTATGCAGTACATTATACATCATCAGGAGGCATATGGCAGAATTTAGACTTTCATTTATTCAACTTCTTTTTCGGATACTGGCGAGACAGACGGGGCAGATCGGCAAGATCGATTTTGTGCCGCAGAAGCCGCATTTTGAGGGAACGCCCATCGAGCAGCCTTTTGAGCGGGCGACTCCGGAGTCGCAGGGGATTTCCTCGAATCATATCAGAGAGTATCTGATTTCTCTTCACGATGATCCGGAGGCGGAGATCCAGCAGGCAATGGTTATCCGGCATGGCAAGGTGATCTGTGAATGCAGCTTTGCGCCGTATCAGAGGGGCATGTGGCATGTAACGTATTCGATGTGCAAGACTTTTACGGGGATCGCGACCGGACTGGCTATTCACGAAGGCCTTCTGACGCTGAATGAGGGACTGGATGAGATTTTTCCCTCGAATATCAAACTTCTGAGCCGTTTCAGCCGAAAGCGTGTTACAATTCGGGATCTTCTCCAGATGACGAGCGGTGTGGATTATTCTGAATCCGGCGCTCTGGAGAGCAGTGACTGGTGCACGAATTTCATGTCGGCGGGATTTAAGTCGGATCCGGGGACGAAGTTTGACTATAATTCGATGAATTCCTTTATGCTTGCCGCGGCAATCCAGGTGAAGAGCGGGCAGACCATGTTCGATTTTCTGAAGGACCGGATCTTTGATCCGATGGGGATCCGTGAGATCTTCTGGGAAAAGAGTCCGATGGGATACACGAAGGGCGGATGGGGCTGTTTCATCCGGCCGGAGGACGCCTGTAAGCTTGGTCAGCTGCTGCTGAACAAGGGAGAATGGAACGGAAGACAGCTTGTGCCGAAGCACTGGGTGGAGGAGATGACGAGATCTCATGTGGACAATGGCAAGTTCGGCTACGGCTATCAGCTCTGGATGGAGGAACGGCCGGGCGGTTATGCCATGAACGGCCTGTTCGGACAGGATGTGATCTGTTATCCGGATCTGGACATGATCATCATGGTTAACGCGGGCAACCGGGAGCTGCTTCAGGAGGGAAATCTGACCGAGATCATGCGGAGATACTGGGGAGCTTCCTTTGTGGCTTCCGATAAGCCTCTTCCGGAGAATCCGTCAGCCCTGCACAAGCTGATGAGCACTGTCGCAGAGTACAGCGGAAATGACACGTTCGGCGGTTCCGGTGTCGGAAGCGCAATTCTCGCAGAGGCGGCGAAACAGAACCTGGCCGAGATACCGGTGTATCACAAGACGCGGAGGAGAAGAAAGGGATGGGGCCTCTGGTCAAAGAAGTCCACCGTGATGTCTCCTTCAGAGATGCTGGATGTTCTGGACGCACACACCTATCTGATGGAGAAGGGAAGAGCAGGTATTTTCCCGCTGGTATGTCAGGTGACGCATAACAACTATACCGACGGAATCCGAAAGATCGGTTTCCAGAGGATTGAGGACACGATGGTCATCCTCCTGTATGAAGGAGAGGATGTTCATCACGTGAAGGTCGGATTCGAGAGGCCGGAGGTCAGCGAAATCGTCCTGCACGGAGAACCGTATTATATCGGGACGACCGGACGGATCGCGACAGATGAATATGACCGCGTGGTCCTGCTTCTGGAGATTGCCTTCCTGGAGGAAGCCTGCACACGGAAGATCAACCTCTATTTTGAGGGAGAGGATGTTCTGGTGCGCTTCTCGGAGACTCCCGGAGACGCGGTGATTGCGGATGCCATCCGGTACTCCGGAGAGGATCCGGACTTTCTGAAGCTTCCGTTCATCCGTCAGCTTGTGGAGGAGGGAGGCAGGGATATCCTGGATGAATCCCTGCAGGCGGCAATTCATCCCAGAGATATCGGACATGTCATGTCGGTTCCGGATGAAAGCTCCTTAGAAGGAATCTGACAAAACAGAGCCGCAGCGTGAGGAAGGCGCATTGAGATGCTTGAAGTATCACATGTCACAAAAAAATACGGACGTACGGCGGCATGCCGTGATGTAAGCTTTCACCTGGATCCCGGTACCGTCACGGTTCTCCTCGGACCAAATGGGGCAGGAAAGAGCACGATCATGAAATCCATCATCGGCTTTTTACGGTATTCCGGAACAATCTGGGTGAACGGTCTGGACAACAGAAGCCTTGAGGCCAGAAGAATTCTCGGATACGTTCCTGAGCTGCCGTTTCTGTACCCGAACCTGACCGTAAGCGAGCACATGGAGTTTCTGGCAAGGGCTTACCGGCTGCAGAATTACAGTGAGAGAAGCGAGAAGCTTCTGAAACGCTTTGAACTGACTGGTCAGAAACGGAAGTTCGGCGACGAGCTGTCAAAGGGAATGCAGCAGAAGCTGAGTCTTTGTCTCGGACCGCTTCCGGATCCGCAGGTGATTCTGCTTGATGAGCCGATGATAGGTCTGGACCCGAAGGCCATCCGGGAGTTAAAGGCTATGATCGGGGAGATGCGCGCCTCAGGAAAAACACTTCTGGTCAGCACACACATCATTGACACGGTGGATATGCTGTGGGACCGGACCGTTATCATGCAGGGCGGAACTGTCCGGGCCAATATCAGCCGCGGGGAACTGGAGGATGCGGGGCGGAGTCTGGAAGAGCTCTTCTTTGAAGTGACGGAGCAGGAGGCTTCTGACGCAGGAGATTTTCCAAAAGTCAGAAGCAGTGCAGGCGGCCGCGGCCGTAAAAAAGGCAGAAGGCGTGCAGATGACAGCAGCTGTACAGAAAGCACTGATTGCGCTGAAAGCAGGAACTGTAATGACAGCAGAAGGTGTGCAGATGAAAGCAGTTGTACAGAAAGCAGTAATTGTGCAGACGGGAGAGTCCGAAGATGAAGCTGTTCTGGTATTATGTCCGGCATTCCGCCGCGAATCAGATCCGGAAGATGATGAAGACGCGGGTTCTGCTCTTCCTGATTGTGTGTGCGGTCATTGGCATTGTGATCGGCACGGGAACCGGGGCATTTGTAAATACGGTGGATCCGGGAGGACAGCAGGTCACCGGGACTGCCGGGTATGAGCCTTCCGCAGGTAAGGATGAGCCGGTACTTCAGGAAGGCGCGCAGCTGTCATCCGATACTCTTGCGGTCCGTGTGACGTCTCTGGTCACCGGTCTGTTTCTGATCGGTCTGTTCGCGTATGAGATCACTGGAGAGGGAAATTCAGGAAGCAGTCTTTTTCTTCCCGCGGATGTGAATCTGCTGTTCTGTGCGCCGCTGAGGCCGCAGACCATTCTCTTATTCCGGCTTATGAACCGTCTGCTTGGTCTGCTTTTCTTGTGTGTGTATATCTGGCTCTGGCTTCCGTCCGTGCTCTCCTTTTTTGCAGTGCCGGCGCTGGGGCGGGTGCTGCTTCTGGTTCAGCTGGTTCTCTGTTTTTCCACCGGAAAGCTTCTCCAGATGCTGTTTTATCTTCTGACCGCGTCAAAACCGGAAAGGCGGCGCGCGGTCCGGATCGTCACGGGGCTCTGTCTCGCCGCGGCCGGCGCGGGGTATCTTGTGTATTACCGGATGAGCCATGCTGCTCCGCTTGAAGCGGCGCTCCGGATGTTCACGGGTAAATGGAGCGACAGGATTCCGATCTGGGGGTGGCTGAAGGCAATGATGACAGATGCACTCATCGGATCATATGCGGACGGCTTCCGGCATCTCGCGCTAATTCTTTTGTCTGACTGTATACTTTTCGTGATCGTGATGCACATCCGGGCGGATTTCTACGAGGAAGCGGTCTGCGGAAATGATGCCGTGTCAGAGAAGGAGCAGAGAGAAGAAGCGGAACAGACGGGCGAGATGGTCACACCTGTCAGACGAAGAGACAGGAGCGAGGCCGTTGTGCGCGACGGGATGAAGCGGGGCAGCGGGGCGGATGTCTTCTTTTACAAGACGATCTATAACCGATCCCGCTTTGCCCTCGGGGGATTTTTCACCAGGATGAGTCTGCTGTATCTGATCGCGGCCGCGGCGGCCAGTCTCATCTGCAGATTCGTTTTTTACAGAAACGGACTGCTTCCGGCTGTAATTGTTCTGTCGGTGCTCACCTTTTACCGGTCGCTGAAGAATCCTCCGTCTATGGACGCGAGAACCGCTTTCTTCCATATGATACCGGAGTCCGCGTGGAAAAAACTGTTCTGCTCACTGATCGGCGGAATCGCGAATATTTTCCTGGACCTGATCCCCGGAATCGCGGTGATGACCGTTCTGAATCTGGCAAATCCGCTGACCGTCCTTGCTTGGCTGGTCTATATGCTGTCGGTCAGCTATTTTGCCACGGTGATCGCTGCATTTATCGAACTGTCGATTCCGCCGTCTGTCGGGAAAATCGTGAAGCAGATGCTGCAGGTGATCTTTATTTACTGCGGATATCTTCCGGATGCGGCACTGCTGGCTTTCGGATACGCCTACGGACATCTGGCGCTGTCTGCGGTGCTTGCCGCAGGTGTGAACCTCGCGGTCGGCATGCTGTTCTTTGCTTTTCTTCCGAGAATCATCGAAAGGGGAAACTGAGACAGTGTGAAAAAACGCAGTGATATTTATTATTTTTTGAGGGAGAGATTGCAATCATGAGAAAACGAAGTAAATTTCGGATGCTGTGTGTGCTTCTTGTACTGTCTGTATCCATGACCATGGCGGGCTGTACGCAGTATAAGGGGCGGATGATGTTCGGTACGGGAGGAACGGCCGGAACGTACTACTCCTACGGAGGCGTTCTGGCGCAGTATATGAAGAACTACGCGAATGTCCGTGTTACGGCGGTTTCGACCGGCGGTTCCAAGGTGAATATTCAGAGCATCCAGGACGGCGATTTTCAGCTCGGTTTCACACAGTCAGACGTGATGTCGTACGGCTGGGACGGCACCCGCGCTTTTGAGAAGGACGGAGGAACACACTCCTTCCGTGTGCTCGGCGCGCTGTACGCAGAGACCGTTCAGCTGATCACGATGGATACGGATATCAATAGCATATCGGATTTGAAGGGAAAGAGCGTATCGATCGGCGAAGCCGGATCCGGCGTCTATTTTAACGCGATCGATGTGCTTGCCGGAGCGGGACTTACCATCGATGACATCAAGCCGCAGTACCAGTCTTTTGAGGACTCCAAGGAGTCCCTGAAGGACGGCAAGATTGACGCCGCCTTTATCGTCGCGGGAGCTCCTACCTCGGCGATTACAGAGCTCGCGACCACCAACGGCGTGAGCTTTGTGAACATTGACGGAGAGGTCCGGGATTCCATCATGGCAAAATGCCCGTACTACGAATCCTACTCCATCCCCGCCGGCACCTATCCCGGTCAGAAAAAGGACATAGACACGATTACCGTGCTCGCAACCGTGATTGTGTCGGCATCCGCGGACGCGGATACGGTCTATGACCTGACAAAGGCGATTTTCTCCAACGCGAAGGAGATCGCGAAGGAGAATGCGAAAGGTGCGGAACTGAATCTTGACACGGCGACAAGCATTACCACAGTCCCGTATCATGAGGGCGCGGCAAGGTATTACAAAGAGCAGGGATACACGGTGAACACGGAGGAATGAGCAGAATGCCGTTCGGATGATTCAAAACCATCCGGACGATTCAAATGAGGAGGAAAGAAAATTGAGTGATTCAAAAGAAAATAAAAAGCCGGAGACTTCCGGCCCGGCGGCGTCTGCCGAGGGCAGTCAGAGCGCGATGCAGGAAGACATCGATGCTCTGATGCGGAAGTACGACCGGGAATCCAACACCAGGATATGGACCGGTAAGCCGAAAATCATGATCACCGTGATTCTGGCGGCGTTTTCCATCTGGTGCATCTATGTGACGCTGTTCGCAACCTTTCTGGAGGAGATTCGCCTGACCTCGTTTCTCGGGCTTGTCATCCTGATGGGATTTCTGATCTATCCTTCGAAGAAGGGGATTCAGAAGGCGAATTTTATGCCGATTGGAGATATCATTTTCATGATTGCCGGTGCCGCCGCGTTTTTCTATTTTACGTTTTCGGCGAATGCGATCATCAATCAGGGAACCCGGTTCCAGTGGTATCAGATTATCATCGGCATCGTGGGAATCGCGGCACTCGTGGAAATCACCAGAAGGTGTGTGGGACTTCCGATTCTGATCGTCGCGGCGATTTTTGTCATCTATGCGCTGACCTACGGACTGACAAACCCCGACTTTTTCGGCCGGCTGAAATATCTGATCCGGAATCTGTTCTATACAAAGGAAGGAATTTTTTCCACGCCGGTCAACGTATGTTCGAAGTACATCGTCGTGTTCATTATCTTCGGCGCGTTTCTGGAGCGGACAGGAATTTCCAATTTCTTTATTGATCTGGCAAACTGCGTGGCCGGAAGATTTGCGGGAGGACCGGCAAAGGTTGCGGTCATTTCCTCGGCGCTCTGCGGCATGGTTTCCGGATCGTCGGTCGGCAACACGGTGACGACCGGTTCCGTGACAATTCCGATGATGAAGAAGACGGGCTACCGGCCGGAATTCGCAGGAGCGGTAGAAGCCGCGGCATCTACCGGAGGCCAGATTATGCCGCCGATCATGGGGGCCGCCGCGTTCCTGATGGCCGACTTTGTAGGCGTGCCGTATTCGGATATCATCGGCAGAGCTGTGCTTCCCGCTATTCTGTATTTTCTGGGAATTTTCATCTCGGTTCACCTGGAGGCGAAAAAACTGAACCTTCACGGCATTCCGAAGGAGCAGCTTCCGCACGCGGGCAAACTTATGAAAAAAATCTATCTGCTGCTTCCGCTGGTGATGCTTGTCATCTGGGTGTCCGGCAATTTCATGACAATGCAGCGGGCGGCTTCTCTGGCAATTGTGCTCTCCATTGTGGTCAGCCTGTTCGATAAGGACAACCGCATCACTCCGCGGAAAATCGTCGACGCACTGGAAGCCGGAGGAAGGAGCACTATCACAGTGGCGGCGGCCTGCGGCGTGGCAGGCATCATTTCCGGGTCGATTACGATGACGGGACTCGCAAATGATCTGATCAATGCGATCGTCGGCGTGGCCGGAAACCGGCTGATCGTCGCGCTTCTTCTGACGATGGTCTGCTGCATCATTCTGGGAATGGGCGTGCCTACCACGGCAAACTACTGTATTATGGCCGCGACGACCGCTCCGATTCTGATCCGGATGGGCGTGCCGATTCTCGCCGCACATTTCTTCGTCTTCTATTTCGGCATTGTGGCGGACATCACGCCTCCGGTTGCACTCGCCGCCTACGCGGGATCCGCGATCGCGAAGAGCAATCCTATGAAGACAGCGTTCAACGCCTCGAAGCTTGCAATTGCGGTATTTATCGTGCCCTATATGTTCTGTTACAACCCGGCCATGCTGCTGATCGATACATCTGCACTGACCGTCGTCCGGATCGCGATTACCGCCGCGATCGGCATCTTCGGCATTGCTGCAGCTTTTGAAGGGTACTGCTTCGCCGAAATGAAGCCGCTGATGAGAGTGGTCATCGCGGCGGGCGGGCTTCTGCTGATCCATCCCGGCACGCTCACCGATGTGGCAGGGCTTTGTATCGTTGTGATTTGTCTGTTGATTCAGTATGGAAAGCGCAGGAGAGCTGTCGCGGGTTCGTGACGCCGGCAGATCCGAACCGCGCGGAAGGGAGAATTATGTCAGATTTAAGATATCCGGTCATCACCATCAGCCGTCAGTATGCTGCGTACGGACGTACCGTCGCGAAGGGACTGTCGGAGGAACTTGGAATTCCCTATTATGATAAGGACGTGGTCCGCAAAACAGCTGAGCAGAGCGGTTTTTCGGAGGAAGATATCAAAAGAGAGGGAGAGGATCTCAGCCGGGCCGGCAAGTTTATGAATGATCTTCTGAACAACGCAGCTTCTTACCCGAGTTCTCACGACCGGATCTTTGAAGCACAGAGAGAAGTCGTTCTGAAGCTGGCAGAGCATCCATGCATTATTGTAGGACGATGCGCTGATTATATCCTGACAAGGGCAGGAATTCCGGCCTTCCGGATCTTCCTGTATGCGGATGAGGAGCACAGAATCCGGAGAGCCGCAGAGCTTTCGGAGAACAAGGGCCTGGACCCAAAGAAGGCAGCAGCCAGAAAGGAACAGCTCCGGGAGGTATACTACAAGACCTACACCGGGGTTGAGATGGGACGCGTTTCCAATTATAATATCTGTATCGATACGGGAGCGGTCGGCGTAGAGAGGTGCATTCAGATCCTCAGCGAGCTTGTAAGGAAGTAAGCTTTCATGACGCGCTTTGCCCGCACTGCAGCATGAATAATGCAAGAGGGCATGCCGAACGGAATACTCCGGACCGAAGTCGATGATGACAGGAGGGAGACAGGTATGAATTTTAAAATGAATGATGATTTTTTCAATGAATATGCAAATGAGTCTGACCGTGAGCATGCGAAGCTCGTATGTGACAGAGTGGAGGAGAGTGCGGCCATCGTCCAGAAACTGAATAAATACAACCTCACGCTGCGCGATGTAGAGGTTCTGGAGCGGATGGCGAAGCATTTCGCGGCGCCGGATGCGGATTCCTTTATTATTTTCTGCGAAGGCTTTGCAAGAGGACGGATGTACGAAAAGGACATGCAGGAGAGACAGGCACAGGACGAGAACAAAAATGAATGACGGAATCGGTGAGAGCAGAAAACGGCAGCTTCGGAAGGAGATCCCGGCATTACAGGCCGAGATTCAGGCGCTCTACCGGAGCCTGGACAGGAAATTCAATCTGCATGCGGCGGACGTACCGATCACATTCGGATTTGATGAGACCAGGCTCGGCGCCTATACGCCGCCCGGGGGCGGACGGGAAGAAGGCTTTTACTTCTCTCTTCTGTTTGTGGGATTTCTGAGTGAGGATTCTCTGCACAGGGATGATAAGCTGGACCTGTATCGGCATGAGTATGCCCACTATATGCAGTTTCATATCGAGATCCCGCAGGAATATCAGTTTCAGAGCGGCCTTCACGGGAGCGCATGGAAGTACTGCTGTTCTCTGGTCGGAGCGGCTCCCAGCGAGTACTACCGGTTCGGAAAGGGTATGGAGAGGCATGATTACGAGAAGGCTCTGCGCAATCCGTGGAAAAATCCCCATGCGGCGCTTCTCGACATCGCGCATCGGAAAAGAGAGGCGGAGGACAGCCGGAACCGCATGATTCGGTACCGGAAGGGAGATACTGTCGTTCATCCGAAGTTCGGAACCGGAACGGTGGAGGAGCTGGAGCAGATGACGGGGTCGGTGCGGCTGACCATCCGTTTTTCGGATGCGGTACGAAAAATTGATCAGAAGTGGCTTCTTCGGTCGAATTACAAAAAAAGAGGTTCGTGAACGGTTGCCGTTTTGGAGTTGACACAAAGGGAGATAATGGAACATAATAAAACGAATATGCATAGAACAGACGCGGCCGCGAGATCGGGCTGCGACATCTTAAGAGAAGAAGGTGCAGAAGATGAAATACGATTTTACTACCGTTGAGCCGAAGTGGCAGAAGGCATGGGAGGAGAATGACGCTTTTAAGGCGGTTGATTTTTCCGAGAAGCCGAAGTGGTACGGACTGGTGGAGTTTCCGTATCCGTCAGGCGCGGGCATGCATGTCGGGCACATCAAGGCATATTCCAGCATTGAGGTCATTTCCCGAAAGAAGAGAATGCAGGGCTACAATGTTCTCTTTCCGATCGGATTTGATTCCTTCGGACTGCCGGCGGAGAACTACGCGATCAAGACAAATACGCATCCTCACGACATCACGGAGAAGAATATCGCACATTTCTCCGATCAGCTTCGGAAGGTGGGCTTCTCTTTTGACTGGAGCCGTGTGATCGCCACTTCACATAAGGATTATTATAAATGGACCCAGTGGATCTTTGAGAAATTATTCGAGCACGGACTGGTATTCCGCTCCAAGACGCTGGTAAACTACTGCCCGCACTGCAAGGTTGTTCTTTCCAATGAGGATTCGCAGGGCGGCAAATGTGACATCTGTCACAGTGAGGTCGTTCAGCTTCCGAAGGACGTGTGGTTCCTCCGGATCACCGATTATGCCGACAAGCTTCTGGACGGACTGAATCATGTGGATTACCCGGATAGCATCAAGCAGCAGGAGATCGCCTGGATCGGAAAATCCACCGGCGCGTTTGTGAACTTCCGTCTTGCCGGAACCGATGAGAAGCTTGAAATTTATACGACGCGCTGTGATACTTTGTACGGCGTCACCTTCATGGTTGTTGCACCGGAGCATCCGGTTCTCGACAAGTACAAGGACAGAATCCGCAACTGGGATGCGGTGGAGCAGTACCGCAAAGAGAGCGCGAAGAAGACGGAGTTTGAGCGCACTCAGCTGGTAAAGGACAAGACGGGCGTGAAAATCGACGGCCTGATGGCGGTCAACCCGATTACCGGAAAGGAAATTCCGCTCTTCATCGCGGACTATGTCATGATGGGATACGGAACGGGAGCCATCATGGCCGTTCCCGCGCATGATCAGCGTGACTATGACTTCGCGAAGAAGTTCGGCATGGACATCGTTCAGGTCATCAAGGGAGGCGACATCTCAAAGGAAGCCTATACCGGAGACGGAGAGATGATCAATTCCGGTTTTTTGAACGGCTATACAAATAAGAAGGATTCCATCAAGGCGATGCTGAAGCACATCGAAAAGGAGGGAATCGGACACAAGGGCGTTCAGTACAAGATGAAGGACTGGGCATTCAACCGTCAGAGATACTGGGGCGAGCCGATTCCGCTGATTCACTGTCCGAAGTGCGGTACCGTGACCGTGCCGGAGGAGGAGCTCCCGCTGGAGCTTCCGCCGGTCAAGAATTTTGAGCCCGGCACGGACGGACAGTCTCCGCTGGCCAAGATCGACAGCTTCGTGAACTGCACCTGTCCGAAGTGCGGCGGTCCCGCAAAACGCGAGACGGATACCATGCCGCAGTGGGCGGGATCTTCCTGGTATTTCCTCCGGTTCTGTGATCCGCACAATGACAAGGCATTTGCCGACCGGAAGAAGCTGGAATACTGGATGCCAGTCGATCAGTACAACGGCGGCATGGAGCATGTGACGCGTCATCTGCTCTATTCCAGATTCTGGCACAGATTCCTGTACGATATCGGAGAGGTGAACACTCCGGAGCCGTACGCAAAGCGGACCTATCAGGGAATGATCCTCGGCGCGGACGGAGAGAAAATGTCCAAGTCCAAGGGAAATGTCATTGATCCGCTGGATATCGTGAAGCTTTACGGCGCGGATACGCTGCGTACCTATGTCATGTTCATGGGAGACTACCAGAGCGCGGCTCCGTGGAGCGACGAGGCGGTGCGCGGCTGCAAGAGATTCCTGGACCGCGTGGCGGGACTTACGGATATCATGACGGCCGAGAAGGAGGATCCGAAGCTGGAGAACAGCCTTCACAAGACCATCCGCAAGGTGACGGAAGATATCGACAATATGAAGTTCAACACCGCCATCGCCGCGATGATGTCGCTGATCAATGAGTTCTACAAGGCGGGAAGCATCACGAAGGATGACCTGATCACCTTCATCAAGCTGCTTTCGCCGTTTGCACCGCATATCACCGAGGAGATCTGGCAGTACATCGGAATGAACCCGGACGGAAAGACCTTCATAACCCTTTCTTCTTGGCCGGAGTACAGCGAGGAGAAGGCGAAGGATTCCGTCATCGAACTCGGCGTTCAGGTCAACGGAAAGGTTAGAGGAACCGTACAGCTCGCGGCGGATGTCAGCAAAGAGGATGCCCTTGCCGCGGCCAAGGCGGAGCCGAATGTGTCAAAATTCCTCGAGGGAGCTACCATTGTCAAGGAGGTATACGTTCCCGGCAGAATCATCAATTTTGTAATCCGTAAATAACCGGAAGGCAGGATTTTGAAATCCCTGCCCGGTCAGATAAGCGGAACAGTACCGGGAACGGCAGCTATGAAGAACAGGACGGTTAAAATGGCAAAGAAACAGCCGGATCTTTCTGAAATCGAACAGAAGAAAACGCTGGCGCTTGAGGTGATCCGCAGACTGAAGAACGAATATCCGGACGCTCACTGCACGCTGTCATATGAAGATGCCTGGCAGCTTCTGGTCAGCGTCCGGCTGTCGGCACAGTGCACGGACAAGCGGGTGGACATGATCACGCCGAAGCTCTTCGAGAAGTTTCCATCGGTGGCATCCCTGGCGGCTGCCGAACCGGCGGAAATCGAGGAGATTGTAAGGCCCTGCGGTCTCGGCCCCAGCAAGGCGAGAGATATCTCTGGATGTATGCGGATGCTGCATGAGCAGTATCACGATCGTGTGCCGGACACCATGGAGGAGCTCCTGAAGCTCCCGGGTGTCGGCAGAAAGAGCGCCAATCTGGTGCTGGGAGACGTATTCGGAAAACCCGCCATTGTCACAGATACCCATTGTATCCGCCTGTGCAACCGGATCGGCCTTGTGGATAATATCAAGGAGCCCGCCAGGGTCGAGCGGGAACTTTGGAAGATCATACCGCCGGAGGAGGGCAGCGACCTCTGCCACCGGTTCGTCAATCACGGACGGGAGGTCTGCGCTGCAAGACGGCCGAAATGCGAAAGCTGCTGTCTGAAGGATATCTGCCGGTACGGAAGTGCGGCGGATATGAGCACAGAGTGAGCCAAATTCGCAATCCTGCTTTTGACCGTAAGATACGTCTTTTTGACCACAAGTCAGCAACTGTAATTATTGACTATCTCAACTGAAAGTGATAAAAAAATAATAAAGTGATCACTTGCAATCAGAGCCATCTTGCTTGACTGTAAAATTGCCGGTGATCATTTTTATGCGCATATATAGGGCAATGCCCCGTAAGCGGGGCGCAACGACATGTATTCGCTGCGGAACGCCTTGCTGGGTTTACCCTGAATGCTTCAGCAGTAACACGTTAGAAAGAAGGTGGTGAGAATGAGTATGGCACAGAAGCTTGTGGAAGATCTTAAGGTCCAGGACGCATTTGTGATCCCTGTCTTCGGGGGCATCCATATTGCCGAATCCGTTGTGGTTTCCTGGGTCGTCATGGGTATTCTTGTAGCACTGGCACTCTGGCTGACTCATGGAATGAAAGTTCGGAACCCGGGGAAGAAACAGGTTGCAGTTGAAGCGTTTGTAACCTGGCTTGAGAAGACGATCAAGGGTATGCTCGGTCCCGATGCGGGAGAGTATGCGGAATATCTGATGACGGTCATTATGTTCATCGGTCTTTCCAATATTATCGGACTGCTTGGAATGAAGCCTCCGACGAAGGACCTGGATGTGACGGCCGCGCTTGCCATAATGAGCATTGTACTGATTGAGGCGGCAGGTATTAAACGGAAGGGCGTTCTGGGCTGGCTGAAGAGCTTCACCCAGCCGGTCGGAATCGTTACGCCGATCAACATTCTTGAGGTGTTTATCCGTCCGCTTTCCCTTTGCATGCGACTCTTCGGCAACGTACTCGGATCATATGTTATCATGACACTGATCGAGAATCTGATTCCAGTAGGCGTTCCGCTTATCTTCAGCTTCTACTTTGATATCTTTGACGGAATGATTCAGGCATATGTATTTGTATTCCTTACCTCGCTGTTCATAGCCGAGGCGGCAGAGATCACTCCGGAAGAGCCGAAGAAGAAAAAAGTCAGAAAGAATAAGAACAAAAAGAAAGCTGTTGCCGTTGCCGCATAATCTCGCGTGTCATCTTGACAGAGAAGAAGATTGTGTATCCCGATGCCGGAGAAGAATAGAAATGTGCATCAAAGATGTCGGCACAGAAGGATTGCATATTGCAGACAATTTGGAATCAGCGGCAGATGGCCGTACGGTCAGCTGTTTATGAAAAGGTCAACTATGATATCGGATGAAATCCGTGTATGGGCTTCCGGATTTATTCCGAAGAAAAATGATGAATTTCCGGTTTGATGCCGGAAGATTACAGGAGGAAATAAAAATGACAGCACTTGGAGCAGGAATCGCAGCACTCGCTTGTATCGGCGCAGGACTTGGAATCGGTATCGCAACCGGACACGCAACAGACGCTATCGCAAAGCAGCCGGAAGCCGACAACAAAATCATGAGAAACCTTCTTCTCGGATCCGCACTTGCAGAGGCAACGGCTATTTACGGTTTCGTACTGGGTCTGATGATTCTGTTTGTAGCATAAGCCATATCGGAAAGGCTTCGGTTATTCTGAATAAATTTCAGTGACAATGATTTCGTATCAGGGTACGGAACAACTTAGGAGAAGACATGTTACGTTTTGATTTAAATGTTTTATGGACGGTCATCGATCTTCTGATTCTGTATTTTCTTCTGAAAAAGTTCCTTTTCGGAAGAGTACACAAGATCCTCGATCAGAGAGCAAAGGACATTGAGAAGTCCTACACGGACGCGGAGAACACGCAGAAGGATGCCGATGCTCTCAAGACAAAGTATGAGGAAACGATCAAGAGCATTGATGATGAGAAAAAGAAAGCTGCCGACGAGGCCAGAGCGAAGGCCAACATGGAATACGACCGTATCGTAGATTCGGCCAAGGCAGACGCTGACAAGATTATTAATGATGCCAGAGCCAAGGCAGCTGCAGAGACGACAGACCAGAAGCACAAAGCAGAGGAAGACATTGTCGAGATGGTTAAGGATGCCGCTGCCAGAATCGCAGAGGCTGAGGACGACGACAAGATGTATGATGCTTTCTTGAAGAAGGTCTCAGCGAATAAAGATAAGAAAGACTGACACTATGGGTGAGAACAAAACAATAAAGTTGGACGAGAACGGAAAGCTTCATGCGGTTCTTCGCTGCGTAACCGAGCCGAGCGGAGAGCAGAGACAGAAATTCATTCAGTTTCTGAAAAACAAGTATGAGCTTGAAGACACGGATCAGGTAAATCTTGAGATCGTTCAGGATCCGGATGTACACGGCGGTTTCATTCTCGACATCGGAAGCGACGAGTACGACTGGAGCACCCGCGGAAGAGAGAGACAGTTTGAGAACCAGATCAACGATGCCAGAGCAAAGGCTGCGAGAGAAAAGAGCCAGGAAGGCATCATGGAGATCATGCGTGCGGCCGTTGAGCAGTTCCATCTCGAGGCGGAACAGTCGGAAGTCGGTCATGTTCTGACGGCCGGCGATGGAATTGTAACCATCACAGGTCTGGATCATGTGCAGTACGGTGAGATTCTGGTCTTCGAAAACGGCGTCAAGGGAATGGTACAGAACATCGGAGAGGACGGAATCGGCGCGATTCTGTTTGACGCGGAGGGCACCATCGGTGAGGGAACCCGTGTCACCGGTACCGGAAAGCGCGCGGGTATTGCCTGCGGCGACGGATATCTCGGCCGTGTCATCGATGCGCTGGGCAATCCCATCGACGGAGGAGCACCGGTAAAGGGTGATGAATACCGTGCGATCGAGCAGCCGGCGCCGGGAATCATCGACCGTCAGCCGGTTACGGTTCCGCTGGAGACCGGTATTCTGGCGATTGATTCCATGTTCCCGATTGGCCGCGGACAGCGTGAGCTGATCATCGGCGACCGGCAGACAGGTAAGACATCCATCGCTATGGACGCTGTTCTGAACCAGAAGGGCAAGAACTGCTACTGCGTCTATGTCGCAATCGGACAGAAGGCATCTACGGTAGCCAGCATTGTAAATACACTGAAGAAAAATGACGCGATGTCCTATTCGATTGTTGTGGCATCTACCGCGGCAGATCCGGCACCGCTTCAGTACATTGCGCCTTATGCCGCGACATCAATTGCCGAGTACTTCATGCACAGAGGCAAGGATGTTCTGATCATCTATGATGACCTGAGCAAGCATGCCGTTGCATACCGTACGCTGTCCCTGCTTCTCGGAAGATCTCCGGGACGTGAGGCATATCCGGGCGATGTATTCTATCTGCATTCCAGACTTCTCGAGAGATCCTCGAGGCTGTCGGAGAAGCTCGGCGGAGGATCCATCACCGCATTGCCGATCATTGAGACGCAGGACGGCGATGTTTCCGCGTACATTCCTACCAATGTCATTTCCATCACGGACGGACAGATTTTCCTGGAGTCCGATCTGTTCTTCGAGGGACAGAGACCGGCCGTCAACGTCGGACTTTCCGTATCCCGTGTAGGAGGAGCAGCGCAGACAAAGGCCATGAAGAAGGCAGCAGGTTCCCTGCGTATCGATCTGGCGCAGTTCCGCGAGATGCAGGTGTTCACCCAGTTCAGCTCTGATCTGGACGAGGCAACCCAGAATCAGCTGAAGCAGGGAAATGTCCTGATGGAGCTGCTGAAGCAGCCTCTCGGTCATCCGCTTTCGACGGCTGACCAGGTCATCACGCTCTGCGTTGCCGAGCACAAGAAGATGATCAATGTTCCGGTAAAGAACGTGAAATCCTACCAGAAGGAAATGCTTGCGTTCTTCGCCGACAGGTATTCGGACATTGTCGAGGAGATCAACAAGAAGGGACAGCTTCCGGACGAACTTTCCGAGAGAATCCTGACGGCAGCGGATGAGTTTGACGCGGCGTACGCAGAAGCACACAAGCCAAAGAACGCATAATCTCAGCCGAGAATTGAAGAAGGAAAAATATGTCAGCAACACGTGAAATCAAGGAAAGAATTGATAGCGTCAATAATACACTGAAGATTACGAGCGCTATGTACATGATTTCTTCTACAAAAATGAACAACGCGCGTAAAGCACTGGCAAATACCGAACCGTATTTTTATGCGCTGCAGGATATGTTCGGACGGGTGCTCCGTCACCTTCCGGACGGCTACAGCCATCCGTATCTGGATGAGCGTGAGGTGGCTTCCAAGAGCGATCTCCGCCGGGCGATTATCTGCGTGACCGCAGATAAGGGACTTGCAGGCGCATACAACCACAATGTACTGAAGCTGACAGAGGAGAAGCTGAGACCCGCGAACAATGACATGCTTTATGTGGTCGGCGAGGTCGGCCGTCAGTATTTCGCGAATCACAACGTAAATGTAGACGGTGCTTTTCACTACACTGCCCAGAAACCGACCCTCTCCAGAGCACGTTCGATTGCATACCGGATGCTGGATCTGTTCGAGCGCAAAGAGGTGGACGAGGTATATATTATCTACACCAGAATGAAGAACTCCATGGAAACCGAGACGGAGATCCGACAGCTTTTGCCGCTGATCCGTCTGAACGAGGAGTTTTTCAGGCAGAACATGACGAAGCTCAGCGGAGTGTATCAGGAGACCTTTGACATGGAACCGGGACCGGATCTTCTTCTGAACAACATCATTCCCGACTTTATCAACGGTTACATATACAGTGCACTTGTGGAATCGTACTGTGCGGAGCACAGTTCCCGTATGCAGGCGATGGACGCCGCAAATAAAAACGGCAGCGAACTGGTCCAGGAGCTGAGCATTCAGTACAACCGGGAGCGTCAGGCTCAGATCACACAGGAGATTACGGAGGTCTGCGCAGGCGCGAAGGCGCGGGCGCTGCAGCAGAAGAAACATAAGAAGAAAAATATGCCGAAGTTTGAAAACCAGCAGGGAGAGGATCTCGATACTTTCCAGGCCGGCGCGCTTCATTAAGCTTGTAATGCCCTGCCTTTTCAGGCATGGGCGTTGACACAATAGAAAGGACATGACACATGCAAATCGGAAAAATTGTCCAGGTCATGGGCCCTGTTGTCGATGTCGCATTTGAGGATCTTCCGCTTCCGAAGATCAAGACAGCGCTGCAGGTTGACAACCATGGCGAGAAGGCAATCATGGAGGTGCAGCAGCATATCGGCAATGATATGGTTCGCTGTATCATGCTTTCCGCCAGTGAAGGCTTACAGAAGGATATGCCTGTCATCTCACTGGGAACCGGAATAGAGGTTCCGGTCGGCGAAAAGAATCTGGGACGGCTGTTCAACGTGCTGGGAGATACCATTGACGGCGGCGAACAGCTCAGAGATTCCGAGCAGTGGGAGATTCACAGGAAGCCTCCGAAATTTACAGAGCAGAAACCGGTACAGGAGATCCTAGAAACCGGAATCAAGGTTATCGATCTGATCGCTCCTTACGCAAAAGGCGGTAAGGTCGGACTGTTCGGAGGCGCCGGCGTTGGCAAGACCGTCCTGATTCAGGAGCTGATCCGCAATATCGCGACGGAGCACGGCGGCTATTCGATCTTCACCGGCGTCGGAGAGAGATCCCGAGAGGGAAATGACCTCTGGAGCGAGATGACAGAGTCGGGCGTTATCAAGAATACCGCACTGGTATTCGGACAGATGAACGAGCCCCCGGGGGCCCGTATGCGTGTCGCGGAGACCGGTCTTACCATGGCCGAGTATTTCCGTGACGTTCAGAAAAAGGATGTGCTTCTGTTCATCGACAACATTTTCCGTTTCGTACAGGCCGGCTCCGAGGTATCCTCTCTGCTGGGGCGTATGCCGTCGGCAGTAGGCTACCAGCCGACGCTGGCCAATGAAATGGGTGAGCTGCAGGAGAGAATCGCTTCCACGACGAACGGATCCATCACCTCGGTTCAGGCGGTATACGTACCGGCCGATGACCTGACAGACCCGGCTCCTGCTACGACATTTGCACATCTGGACGCTACAACCGTTCTTTCCCGAAAGATCGTGGAACAGGGTATTTACCCCGCCGTAGATCCGCTGGAATCTTCCTCAAGAATTCTGGAAGAGGACATTGTCGGAAAAGAACATTACGAGACAGCGCAGTCTGTGCTCAGGTATCTGCAGAAATACAAGGAGCTCCAGGATATCATCGCTATCCTCGGTATGGAAGAGCTTTCCGACGAGGACAAGACCGTAGTATATCGTGCCCGTAAAATCAGAAACTTCCTGTCACAGCCGTTCCACGTAGCGGAGCAGTTCACCGGAATCCCCGGAAAATATGTTCCTCTCGAGGATACCATCAAGGGCTTCCAGGCAATTCTGAACGGAGACATGGACGATTATCCGGAGAGCGCGTTCTTCAACTGCGGCGGCATCGAGGATGTCGCGGAACACGCAAAGAAGGAAGCGTAAGAGAATCCGGCACATGCGTCAGCCGGCAGAAGGTCTCAGGAGATCTGAGCCGATGCCGTCGACGCGTCAGGAATAAGATCGAGGTGTAACATGGCAGAAGCCAAATATTATCTCAGAGTCATCGCATCGGATAAAGCCTTTTTCGGCGGTTACGTCACAAGTCTCAAGGTTCCCACCATTGACGGGAGGGAAGGCTTCCTTGCGCATCATTCGCAGATAATGCTTGCAATCGTGCCCGGGGAGATCGATTTTGTTACGGCAGACGGCAAAAAGGTAACGGCTGTCTGCGGCAACGGCTCCATGATCTTCGCCAATAACCGCGCGACGATCCTGGTGGATACCTGTGAGACCCCGGATGAGGTCGACAAGCATCGTGCCGAGGAGGCGCTGGAGCGTGCAAAGGAGCGTCTGCGTCAGAAGCAGAGCCTGCGTGAATACAAGATGACGCAGGCGTCTATTGCGCGTGCGCTTTCACGGCTGAAATTCAAGGACAAGTATATCAACTGATCATGGGATCAGGCCGGGAAACCGATGCGTCACCCGGAAAAGAAAATATGCGTGATACGGAGACCTCCCGCAGGGGCAGCAATGCTTTGCGGGAGGCCTCTTTATCTTTCGGAAGCACTTATTTATACAATACGTGCGACATAAACTGTATAAGCTGCGCGCCGCTCCGCACGTCGTGCTCTCGCGTCGCTACAGGTATTCGGATTCCGCGCATCTGCGCTTCATCCTCATACCTGTTGCCTTCGAAATCGCAAAAGTCTCTTACGCACGCTTCGCGTGCGACGAGCCCTTCTGCGTTTTCGAAGAGCTGATACAGTAAAAAATGATCTAGCAGGTGTACAGCCGGCATGTATTTATATTATAATAGATGAATATGTGTACGGTGAAGGAGTATGAAAAAGATGAAGCGGCAATGTGGTATTTTGTTTCCTGTGTTTTCGGTACCGTCTGAATTCGGGATCGGCTGTTTCTCGAGAGAGGCGTATGATTTTGTGGATTTTCTGAAGAAATCCGGCCAGAGCTACTGGCAGGTTCTGCCCCTCGGCCCGACGGGCTTCGGAGATTCGCCTTATCAGCCGGTTTCGGCGTTTGCGGGGAATCAGAACTATGTGGATCTGAGAACATTGATTGATGAGGGAATTTTAAGAGAAGATGAGGTCCGTTCCCTGGATTTCGGACATGATCAGGAGCGCGTGGATTACGGTGCGCTTTACACAAATCGGAGCAGAGCACTTCGGATGGCGTATCCGGCATTCCGGGAGCATCTTCTCGCCTCGAAGGAGAGCGCGGCAGAGTGTGCAGTCACATCATACGGATCGAATGCAGAACCGGAGAAGAGGTCCCCGGATGCAGCGGACGGCAGAAGCGCGGATACAGCAGGAAACGCGGCGAAAATCGCCTCAGACACGGCTGGCGCATCGGCATCGGAAGAAGCGCCAGAACGGGCATTGTCTGAGAAAAGCCTGTATGAACGGTATACGGAGTTCTGCGAGAAGGAATCCTACTGGCTGGAGGATTATTGTCTGTACTGCGCGCTGAAGGAAAAATTCGATGGGAAGAGCTGGCTGGACTGGGACGAGGGTTACCGGAACCGGGAGAAAAAAATGCTCGACAGCGCGAGAGAAGAGCTCGCGGATGAGATCTCTTTCTTCTGTTTTGTGCAGTTTGCGTTTTTCTCGCAGTGGGAGAAGCTTCATCGCTACGCCCGGGAGAGGGGGATTGCGTTTATCGGCGATGTTCCTTTCTATGTATCGATGGACAGCGCGGACGCGTGGGCGCATCCGGAGGTATTTAAGTTCGACCGCAGCCGGAGGCCGGAATATATTGCCGGATGTCCGCCGGATGCTTTTTCCGAGACCGGACAGCTGTGGGGCAATCCCGTATATGACTGGGAGAGAGGCAGAAAAGACCACTATTCCTGGTGGATCCGCCGAATCCGGGCAAACGCGGAGCTCTTTGACATTCTCCGGATCGATCATTTCCACGGATTTGCGAGCTATTATGAGATTCCATACGGAGATGAGACAGCGGAAAACGGAATCATGAGAAAAGGACCGGGGATGGATTTCTTCCGTGAGATGAAGAAGGAACTCGGAGATATTCCACTGATTGCCGAGGATCTGGGCACCATAACAAGCGAGAATCAAAAGCTGCTGAAGGACAGCGGATATCCGGGAATGAAGGTGCTGCAGTACGCGTTTGACGGATCAGAGTCGAGCTGGTACCTGACCTACCGGCATCCGTTTCACTGCGTCGTCTACACCGGGACGCATGACAACACCACGGTCCTGGACTGGGTGGAGAATGCCTCAGATCATGACCGGGATTTTGCCAGAAAATTTATTCATTCCGAGAATACAGACTACGGAACCTTTGTGTGGGATTTCATCCGCGAGGCATACCGCTCGCCGGCCGACACCTGCATCGTTCCGCTCCAGGACTATCTCGTAAAGGGCCGCGAGGCGAGGATCAACACGCCGGGGTCGCAGGGATCAAACTGGCAGTGGAGACTTCCACCGAATTACCTGTCTGATGCGCTGTCGGAAAGCATCCTGGGGCTCGCCCGTATCTACGGACGGCTGCCGAAGGCAGATCCGAAGAAAACTGCTGCAGATGAAAAAGAATCCGGTGAATCTGATAATTGATAAAGAAAGTTGAGGAATTGACGATATGTCAAATGTAAGCAACAGCAAATCCGACAGGGAGAAGTTCGGCTCCAGAATCGGTTTTATTCTGGTGTCAGCCGGGTGCGCGATCGGAATCGGGAATGTCTGGAAATTTCCGTATCTCTGCGGACAGTACGGGGGAGCGGCGTTTATTCTGATCTATCTGGTATTTCTCCTTCTCCTCGGAATCCCTGTCATGGTCTGTGAATTCGCGGTCGGCCGCGCCAGCCGGAAAAGCGCTGCGCGATGCTTTGAGGTGCTGGAGCGGAAGGGATCAAGGTTTCACTGGTTGAAATTTATCAGCATTATCGGCAGCTATATGCTGATGATGTATTATACGACGGTTGCGGGCTGGATGCTCTATTACTGCTGGCTTCACATCAGAGGCGCATTTGTCGGAGCGGATAATGCCAGAATCAAATCAGATTACGCCTCGATGCTTTCGAACGCACCGAACATGGCCTTCTGGACGATTCTTGTGTGTCTCATCGGCTTTGTGATCTGTTATTTTGGAATTCAGAACGGAGTGGAGAGGGTGACAAAGGTCATGATGACCTGCCTGATGGTTCTGATGGTGGTGCTTGCCGTCCATTCCGTATTCCTGAAGGGAGCGGAAAAGGGAATTGCGTTTTATCTCGTCCCCGATTTCTGGAATATGGTCGAGCGGGGCGTCGGAAACGTTATCTTCGCGGCGATGAGCCAGGCGTTCTTTACCCTGTCCATCGGAATCGGCGCCATGCTGATCTTCGGTTCCTATCTGAACAAGGAGAGAAGCCTGACGGGTGAGGCTGTCACGATCACGGCGCTGGATACCTTTGTCGCGCTGATGGCGGGGTTCATCATCATACCTGCCTGCTTTGCCTACGGAATCGAGCCGGATGCCGGCCCGAGCCTCATTTTTCTTACCATACCGAATCTGTTCAGCCAGATGCCGGGCGGAAGAATCTGGGGAGCGCTGTTTTTTATCTTTCTGTCCTTTGCGGCGCTGACCACGGTCATCGCGGTATTCGAGAACATTATTGCCTTTGACATGGATCTGTTCGGCTGGACGAGAAAAAAGAGCGTCATCATCAGCGCGGTTCTGGTGGTTCTGCTCAGTCTGCCGTGCGTATTCGGCTATAATATCTGGTCGTCCATTCATCCGCTGGGAGAGGGGACGCACATTCTGGATCTGGAGGATTTCATCGTGTCCAATAATCTGCTTCCGCTTGGCAGTCTTGCCTTTGTGCTCTTCTGCACACGCAGAGGCGGATGGGGATGGGACCGGTTTATACAGGAGGCGGATGCCGGAGAAGGCTGGAAGTTTCCGAAGAAGCTCAGGGCTTATATCACGTATGTCGTGCCCGTCATCATCATCGTGATCTATCTGAAGGGTTATTATGACATGTTCTCGCCGATGGGGACGGCGGCACTCGCCGGCTGGATGTGCGTTGCGGTTCTGTTTCTGCTGTTTATCTTCTTCTGTGCGTTCTCGGGGAGGAAAAAGACAGAAAAGGCGGCACTCTGAAAAGAACGAAGAAGCAGCCGCCTGTAACGGCAGCTGCTTCTTCGTCGTGGTATTTCTTGATCCGGCTTTTCTCTTCCGCGTTCTCACAGGATTCCTAACGGGATACCCTTGACGTATGGAATGGCGGACATGTATCATGCGGCTGAACCTGGACCGGTCAGTCTTCTTCGTCAATGATTTTGAGTATGTCCAGAAGCTTCTGCTTTTTTTCATCGGGATATTTGGAGATGACCGAAAGAAGCTCGTTGTCCAGAGCCGTGGTGCGGTATTCGGGCTCGATCTTTCCAACAAGGGAGTCCAGGGTGATTCCGGTCAGCTTTGCGTAGTAGGAAAGCACACGAAGAGACATTGCCGTGCGGTTGTTCTCAACGTTGCTGATGTATCCGGGAGTTACGTGAAGCTCAGAGGCAACCTGATTCTGTGTCAGTCCGTTCTTTATCCGAAGCTCTTTCACTTTACGACCAAGATCTTCGAAGTCAAAAGCATTTTCGGTTTCCTTACTCATAAAAAGTCCCTCCGTAAATTGATGCAGCTTATGCCCAGAGCAAACATTGTATATTTGAAATATATAATGCGTTTTCGGGTTTTATAATAAAATACGATTCATATGTAAAAAAATGACGAACAATTCAGCGACCACCTAATTCTACCAGTGTTGTAGGAATAAATAAATATACTATTTTCATATAATATTGAAAAAAGATACGCTTTTTTGACCACATTATTGAAAAACGCAGGAAACAGCATCGGGCGGCCGGATAAATTTATTACCTTTCAGAGGAGGATCCGGTCAGATTCTGAGATTTTGGGAAGAATTTCGGCTGTTTTTGCAGAGAAAAGTGATCAGATCTTACAGAAGGGAGAATGCTATGAATATCACGATCCGATTTGAGAACTACAGGAACCGGGCGGTTGCCTATGACGGAGACCGGGAGGTGGGCGAGTGCACATTCACGAGGTCCGACAGCCGTTGGGTGATCGAGCATACGGAGGTTGATCCTCTGTACAACGGCAGCGGGATTGCGGGTAAGCTTGTCGATGAAGTGGCGCGGAACGCGCGAGAGACCGGGGTGAAGATTCTTCCCCTCTGTTCCTACACCAGGAAGAGAATGCAGAAACCTGAGTATTCTGATCTTGTAGTCTGAACATTCTCAATAATTTATAAACAGGTTTGTTGACGGTATCAGGTATCCATGTTATAGTTTAACTTAAATTTAATACTTACGTAGATGTTTTTAGGAAAAGCGGAATCCGGCGGATGCGTCATTTCAGTGATCTGTGCCGGAGGACCTGCCGAAGGAGTAAAACTCTCAGGTGTCGTGCGGACGAAGACTAAAAACGGAGTGGACTCTGGAGAAACCCTTGAAGGGTGCCGAAGGTGCAAAGTACCTGCGTGAGGCGGGTATGGAATCTCTCAGGCAAAAGGACAGAGTTGTTGAGGGTCAGACCGAACCATATGGGACGGTGTTTCAGTATGACTTCCAGTAATCAGTCCGGAAGTCTGTGCACAGATTACGATGCGTACCGTGGTTCTGCAATGCTTCAGCAAAAAGTGCTCCAATTCACAGTGCCGGTTTATCGGCTCGTGGTTGGAGCTTTTTCTTCGCCGTCGAGGACGCGGCAGAGCGCATCTCCCATCGCTTCCTGATACGGATACGTGAGAAAAGTATTCTTCAAAGGAGATTGGAAATGGACGCTCTCAACAGTATTGTGGCACTAATTGATGACAAGGTGTGGTTTCTTCTTCTGTTCGTGCTGGTAGGGACGGGAATCTATTTCTCGTTCCGCACCAGATTTATTCAGATACGTCATTTCGGGAGAGCATGGAACCGTGTATTCGGCAACTTCTCTCTGCACGGCGCTAAGGCCGGAAAGGACGGCATGAGCTCTTTCCAGGCGCTTGCGACCGCAATTGCGGCGCAGGTCGGAACGGGAAACATCGCCGGATGCGCTACGGCGCTTGTAGGCGGAGGACCCGGAGCAATTTTCTGGATGTGGCTGGCAGCCTTCTTTGGAATGGCTACGATTTACGCGGAGGCCTGCCTCGCTCAGGTCACAAGATCCCGCGATGATCAGGGCGGCGTGATCGGAGGACCGGTATATTATATCCGCAAGGCGTTCAAGAACGGGTTTGGAAAATTCCTTGCATCGTTCTTCGCTATTATGATCATTCTTGCGCTCGGAATCATGGGGAATATGGTACAGTCCAATTCCATCAGCGATGCGTTCCATACGGCTTTCGGCGCCAATAAACTGATCATGGGTATCATTGTCGCGGTTATTGCAGGCTTTATCTTTATCGGTGGAATCAGCCGCATCGCTTCCTTTACGGAAAAAATCGTTCCGATCATGGCGGCGCTCTATCTTGTCGGCGGTCTGATCATTTTGATTATCAACCACAGAAATCTGCTGCCCGCCCTGGGATCAATCTTTGTCGGAGCTTTTACCCCGCAGGCAGTTGTCGGAGCCGGAGCCGGGATTACGGTTCGCCAGGCGCTGAGACTCGGCGTAGCCCGCGGACTTTTCTCAAATGAGGCCGGCATGGGCTCTACGCCTCACGCTCACGCCCAGGCGCAGGTTGAAAAACCGCAGGATCAGGGTGAGGTTGCCATGGTTGGCGTCTTCATTGATACCTTCGTCGTACTGACCATGACAGCGCTCGTGATACTTTCCTCCGGTGTACTCGGCACGACGATTCCGTACGCGGGAGACATCACCGGCACACCGGTTGCGCAGGCCGCTTTCAGCACAGGATTCGGAGCATTCGGACCGAAGTTCGTAGCCATCTGCCTGTTCTTCTTTGCGTTCTCAACGATTATCGGATGGTTCTTCTTCGCACAGCAGAACATTAAGTACATGTTCGGATCCAAGGTGGTAAAGCCGTTCGCCGTTATCGTCGTCATCTTTATTCTGGTCGGCTCCGTCCTGAAGGTAGAACTGGTGTGGAATCTTTCGGATTTGTTTAACGGACTGATGGCTCTGCCGAACCTGATCGCGCTGATCGCGCTCTCCGGGGCGGTTGCGAAGATGGCACAGGGAAAGTCGATCACGCATAAGGATTTGTAAATACTTTTGAATCGCTTCATGCTCATATTTTCACAGAATGCCTGAAATCCTTGCCTGATCAGTTACGCGTGAACAGCAGCGCTCATATCGGCTGCCGTTGAAAAAATGTTAGAAGTCACACATTTATCATCAAATTGATGTAAAATATACTTGTATAAGCTCTTCGAAAACGCAGAAAGGCCGCCTTTCGCGAAGCGTGCGTAAGAGACTTTTGCGATTTCGAAGGCAATCCGCCGCTTGCACTGCGGGTGCTGCTTATGAAGCATGGCTGTCACGGAATCAATTTGCATGTAATGATCGGGAGTTATGATAAGGGGAATTTGTATGAGACTGAGAAGCTGGAAGATGATACAAAAGGATCTGGTCGGGAGCGTAAGCGGAAGCCGGAAGTATGATGACGGGACGTATATTCATACTTCTCCGGTGATCTCTATGGCTTATGATGACGGCCTCTTCATGATGAGAACCGAGAATTCGATCTATGAGTGTGATGTTCAGGATTTTATCGGCACGGAGGTGGAGCTGAATCTGCTGATTGAGAATGCGGAGCATCATGACAGGCAGACCACGACGACATTGGACGGATATCGCTATTGAAGAGACGCGCAACTGGAACGGAGGTGCGCGTACCTGCAGCGGTGAGACTGCTTAAAATCTGAATATGCGCGGGCAGTAAGCCGCATCCGCTTTACACTTCGTGCGAGCGGATACGGAGACGGATCGCAGGAGTTTCATATGGAATTCCCCCGGACGGATGGTATAATGAGAGCAAATACCATTTGGAAGGGGGAATTTTATGTTTTTTTTGCTTCCCGGCATGTACGTCATTTTTCTATATCTCTTCCTTGCTGTTCTGCCTGCCCTGATTCTGCTGATCTATGTGTATCGGCAGGACAAGGTTGAGAAGGAGCCGATCGGGCTGCTGATCCGTCTGGTCTTCATGGGTGTCGCCGCGGCGTTCCTGTCAATGCTGCTGGAAAGGATCGGCAGTTCCATTCTGGACCGGTCTTCCCTGGATCCGTCGGGACTTGCATACACTGCAGTCATGGCGTTTCTGGTCGTCGCCGTCGTTGAGGAGGGAACGAAATACGCGCTGATGGCTGCGGTTACCTGGAAAAGCCCCGCGTTTAACTACAGATTTGATGGGATTGTCTATTCGGTTTTTGCTTCACTCGGTTTTGCCGCAATGGAGAACATTATGTATGAACTGGGGTATGGACCGGGTGTGCTGGTCGGCCGGTCAGTTCTCGCAATTCCCGGTCACATGAGCTTCGGCGTGCTGTTCGGAACCTTTTACGGAAGAGCGAAGGTTCAGCAGGCGGAGGGCCATCACATACGCCAGGTTCTGTGTATTATTGTCGGCTATGTACTCGCCGTTTTTCTACATGGGATCTACGATACCTGTGCAATGCTCGGAACGGGAGCCTCGACACTCGTCTTCGGAATAGTGGTTGTCGTGATCTATCTGGTGTGCTTCCTGCTGGTACGCAGAGAATCCTCCCATGATGAATATGTATGATTACAGTGTCAATA
>CAIFEZ010000001.1:259299-344922 GCA_903789595.1 uncultured eubacterium 1-6
CGTCATGACCCGCGTCGCACGGAGTGCGAAAGCGGGGCAATGACTTATTGACACGCCCCTCCATGAGCATGAAGCGGTGCGAGAGCACTGCGAGAATGCGAATGGAGGGTGGAGGATCGTGAGAGCGCGAAGCGCGGAACGATCCGTAATCATACAAAATAACTTGCAAAAAATAATACAGTGTCAATACGTCATGACCCGCGTCGCACGGAGTGCGAAAGCGGGGCAATGACTTATTGACACGTTTCGCGCCGCTATTATTCAAATGTACTGTATCAGGCAAAGATTTCACTGCACCTTTGCCTGAGCATTACTGGCTGTTAAAAGTTTTGTCCGCAAATCTTCATTGTATAGAAAGCGAGGACTGTTTGACGAAGGCGCTTGCGCCTGAGGAGTTCCGCAGCTTCAATAAATAAGGGCAAAACTTTGTTACAGCCAGTTTGCGAACAGCAACAGGGCTGTGAAATCCTTGCCTTTAAATATGCAGTGAACAGCGGCCCCGCGCCGCACCACGTGCGAAAACGGAATAAAAACTTATTGAAAGGGGTGTGCATATGTATATTGACAAGTACGAGAAAAGATCTGACCGGGTTCGCTATCTTGCGGAACTCGGAGAAGAACAGAAGTATGACGCGCTGAACGAGATGATCCGCGCAAGCCGCCACATCGTGTTCTTCGGAGGAGCAGGCGTATCGACCGAGAGCGGAATCCCTGACTTCCGGAGCAAGGACGGACTGTACAATCAGCACGATGTAAAGTTCGACAGCTATACGCCGGAATATCTTCTGAGCTGCGACTGTCTGTACCAGCACCCGGAGGTTTTCTACGAGTTTTACAGACAGAAGATGAATGTCGAGGGGATCGAGCCGAACGCGGCGCACCGGAAGCTGGCGGAGATGGAACGAAACGGGAAGCTGGACTGTGTCATTACGCAGAACATTGACGGGCTTCATCAGAAGGCGGGAAGCAGGAAGGTGTATGAAATTCACGGATCTACGCTTCGCAATTACTGTGACCGCTGTCACAAGAGGTATCCTTCAGATTATATTTTCAGGAGTACGGAGCCGGTGCCGAAGTGCACGGAGCCGGGATGCACGGGAATTGTGCGTCCGGATGTAACACTGTACGGAGAGATGCTTCCGGAGGATGCGTGGAGAAATGCAGAGCGTGCGTGCCGGGAAGCGGATCTGCTGATCGTGGGAGGCACGTCGCTGAGTGTTTATCCTGCGGCTACGCTTCTGGATTATTTTACGGGGAAGTATCTCGTCCTGATCAACCGGGACAGAACGGTGCGCGACGGCGATGCGGATCTGGTGTTCCATGACAGTATAGGGAAGGTTCTCAGCCACTGCAAGAATTGATCTTATTGTCTGTTTATAGCGGATTTTATAATGAACATAAGAAATATCGGATAAAAACATCTGATTTTTGTGGCTTTTTCCAAAATATTCTATATAATAATAGCAGAGGCAGTGAAACCGGGCGGGGTGAAGTGAAAAGCGATAATCCCTGCACGGGGAATGAAATGGCGGTAAATATCAGACTCATCGGAACATGAAAACGCAATCAGAAAGAACAGGTACAGGACATGGCAGACATAACGTATTCTTCAGACGGACAGCAGGGAAATGCCGGTATGGGAAGCGAGAAGGATGAGACAGTGATAAAGAAGCCCGTGACGATCCGGGATATTGCGAAGAAATGCGGAGTATCCGTCGCGACGGTCAGCAAGGCACTGAACGGTTACAAGGATGTTTCCATGGAGACGTCCCGCAGAATCCGGAGAATTGCGGAGGAGATGGACTATCATCCGGATCCGTCTGCCATCCTGCTTCGGACGAATATTTCGCACAATATCGGAGTCGTCTTTGAGGATGACACATCGTCCGGACTGATGCATCCGTTTTTTTCCGTGATTCTGAACAGCGCAAAGAAGGAGCTGGAACGTCTGGGGTATGACATCACCTTTATCAGCCAGAAGATGGTCGGCGATTCTTTCCTTCAGCATGTGCGCTACCGGAAGTGTGACGGAATTCTCATCGCGAACGTGAATTTTCACGCGCCGGGCATCATTCAGCTGGTCAGAAGTGAGATTCCGTTTATCACGATCGATTATCAGGTGAAGAACCACAGCTGCGTGATGTCGGATAATGAAGAGGGCGGTTATGAGCTCACAAAATATCTCATTGATCACGGACACAGGAAGATTGCTTTTATCCACGGAGAGGATACGCTTGTCACTCAGAAGCGGCTTGCGGGTTTTTACCGGGCACTGAAGGAAGCCGGGATCGGTGAGGACGAAGTTTCCGTGCATGATGGAAAGTATAACGATCCGAAGTACAACAATGAGATTCTGAAGAGCATCATGAGCAGCAGAGAGAAACCGACAGCCATCATGTTTTCGGATGACTTTTCCTATATCGGAGGACGGCGGATGCTCCGTGAACTCGGATACCGGATTCCGCTGGATGTGAGCGCCGTGGGATACGACGGGATTGACGTCGGGCAGATCATGGAGCCGGCTCTTACTACTTACCGGCAGGATGCGGAGGGCATCGGAAGGCTTGCCGCGCAGAAGCTGATCGAAATGGTGGTAAACCGTAAATCAAGCATCATCGAGGAAATCGGAGTTGAGGGACGGCTTATCGTCGGAGAGACGGTTCGGGATATTCGCGGAAAAAGATGGGAGAGAGGAAGCAGATAACCGATCCTTCGGGATTCGGTTCAAAATCAGATATTCAATGACGCGGGAAGGGGCTGCGCCGCTCATATGTCAGAGCGGCACAGCCCCTTCCCGCAATTTTTCCGGGTTCCGCCTGTTGGGGCGCTGCTCTGTCTGTAAGCATCGTGATGTAAGATCGCCGGAAGAGCTTGTGACAACCGCATCAGAGGCATTTCGCACAAAATCAGGAAACTATTTTTGTTAATATAGTTTCTTATTTTTTATAATGGAAAGTAGTAAAATGAAGCTGCGGAAACGAAATAGCGAAATTCCGTTTCCAGTGTGATACATGCTGCGGATCTATGTGCGGCATGGACGGTAAAAAGGAACCGCTTACGCGCTTCTGGCAGCAGGATCGCAAGATCCCCGGCTTTCAGACAGGGCGCAGACGTCGGCTGAAGAAAGGACAGAGAGGATCCGGACATGGGAAGCTTGGAGACGGAAGAGAAGAAAACAGAGACTGTATCCTCAGGGGCTGTTTCGTCGGATGACAGATGCACTGAGCAGGATATCCGGGAGGATATTCTGGAGGCGACAGTTCGTCTGTTTAACCGGAAGGGCATGAAGTTTACAATGGATGATCTTGCGGCGGAGCTTCACCGCAGCAAGAAAACGATTTATGTTTACTTTCCGGATAAGAAACATCTGCTGTATGACATGGTGGATTACATCTTTGATTCGATCAAAGAGGATGAGCAGAAGGTATATGAGAACCGGAAGATGGACATCGTTGAGAGAATCAGGCGGATCCTCGGCGTCATGCCGGACCGGTATCAGAATGTGGATTTCCGCCAGCTGTACAATCTTCGTGAAAAGTATCCGGCTGTTTACCGGCATCTGAAGGAACGTCTGGAAAGCGGATGGGAATCGACTGTAGAGCTTCTGAAGGAAGGAATGCGGCAGGGAAGGATCCGGAGATTTTCCATACCTGTTTTTCAGACGATGATGGAGGCAACGCTGGAGCAGTTTTTTCAGAGAGATATTTTGTTTGAGAGCGGGCTGACATATCATGCGGCGCTGCAGGAGGTCGTGGATATTCTGGTGAAAGGAATCGTGATCTGCGATCCGTGAAGGGAGGAGCTGTTATGGAAGATAAATCAAGAGAAATTTTCGGGAACAGAATTCGGGAAAGGGATTACCGGAAAGCGGTGGCCTCCGGGAAGAGGTACGGAAGGAAGTACGGCGATGACGCGGACGCGTCTTACCGAACGATTATCCGGCGAAATCCCTACATTGGGGAACTGCTCGGCGTAAGCGACATCCGTCTGCCTGAGGATGATGAGCCGGGGGAGGAGGAATTTGACGAAGAGAAAGGAATTATCGTCGGCAATATCCGGATGGGATTCGGCCATTACCGGATCTCGATGGCGATGGCCTCGTGCGCGCATGCGATGGGATACAAGCCGTACTGGATGGATTTGAATTCGTATCCGCAGACGGCGTGCACCAAGGTGATCCGGGCTCAGAACGATCTGTATTCCATGGGTTCGAGGCTCTCACAGAAGAGCAGACTCTTCAACAAGGCGGTGTGGGAACCGCTGAACTATGAGGGCTTCCGGAAGCTCTCCTACAATGCTTCCGACCAGAAAAACGCCGAGATCATGGCGGCGGTGTTCCGGAATGTTCCGAAGGACATCCCGGTGATTGGAACGCATGTCTGGCCGGCGCAGGCGGCGGTTCACGCGGGCATGAAATATGTGGTGAACGCGATTCCGGACAACTGGCCCATGGCGCTGCATCTGGCTGAGGGTAGCGTCCACACGGTACAGACGCATCAGGCTTATCAGGGCTACCGGATCCTGAACGGAATGGACGGGAACCGGGTGCTTCATCCCATGCCGGCGGAATCGCTGATCTGCACCGGCCACTATGTGGACGATGAGTTTGTGCGGAACATCGAGGAGGACTGCGCCGCAAGGATCCGCAGAAAGGCCAGCGGCAGGCCGATGCGCTTCCTTTTGACGATCGGAGGCGCCGGCGCACAGAAAGAGATTTTTGCCGGCATCATCCGTCATCTGCTCCCGGCGATCCGCAAGAAGAAGGCCGTGCTCTATATCAACGTCGGAGACTATCGGAATGTATGGGATGAGCTGACCGCGGAGGTGAGCGGTCTCGCGCAGGTCTCGGAAGAGCATTTCAACAGCTGGAAGGACACGGAGGAATTTGCCTCGAGAGCGCTGACAGATGATTCCATTGAGGGCGTCCATGCTTTCTGGCATGAAAATATCTTTGAGGCGGTGTACTGCACCAATCTCCTGATGAGAAGCTGTGATGTTCTTGTGACGAAGCCGAGCGAGCTTTCCTTCTATCCGGTGCCGAAGCTGTTTATCCGGAGGATTGGCGGACACGAAAAATGGGGCGCCATTCATTCTGCTGAGATCGGAGACGGAACGCTGGAATGCCGGGATCTTCCGCATATTATCCAGATGGCGGATCTCTTCCTTGAGGATGATGTGCTTCTGAAGGATATGTGCACCAATATCATCGGAAACAAGAAGGCAGGGATCTATGACGGCGCCTATCAGGCGGTCAGAACGGCCGTGAATCTGAAGCGGGAGGCAAAATGAATCGGAAGTATCTGCTGCTTACAGTACGCTGAAATGGCTGAGACTTTACTGCACTTCTGCCCTGGCACTGCAGGAGATCCGGTTTGTGAATGGCTGCAGAAATGTGAGTCCCCTGTCTGTAAGACAGTCCGCGATTGATAAAAATTGAACTGATAGTACATATAAAAGAACGAAAAAATGGAGGGTTGAGATGAAACTGACGGCACGCAGCAAGGCGGCGTTCTGCTTCGGCGCCTTTGGCAAGGATATTGTTTACATGCTGGTGAACAGCTATCTTCTTTATTACTACAATGTGGTGCTCGGAATCAGCAGCGCGTTCATAGGAGCGGTGCTGATGGGAGCCAGAATCTTTGATGCGCTGAATGATCCGATCATGGGAATCGTGGTGGCAAAGACGAGAACGAGATGGGGCCGTTTCCGGCCCTGGATCCTGTCCGGCACGGTGCTGAATGCTCTGACTGTCTATGCGCTGTTCGCCGTGCCGGGAAGTATGTCGGCCGGCTCCATGAAAGTATGGTTGACCTTGATCTATCTCGCATGGGGCGTCACCTACACGCTGATGGACATTCCGTTCTGGTCCATGATTCCCGCGATTACGGAGCCGGGAAAAGACAGGGAGCAGCTTTCCTCTCTTGCAAGATCCAGCGCCGGTATCGGCGACGCGGTTCCCACCGTTCTGACAATGATTGTGGTGCCGGTATTGTCCGGAACGACGGCGCTTGCCGGATACCGGATCGGGTTCCGTTACTGGGCGCTGATCATCGCTGTGGTATTCCTGGTATCGGAGATCGTATTCGTGAAGAATGTTCCGGAGAAAAAGCCGGAGGAGATGAAATCCGCGTCGATCGGTGAGATGTTCGGCTCCCTTTTCCGGAACGATCAGGCACTCTGCGTTGTGGCAGCGGTCATTCTGGTCTATCTCGCGCTCGATATCGTGGGAAACCTGATCCTGTATTTCTTCCAGTTTGATCTCGGCAATACCGATGTATACAGCATCTTTACCGCGGTTTGCTTCCTCGCGCAGGTGATTTTCATGATGCTGGTTCCGGTTTTCAGAAAAAAAGTGGAGAAGCTCCGGCTCTTCGCTGTCACAATTGTGCTTCAGATCGCCGGCTTCCTGATTCTTCTGGCGTTTGCATTCAGCGGCATATACAGGGGGTCCTGGATCGTTCTGATGCTCCCGGGTATTCTGGTCTATGCGGCGTACGGTGTGCTGAACGTCATGCTGACCATCTTCCTGTCTGACGCCGTCGACTACGGCGAGGTCAAAAACGGAAAAAGAGAGGAATCTGTGATTTTCTCCATGCAGACCTTTACCGTAAAGCTGGCGTCCGGCATCGCGGCGTTCATTTCGGGTCTGGCGATCGAATGGATCGGGCTGGACACGGAGGCGGCCGCCCAGAGTGCCGCGACCCTCAGCGGACTGCGGCTCTGGATGACGGTTCCGTCTGCGCTGCTGCTAGTCGTTGCCTTTATCGTATTCCGCAGCTTCTACCGTCTGAGCGATAAGAAGATGGCGGAGGTGATGAGCACGCTTCGCGAGAAGAAGAAGGAAGAGAGCTTGCAGGAATAAAAAATTCGATTCCGGAAAGCAGCGGACATAAAGGGCTGCCGCCGGCACAGATGAGGAGGTGCGGCGGTGGTCTTTTTTTACATTGATTTGCAACATAATTACATTGAAGGACGGGCTGCGATCATAGATAATGATAGAAGTGAAAACGCTGCAGCTTTCTGCACATTTATGAGAGGAAACGTTAATGATCAGAAAAATCAAAAATGTATTTATGCTCGGAACACCAAAGACAACCTATATATTTCAGGCTCTGCCAAGCGGTCATCTGGAGCATCTGTATTACGGCGTCTCATTGGGCGATTTTTCGGAAAAGACAGAGGAGGAGCTGTTGCAGGATGCAAAATGCCTGGAGGAGAAACGGGCATTTCCGGCGGGAAACATGATTTCCTATGATCAGGAGCACATCGGGCTTACGCTGGAGGATCTCCGCCTGGAGATGTCATCACTCGGAAAGGGGGATATCCGCGAGCCCTTTGTTGAGGTGACCCATGCGGACGGAAGCGTGACCTCGGACTTCCTGTTCGAAGAGGCGCGGATCACCGATGAGAAGCCGGAATTCCGCACACTTCCGGGGTCTCTGTTCGGAAACGGCGGGGTGCGGGAACAGAAGCGCACGGAGGATTTCTGCGGGGAGCGTTTCTCTCATCTGATTGTTACTCTGAAGGATGCCTCGTATGACCTTCGACTGGAGCTTCACTATTATGTGTTTGAGGACTGCGATGTCATTACGAGATCGAGCCGCATCGTCAATGACAGCGATGAGGCGGTGGTGCTGAACCGTCTGATGAGCACGCAGCTTGATTTCGAGGACAGCGGTTATATCATGAGCACCTTCCACGGCGCCTGGGCGAGGGAAATGTACCGCTCGGACACACCGGCCGTCTCCGGCAAAATTGTAAACGCATCCAATGTGGGCTCTTCCTCCAATCGCAGCAACCCATTTGTGATGCTGCACAGAGAGGACACAACGGAATCCTCCGGGCTGTGCTTTGGACTGAACCTGATCTACAGCGGGAACCATTACGAAGCCGCTGAGGTGAATTCCTTCGGCAAGACCCGATTTGTATCCGGAATCAATCCGCAGTATTTCTCGTTTACGCTGCTGCCGGGAGAGGACTTCGAGGCTCCTGAGGCTGTGATGACCTGCTCGGACGAGGGATACACGGGAATGAGTCTTTCCATGCATCATTTTGTCCGCGAACACATCAGCCGCGGCGTGTGGCAGCATAAAGCAAGACCGGTCCTTCTGAACAGCTGGGAAGCCTCCTATTTCAAGATCAACGAGAGCCGTCTTCTCCGTCTGGCAAAGGCGGGGAAGGATGTCGGGATCGAGCTCTTCGTCATGGACGACGGCTGGTTCGGCGAGCGGAACGGCGATGACTGCTCTCTGGGAGACTGGGAAGTGAACAAATCAAAGCTTCCGGGAGGCCTCTCGCAGATCTCGGAAAAGATGGAGGCGCTCGGTCTGATGTTCGGAATCTGGGTAGAGCCTGAGATGATCAGCCGGAAGAGCCGCCTCTATGAAGCACATCCGGACTGGGCGATGCATATCCCAGGGAAGCCCCACTCGGAGGGCAGGAACCAGATGGTTCTCGATCTGGCGAATCCGGAAGTGGTCGATTACATGATCGCAAAAATGAGCGAGGTATTTTCCTCCGGAAAAATATCCTATGTAAAATGGGATATGAACCGCATCATGTCAGACATCTATTCGCCCTTCCTTCCGCCGGAACGTCAGGGAGAGACCGCGCACCGGTATATCTGCGGCTTCTATCGTCTGGCAAAGACACTCACCGAAAAGTTCCCGGAGATTCTCTTCGAGGGCTGCGCCGGGGGAGGATGCAGGTTCGATCTCGGAGCCCTCTGCTATTTTCCGCAGATCTGGGCGAGCGACGATACGGATCCCGTTATGCGCGCGAGAATCCAGCAGGGCTACAGCTACGGATATCCGGCTTCCGTGATGACCGCTCACGTATCCGCGAGTCCGAACCACCAGACGCTGCGGGAGACGCCGCTGGATACCAGATTCAACATCGCCTCCTTCGGCACACTCGGATATGAGCTGAACCTGAACGACCTCGGCAAGAAGGAAATGGATGAAATCCGAAAGCAGATCGCACTTTACAAGGAATGGCGCGACGTCTTTCAGTTCGGTGATTTTTACCGCGGTCGGTTTGACAACATCGTCGAGTGGACGGTCGTGTCCGAGGACCGCAAACGTGCCGTCGGTATGATCTTCCAAAATCTGACGGAGGCAAATCATCCGTTCGAGATGTACCGGGCGAGAGGCCTCAGGGAAAAGAGCCGCTACCATTTCTATAATATCGCAAAGCGCCATGATATCCGAGACTTCGGAGATCTGATCAACACCGCGGCTCCGGTACATGTGCGCCAGGGTTCTGTCCTTCAGAATATGATCGCCTGTTTCGTCACGATGCCGGGAGAGCAGGAGGAAATTGAAACGAACGGCGCGGTTCTGATGAAGGCAGGCGTGAAACTGCAGGGTGCGTACTGCGGAACCGGTTACAATGAGAATACAAGATATTTTGCCGACTTCAATTCCAGAATGTATTTTATGGAAGAAGAGCAGCCGGAGAGATAAGATAGATGCAGAATGGAGAAAAATTATGAGTGATACAGACAACGCAATAACCAGGCTCGCCGGATACGGGCTTTACACGGGACTTATTGAGACAGAGGATATCATCTATACGGTCAACCAGCTTCTGATGACGCTCGGAAAGGACAGCTATGAGGGCAGTCGGGAAGAAGTAATGGCATACGCGTCAACGCTGAACGATGAGCGGATCGCATCGGGAACGGAGCTTGAAGAGACACTGAAGGAGCTGACCGACGACGCGGTCTCGAGGGGGCTGACCGGCGGAGACAGCACCGTCTACCGAGATCTTTTTGACACCCGCCTGATGGGATGTCTGACGCCGAGACCCTTTGAAGTGATCCGTAAATTCCGGAAGCTGTACGAGGAATCTCCGGTGAAGGCGACCGACTGGTATTATGATTTTTCCAGAAATACGGATTACATCCGCAGATATCGGATCGCGAAGGATATGAAGTGGAAGGTTCCGACAGAGTACGGAGACTTGGACATCACCATCAATCTGTCAAAGCCGGAAAAGGACCCGAAGGCTATCGCGGCGGCGAGAAATGCGAAGCAGTCGGGATATCCGAAATGTCAGCTCTGCAGGGAGAATGAGGGCTATGCCGGGAGAGTCGATCATCCGGCGCGGGAAAACCACAGGGTAATACCGGTGACCATTCAGAATTCCGAATGGTGCTTCCAGTATTCTCCGTATGTGTATTATAACGAGCACTGTATTGTCTTCAACTCGCGGCATATCCCGATGAAGATCGAGCACGCGACCTTCTGCAAGCTTTTCGATTTTGTAAAGATGTTTCCGCATTACTTTGTCGGATCGAATGCGGATCTTCCGATTGTAGGAGGATCCATACTCAGCCACGATCATTTCCAGGGCGGCCACTACGAGTTTGCAATGGCAAAGGCGCCGGTGGAGCGAAGCTTCCTCGTACCCGGATTCGAGGATGTGAATTCCGGAATCGTGAAATGGCCGATGTCCTGCATCCGTCTCTCCGGTCCGGATACCGGCCGTATCATTGCGCTCGCGGACAGAATCCTCGGCGCCTGGAGAGGGTATACAGACGAAGACGCATTCATCTATGCCGAGACAGACGGAACCCCGCACAACACGATCACACCGATCGCGCGGAAACGCGGAGACAATTACGAGCTGGATCTCGTGCTCCGGAACAATATCACAACAGAAGAGCACCCGCTCGGCGTCTTCCATCCGCACGCGGAGCTGCACCATATCAAAAAAGAAAACATCGGACTGATTGAGGTGATGGGGCTTGCGGTACTTCCGGCCAGACTCAAGAAGGAGATGGCGGATCTCAGAGAAGCCATGCTCGCAGGGCGTGATCTGCGTTCGGACGAGGAACTGGCGAAGCATGCGGACTGGGCAGATCAGATTGTGAAGCATCACGGCGCGCTCGACAGGACGAATATCGATGAGATTCTGAAAGAAGAAATCGGAAAGGTGTTCATGCTTGTGCTGGAGGATGCCGGCGTATTCAAACGCACGCCGGAAGGACAGGAAGCCTTCGGCCGCTTCATTCGTTCTCTGTGAGGAAGGTTTTATGAGCGAAAAGATCGTATTTGAAAAGCCGGGCAATTTCCTGTATCCCGTTCCGGCGGTCATGGTCAGCATGGCTGGAGAGGCGCCCGGACAGACAAATCGGAGCGATCGGGAGAAGCCGGACATCGCGGCATACGATGCGGCGGGCATTCCGAACATCATCACGGTCGCATGGGCGGGCACGGTCTGTTCCGATCCGCCGATGCTGTCGATCTCCGTCCGCCGAAGCCGGTATTCCTGGCATCTGCTGAAGGAACACGGGGAGTTTGTTGTAAACCTGACCACAGACCGGCTGGTGCGCGCGGCGGACTTCTGCGGCGTGAGATCCGGTAGGGATCTGAATAAATTTGAAGCCTGCCATCTGACACCCGGAAAGGGCATCCGGGTTCAGGCCCCGGTCATTGAGGAATCACCGGTGAATATCGAGTGCAGAGTAAAGCAGGTCCTGGAGCTCGGAAGTCATGACATGTTCCTCGCCGAGGTCGTCTGCATTCAGGCAGACGGCCGGTATATGGATGAGAAGGGCGGCTTCCGGCTTGAGAAAGCAGGGCTGACCGCTTATTCCCACGGAAGGTATTACGAGCTCGGAAGAGAACTGGGCAGTTTCGGGTACTCGGTCAGGAAGAAGAGCGGAAAAACAAAAAAGCGCGGGCAGGTTTCCGGAAGCAGAAGAAAATAAGCAGTCTTCAAAACCGGATCCGTTCACGCTTAACCGGTACTGATCAGGCAGGGCTGTGAAATCCCTGTCTTGTCAGTTGTGCGTGAACAGTAACGACCACCCTGAAAAAAGACCACCCTGAAAAAAGTTTTGAAAAATTAAAAATACAGTTGACAATCCCGAAAAGGTCTGTTAAGATAATCATCGTTGTGAGCGACAGAAAACGCACACGACATTCAATATCAGTAAATGCAGGAATGGCGGAATTGGCAGACGCGCAGGCTTCAGGTGCCTGTGGTAGCAATACTGTGCGGGTTCAAGTCCCGCTTCCTGCACTTTCTTTTTGCCCGAAAACAGGAAACGGAAAGAAGAGGCCGGTAAGCATTGATGCCAGTTACTTTGATCACAGAAGAATGAACAGGAGAGCCACAGGAGCACGTATTCGTGTTCCCGTGGCTTTTCTTTTTATTTTTCAATTTCGTAATTTTAAGAGGAAAGATTCACGAACCTGTGCTATAATCGGGCAGAAGAAACATGCAACGAAATCATATGCGCTTCGCGGGCTGTAAATAAAAGCATCCATAAAAGCTTTTATCCTGCAGACGGAGCGCTGCTTGCTGTAGAGGCTACGGATTGTACAAGGAGCACGCAAATGAAAGCTTATTTGATTCTGGAAGACGGGCATGTATTTACGGGAAAAAGTATAGGATCCAGAAAGACTGTCATAAGCGAGATCGTCTTCAATACATCGATGACCGGTTATGAGGAAGTTCTGACGGATCCGTCCTACTCGGGACAAGCTGTCTGCATGACATATCCTTTGATCGGCAACTACGGGATCTGCTATAAAGATCAGGAGTCTCTGAGACCCTATATGGATGGCTTCATTGTTCATGAGCTGTCAAGGGTTCCCAGCAATTTCCGCGAAGAGGACACCATTCAGGCATTCCTGAAGCGCTATGATGTTCCAGGCATCGAGGGAATTGACACGCGTGCGCTGACGAAGATCCTTCGCGAGTCCGGCACGATGAACGGCATGATCACGACAAGTCCCGATGTTGTGCCGGAGGAAGTGCTTCCGCAGATCCGGGCGTACCGAACCGGGAATGAGGTGGAAGAGGTCACCTGCACGGAGAAGGAATTCTGGCCGGCGACAGATACCGTTGTCGGAGGCATTACGAGCCCGGCCTACAAGGACGCGGATCCCGAGGCTCCGGTATCCGGAAAGCGGACCGGACGGAAGTACAGAGTAGCTCTGATGGATTTCGGCGTGAAATACAACATCATTCGCTCTCTGAATCAGAGAGGCTGTGACGTCACGGTGTATCCGGCCTGGACGAAGGCGGAAGAGGTTCTCGCCGGTCATCCGGACGGAATCATGCTGACAAACGGTCCCGGCGACCCGAAGGACTGTCCGGGCGAGATCCGTGAGGTTCGGAAGCTTTACGAGTCGGACGTGCCGATCTACGCGATCTGCATGGGCCATCAGCTTATGGCGCTTGCCGCCGGATTCAACACAAAGAAGATGAAATACGGCCACAGAGGAGGAAACCACCCGGTAAAGGATCTGGAAACCGGACGGGTCTATATCACCTCGCAGAATCACGGATATGTGGTCGATACGGACACGGTAGACCCGGAGATCGCCGAGCCTGCCTACGTGAATGTAAATGACAGGACGAACGAAGGACTCCGCTATAAAGGAAAGAATATTTTTACAACGCAGTTTCATCCTGAGGCGTGCCCCGGTCCGCAGGATTCCGCATATCTGTTTGACAAATTTATCCGAATGATGGGAGGTGACCAGTAATGTCCAGAGATATGAGTATAAAGAAGGTTCTGGTAATCGGTTCCGGTCCTATCGTCATCGGACAGGCGGCGGAGTTTGACTATGCTGGTACACAGTGCTGCCGTTCCCTGAAGGAAGAGGGTGTCGAGGTTGTGCTTCTGAATTCCAACCCGGCCACCATCATGACGGATGGAGATATTGCGGACAAGGTCTATATCGAGCCGCTGACCGTTGAGGTTGTGGAACAGCTGATTCTGAAGGAAAAGCCTGACAGCGTGCTTCCGACCATGGGAGGACAGGCGGGGCTGAATCTCGCCATGGAGCTGGAGGACCGCGGATTTCTCAAGGAGAATAATGTACGGCTGATCGGTACCACCTCTCTTACGATCAAGAAGGCAGAAGACCGTCAGATGTTCAAGGACACCATGGAGAAAATCGGAGAGCCGGTAGCGGCTTCCGAGGTCGTTCACAGCCTGGAGCACGGCATACGGTTTGCGGAGAAAATCGGCTATCCGGTGGTGCTTCGTCCTGCTTATACGCTCGGAGGCTCGGGCGGCGGAATCGCTCACGATGAGAACGAGCTGCGCGAGATCCTGGCCAACGGACTCCGGCTTTCCCGCGTGCATGAGGTGCTGGTCGAGCGTTACATCGGCGGCTGGAAGGAAATCGAGTACGAGGTAATGCGCGATTCCGCGGGAAATGTCATCACCGTCTGCAACATGGAGAACATAGATCCGGTCGGCGTTCACACCGGCGATTCCATCGTCGTCGCCCCGTCTCAGACGCTCGGAGACAAGGAGTATCAGATGCTCCGGACATCTGCCCTGAACATCATCACCGAGCTGGGCATCACGGGCGGCTGCAATGTGCAGTATGCTCTGAATCCGGACAGCTTCGAGTATTGTGTCATCGAGGTCAATCCGCGTGTGAGCCGTTCCTCAGCGCTTGCCTCCAAGGCCACCGGTTATCCGATCGCGAAGGTCGCGGCGAAGATCGCTCTCGGCTATACGCTGGATGAGATTCCGAATGCTATCACGAAGAAGACCTTCGCCAGTTTCGAGCCGATGCTGGACTACTGTGTCGTCAAGATCCCAAGGCTTCCGTTTGATAAGTTCATTACAGCGAAGCGAACGTTGACGACGCAGATGAAGGCTACCGGCGAGGTCATGAGCATCTGCACGAATTTCGAGGGAGCTCTGATGAAGGCGATCCGCTCCCTCGAGCAGCATGTGGATTCTCTGATGAGCTATGATTTCTCAGATCTCTCCGAGGAGCAGCTGATTCACGATCTGTCCATCATCGATGATATGCGGATCTGGAGAATCGCGGAGGCGGTGAGAAGAGGAATCCCGTATGACCGGATTCATTCCATCACGAAGATTGACATCTGGTTCATCGACAAGATCGCCAGACTCGTGGAGATGGAGAATACGCTGAAGAGCGGGAAGCTCGACGTGGAGACCCTGTGCGAGGCAAAGCGCATGGAATTCCCGGATTATCTGATCGCAAAGCTGAATGGCTCTCTTTCTGAGGAAGAGGTCAAGAAGATGCGGAAGCAGGCGGGAATCACCGCCGCGTACAAGATGGTTGACACCTGTGCCGCAGAGTTCTCCGCGGAGACACCATACTTCTACTCGGTTTACGGGGGCGAGAACGAGGCGGTTTCCACCGGAGACCGGAAGAAGGTTCTCGTGCTCGGATCCGGCCCGATCCGGATCGGCCAGGGAATTGAGTTCGATTTCTGCTCGGTTCACGCGACCTGGGCGTTTGAAAAGGAAGGTTACGAAACCATTATCATCAACAACAACCCGGAGACAGTCTCCACGGACTTCGACATCGCGGATAAGCTCTATTTTGAGCCGCTGACGCCGGAGGACGTGGAAAACGTAGTGAATGTCGAGCATCCGGACGGAGCTGTCGTGCAGTTCGGCGGGCAGACGGCGATCAAGCTGACCGAGGCACTGATGAAGATGGGCGTTCCGATCCTCGGCACCTCCGCGTCAGACGTGGATGCGGCCGAAGACAGGGAGAGATTTGACCAGATCCTCCGTCAGACCGGAATTCCGAGGGCTTCGGGCGGCACCGTATTCACGGCGGAAGAGGGCGTAAAGGTTGCCAATGAGCTCGGCTACCCGGTTCTGGTGCGTCCGTCCTACGTTCTCGGCGGACAGGGCATGCAGATCGCGATCAGCGATGACGACATCCGTGAATATATCGGTGTCATCAACCGATACACGCAGGAGCACCCGATTCTCGTCGACAAATATCTGGCGGGAACCGAGATTGAGGTCGATGCGGTCTGTGACGGCGAGGACATCCTGATCCCCGGTATCATGCAGCATATCGAGCGGGCAGGCATTCACTCCGGAGACAGCATTTCCGTGTATCCGGCGAAGGATCTTTCGGATGAAATCAAGAAGAAGATCGAGACCGACACCCGGAAGCTCGCAAACGCGCTACACGTTCTCGGAATGATCAACATTCAGTTTATCGTATACAAGAACGAGGTGTATGTCATCGAGGTGAACCCGAGATCCTCGCGAACCGTTCCTTATATCAGCAAGGTCACCGGAATTCCGATCGTTCCGCTCGCGGCGCAGGTGATTCTCGGCCATAAGATCCGTGAGCTCGGATACGAGCCCGGCCTTCAGCCGGAGGCAGACTACATGGCGATCAAGATGCCCGTCTTCTCGTTTGAGAAGATCCGTGACGCGGACATCAGCCTCGGACCGGAGATGAAATCCACCGGGGAATGTCTCGGAATCGCGAAGTCCTTCAATGAGGCACTTTACAAGGCCTTCATCGGTGCCGGCGTGCGCCTTCCGAAATACAAGAATATGATCGTTACCGTCCGCGACAGCGAGAAGGAGGAGATCACACCGATCATTAAGAGATTTGAAAATCTCGGATATAAGATTTTCTCAACCCGCGGAACCGCGAAGTATCTGACGGAACACGGCGTTCACGCCGTTCCGGTCAATAAAATCGAGCAGCCGAGCCCGAATCTTATGGATCTGATTCTCGGCCATAAGATTGATCTGGTTATCGATATACCGGAGCAGGGCGCCGAGCACTCCAGAGATGGATTTGTGATCCGAAGAAATGCCATCGAAACCGGCGTAAATGTCATCACGGCGGTGGATACGGCAAGAGCGCTGGCCACTTCCCTGGAGAACACAGATATCAAGACGCTGGATCTGATCGATATTGCCAGGATTCTGAAACGAGGAAACAGAAACGAATAGAAGTCAGAGGAAAATCCGGTTTTTACCAAAGCTGTAAAGACCGGATTCCTTTGTCTTACCGCAGCCGCTCCTGTTCACGGCATGCGATTTTTGTTTTTATGTGAACCGCAGCCTGTAACCAGAATAAGGAAAAGGAAAAATGTTTATTACATTGTTAAAAACGATTATACTGGGTATTGTAGAGGGAATTACCGAGTGGCTTCCGATCAGCAGTACCGGCCACCTGATTATCTTCCAGAAGATTCTGAATCTCGGAATGAGCGATGCCTTCGTCAGCATGTTCGATGTCGTCATCCAGTTCGGCGCGATCATGGCTGTCGTGGTGATCTATTTCAAAAAGCTGTGGCCCTTCCACACATCAAAGAACGCGCCGGCAAGGACGCAGTTTTCCAAGCCGCAGACCGAAGGCGCCGCCGGAGGCTTTCAGAGATTCGCCGACCGGTATATCTATATGGACAAAATCGTTCTCTGGCTGAAGATCATTGTCTCAGTCATTCCGGCAATCATCATCGGATTTCCGCTTAACGACTGGATGGATGCGCACCTGTATAATCCGCAGGTGGTATCCGCGATGCTTATCATCTACGGTATTCTGTTCATTGTTATTGAAAACCGCAACAAGGACAGAGAACCCAGAGTATCGAAAATCAGCCGGATTTCCTTCAGGGACGCTCTGATCATCGGAATCTTCCAGTGTCTGGCGATGGTTCCGGGCACCTCCCGTTCCGGTGCCACAATCATCGGCGGCATTCTGATCGGCTTGTCCAGGACGACGGCTGCGGAATACACCTTCTATCTCGCGATCCCGACGATGCTGGGCGCTTCCGTGCTGAAGCTCGCAAAGTTCGGTCTTGCCTTCACGGCGATGGAGACGGCGGTGCTTCTGCTCGGCTGTGTCGTTTCTTTTGTGGTATCGATCTTTGTCATCAAGTTCCTGATGAGTTATATCCGCAGACATGATTTCAAGGTATTCGGCTGGTATCGGATTGTTCTGGGCGCTGTCGTGATCATCCTTGGAATCGCCGGGGTCATCTGATCCGCAAAAAACAGCGGGATGTATCCGCCCGCCAGGCGGCAGAGACCGGATTCGTCACACTGACGGGACAGATCCGCAAAGAACGGTTTTTCTCGTTTCCGGAAAGATAAATCAAACATACAGGAGAATGCAATGTTTCGAAAATATCTCATTACTTTTATCATATCCATGGTTCCGATCGTCGAACTCAGGGGAGCAATTCCCGTCGCGGCAAAGATGGGTGTTCCGCTCCTTCACGCGTATATCATCGCGGTAATCGGAAATATGGTGCCGGTGCCCTTTATCTATTTTTTTGCGAGAAAGATTCTGGAATGGGGAGCTGATAAGAAATTCATCGGAAGATTTTTTACCTTCTGTCTGGAAAAAGGAAAGAAGGGCGGAGAAAAGCTGAAGGAGAAGGCCGGCAGAGGACTTTTTGCTGCACTGATGATATTCGTCGGCATCCCGCTTCCGGGTACCGGCGCGTGGACCGGCACACTGGCTGCGAGCCTTTTGGATATGGGCTTTAAGGAGAGCGTCGTGGCAGTCATGCTCGGCGTTCTGATGGCCGGAGTCATCATGGGACTTGCATCGGCAGGCGTGATCGGAGCGGCGGGGCTCATTGCGGGATGATTCAACGCGGAATTCACACGGTTTTTTACACGCGCTTCGCGTGAGACGATCGTATTCAACTGTATATTTCTTGCGGAGAATTCGTGTCACGTGCGTGAGATAATTCATGTTTGTCTGGATTTTTTCGCAGAGAATCCGTATCATATGCGCGCGCTCTGAATGCGACGATACGGTATGTGTTATGGTATAGCGATGGGGGATAAAAACAGATGAAATGTCCATATTGCAATCAGGAAAATACACGAGTGGTGGATTCCAGACCGGTGGAGGAGGATAACTCTATCCGCCGCCGAAGAGTCTGCGACAAATGCGGCAAGCGGTTTACCACCTATGAAAAAATCGAGAATATTCCGGTCATGGTAATCAAGAAGGATATGACGAGGGAACCGTATGACCGGAACAAGCTGTATAAAGGCATCATGCTCGCCTGCAGGAAACGGGCTGTGTCCGTCAAGCAGATGAATGATATCGTCGATCAGGTGGAAAATGAGATCTACAGCCGTGAGGACAAGGAGATTTCGAGCCATGAGATCGGTACGATGGTCATGGACAGACTGAAGGACCTGGACCCGGTAGCCTACGTACGATTTGCGTCCGTATACCGTGAATTCAAGGATGTAAATACCTTCATGGAAGAACTCAAGAAACTGCTGAAGTAAGGCGGGTGAAGTGCAGAAGTGAAAGGCGGAAGAGATGGCATTTGTACAGAATACATATCAGCAGCTCTCGTTTGTCGACTCTTTGAATCATCTCAGCGAGCGGGAGAAGAAGCTGCTGGAGCGTTCCTGGGCGAAACCGTTCGGGGACGATATTTTTCCGAAAATTGATGAGAGAAGGTTCGCCGGTTTTTACAGCAACAGGAGTCCCAGACCGAATACGCCGGTGAATATCGTGATCGGCGGCATGCTGCTGGAAGAGCTTCTGGACATGACCGACGAGGAAATGATCGAGACGCTGAATTTTGACGTTCGCTTTCAGTATGCCCTTCACACGACCGTATATGACAGCCAGCCCTTCAGCACCAATACCTTCCGGCGATTCCGCGCCAGAAATGATGCCAATACCGAAAAAACAGGGGAGGACCTGCTTCGTTCGTATATGAAGGAGCTGATCGATCTCGTGATGAACAGCGCGGATCCGAGGCTCAATCCGCTTCTTAGACGCATCCGGGAAAAACAGAAGGCGGCTGTGAGCACGAAGTGAGGAGTCATACGCATCGCACAAACTGTACAAGCTACGCATTGCAAGAATTGAGCGCAAATGATACAATATCTTCTAATCGAATCTGAGAATAACAGCATCTTTTGCTGATATTACACCTGGGGAGGTACAGTAATGAGACAGTTTCGAAAATCATCAAAGCTGGATAATGTGTTATATGACGTCCGCGGACCGGTTGTAGCAGAGGCTGCGCGCATGGAAGAGGACGGAAAGAAGATCCTGAAGCTGAATATCGGCAATCCTGCCACCTTTGGTTTCACGGCTCCGGACGAGGTGATCCACGACATGATGAGCAACCTTGCGGACTGTGAGGGCTATTCCGATTCCAGAGGCCTTTTTTCCGCCAGAAAAGCAATTATGCAGTACTGTCAGCTGAAGAAGATTCCGAATCTGGATATCAAGAACATCTATACCGGAAACGGCGTCAGCGAGCTGATCAACCTGGCTCTTCAGGCGCTGCTGGAAGATGGGGATGAGATTCTGATTCCCGCTCCGGACTATCCGCTGTGGACAGCCTGTGCGACACTGGCGGGAGGAAAGGTCGTTCATTACATCTGCGACGAGCAGGCGGACTGGTATCCGGATATCGAGGACATCGAGAAGAAAGTCACGGATAAGACGAAGGCGATTGTCGTCATAAACCCGAACAATCCGACAGGAGCCGTTTACCCGAAAGAGGTGCTGGAGGAAATTGTCAGGGTGGCGAGAGAGCATCAGCTCATCATTTTCTGTGACGAGATTTATGACCGTCTTGTCATGGACGGCATCAGCCACACTTCCATCGCTTCTCTGGCTCCGGATCTGTTCTGCGTCACCTTCTCCGGCCTTTCCAAATCTCACATGATCGCGGGCTTCCGTGTCGGATGGATGGTCTTCTCGGGCAATCTTGAGATGGGAAGAGATTATCTGGAGGGCATCAACATGCTGTCCAATATGCGTCTCTGTTCCAATGTTCCGGCACAGTCAATCGTACAGACCGCTCTCGGAGGATACCAGAGTGTCGAGGAGTATCTGGTGCCTGGAGGAAGAATCTACGAGCAGAGAGAGTGCGTGTACAACCTTCTGAAGGATATTCCGGGCATCAGCGTCGTAAAACCGAAGGCGGCGTTCTACATTTTCCCGAAGATTGACACAGAGAAATTCAACATTACCGATGACATGAAGTTCGCCTATGATTTCCTGTACCAGAAACAGGTGCTGATTGTTCAGGGCACCGGCTTCAACTGGATCGCGCCGGATCATTTCCGGATCGTCTATCTGCCGCACAGAAGGACGCTTCGTTCCGCGTGTGCGAAGCTGGGAGAATTCCTTCAGTATTACCGTCAGTAACAGATTTTACCGCGGCGGATGCCTTTCGTCAGGCTTTGTGTAATCGGAGATTGAGAAAGGCCGGGGTATCCGCTGCCGGAGCAACGACAGAGAACAGGAGTGATGAGGATGAGTTTCCAGACGAAGGTTACACCGGAAATAGAAGAGCTGGCAGAGGAGTGCAAAGAGAATACGGGAATCGCCAAAGAGCTCTATGCGGAATATGATGTAAAGAAAGGTCTGCGTGACGTTAACGGACAGGGCGTCCGCGCAGGACTGACCAATATTTCAAATATTGTCTCCTTTAAGAATGTCGACGGGAACCGGGTTCCCTGCCCCGGAGAATTGTATTATCGCGGAATCAACATTCATGATCTGACAGAGGGATTTCTTCGTGAAAACCGATTCGGGTTTGAGGAAGCGGCGTATCTGCTGCTTTTCGGAAGACTTCCGAAAAAGGAAGAACTGGATGAGTTCTGTGTTCTGTTGGCGAATCAGCGTTCTCTTCCGAAGAATTTCGTACGGGATGTCATCATGAAGGCGCCGGCAAAGGATATGATGAACACACTTTCGAGAAGTGTTCTGACGCTTTATTATTACGACAGGAACGCAGATGACATTTCACTTCCGAATGTGCTCCGTCAGTGTCTGAATCTGATTGCTGTCTTTCCGATGCTGTCGGTGTACGGTTATCATGCCTACAACCACTACATCAAAGGCAAGAGCTTCTATATCCACAATCCGTCTCCGAAGCTGTCCACTGCGGAGAATGTTCTCCTGATGCTCCGCCCGGACAAGAAATATTCCGAGCTTGAGGCGAAGGTTCTCGATCTCGCGCTTGTTCTTCACATGGAGCACGGCGGCGGAAACAACTCCACCTTTACAACTCATGTGGTGACCTCCTCAGGAACAGACACCTATTCGACCATTGCGGCTGCGCTCGGATCCCTGAAGGGCCCGAAGCACGGCGGCGCAAATATCAAGGCTGTCAAAATGTTCGCGGATCTGAAGAAGAACGTCAGGGACGTAACCGATGAGGACCAGATCAGAGATTACCTGAAAAAGCTTCTTCACAAGGAAGCTTTTGACAGAAAGGGCCTGATCTATGGAATGGGGCACGCGGTTTATTCGATCTCCGATCCCCGTGCACAGATTCTGAAATCGTTCGTAGAAAAACTGGCGGATCAGAAGGGCAGACACAAGGACTATATGATGTACTCGATGGTGGAAAAGCTCGCGCCCGAGGTGATCGCAGAGGAAAGACATATCTACAAGGGCGTCAGCGCGAATGTCGATTTTTACAGCGGCTTCGTGTACAGTATGCTGGATCTTCCGCTTGAGCTGTATACACCGATTTTCGCCTGCGCCAGAATCGTCGGATGGAGCGCTCACCGGCTGGAGGAGCTGATCAACGTAGACAAGATCATTCGTCCTGCCTATATGAACATTTGTCCGACCGGGCAGTATATTCCTCTCGATGAGAGAGAATAACAGCAATACATCACAAACGCAGGGGAAACACAGACAGAATGAAGAACCACGGATTTTTGAAGAAATTTTATCCGGACGAATGGCTGGATTCCGCGTATCAGATTGATTTCGGCTCCTGGTACGAAAAAGGGTACCGGGGAGTGACCTTCGATATCGATAATACACTGGTGCCTCACGGCGCCCCTGCGGACGGTCGGGCAATTGATCTGTTTCATCGGCTTCATGAGATGGGATTCCGGACCTGTCTGATTTCCAACAACCGGAAATCCAGAGTCGCTCCCTTTGCAGCGGATGTCGGATCGGATTATCTGTGCATGGCGAACAAGCCTTCTGTGAAGGGCTATTTCAGAGCCTGCGAGATCATTCAGGTACCGGCGGACCGGACCCTCTTCATCGGAGACCAGCTGTTCACGGATGTCTGGGGAGCCAGACGTGCGGGCATGTACTGCATCCTGGTCAATCCGATCGATCCGAAGGAGGAGATTCAAATTGTGCTGAAGCGTTTTCTGGAAAAACCGGTTCTGAAGGCATTTGCCCGAGAAAATGGTGAAGAAAAAAATTCCGGTGCCGCTGCCCGCCGGTGAATTGTGCAAATGGAATGAGAGTGTCAAATTGCAAATTGCGTGGCAGATTTCACAGGTAAAAAGTTGTTGAAAACCGGGTAGAAATTATATATAATAAATCACGGTCTATTGCAAAAAAATGACACGCAGGTGAATAAGGAGGTAACATCACATGGCAGATGTAGCAGCTGGTGAGTTTAGAAATGGCATGACCCTTGAAATTGAAGGAAAGGTTTGCCAGGTAATTGAGTTTCAGCATGTAAAACCGGGTAAGGGAGCAGCTTTCGTCAGAACAAAGCTGAAAGACGTAATCAACGGCGGCGTAGTAGAGAAGACATTCCGTCCAACCGAGAAATTCCCGGCAGCGAGAATTGACCGTCACGACATGCAGTATCTTTACAATGACGGAGATCTGTATTACTTCATGGATCCTGAGACCTTTGATCAGGTTGCCGTGAACAACGAGACAGTCGGCGATTCTCTGAAATTCGTAAAGGAGAACGAGGTTGTCAAGCTGAATTCCTACAACGGCAACGTATTTGCAGTGGAAGCTCCGCTCTTTGTTGAGCTCGAGATCACGGAGACAGAGCCGGGATTTGCAGGCAACACCGCTCAGGGCGCTACAAAGCCGGCCACCGTTGAGACCGGAGCACAGATCAACGTACCGCTGTTTGTAAACCAGGGCGACAAAGTCCAGATCGATACCAGAACCGGCGAATACCTCAAACGTGTCTGAATTAAGATAAATAGATTCCGAAAGCCGCCCCAGCGGCAGCCGGAATCCTGTCCGCGCGGGCAGATACGCTGCCTGTGCGGAGCTTATCTTTTCTTCTTTTCTTTCTCTTTGCTTTTCTTCTGTCTTCTCAGTTTTTTCTGTTTTCTGTTTTTAAAATTTCATTTGGCTTCTTTTCATTTCTTATCATCATTTTCATTTTCTTTGTATTTTCTTTTTCTTTTTTTCTTTCTTTTTTCTTTCGGTCCTGCTTATTCGGAAACTCGGAAACCTTCCGAGATCTTTTTCATACAGATACCCGATATATTACAGAGTTCGGCAGAGAGTATTCGAAAATCTGCTGAAGCTGTCATTGATATTCAGTTATTATTTATATTTCCATGTCAGGAAATCCCACTATATCAAGAAATCCCACTATGTCAAGAAATTCCACCACGTCATGAAATCCCACTATGCCATTTATTAAGTTTCATATCAAAAAAATAAGTGATTATTCAGCTTATCCATCTAGAGCACCTGCGGTCCTCTCGATGTGCTGAACAGTTACAAAAATAATATATTAAGGAGGAAATTTTATGAGCTACAATGAGTTTGAGCAGCTTCTGGTGCAGGAAATGAAGGAGGAATCCGAAAATCGTATGGATGTCCGCATCTGCGAAATCCGGAAAAATAACGGAGTCAGGCGAAGAGCGATTGTCCTGGCGGACAGCACGGACCGGCCGCAGCCGATGCAGTATCTGGAGGACTATTACAAAATGTGGGAAACCGGAGTTTCTATCCGCCATATTGTGAACCTGATCCTGAAGGAACGTGAGAAGATGAGCGGTGTATATCAGAAACTGCCCGGCGGTTTTTTCCAGAATTACGAAGAGGTCAGGAAGAATCTTCGCTGTCATCTTGTCAGTGAGAAGAAAAACAGGGATCTGCTTTGTCAGGTTCCGCATCGAAGATGGATGGATCTGGCAATTACCTGTGTCTACGACATGAGTGAGCCGGATTACCCGGACTGCATGATTCAGATTCGGAATGAGCATCTGCAGATCTGGGGCGTCAGCGCAGACCAGATCATGCGGGATGCAATGGAGGCGACCGCGGAAAACAGTGAGATTCTGTTTCAGCCGCTGGTCAGCATTCTGGAAGATGATTTGAACTGCAGCGAGGGAGAGATTCCGGAGACGCCGTTGTATCTTCTTACGAATCAGTCCCGGGTGTACGGGGCTGTGTGTATCGCGCTTCCGGACGTGACAGAACACATCGCGCAAAGCCTGAACAGCGATTACTTCATCATCCCAAGCAGCATTCATGAATGCCTGATTCTTCCGGACGACGGGGTCTACCGGACATCAGAGCTGAACCAGATGGTCTGTGATATCAACCGCACAAATGTGGAAGAGCAGGAAGTACTGTCAGATCATGTGTACCTGTATAAACGGCCCGAGGCGAGAACATATCAGGCATGACGGGAAGTAAAATATCCCGGGCTTTTGCTGAATGAGTTTAAGAATGATAAGCGATACGGCGGGGTTAATATCCCCGTCGAACTGCTTTCGCGATATATCCCCGCCGAACTGATTTCGTGATTTGACAATCATCAGCCTGTGTGTTAAAATTCTTTTGTTGCGGAAATATGAAATGCGTTTGTAGCTCAGGGGATAGAGCAACGGTTTCCGGTACCGTGTGGCGGGGGTTCGAATCCCTCCAGACGCGCGAAGGAACTGCCGGATAGATGTCTTGACATTTACCCGGCTTTTCTTATACCTGTTAGCGAGATCATGGATACGCGTGCAATCTCACAGGAGGACACTGTACTATGGCAGAAGACAACAGAAATAGAAAACCAAAACGTAAATATAATCCTGTACTGGAGTGGATATCCGACCGGCTGAGATACATCGAGCTGATTGCGGCAATTATCGTCGTTATTCTTGTGCTTGTCTTTCTTGTCCGCGGAATCCTGAAGAGAAATGCGCAGCCGCAGAATGCTGCGGGTCAGGCGGTACAGTCTGTTTCTGCATCCGCATCTTCCGCTGCTGCGGGAGCAGAGAACAACAGTGTGACACCGGCTGTCAGCTCCGGCTCCGAGTCAGTCAGCTCATCTTCAGCTGCGGATACGCTGAAGAAGGATACCGGAGATGTAAACGCTGCGGTTCAGACTTATTTCGGCAATCTGATCTCCAGCGGCAGCAGCGGTTCCATCGAGTCGTATTCTGATCTTACCACTTATACGTATCCCGGACCCACCGACGGCACCTATATTGCGTTTGTGGAATATACCTACAAGTACACGGATTACACGGAGAGCATTCCCGGTCTTTCCGAGTTCTATGTTGCTCCGGATGACAGCGGAAAGCTCGTAATCTCAGATGATTCCTCGGAGGAGATTCAGAAGGCGATGAGTGACGCTGCGTCGACCGAGTCGGCGAAAGCGCTGATTGCGGATGTTCAGAGCAAGTACGATGCGGTCGTCAACGCGAATGAGGATCTCAAGAATTATATCTCGACGCTGGGATCCGGTACATCTGACACCAGTTCCGGTGCGGATTCCTCTTCTTCATCTGCGGGAGACACTTCAGGAAGCGGCAGTACAGATTCCGGAAACAACACCACAGATGCAGGAAACACCACTACAGATGCAGGAAACACCAGTACACAATGAGAATTAATAAATATCTGAGTGAGTGCGGCATATGCTCGCGCCGCGAAGCTGACCGGCTTGTAGAAGCCGGTCATGTTTCTATTAATGGGAAAAACGCCGCACCGGGGTCTCAGGTTACAGACGGGGACGAGGTGCTTGTAGACGGGAAGAGGGCAGTCCTCCCGTCGGACAAGATCTATCTGAAGTTCTACAAACCGGTGGGGATTGTCTGCACCTTTGAGACCAGAGAGAAGAACAACCTGGGAGATTATCTGAAGTATCCGCGGCGCGTTACCTATGCCGGCAGGCTGGACAGGAATTCTGAGGGACTTCTGATCCTGACCGATGACGGAGATCTGATTCAGGAGATGATGACGGCGCGCAATTTTCATGAAAAGGAATATGAGGTCTCGGTGAGCAGAGATCTCACGGATGACTTTCTGAACCGCATGCGCGGAGGGGTGTTTCTGCCGGAGCTTGGCGTAACCACGAGACCGTGCCGGGTGGAACAGACCGGCAGGCGCAGTTTCCGGATCGTTCTGACGCAGGGGCTGAACCGGCAGATCAGGCGTATGTGCAAGGTATGCGGCTGTCAGGTTCAAAAGCTGAAGCGCATACGGGTCGTCAATATACAGATTGGAGATATGAAGCCCGGAGATCTTAAAGAACTGACGCCGGATGAAATCGGAAAACTGAAGCGGATAATGGCGGGAGCTTCTCCGAAGAGACGGACAAGTAAGGCAGATGTGGAGAGAAGCTTTTCCGGTGAGACGGGTAAGTAAGGCAGTCATCGACAGAAACTTTGCCGGAGGGACATGCAGGAAATGAATTTAGATGAATACAATGAGCTGAAGAAGACGATCACGCACCACATGGATCTGTATTACAATCGCAATGAGCCGCAGATCACAGACTATGAGTATGACCGGCTGATGCAAAAGCTGAAGGCGGCGGAGGCGGAGCATCCGGAATGGGTGGCGCCCGATTCTCCGTCTCAGATCATCGGGGGAACCGCGAAGCGGGAAGCGGGCGTAAAGATTGTCCACAATGTCCCGATGCTCTCCATCGAGGATGTCTTCCATTATGAGGATGTCACGGAGTGGGTGAATAAGGTTCTTGCCGTGCACCCGGACGCTCAGTTTTCCGTAGAACAGAAGATAGACGGTCTTTCGATGACACTGCGCTACCGGAAAAGCGGAGCGGATACCATGCGTCTGGAGACCGCGGAGACCCGCGGCGACGGATTCACCGGTGAGGATGTGACGGCGAACGCCATGGTTATTCCCAGCATCCGGAAGACCATCAGCGCGTCCTATGATTACCTCGAGCTTCGCGGAGAGGTTTACATGACCCATCAGGATTTTGAGCGATTCAATGAGACACAGGAAAAAAACGGGAAGAAATCTGCGGCGAATCCGCGGAATCTCGCGGCAGGAACACTCCGTCAGCTCGATCCGTCGATCACGAGACAGCGCGGGCTGCGCATGTTTGTTTTTAACGTACAGGACGGCCCCGCAGAACTGATGGAACGCCATGACAGGGCACTGGACTGGCTCTCCGGGAGAAAAATCGCAACTGTCAGCCACACGCTTTGCAGCAGTCCGGAAGAGGTGCTGCAGGCGATCACCCGGATCGGTGAGCAGCGCGACGGGCTTCCCTATGATATCGACGGCGCTGTGGTAAAGATCGACCAGACCGCCTACCGTGCGGATTTCCCTGCGGGAAGCAAATATTCCGCCGGGCATATCGCCTACAAATACCCGCCGGAGGAGCGTCCCGTCGTAATGGAATCGATTGAGGAAACCGTGGGGAGAACCGGCAAGATCGGATTTATCGGCCATGTATACGACAGAGAGACGGGAAAGCCGGCGAGACTCTGCGGAACCAGCGTTTCGCGTGTAACGCTGCACAATCAGGACTATATTCGGGACATGAAGATCGGAATCGGCGGCGTCTACAGAATCCGGAAGAGCGGAGACATCATACCGAAGCTCATGGGATGCATCACAGAACCGGAAACCGTCTATGAGGCTTCCCGCGTCTGCCCGATCTGCGGACAGATGCTGATCCGGGAAGAAGACACGGCGGACATCCGGTGCGTGAATCCTTCCTGCCCGGCGCAGCTGACGAGGACGATCTCTTATTTCACCTCGAGAAATTGCATGGACATTGCCGGACTCGGGGAGACGCTGGTCGACGAGCTTGTGAAGGAGAAGTATCTCAAAAATTACGCGGATATCTACTGCCTGAAGGAATATCGGGAAGAACTGATCGAAAAAGGAATCATCGGCAAAGAGAAAAATACGGACAAGGTTCTGGCCGCGATTGAGAAATCAAAATCCAATAGTCCCGTCAGGCTCCTGACTGCACTTGGCATTCGCAATGTCGGAGCATCCACTGCCCGTGAGCTGATGAAGCACTTTCACAGCATCGGGGAACTGGAGGAGGCAGCAGCAGATGATCTGGTTCGGATTCCGGACATCGGCGATACGACTGCTCGCGACATCGTGAATTTCTTCTCGAACGAGGAAAACCGGGCGATCCTGAGAAGGCTTGCGGAATACGGCGTAAACATGGATATGGGCGAGGACGACACAACAGACAGGCTTGCCGGCCTTACCATCGTTGTGACCGGAACGCTGCCGACCCTCGGAAGGTCTGAGGCAAAGGCTCTAATTGAGAAAAACGGAGGCAAATGCACAGGATCCGTATCCGGGAAGACAAGCTATCTTGTAGCCGGGGAGGCAGCCGGAAGCAAGCTCGAAAAAGCGCAGGCGCTCGGCATTCCGGTCATCGATGAGGCAGGACTGCTCGCGATGCTGAAGGACTGAATTCCGTCTGCGGCGCTGCCTTGATACGGATATGAGGAAAGCGTATAATAAACACATATGTGACTGTCAGCTAAGATACATATTCCGGCGCCGCGGAAGCGGGCAGCCAGGGATTATATGAACGGAAAGAGGAATTTTTATGCCTATTAAGATTCAGAATGATATTCCCGTCAAGGAGGTTCTTGAAAAAGAAAATATATTCGTGATGGATGAGGACCGTGCGGTACATCAGGACATTCGTCCGCTGCAGATTCTGATTCTGAATCTGATGCCGCTGAAGGAGGACACGGAGCTTCAGCTTCTCCGCTGTCTGTCCAATTCGCCGCTTCAGATTGATATCACTTTCATGGTTCCGGCTTCTCATCATGTAAAGAATACTTCGATCAGCCATATTCAGAAGTTTTATGTAACCTTTGAAGACATCCGCAGAGAGTACTATGACGGCATGATCGTAACCGGAGCACCTGTCGAGCTGATGGAGTTTGAAGAGGTGGACTACTGGGATGAGCTGTGCGAGATCATGGACTGGTCCGAGAAGCATGTGACCTCTACGATGTATCAGTGCTGGGGCGCGCAGGCGGCGATGTATCATTTCTACGGCATTCAGAAACGGCTTCTTGATCACAAGATGTTCGGCCTTTTTCAGCATCAGATTCATAAAAGAAAGATACCGCTTGTGAGAGGATTTGACGATGTGTTCCTCTGTCCGCATTCCCGTCACACCGAGATTCCGATGGATGAGCTTGCAAAACATCCGGAGATCACCGTCCTCACGGACTCCGACGAGGCCGGCTTTTTCCTCGGAATGGCAGACGACGGGAGAAAGGTCTTCGTACAGGGGCATCCGGAATATGACCGTCTGACACTCGACAAGGAGTATAAACGGGATCTGGCAAAGGGGATGGAGATCGCTTTGCCGGAGAACTATTACCCGGACAACGACCCGGATCAGAAGCCGCTGCTGACCTGGAGGGCGACTTCTGCGGCTCTTTACGCAAACTGGATCAATTATTATGTATATCAGGTGACGCCGTATGACATGTACGGCACGCCGGATTTCAGGTAACAACGAAGCACGGGAATGCAGAGAGATATGGCTGCATCTATTCCCGTGCTTTTTTACGCGGACTGTGAGAGGCAGCGGACCGGGACAGACAGCGGACTGTGAGAGGCGGTGACCGTGAGAGGCAGCGGACCGGGACAGACAGCGGACTGTGAGAGGCGGTGACCGTGAGAGGCAGCGGACCGGGAGAAGCATCTGACCGGGACGAGGCCGGCTGCGAATTCGCAGGACATATAAACTTCTTAGATAGGAGGTAAGCATATGAATATCTTTGATATTACGGGACCCGTAATGGTCGGGCCATCCAGCTCTCATACTGCGGGGGCCGTGAAGATAGGCAATGTCTGCCGAAAGCTGATCGGTGAGAAAATCACAGATGCGGACATTCTGCTTCACGGATCTTTTCTGGCGACGGGAAAGGGACACGGAACAGACAGGGCTTTGGTCGCGGGTCTGATGGGATTCGCGGTGGATGACAGCCGGATCCCGGACAGCTTTCGAATTGCGGAGGAAGAGGGACTGAGGTACCGGTTCGGGGCGATTGATCTGGGAGAGGACGCGCATCCGAATTCTGTACGGCTTGATCTGACATCGGAATCCGGACGGAAGCTGGAGGTTCAGGCGTCCTCGATCGGAGGCGGGCGGATCATGATCAACCGGATCGACGGACTGGAGGCAAACTTCAGCGGCGATCTCCCTACGCTCATCGTGCACAATCTGGATCAGCCGGGACACGTGGCCGAGGTGACCAGCATGCTGGAGCACAAATCGGTGAACATCGCGACAATGCAGCTGTACCGGTCCGGCAGGGGCGGCCATGCAGTTATGGTCATCGAATGCGACCAGGAAATTCCGCGCCAGTCACTGAAATGGCTGGAGCATCTGGAGGGAATCGAAAAGGTGACCTATTACAGCCTGCAGAAAGGCTGAATCATACCCGGACCTGACGCAGCAGGATCATCTGTGCGGGAATTAATATAAATAGCGGTATCATTCGCCGGAAAATTCAGGAGGAAAAAATTGTATCATTCATTAAAAGAAATTACGGAGGTCTGTGAGAATCAGAAGATCCCGTTCTGGAGGGCGGTTCTTCTGGAGGACTGCAGAGAAGAGGGAATCACGGAAGAGGAATCGATGCGGAAGATGCGGGAGATCTATGATGCCATGCGGGATTCGGACAGGAACTATGATCCGAATCTGTATTCTGCGAGCGGGCTTGTCGGCACAGATGCGCAGAAACTTCATCTGCACCACGAAGCCGGGAAGAGCATGATGGGGGAGTTCTGCGGAAAGGTCATGGAGCGGGCTCTCAGGGTGGCAGAGTCCAATGCCTGCATGAAGCGGATTGTGGCGGCACCCACGGCCGGCTCATGCGGTGTCATGCCGGCGGTCCTGCTGTCTATGCAGGAGAAATATCACTTTACGGACAGGAAAATGGCGGAATCTCTGTATGTCGCCTCGGGAATCGGCGGAGTCATCGCCATGCGGGCCTGCCTCGCGGGCGCGGAGGGAGGATGTCAGGCAGAGATCGGATCGGCCTCTGCGATGGCCTCCGGAGCCGCCGTCTATCTGCTTGAGGGCTCCCCTGAGGCAATCATCCATGGCAGCGCAATGGCGCTGAGCTCGCTTCTGGGGCTCGTCTGCGATCCGGTTGCGGGACTGGTTGAAGTGCCCTGCGTGAAGCGAAATGTGATCGGGGCGCTGAACGCCGTCTCCTCGGCGGATCTGGCTCTGGCGGGAATCCGAAGCCGGATCCCGCCGGACGAGGTGGCAGATGCCATGAAGAGCATTGGCAGAAGTCTTCCGTCGGAGCTCAAGGAGACCGGAAGAGGCGGCCTTGCCGCAACTTTGGAGGGCCAGAAAATCAGAGACCGGTTGCAGGGAATTCATTGAATACCTGCCTGTTTTCATCACCGGTGTTTCAATCGCTGCTGCTTAATACCGGCAATGCTCCTGCAAAGGCACTGTAAAGGAATCTCACGGAAACAGATTAAGCATCATGGCGGCGCGGTCTGCCGTAACCGCTTCGGTGTTGTTGAGGAAGATAACATCCTGTATCTGATGATCCGATACGAACTGCGTCAGATTGCCGGTGTAGTAGCGGTAGTCGACTACATAGAGATTTTGATAATGGTCGACCAGCCAGGGCACGAGGCAGTTTCCGAAGGACTCCTTCAGGATGAGACAGGAGGATCCGTCTGTTAGTGCCGGATTGTGAATCTCCTCATAGGGCTGGTCGCCCGCGATAAAGGCCAGGTATTTATTTTCTGATGAGAAGGTGCTGGCGTCGACGACGATCGGGTAAGTATAGGAATTCCCGTTCTGATCGGTGTAGGTCATCTCGTTCGTTCCGTTCGGAATCCAGGCCTGCACGGTGTCCGGGTTGTTTCCGAGAGCGGAGGACTGATTGCTCAGAGAATAGTAGGTGCCGATGAAGCCGGGAAAATCCTTCTCCTGGAGCTCATCGGTGGTGTGAGCGGTGATGCCCTTCGTTTTGCAGAATTCCCGGTATGCATAGTACGCACCGAGGGAAGTCCAGTGGTGGTCGGTCCGGAAATACAGATACTCGGAGTTATGGCTGACAAGGGTGTCAAATACAGAGACCTTCTTCACCGAAGGATCCATCCTGCCGTAGGCATAGCTGATCGCGTCCTTCTGGCTGGAGCCTCCGAGAGATTTCTGAACATCCTCGCTCAGATCTACGCCGAAACCGGTCGGAATAATCATATCATAAAGGTTTACCTGCTGACCGATGCGGGATTTTACCGTGTTGATCATGGAGGCATACGTATCTGCGTTTTCCTGATTAAAATAGTAAATATCGAATCCCCGGTCGCCCGTGATGTAGACCTGTCCGACCACGTCGGGAATCTCGTGAATCGTTCCGTCCTTTTGCGCGGCCTGTGTCGTCTCGGGGGTCAGATCGGAGCTTTGTGAGGATCCCGTGTTTCCCTGGCCTGCGGAAGATGTCCGGCTTTCCGAGGACGAAAGCGAAGAGGAGGAGACCGCTGAATTTTCTGTGACTTTTTCGTCTTCCGGTCTCTTCTCGATGATCGGAGCCACGCTGACCGAAGAGGTGTCGGGGATCGCGTCGGCGGCCGGCTCGGAAGCAGTGCCGTACAGAGCTGTGCCGCGGATCCCGTACCAGTTTTCCATTTCCGAGTCAACGGTCAGCATGGCATCGCGTGTCGGATAGGTATCGGAATACCAGGTCACGAGATCATCGAAAAAATCACCGTTCCAGATACCGGTGAAGGAAACCTCCGGAAGCTTTGCGAGGGTTCTTTTCTCCAGAAGAGAGATTTTCGGGCGAAGATCCATGTTGAGCCCGAGGATGCCAAACACGCCGAATCCGACGCAGAAGGCCGCACAGTAGAGCTTCTGCCAGCGTCTCAAGCAGCGGATGTTCTTCTTGAGATAGTGGTGAATGTCATTTTCCTTATGTGTATCTTTTTCTTTGTTCTTGTCTTTTTTCATGAGTATGCCTTCCAGAACGGATTGTACAGGAGTGTTCCCGCAAGTACCGGTTTATACGAGGGTGCTCCCGTAAGTTCCGGTTTATACGGGATTGCTTCCGTCAGTACCGGTTTATACGGGATTGCTCACGTAAGTTCCGGTTTATACGGGGATGGTCTCGTCAGTACCGGATATTCGGGATTTTTTCTCAGAACTGGTTGTACAGGAACGGATGATAGGTCGCTCCCGCCAGTGCGCAGAGCGCCAGCACAAAACAGATGCCTGCAAAGGCGAGCCGTACCGCATAGTAGCCGTTTTTCGGGATCCGTTTTTCCTGCATCCGGATCTCCGCCCGGTGGGAAAGGGCGGGGAACAGAGGGGTGGATGCCAGTACACAGAGAATCAGAATAAACAGGTTGTTCTTCACAGTCAGAAGAATCGAGGCATCCTGCCAGCCGGAGGACCAGTTCAGAAACAGAGAGAGCGCGGTTTTCAGCTGACCGAAATCGGTGAACCGGAAAATGATCCATCCGAAATTGAACACCAGAATCGTGTAGAGATGTCCGAGGATTCGGGAGGGGACGGAGGCAGCGGAGGACTTTCCGCTTTCACGCCTTGCGCTTCGAGTTTTCCGGAGATACCCGACGAGATTCTCAAGAAATATAAATACAAAATAGTAGAGGCCCCAGAGAATGAAGTTCCAGTCCGCCCCGTGCCAAAGTCCCGTGAGGAGCCAGACGATCAGAAGATTGAGAGTCTGTCTGGCAAATCCCTTCCGGTTTCCCCCGAGCGGGATATAGACGTAGTCCCGGAAAAAGGAGGAGAGCGAGATATGCCAGCGGCGCCAGAAATCCTTCACCGATGAGGCAATGTAGGGATAATTGAAGTTTTCCCGGTAATGAAATCCGACGGCCATGCCGAGACCGATCGCCATGTCGGAATACGCGGAGAAGTCCAGATACATCTGAAGCGTAAAGCACAAAGAGCCGAGAAGCGCCGATGCGGGAGAAACCGCTGAGATTCCCGGGGAGGCCGGCAGAAGCTGATCGGCGAGCGTTCCCATATGATCGGCGAGAATGGTCTTCTTGGCGAGACCGAGCGAGAAACGGTACATGCCCTCGGAAAAGGTCCGGCGGTCCATGATACGGTTCTCGAGCTCCTTTTTCATATCCCCGTAACGGACGATCGGGCCCTGCTGGATCGTGTGAAAACAGATCACATAGGTCAGGAAGAGGGGAAAGCTTTTCTGGGCGGACACCCGTTCATGATAAACGTCCGCGGTGTAGGAGATCAGTTTGAAGGTATAGAATGAGATACCAAGCGGGAGCGCGGCAGAGGGTACGGTCAGCTTCATGCCGAACGCCTGATTCAGATTCGAGAAGACAAATCCGGTGTATTTGAAGACGCCGAGTACCGCAAGAAAAATCAGGATCGAAACCGCCATTAGGCCATGCTGCAGTTTCTTTCTGCCTGCGGATTTTTCCATGGAGAGTCCGGCAAGCCAGCCGATAAACGCTTCCGCAGCCAGAAGAATCAGGAAGCGAAGTCCTCCGAACAGGTAGAAAAGCAAAGAAAAAAGAAGCAGTATGACGTTTCTGCTTGACTGCTTCGGAAATATCTTATAAATTAGAAAAAATGCCGGCAGAAAGCCGAGTATAAAAAACATACTGGAAAATGTCATAGGTCACCTTTAAATAGAAGTTTTCATCTGCGGTTTTTCCGCGCTGCTGGCACAACGATCATCAAATAACCGACAGAATGCGGTCTGTTATTTGCCGTTCGGACTACTAGTTTATGATGGAAACAGAACTGTGTCAAGTAGACAGCGGAGGATATCAATGCTACTGGATGTACTGAAAGATACACTGACGGATACACTGAAACTGATCCCGTTTCTGTATATCACTTATCTCCTGATGGAATGGCTGGAGGAAAAAGCGCAGGGCAAAACCGTCGCCATGCTCCGGCGCGCGCGCAGCCTCGGACCGGTCGCCGGCGCAGTGACCGGAATTATTCCGCAGTGCGGTTTTTCAGCCGCCGCGGCAAGTATGTATTCCGGCGGAGTGATCACCGTCGGCACACTGCTTGCCGTTTTTCTCTCAACCTCGGATGAAATGCTGCCGATCTTCATCTCGGAGCAGGTGAGCATCGTTACGATTGTGTCGGTTGTCGGAACCAAGATTCTTCTGGGAGCTGTTTCCGGGCTGATTGTGGACGCCTTCCTCCGGGTATACAGGAAAAAGCATCCCCGGTCGGACCGCCATATTCACGACCTCTGTGAACAGGACAACTGCCACTGCGAGGAAGGCAACATCTTCCTGTCCGCACTTCGGCATACCGTCGAGATCACGATTTTCATTCTGATCATTACCTTCCTTGCCGGACTCGCGATTGAGGGCATCGGAGAGGAAAAAATCGGCGCCTTCCTTTCGGGACAGCCTCTGCTCGGCGTTGCCCTTGCCGGTCTCATCGGCCTGATTCCGAACTGCGGAGCATCCGTCACGATTACGGAGCTGTATCTGAAGGGAATCCTGAGCTCCGGTCAGATGATGACCGGGCTTCTGATCGGAGCCGGCGTCGGACTTCTGATTCTGTTCCGCTCGGACCGCAGACATATGAAGGACAATGTAGAGATCACAATCGCCCTCTACCTGATCGGCGTGTTCTGGGGCCTTGTCATCGACTGGATCGGGATCGTCTTCTGATCTGTGAAACCTTTGCAGGTGAATAAAATATGAGCCGGGACGTAAACAAGTGTATCATCACCTGTCAGAAGAGTATGCACGGAGACATAAGAAAGGACTTCAGAACTTCCGCGCTGTGGCGGGATACTTATCGCTGCTCATGTAAAGAAAGGCAGAAACATGGAGAAGGAAAGCATTAAAAATATCAACAGGAAGAATCAGAATAAAAAAAAGAGAGCGGCGGAAGATCATGCGGAGGAGACTGATTTTCTGAAATGCCCGGTATACAGGAAATGCGGCGGCTGCGAATTCCGAAACGTCACCTATCAGGAACAGCTGGAGATTAAGGAAAGCCGGGTACGGAGAGAGCTTGAGGGACTTGCGCGGACAGAGAAGATCGCCGGCATGTCTTACCCTTATTTTTACAGAAACAAGGTCAACGCCGCTTTCCAGAGAAGAAGAGACGGAAGCATTGTGTCCGGTGTCTATGAGGCGGGCACACATCGTGTGGTTCCGGTCGGGAGATGTCTGATCGAAGACCAGCGGGCGGACCGGATCATCGGAACGATCCGGAGACTCGTTCCTTCCTTCCGGATTTCAATCTACAATGAAGATTCCGGGTATGGGCTTCTTCGCCATGTGATGATCCGGGTCGGACACAAGACTGGACAGATTCTGGCAGTTCTGGTTGTGACATCACCTGTTTTTCCTTCAAAAAACAATTTTGTAAAAGCACTGCGCAGGGAGCATCCGGAAATCACCTCGATCGTGCTGAATGTCAATGACAGGAATACCAGCATGGTTCTGGGCGACCGGAACATTGTTCTGTACGGGAAGGGATACATCGAGGATATTCTCTGCGGGAAGAAATTCCGGATCTCACCGTCCTCGTTCTATCAGATCAACTCGGTTCAGACGGAGGTTCTTTACAGAAAGGCAATTTCGCTTGCCGCCCTGACCGGGAAGGAAAAGGTGCTCGACGCCTATTCCGGGATCGGGACGATCGGCATCGCGGCCTCGGACAGCGCCGGAGAGGTGACATGTGTGGAGCTGAACGCAGATGCCGTGCGCGACGCCAGATATAATGCCCGGATCAACGGGGTGCGGAATATCCGCTTCTGCCAGGACGATGCGGGGAGATTTCTCGAACGGATGGCAGCGGAGGGAGAAAAGGCGGATGTTCTGTTCATGGATCCTCCCAGGTCAGGCAGTACCGAGGCATTCATCAACGCCGCGTCGTCCATGAAGCCGGATCGGATCGTCTATATTTCCTGCAATCCGGAGACTCTCGCAAGAGACCTTCGGTATTTCAGAAAACGCGGCTACCGCGCGGAAAAGGCTTATCCGGTAGATATGTTTGCCTGGAGCGGTTCGATCGAAACCGTGGTGGCGCTGCATCGGGAATCGTTATCCCTGCCGTAAAGAGACGGGCTGCGAACGGCAACAGGACTGTAAAATCCTTGCAGTGTAGAGTTGAGTGAGAACAATAACCCCGTGAATCCTTTCGAAAATAATCAGGTCTGCCCTTGCATTTATCATTTGATATGTTACAATTATGTTACAGATGATATTTTGTATTCTTTGTCAGGGTGATGGGGCATGAATCTATACGAAGCAATCTTTGTAAGGAAATCCGTTCAAAAGTATCTGTTTGAGCCGCTTGAGGAGGAACTGCTGAATGAGATCCGTTCGCACTATGTGGAGCTGCCGAACCTGTTCGGAGATTTTGAGACGGATTTCTCAATTATAGACAACACAAGAAAATCTTTCCATATCCGTCAGCTCCATGCGGTGAAGGCACCCTACTATATTCTCTTTTATTCCAGGGAAGCAACGCGCTGTCAGATGAATATGGGATATCTGATGGAACAGATGAACCTTTTTCTGTGCTGCAAGGGGCTTGGCGCCTGTTTCGTCGGAAGCACCGCTGTTCCCGCGAACCTGCAGCAGAAGGGGAGAATGAAGCTGATCGGAATTCTCGCTTTCGGAAAAAGCAAGGAGTCTCCCGTCAGGAGCAGAGGAGAAGCGAAGATGTTGTCAATGGACGAACTGTGCGTGTTCAAGGAGATTCCCAGATCCTGGATGAAGCAGCTGCTGGAGGCGGCGAGATATGCACCTTCCTCGATGAATATACAGCCCTGGAGATTCGTGGTATTTGATGACAGAATTCATGTCTTTACGAAGAAGCACAAGGCCGACCATATGGATAAGTATCGGTGGGAAGAGGTGAATTTCGGAATCATGTTCGCAAACATTATGATCGCGGCGGAAGAGCTCTGGCTTGATGTGGATCTGATCCGGCTGGAGAACATATCTCAGAAAAGCTTTCCGAACAATCAATATGTCCTTAGCGCCATCATGAGATCATAAAAATAAAAGATTTTATGAGAGGTCTATGAGATCATAAAAAAATCAATGATTCTGTGAGAGGTCTATGAGATCAAAAAAAATCAAAGAATCTATTGACAAATGAGTGGAGTTATTGTATCCTCAATATCGTCAGTTTTGAGCACGTAAACAGATGTTTACGAACAATGAAATGCGCGAGTGGCTCAGGGGTGGAGTACAACCTTGCCAAGGTTGGGGTCGCGGGTTCGAATCCCGTCTCGCGCTTAGGATATTAAGACCGGAAATCCAGTAAAATCAAGGGTTTCCGGTCTTTTCTCTGCCTTTTTCCGTGGCTCGGGCGACAAATATGGGACAATATTTTCTGTTCGTGCCCATTTCTTTCATCATCCCCGGTCCCCGGAATTTTTGCGGATGACAGACACAAATCGTCTTTGCCAGGCTTCGTTTTTATGATATTATGTAACAAAACAGCACGTCATAATTTCAAACGTATAAAGTCCACTTGTTGGCTCTTCCCCGGCTTAAATTATGAGAAGTTCTGGAGCGGAGGCTTCCGGACTCCTTATGTCGAGAGAACCGCAGGTCCTCAAGACTGGGGTGCTTTATAGTTATGATATTATTTTATAAAGAATCACGGCTGCTTTATAATCCGGATCTCAGGAGGAGAGAAAATTATGTATGATATTACAGCGATGGGTGAATTACTGATTGACTTTACGCCTTGCGGAACAAGTGAGGCCGGAAGAACGCTGTTCGAGCAGAACCCCGGCGGTGCACCGGCAAACGTTCTGGTTGCAGCATCCAGACTCGGTATGAAGACAGCCTTCATCGGCAAGGTTGGAGACGATATGCACGGCAGGCTTCTCAGGGACACCCTGAACGAGAATCATGTCAATACGGAAGGCCTGCTGGTAGATCCGGATTATTTCACGACGCTCGCGTTCGTGACGCTCCATGACGGCGATCGGGAGTTTTCTTTTGCCAGAAAGCCCGGAGCGGACACAATGATCCGCTCGGGCGAGGTCAATATGGATATTATCAATCAGACGAGGATCTTCCATTTCGGCTCGCTGTCACTGACCGATGAGCCGGCGAGAAGTGCCACGATTTTTGCCGTAGAGCAGGCAAAGAAATCAGGAGCGATTATCTCCTACGATCCGAATTACCGCGCGCCTCTCTGGAAGAGTGAGGAGGAAGCCAAGGCGCAGATGCGCTCCGTCGTGAAGTATGTGGATATTATGAAGCTTTCCGACGAGGAGACAAAGCTTCTCACAGATATTGAGGATCCCTACGAGGCTGCGGGAGTGCTTCTCAAAGAAGGCGTGAAGTGTGTTGTTGTTACGCTCGGAAGAGACGGCGCGATGCTCCGCACGAAGAATTTTGTTGTGAAGGCCCCCTCCCAGACTAGAAAGGTCGTGGATACGACCGGAGCGGGAGATTCCTTCTGGGGAGGGCTCCTCTCGAGATTTGCCGAATTCAAGACCAAGCCGGAGGATCTCGATCAGGATCAAGCCGCGGAGTTTATCAGATTCGCGAATATCGTGGCCGGTCTCTGCGTGGAAAAGCGCGGCGCGATTCCGGCAATGCCGAAAAAGGAAGACGTGCTGCAGATCTTTAACCTGAAGCTCGACAGATTCTGATGCTGTAATTAAATATTGATCAGATTGGATATTCGAAGCTCAGGCACTCGAAGCTCAGGCATTCGAAATTTAGGTATTAGAAGTTCAGGTATTCGAAGTTCAGATATACAAAGCTCAGATACTGGAAATTCAGATACTTTAAGTTCAGATATTCGAGATATACAGGAAGTTACCGTGCGGCAGACAAGTGCCCAGGATGGAGATTTTTTACAGAAGACTGCGTGTGTGAATGAGTAGAAGAAACAATCAGAAGAAAACGGACAGAAGAGAAAAGATGGAGCGGAAACGCAGGCTGATTGCCGGCGTAATTGCGATTATTCTGGCACTGCTAATGATTATCACGCTTGTTCTCCCGGCAATGGCAGCGGAGAACACGGACAGCGCCGGGCAGGCAGGAGCGGACACCTTGAATGCGGTGGCCGTTTCTTCATCTTCGGCAGAAAATTCGGCTCAGACGGAAGCGGTAAGCTCGTCATCGTCCGCTTCGGAAAGTCTGATGGTTTCATCCGGAAGCGGCAGCCAGAAGAAGTACGGAATCTACATCGACAATATCAATGTGACGGATATGACGCGTAGCCAGATGAAAAAGGCTGTCGAGGCCAGAATGAAGGAACTCTCGGACGATGTCATTGTTCTCTATGCGGGTGATAATGAGGTACGGACCACAGCGGGGGCGCTGGGGCTGACCTATACGAATCAGGAAGTCATCGAAGAAGCGCTTTCCATCGGTAAAAAGGGAAATATCTTTAAGCGTTTCCTGGCAGACCGACAGCTTGAGAATAACGGGCCGATCGTCCTTGATCTGAACTTCGCGGTATCCCGTTCTGATGTCAGTGCGGTGCTCGCGAAAAACGCAGACGCCCTGAACTGCAGCCCGCAGTCCAACGGCGTTGTATTAAACGCGGATAATACGTTCACGCTCACTCCGGGTAAGACAGGAGTGGCTTTGAACAATAAGGCGTCTGTTCAGAAGATCATGGATTATTTTACGAATGACTGGCACGGTGGAGAGGGCGGTATCACGCTTTCGTACAGCACAACCGAGTATGCCGACCAGTCCGCAGAGCTCTCGAAGATCACCGATCTTTTGGGAAGCGCGACGACCGGTTATCAGACAGGCGATACGAATCACGATACGAATGTGAGACTTGCGGCGGAGCACATCAACGGAACGGTACTGTATCCGGGAGAAGAATTCTCCGCGGAGAAGGTCATCGGTCCGACGACAAAGGAGTACGGATTCCTGCCGGGAGACACCTATGAAAACGGCAAGGTTGTGGAGTCCTACGGCGGCGGGGTGTGTCAGACGACAACAACGCTGTACGATGCGGTTCTGGCGGCAGAACTCAAGGTGACGGAGCGCCACAACCATTCGTATCTGGTATCGTATGTTGAACCCGGATTTGACGCGTCGATTTCCGAGGGACTCATGGATTTCTGTTTTGAGAACAATACATCGGCGCCGATCTATATTCAGGCGGTGACAAAAAACGGATATCTTACCTTCAATATTTACGGTGAAGAGACGAGAGATTCTGATCGCACTGTCTCCTTTGAGAGCAGGACGCTCAGTACCACGGACGTAGAGACCACATACGAGACGGACAGCTCCATGCCGTACGGAAGCATCACGGTGTCCGGAGGCATTCAGGGAGTCGAAGCCGAGCTCTACAAGGAAATATACATCGGCGGACAGTTGAATTCGGAGGAGCTGGTCAATCGCAGCAGCTATGCGATGATGCCGCTTACCTATACAATCGGCACAGAGAACGCAGACAGCGAGACGCTGCAGGCAATTCAGGCGGCCATTGCGACCGGCGATCTGGCCACGATCCAGACAGCGGTCGGCAACGGATCTGTCGTTGAGTCAGACGTGATTGAGAACTGAACGCGAAAACAGTGTCATTGGACAGCGCAGTGTGACCGGAACAGCATGGATAACCGGTCAGGCTGGCGGGTATGACCGGTCAGCCCCGGCATGACTGCGGGAGTGCTTAGAGGGGACATCAGTACCACTGGGCAGCAGTGGAACCCGATCGTGAGGCGTATGATGAGGATTGGAAAAATATCAGAGGCGGTTCTCAACCGCTCTGTTTTGAAGGAGATCCGCTGCAGTGGATCTGATTTGATCAGCGGGCCGGCTGTTGGAGCAGATGCCTCTGTCCTGAGAGCGGAAGGAAATATCGTGGTTTCGTCTGCGGTTTCGCCTGACATTGACGCGGCCCCGGCAATCCGGACGATACTGGCGGTTCATTCGGCGGTGAATAACATTGCCGCTTCCGGCGGAGAGGGCCGTGCCATTGTCCTGAATCTTGTCCTTCCGGAAGATGATGAGGAAGCTGTCCTCAAGACCATTCTGCGTGCGGCGGAGAAAATTGCGGAAAGCCTCGGACTGAGCATTGCGGGAGGGCACACTACGGTAAGCTGCTCTGTGAGAAGTGAGATGATTTCCGTGACAGGAATCGGGGTCGCACGGGATCTCCGAAGGAAATCTGCCGGTGCATCACATACAGACGATAAAATATGTGAAGATCAGGGGACGGCAGGGCATGCACTATCCCGGGACCTCCGAAATGATCGCTCTGTCCGGAATTGTTCGGAAAACGCGGATACGGCGGAGGTTCGGGCTTTGTCTGCTTCAGAGAGTGAACATCCGGCGGAATCCGGGAAATCGTTCCGCAGCAGAGAGATCGTCATGACAAAATCGGCGGGAGCTGCAACAGCTATGCTGCTCGCCGCAGAGCGGGGGGAGATGCTCTCCCGCAGATTTACCCGCGATATCATCGGGGCGGCAAAGAAATTCAGAGACAGTCTTTCAATTGTACCGGAGGCTGAAATCGCGGGGGCAGACCCGGGGACAACGCGGATGCATGATGTATCGGAGGGAGGCGTGTTCGGTGCGCTCTGGGAGATGGCAGAGGCGGAAGGCGCGGGACTGGAGATCAGTCTCCGGGAGATACCGATCCGTCAGGAAACCGTGGAAATCTGCGAGTTTTTTGATCTGAATCCGTATCAGAGCTACTCGGAGGGATCGCTTCTTATTCTCACCGAAAATGGAAGGGCATTGACAGAGAAGCTGGAAAACGCCGGGATCCCGGCGAGAATCATCGGAAGAACCACGCCCGCAAGAGACAGAATCCTGCACAATCAGGGTGAGATCCGTTACCTAGACAAACCACAGCAAGATGTACTGTATAAGCTCTACGAAAACGCAGGCAGGAACGACGCACGCGAAGCGCGCGAGAGAGACTGCATGCGATTTCGAAGGCAACAGGTATGAGCGTGAAGCGGTGAGAAGCACCGCGAGAACGCTCATACCTGTAGCGGCGCGAGAGCACGGAGTGCGGAGCGGCGCGCAGCTTATACAGGACAAAAAGAGAGCTCTACGAAAACGCAGGCAGGAACGACGCACGCGAAGCGCGCGAGAGAGACTGCATGCGATTTCGAAGGCAACAGGTATGAGCGTGAAGCTATTTTTATAATTCGGAAAGAAGAGAGAAGACCATGGCGCATTTTAATATCGTTCTTCATGAACCGGAGATACCGTCGAATACCGGGAACATCGGCCGCACCTGTGTGGCTGCGGGTGCGAGCCTGCATCTGATTGAGCCGCTCGGTTTTCATCTGTCGGAAAAAACAGTCAGAAGAGCGGGCATGGATTACTGGAACAGCCTTGATGTCACCAGATATATCGACTATGAGGATTTCGTGGAGCAGCATCCCGGCGCAAAGATCTATTACGCCTCGACCAAGGGACCCCGCTGTTATACAGATGTGGAATATGAGGACGATTGTTACATTATGTTCGGAAAGGAAAGCGCGGGTATTCCGGAGAAGATTCTGTACGATAATCAGGCAGCCGTGATTCGGATTCCGATGCTGGACACTATCCGGTCCTTAAATCTGGCAAACTCGGTGGCCATTGTTCTCTACGAGGCGCTTCGCCAGCACAATTTTGAAGGAATGCTGGAAGAAGGGCAGCTTCGAAATTATACCTGGAGAACATGAAACCTGGCGGGCGGATGAACGGTTCAGGTTTCACTGTCCTGCTGAGACGCCTGCGCGATGGTAGACGTCTCCGCCATGTCTTCTGGAGCCGGCTTCAGGGAGAAAATGAATTCCGTGCCGACGCCCTCCGTGCTTACCACGGTTATCGTCTGCTTGTGCTGATTGATGATTTCCTTCACAATAGACAGACCAAGTCCGTTTCCCTTTCTTTCGCGTCCTCTCGATGCGTCGCTTTTGTAAAAACGATCCCATATTTTGTTCAGAGATGTTCTCGGTATGCCGGCGCCGTGGTCACGGACCGTGCAGAACACCTTGTCATGCCGGATATCACTTTCCAGCTCGATGACAGAACCGTCCCGGCTGAACTTTATCGCGTTGTCGATCAGATTATAGAGAACCTGCTGAATCTTCCCCTGGTCCGCAAGAACGGGAAGCGTTTCTCCCGTCAGAGTGATCTGAAAGGAAATCTGTCTGGGCTTGCAGATCCCTTCAAAGGAAGCGGCAGTGTTCCGGATCACCTCATTGATATCAAAGACGCTGATGTGAAGGAGATTTTTTTTCTGGTCCATGCTGTTGAGAGTCAGAATGCCGTTGGTGAGCTTGGTCAGACGTTCGGTTTCACTCAGGACGATGCGCAGATATCGCTCCTGCATCTCGGCCGGGATGGTGCCGTCGAGGATCGCCTCGACAAATCCCTTGATAGAGGTCAGAGGAGAGCGAAAATCATGGGAGACATTTGCGATAAATTGTTTTTCATACTCATCGCTTTTGCTGATCTCATCAGACATCACATTCAGAGACGCCGCGAGATGCCCCATCTCGTCCTGTGATTTTACCCGGATGTTGTATTTCATATCACCTTCCGCAAATTTCTCCGTTCCGGCGGTGATCTTCTTAAGAGGACGCAGTACGGAAAAATAGAGCAGTACAAATACGGAGAGAAAGGCGCAGTAGACGACAGCAGTCATGACATGGACCTTCGCAAGGATCCCTTCTTTCAGAGAGATAATCTTCTTCATTTCCATGTGGATGGCGACATATCCCCTGATATTCAGATTGGAAGTGATCGGGATCATGACGCTCAGGTGATCGGTGTCGAAATAGTGGAAGAAGCTTCCGATGCTGTAGTAGTCGGACCCGAGCGCGACCGGATCAAAGCCGTCCAGCGTCACCGGAACGTATGTATTCAGGGGTTCGCCTGTATTCATGTAGACCTTGCCCTTCGGGCTGATCAGCCAGATCTGGCATTCCTGATAAAGCGCGAGACGGGAGAGACTGTCGTAGAGCGCCTGGGCTTCCGTGCCGGCCGAAGATTCGGAAGCGCTTTCCGTGGTGGAGCGCGAATATGTGAGAATCGAACGGTCCGAGGCGATGTTGGATGCTTCTTCGTACAGGTTCAGGCTTTCGTAGTTCAGCACCTTCTTCTGAATCATCGAGGATCCCGCCGTCGAGAGAAAGATGAAGACCGCGAGTCCGATAATAATGTAAATGATGATGAATTTGTGGATGATTTTATGGCTGCGCATGATTCTGTTTCATTTCTTTCGCTTTTACTTCTTCAGCAATTCAAACTTGTATCCGATTCCCCAGACGGTTGAGATCGACCAGTTGGGATTTCCGTTGATTTTTTCACGAAGCCTCTTGATATGTACGTCTACCGTCCGTGTGTCGCCGATGTATTCATAGCCCCAGATATTGTCGAGAAGCTGCTCTCTTGTGAAGACCTGATTCGGTGAGGAAGCAAGAAAATACAGAAGCTCCAGCTCCTTCGGCGGCATCTCGATGTTCTCTCCGTGATACGTCACGGAATAGTTTGTCAGATTGATAATGAGATCCGGATACTCCACAACCTTCGCCGGCTGCGCGATGGTTTCCGGCTCCTCCTGAGGGAGCGCGGCGGTGTTCTGAAATCGGCGGAGCACGGCCTTTACACGGGCGACCAGCTCCTTGGAGTCAAAGGGCTTGATGATATAATCATCCGCACCGAGCTCAAGTCCCAGAACCTTATCAAATACCTCTCCCTTTGCGGAGAGCATGATGATCGGGACCTTCGATTTGTGGCGGATCTCCCGGCAGACCTCATAGCCGTCCATTCCGGGAAGCATCAGATCCAGAAGAATCAGATCCGGACGGAATCTCGGAAAGGCCTTCAGAGCGGCCTCTCCGTCATTCACGATTTTACACTCGAAGCACTCCTTCGTCAGGTAAAGGGAAATCAATTCCGCGATATTGTTGTCATCATCAACGATGAGTATTTTCTGTTTTGCCGCCATGCCCGGCCTCCTTCCTTATTCGCTGTCATTCCAGGGCCTTTAGCATACGTTCAGGACTGCGGGAGTGTGCAGCACAGGACCATCCGCAGTTCACAAGGCTTGTGGAACAGGATATGGTATGAACGTGTTTCTACAATCGTTTATACCTGTTTATTTTTTGAAATGGACAATCGTGACGCCGGCATCCCCTTCTCCGTATTCGGCAAGGTGAAAGCTCTCCACATGCTTCTGCCTGCGGAGATAATCGTGAATGCCCTTTCTGAGCTTGCCGGTTCCCTTTCCGTGGATGATACGGACACTGTTCAGATGCGCGATGTAGGCGTCGTCCAGGTACTTGTCAAGCTCTGCCACCGCCTCGTCAACAGTCTTTCCGAGAACATTGATCTCCGAAGAGACGGTCATGGCCTTCGACATCCGTACCTTTCCCGTGCTGGTGCGGGAGAGCTGCTTCGAGGTGATGACCGGCTCGTCCACGAGCTCCAGATCGCTGATATGCACCTTTGTGCGGATGATGCCACATCGGACAAAGAGGTATCCCTTGCTGTCGGGGTGAGAGCTGACGGTCCCGTTCAGATTCAGGCTGAGAACGTGAACAGAGTCCCCGAGCTGCAGATCCGACGGCTTCAGCTCTTTCTTCGGCTTCTCCGCGGGTTTCATCGCAAGACTGCTTTCTGTCTTGTTCATCTTCTTGCGAAGTTCATTCCGTTTCCGTTCCATTTCTCCGGAATTGATGGCGTTCTTGCCGAATCTGCGGAAATCCTTCATCGTCTGGTCGGCATAGTCCTTCGCCTCCTGCAGAATGCTGTGCGCATCCTCATTCGCCTTCCGGATGATTTTCTCCTTCTGCTGCTCAAGAGTCCGGACGCGGTTCTCGAGCTCTTTTTCTTTTTTGTCGAGCTGCTCCTTCTCGTACTGTATCGCGCGCCGGTCGTTTTCCATCTGAATGCGGTTCTGTTCCAGAGAAGTAAGGACATCCTCAAAGGATTCATCCTGCTCGCTGATCTGCTGCTTTGCGCTGTCAATGATATAGTCCGGAAGTCCGAGCTTCTGGGAAATCGCAAACGCGTTTGATTTTCCCGGAACGCCGATCAGGAGCCGGTAAGTCGGACGGAGCGTCTCCACATTGAACTCACAGGATGCATTTTCCACACCAGGCGTACTCAGCGCAAAAATCTTCAGCTCGCTGTAATGCGTCGTCGCCATGGTGCGGATTCCCTGTCCGTGAAGATAGGAGAGAATCGCAATGGCGAGAGCAGCGCCCTCGGTCGGATCCGTGCCCGCGCCGAGCTCGTCGAACAGCACGAGAGAATTCCGGTCCGCCTTGTCGAGAAAGCTTACGATATTGGTCATGTGAGAACTGAAGGTCGACAGAGACTGCTCAATGCTCTGCTCGTCGCCGATGTCCGCATAGACCTCGGAAAAAACAGCAAGCTCGGAACGGTCCAGCGCCGGTATGTGCAGACCGGATTGTCCCATCAGCGTGAGAAGTCCGACCGTTTTGAGAGACACAGTCTTTCCTCCCGTATTCGGGCCGGTTACGATCAACAGGTCAAAATCAATACCGAGACTGATATCGATCGGGACGACCCGATGCTTTTCGATCAGAGGATGTCTCGCCTTGCGAAGAGAGATCCTGCCCTCCGTATTCAGGAGAGGCTGCGAGGCGTTCATTTCCAGAGACAGTGCGCCCCTGGCAAAAATGAAATCGAGCTCGGTCATGTTCTTCATGTCATATTCCAGGTCCTCGATATGCTCTGCTGCCTCATTGCTCAGATTCGCCAGGATGATCTCGATTTCCTTTTTTTCCTTGATCTCGAGCTCCCGGATGTCATTGTTGAGCTTCACGACAGCCATCGGCTCGATAAAGAGCGTTGCTCCCGTAGAAGACTGATCATGAACCATTCCCGGAACATTACCGCGGTTCTCGGCCTTGACGGGGAGACAGTATCTTCCGTCACGCATCGTGATCACGGCGTCCTGCAGTGAGGTCCTGAGGGGGCCGTTCATCATTTGATTCAGCGTAGTGTGAATTTTCTCGCCGCAGACCTGAATCTGACGGCGGATATTTTTCAGCGCAGGACTGGCATCGTCCGCGACTTCGTCCTCGGAAAGAATACATCGGCGGATCTCTGCAGAGAGCGGCGTCAGAGGTTCGAGAAGCTCAAAGATCGCGTCCAGAGAATCTTCCTCAGTCTCGTTGTTTTCATGTCGGCCGTAGGCCTTCACCCGGGCCGCGTTCTCCAGAAGGCCCGCTATATTCAGAAGCTCCGTCATCGAGAGCGCGCTTCCGACCTCCAGCCGCTTCAGAGAAGGGCCGATATTCCTGGTATTGCCGAAAGAAATGCTTCCCTTGCGAAACAGACGGCTCACCGCATCTGTGGTTTCCTGCTGCAGTCTTCTGATTTCACCAGGATCCGCAGATGGCTCCAGTTCCATGCATTTCTGACGCCCGGGTCCGCTCGTTGCGTGAGAGGCCAGTTTCTTTCTGATTTTATCGTATTCCAATACTCGCAGTGCTCGTTCATTCATATATAATATATCCTTGTACCTTTATTGTCATGCCCGGTCATGCGGATGCACATACCGGCGCTGATCTTACTCTGTTTATCATACTCTAAAAAGCAGATTTTCGAAACCGTCTGACGTAAAAATAAAGGAAGAAACTCTGGGGTATTCATAAAATGTTCATATGTCTTTGATATAGTTACATCGTTAATTTGAGAATTTCATATCCGCTGTTCTCCGGGGAAGATGATGCCCGTGCGGCGGAAATGTATTTTTCTAACGAGCGCCGGACAGACCAGAGTCCGTGCACCCTCTGGAGAAATCTTATGAAGGACGATACAGACGATATATTCAAGACAAATCCGGGATCGGACGAAGAAAAAGGAAAATCCGGTTCTGAAGAATTCCGGAATCCGTCATCTGTAGAAATTTCATCGGAAGAAGGCACAGATGCAGAGGATTCGTACCAGTTTATCCATCAGGTGATCCGCAAAAAGCCGAGAAATTACAAGGCTCAGATTCTGCGGATCCTTTCCATAATCGGAATCGGCGCGGCAATCGGCGCGGTCTCTGCTTTTGTTCACGCAGGGCTTTACCCGGCCGCAAAGAAAGTTCTCGGGGCCGATAATGAGAAAATCACCATTCCGGAGGATTCCGATCCGGAAGCCGTCGGAGCCGTTTCCGCTTCCTCGGGGAATGCGGTACTGTCCGCCTCATCCGCCGCCGTTTCCTCAGAATCCGGCGGAGAGATGCCGGATCCGTCGCCGACAGAATCTGCTTCGTCAGAATCCGCCGGAGGTTCTGCGTCCGGAAGCGGGACGCTTCCGGAATCGGCGCCCGGCGAAACGTCTTCAGAAAGCACGGAGGAGAACGGAACAGCGGAAAGCCCGGGTTCGAGCGGGATTACGCTGGAGGATTATCAGCAGCTCTACCAGGATATGCTGAAAACAGCCGATGAGGCGAAGCGTTCTCTTGTCGAGGTCATCGGTATAACGAGCCAGCTGGATTATTTTAATGAGGATTACCAGACCCAGCAGCAGGTGGCAGGAATCCTGATCGCCGAAACGGATGACAATGACTATATTCTGACCGAGAGCAGCGTGGTAGAGGGCTCCGAGAATATCATGGTTAAATTCGACGACAACTCCATGGTCCAGGCGACGCTGCGAAAGTCGGATTCGAACACGGGGCTGGCTGTGCTGACCATCGCTCCCTCCGACATCAGCGAGAGAGCAAAGAGCGAGCTTGCAGTTGCTCCGCTCGGCAACTCCTATTCCGTCCGTCAGGGCGATCCGGTACTTGCACTCGGAAACCTGATGGGATATAGTGATATCGTTGCGAACGGAACGGTAACTTCAGTATCCAATAAGATATCCGCGTTAGATGCCGAATACAGCATTCTCACGACAGATATTGAAGGCAGCAGTACATCCAGCGGCATTTTGGTGAATATGAAGGGCGAGATTATCGGACTGATCCCTCAGAATATCAGTGACGGAGGGACTACGATCACCGCCTATGCCATTTCCGGCGTCAAAGCTCTGATCCAGAAGTTGTCGAACAACGAGACGACAGCGTATCTCGGCATCAAGGGAAGAGAGGTCACCGAAAGCCTGTCGCAGACGACGGGCATTCCGGTCGGGCTTCTGGTTACCGAGGTGGCACAGGATTCTCCCGCGATGCTCGCAGGATTCAAGGAATATGACGTGATCACGGAAATCTCCGGAAAGCAGATCCGAACGGTTCAGGACCTGGAGAATATTCTGTCGAACTTCAAGGCAAATAATGTCATCACGGTTACGGCCATGCGGCAGGGAGCCGACGGATATGCGCAGGTTACGTTCAGTGCGGCACTCGGAGAAAAATAACGGGAAGGACAGGCTTGCATGTTATATATTCAGGAACTCAGTGAAGGAATGAAAATCAGCGGAATCTATCTGGTAAAATCCAAGTCCTCCGCGACAACAAAGAATGGCAAGAATTATGATAATGTAATATTGATGGACAAAACGGGAACGGTCGACTGCAAAATCTGGGACCCGGATTCACCGGGCATCGACGATTTTGACGCGCTCGACTACGTGGATATCATCGGCGATGTGTCGAGATACAACGGATCCCTTCAGGTCGCTCTGAAGAGAGTGCGCGTCGCGAAGGAAGGAGAGTACAAGCCCTCCGATTATCTGCCGACGAGCGACAAGAATATCGATGAGATGTTCGGCGCGCTGCTGAATTTCATCAACAAGGTCAAAAATCCCTACCTGCATCAGCTGCTGACCCATTACTTTGTCGACGATCCGGAATTCATCAAACGATTCAAGAGCGCTTCTGCTGCGAAGACGATCCATCACGCATTTGTCGGAGGACTCCTGCAGCACACCCTCTATGTCACGAATATGTGCTATTTCTTCACCAAGTATTATCCGATCCTGAATTCCGATCTGCTGCTCACGGCGGCAATCTGTCATGACATCGGCAAAACGGCGGAGATTTCTTCCTTCCCGCAGAATGACTACACCGACGACGGCCAGCTTCTCGGCCATATCATGATCGGGGCCGAGATGATCCACGACACGGCGAGATCAATTCCGGGATTCCCGGCAAAGCTGGAGTCAGACCTGAAGCACTGCATTCTGGCCCATCACGGTGAATATGAGTACGGCTCTCCGAAGAAACCGGCACTCGCGGAAGCGCTCGCCCTGAATCTGGCGGATAACGCGGACGCCCGTCTGGAGACCATGACGGAGCTGTTCAAGTCCAATGCCCAGAAACCGTTGGACGAGTGGCTCGGTTACAACCGGGTATTCGAATCAAACATCCGGAGAACCGGAGATCTGGACGATCTGAAATAAGCTATCGGAAAAGCAGGATCCGGTGACCGAAATTAGTAATCCGGAAACTGGGAAACGGTTGATTTGAGACAACGAGATCAAACGCGCTTCGCGGGTTTGATCTCGTTATCGCGACGCTCGCCCCGCACGAATACTTCGCATTCGGCTTAGGCTCGCTGTTAGTGTAACGAGATAAAACGCGCTTCGCGGGTTTGATCTCGTTATCGCAACGCTCGCCCGCACGAATACTTCGCATTCGGCTGTGGCTCGCTGTTCGCGTAAATAAACGGGCGTCAATCTGAATGATCAGATCGTCGTCCGTTTTTTCAGGAGAAAAGACATGGAATACAGGAAAAATGATACGGCGACGGCGGAGATCATTGACATCGGACAGGACGGTGCAGGAATCGGACGAACAGAAGATGGCTACACTTTATTTGTCAAGGACACCGTACCGGGGGACAGGGCAGAAGTCCGGATCATCAAGGTCAAAAAGTCTTACGGGTACGGCAGACTTGAGAGAGTCCTGAAGGCTTCACCCGACAGAACCGAACCTCCGTGTCCTGTCTCGCGGCAATGCGGGGGCTGCCAGCTGCAGATGATGTCCTATCCGGCACAGCTGGCGATGAAAGAGGAGAAGGTCCGGAACGATCTGAAAAGAATCGGCGGTTTCGAAAATCTCGAAATCCGGAAAATTGTTCCGATGGAATCTCCGTTCCGTTATCGGAACAAGGCACAGTTCCCGGTCGGCACAGACAGGGACGGAAATCCTATCGCGGGATTTTACGCGGGCAGAACGCACACGATTATTCCCAATCCGGACTGCCTTCTCGGATGCCCGGAGAACCGGGAGATTCTGGAAGAAATACTTGGCTGGATGAGGGATAACCGGATTCCGGCATACAGCGAGGAAACCGGAAAGGGGCTGGTTCGTCATGTTCTGATCCGAAAGGGATTTGCAACCGGTGAAATCATCGTATGCCTGATTATCAACGGCGGCAGAATTCCCGCATCGGATGACCTCATCCATCGTCTGGAAAAAATCCCGGGAATGACCGGTATCACCTTCAGCAGCAATACGAGAAGGACAAATGTCATCATGAACGGGCCGGTGAAGCCGGTATGGGGACAAGAATACATCACGGACATTCTGAAATCCGCAGCGTTCGGTGTCAGCGTCCGTTATCAGATTTCGCCGGCTTCCTTCTACCAGATAAATCCGGTTCAGACACAGCGCATCTATGAGAAGGTGCTGGAGCTGGCCTGCCTTCATGGGAATGAAACGGTCATGGACCTTTACTGCGGCATCGGAACCATTTCACTTTTTCTCGCCCGCAAGGCACGCAAAGTCATCGGAGTGGAAATTGTTCCGAGAGCAATTGAGGACGCGAGAAAAAATGCACAGATAAACGGGATAGAAAACGCGGAATTCTATGTCGGAAAGGCAGAGGAGGTTGTGCCAGGCCTTGAAAAAGAAGGAATCCGCGCCGATGTAGCGGTAGTAGACCCTCCGAGAAAGGGATGCGATGAAAAACTTCTGCAGACGCTGGTCCGCATGAAGCCGGAGCGAATCGTCTATGTAAGCTGCGATCCCGCGACACTGGCAAGGGATCTGAAGTATCTGTCCGGGAACGGGTTTCATGCAGAGTATGTGCAGCCCTATGACCAGTTCAGCGAGACGGTTCACGTCGAGACGGTCGCTCTGCTAATGAGGACAAATTGAAAATGTGGCTATAAAGCCCGTGTTTAAGCCATTTCTGCGGCATCCGTCTTTCTGAAAAGAGAGGCGGGTGCCGCTTTTTCTGTCTGGGAAAATGTGAAAGTCGCTCTGGCGTGAATGTGGGAAGGCTATTTTGATGAATTTTTGCCGGGCGAGACTGTGGCTTTGCTATTTTGGGTAGGTTGTGACTGTGGAAAGGCTATTTTTCGGAAGTCGAGACTGTGGAAACGCTATTTGAGCCTGCGGCAGATCGGTACCTTCATTCTTAGGAGAATCAATTTCAGCAGGGCAAAGTAAATGTGAACTACAATCGTTTCCTTGGTTATACAAGGGCGAGGATGGAAAGCTGGAGATCGTACCTGAAGAAGCGGAAGTAGTGAAAAGAATTTATCGTGAGTATCTGGAGGGCGGAAGCACCATCAGCATCGCGAACGCACTGGATCCTGAAAGGGGAGAAAGTACTTGTGTGGAGATGCAGATCACGTCTGCAGAATGGTAAAAAAAGTGGCTGCCTTTCCAGAACAATAAGAGAAGCGGATCTTCAGAAGGCTGTCGTCAAAGCGGTACAGGATCTGATCCTTGATGAGAACAGAATATACAACGACATATGCTCAGATGTGCAGGAATTGACCACAGGAAACACGGATATTGAACTTGCCGACATCAATTCCAAACTGGCTGAGCTTCAGCAGCACGTCCTTTCCCTGGTCAAAGCCGGAAAGAATACAACTGAGCTTGCTGAACAGATCCAGCAGCTCAGAGAAAGAAAAAACGAGATTGAGGCCACAAAGTCGGAACGGAAGCGTGACGAAGAACGGGTTGTTGCTTTGCGGGAATCCGTTGAGAAAGCAAAGGATAAGGTGCTCGCCTATGATGAGCAGCTGGTACGGAACTTTATCGAGGAGATCAGAGTATTTCCAGACAAGCTCACCATCACGGTAAAGGGCGGAGCTCATGAGGACATTACAATTTAAAATGAAAACATTTAATGCCGTCTCGGGATTCCGGGGCGGCTTTTCTGTTGGCAAGATAATGCTACCATATTAAACTAACATTGGGTCTAAATGAGCCTATAGAAAATATCAGACGGTTATATTTGATAAACTTCCATGCAAAGAGGTGGGTCGGTAGTGAAAATCGGAATTGACCGTGCCCTTTAGAGCGAGGGATGCTTCTTGTCTGAAGGATAAGAAGATGGAGTCGCTAAAGAGTTTAACAAATCAAAGGTTGCTAAATTTGAAGGGAGCTATCATGGATTTGGCGATGAGATGTCCATTTCCGGACACGTTGATCCGTCATTGCCTCATGGCACAAAGGAAAGGCCAAATTCAGTACCTGACTCCGCCGGCATTCCGATCAGTGCCGTCGGCGGCTCGTCAGAAGTAATGGCTGTCCGTGGGTATTATCCGGTTGTGCGTGGACAGATCGCCCTGACGCTGCCTATGACGGATGATGACATTACAGGTTTTATAGAAACGTCCAAAGAACTGATTGAAAGCATTTATCAGTAAGCAGCGGCAAAACGAAATATGATGGACACCATGATTGCGGAGCATTGACCTTATGGCTGGTGCTCCGATTTTTTCTTGTGATGGAACCAAGCTTAGCAATATTTTACAGCAACACACTGCACTCAACCCATAGCAAATTAGCGGTTTCAATTTAAGATACAGAAACAAGTCGTAGACGTGAACAATAAAACGGTTGACAAGTCAACGCAAACAAAATATGATTGATATATCAACTATATAGGAGGCTTAGTATGAATCAGGCAGGAACATACATATCGGTACTAATGCGCCAGCTGAATCTGTTTTTCAGCCACGAACTTTCTGAAGTGGAAATAACAGCTTCAGAGCTGATGTATCTTTCCCAGCTTTATACAAGAGACGGACTGACACAGGATGAATTGTCAACGAAGATTTCTGTTGATAAGGCTGCTACAACACGAACCATCCAGGGGATGGAAAAGAAAGGCCTTGTTGTCAGACGTTCAAATGAGAAAGACCATCGCTCCAAGTGTGTTTATCTGACGGATAAGGCAAAACAGATGGAAGGACACATACGCGAGCTTCAGAAAAAGTGGTCGGATTATATTACACAGGATATGACAGCGTCCGAGGCGGAACTTTTTGCAAAGCAGCTGAAGCAGATGTCAGTCCGGGCAAGAGAAATAAACGCGTAACGGAGGTGCTCATTATGGACATGAAGCAGGCGATGAAAAAACGGCACATGGTCCGTAAATATACAGACAAGCCTATCCCTGAGGAAATTGTGGCAAAACTGAATGAACGGGTAAAGAAAAATAATGAACAGTACGGGCTTTCCATTCGTCTGATCACGAATGACGGCAGTGCGGTTCCGGGGATAATCAAGCTGATCCTTGCGAAAGGGGTGAATAATTTCTTTATCATGGCAGGTCCGGAAGGTTCTGATGAACTGTGCGGTTATTGCGGCGCTGATCTGATGCTTTATGCGCAGACACTCGGACTAAATACATGGTGGGTCGGCGGCACCTACAACCGTAAAGGCGCTCAGGAGAAATCCGGAAACGCAAAGCCGGTCGGAATCATTGCGGTAGGATACGGTCAGACACAGGGTACTCAGCATAAGTCAAAAAAGGCATCCGATGTCAGCTCATATGATGGCAAGGAGCCTGAATGGTTTAAGGAAGGCGTGAATGCTGCTCTTCTTGCTCCAACGGCTCTTGATAAACAGGCATTCACGATTACCGGAACAGAAAATATAGTATCTATCACCTGCGATAACGGCATTTTTACCGGAGTTGACACCGGGCTTGTTAAGTACCATTTCGAGCTTGGAGCAGGAAAAGAAAACTTTGAATGGAAATGAGATAAGGCCGGCAGATAGATTACGAGATAGTATGGTGCGACTGCCGGATTTTTCATAACAATACAGTTGACAAGTCAAGCGAATAAGGAGGAATCATAATGGGTATTTTAAAGAAAAACAACGGTCCAATGTCAAAAGGTCCGAGCATACAGTCTATTTCAGGAGACCATTGGCCTGCGCTTAAGTTTACGGACGGTATCATGACGGATGCGATCATGAAGCATGTGATGGGACTCTGCTATCTCGGCATGGCTGACGCGGGAGAAGCCCTGGAAGTGGTAAGTCGTTTGGATGACAAGGAGACCGGAAGTTGGGAGAATACGTGGGCTGAACTTGCATCAAGGCTTAATAAAAGGGCGCAGAAGTCTGAGGCCAATGATAAGAAGGTGAGCGCAGCTACGGCATATCTTCGTGCATCCACATATTACCGGATGGCAACCATGTATATGGAGAACGTACATTCACCAATGATGGAGAAATATACGAGACAGTGCTTTGACTGCTATGAGAAATCGCTGGAGCTGTCAGGTTATCCCGGAAAATATGTGGAGATTCCTTACGAGGGAACTTATCTTCCGGGACATTTCTATACATCTCCTTATGCGAAAAAGGATAAGGCGCCGGTTCTGATACTTACACCTGGCAGGGATACCTGGGCGGTGGATACAAGGTGGATGTTTGATGCGGCATTGAAGCGGGGAATACACTGCCTTGCCTACGATGGTCCGGGACAAGGATATGCCCTTAGATTTCAGGATATGAAGTTCCGCCCGGACTGGGAAAAAGTGATGGGTCCCGTACTTGACTATGCTGAAACGATAGACTGTGTTGATATGAACCATGTGGCATGTGTGGGATTCTCCTTCGGTGGATTTCTGATGCCGAGAGTTGCAGCATTTGATAAAAGGATTAAGCTGATTATTGCTGATCCCGGAAATATCAGCTGGGGAAAGGGAATTGGAGAGAGACTCACAATGATACAAAAGATGCCGCCGAAGATGCGCCCGAAGTTTATGAATGTCATGCTGGAGGATTATGCGTGGAAGCATGGTGTGCCGGAAGAGGCGGTCGTAGATGAATTAAAAAAATATGACAACTCAAATATACTGGATAAGGTGGAGTGTGAGGTTTTAGTCCTTGACGGTACGGCTGAAATGACTTTTGGAGCTGCAAAAGAGCTTTATGACGCACTCCCGAATGCAAGGAATAAGGATTACATTCTGTTCGACGATGACAGCACGGCACAGTGCCATACTCAGATGGGAGGCTATGCGACCGGTGCGGAAATCATTATGGATTGGCTGGAGGATCATATCTGACCCCGCTTGCGGAGGCTGTGAAGGAAATAATCAATCAATAAACAAATATAATGATTTTCGCGGAGCATTGACTGATACGCCGATGCTCCGATTTTTTTATTTGTATTTTACAGCAATACACTGCACTCAACCCATAGCAAATCAGAGGTTTCAACTGAAATTCACAGCAAACCATAGGTTTCAACTGGATTTTATAGCAATCCAACAGCCTCAACTACCCACTTGTACAGAGAGATAAAGAGCTGGCTCAAGGCACGTCGAGACAGTGGCTCTGCTAGTTCGCAACAATTAGAAAAGGGCCGGAAAAGCCCGAGCTTAAGCCATTTCTGCGGTGCCGGTCTTTCTGAAAAGAGAGGCCGGTGCCGCTTTTTCTGTCCGTGAAAATGTGAATATCGCTTTGACGTGACTGTGGAAAGGCTATTTTTCGGAAGTTGAGACTGTGGGAACGCTATTTGAGCCTGCGGCAGATCGGTACCTTCATTCTTAGGAGAATCAATTTCAGCAGGGCAAAGTAAATGTGAACTACAATAGATTCCTCGGATATACAAAAGGTGAGGATGGAAAGGGTTCGCTTTTATAGGCGCCAGAAGGAAATCATAGTTTCCGGAAAGACACGCAAGATTGATTTGCTGTTCTACCATATCAGGCTCCGCTGCTATGTAGTAGTCGAACTGAAAGTAGTATCGTTTGAGCCGGAATTTGCCGGGGAATTGAACTTTTATGTCAATGCGGTTGATGAGCTCATGAAAGGAGCAGATGATAATCCGACTATTGGACTCCTCATCTGCCGGGATAAAGACAGCACGGAAGTGAAATGGGCGTTCCGTGGTATTAACACGCCGATGGGAGTAGCGACATTCGATCATATTAGTATCAAGGGCATGGAGGATTATCTTCCTACGAATGAACAGATTCAAAAGCAGATAGAATTAGCAGAACAAGAGCTTCGTCATAACGAAGCTACGTAATGGCAGGTTCAGTGAAGCTATATATTGGATTTATTTTCTGGCAGACCAAGAGAATGCTCCTGACCTGCCAGTTTTTTTGAAAAATTTTTAAATGCCGGGAACCCAATGGCCTTTTCAATTGTATTAATAGTAAAAGGACTTTCAGTTAAAAGGAGTGCGCTTCAAAGATGAGATTACCAGTTGAAGAGCTGGTGGACAGGTATAAGGATAACGTGTTCCGGGTTGCGCTCAGTGTCAGCCGGAATCCTGAAGATGCCGAGGATGTGGTTCAGGACACGTTTATTACTTATATGGAGTCTGACCGCCAGTTTGAGAATGAGGAACATATACGGCGCTGGCTGCTGCGTATTGCCATCAATAAATCAAAGAATATAGTGATGGGGTTCTGGTACAGGAACAGGATGTCGCTTGAAGATTATCTGGCAGAAACGCAGTTTCAGGATCCAGAAGACAGGAGTGTTATAGAATCCATTCTCTCATTGCCGAAAGCAAACCGGATTGTGATTTATCTCTATTACTATGAAGGGTATCAGGTAAGAGAGATGGCAGAGATTTTGCGGGTCTCTGAGGGAACGGTAAAAAGCAGGTTGTTCCGTGGAAGAAAAATGCTGAAGAATATACTTCAGGAGGAAGAGGATCATGACTGACAAAGAAAAAATCAGAAGAGCGTTCTCATCTGTGCGCCTTCCGGACGATTTTGAAATTGATCTTGAAAGCAGGGGCAGAAAAAGGATAGCTCATTTTCGCAATGCGGCAGCGGCTGCATGTATTGCCCTCGCACTGGTTGTCAGTGGGGTGACTGCCTATGCGGCGGATTTTGGAGGAATCCAGAGAACCGTCCAGATTTGGCTCCATGGTGATCAGACAACAGCAGTCATCTCGATTGATGAAGACAAAAATATTACACATTACAGCGTTGCAGATGATGAAGGCAATGAGATTCATGGAGGCGGTGTTGCCATAGAGAATGACGGGTTTGAAAGAGCACTGACAGAATCTGAAGTGCAGCAGGATCTGAATTATCCGCAGAAGGAAACCATTGATGGACGCATCTATCTTTTTTACAAAGACAGGAAAATTGATATTACGGATATGTTCGATGACGAGGGGCTCTGTTACATCACTTTAGATAATGGAGACGAAACGTTCTATGTGACAGTTACGAAAGATGCCGGCCTTTCGACAAGTACAAAACGGTATATCCAAAAGAATGAATTGCCGGAAGAATGGTTTAAGAACAAATAAGTGGGGAGGCGGTTACTTTGAAGAAGGCAATTGCGGCCAGCCTCTGTGCACTTATTCTTTCAATGATCTTTGTGCGGGCCGTCCAAATATCAAATGATTCTATAAAAAAATATGGAAATCTGGAAAATACCCATATGGTTACCTTTTCCATTCCTGACAATGACATGGTCTGTGAACCGGATGCTCTTTTTTCGGCACTGAGCGAAACTTCCGAAAAAACAGAAAGTAATATCGTCCGGGTGTCCATTACGGAAGGAGCGGAGAGGAACACTTATGTTTTCAACAAGTATGTTCTTCTAAGCCACCCGGACTCTGACTACTGCAAAGCATTTGATATCGAAGCCGGAAGATTTCTTTCTGCTGAGGAGACTTTTGACCGGGATTCCGAAGCTTTTATTTCATCTGAAAAAACAAAAGAATCCGGGCAGGTTGGTGTAATCGGCGCCCACATGCTGGGCACTGAGGTCAATGTATATCCTTACGGAAGGGTCTTTAACTCGCTCAAAGCGGACGGACTCTATTATGCGGAACTTAAGGACGGAGTATCTTTGGAAGATTTTCTGGCTGTTCTTCAGTCAAATATAGAGGAGAATAGCGGAGTTCATCTGGAAATATCCGAGCTCGAAGGTGGTACAAGTAATATCGGCATCCCCGCGAGAGATGCAACTGCGTATGTTCTTGTATTCCTCATCATTCTTCTGCTGTTTATTCTGCTCGTGTTTTACTATCTGCTGAAACATAAGAGAAATGCTGCAATTATGCGGCTGATGGGCATCGGAACAAAAACAATCCTGTGGAGAACCTGTGGGATCTTTGTCTTTGTGTATCCTGCGGAGATGCTTGCAGCGGTATTTGTGATCGGAATAATCGCGAAGGATATCAGGTATCTTGCGGAAATCTCTGTTCCCGCCTGGCTTTTGTACCCTGTGGTGCTTCTATTCTTTGCCGGAGCATTTATGATTGTTAACGGTAAGGGAAATTATGTGCAGGCGCTAAAGGGCCGTTCATTTACCAGAGGGATTCTGGTCATCCAGATGACAGCAGAGTTCATCACGCTTGCAGTCATTCTGTATGCAGGTTCGAGTGTCTGGAATTATTCAGCGGAACTTCGAAACAGTCTGCGTGAATATAGCGGCTGGTCAGCTGCTGATGATTACGGCGTTTTCTATCCGCTGTATCACGGAGATGAGCAGACAGATGAAGAAGAACTGCAGAGGGAAGTTGTTTTCGGAACGGATCTTTATCAATATCTGAATGAGAGAGGTGCCGTTTTTGCCGATGCCAGAGCTTTTGAGGATCCTTCTGAATTGGCCGGGTCAGCTGTGTATGAGGCACAGATGAGTAAAGTTTCTCATGGGTATCAGAAGTCCTTCGCAATTAATCCGAACTATCTGAAAAAGTTCCCAGTTTATGATACGCAAGGAAGTCAGATCACTGTAAACAAGGATGAGACATCGCTGGTTCTTATCGTTCCGGAATCTTCCCGGGATGATGAAGATGAAATCAGAAGCTATTATTGCGAGTATCAGGCCGATAACCGTGAGAACGATGAAGAGTACTACGGCCTCAGTCCTTCAATTCCGGAGCAGCAGGATATTAAAATCATATGGGCGGAATCAGGCCAGCAGGTATTTACATTCGATCCTGACATCAATGATACGGGAATGATCGAAATTCCTGTTCTTGAGGTAATCACAGAAAATAATTCCTATGTTACCCAGAGACAGGGAATCCTGGGAGGCGGCAACAGGGATCCTCTTAAGATCAGGCTGGATCAGGATTCGGCGTGTACTTATGCAGAGATTCTTCCGGAACTTGAAAACCTCGGTCTGGATGACAATTTAAAAGCACTTGTTTCAGTGAATGAGAAAGCTGCCGCAGAGCGGGCAATTACGAGAAGCAATCTTCGTCTTTCCATCGGCACAATGCTGATATTTCTTGTAATAGCGGTTTTCCTGATTTACCAGTCTACGGTTCTTGTGTTTGATGAAAATAAAATCAAATACACGGTAAAAGCAGTATTCGGTATCCGATGGCGGCATATCTATAAGAACTATCTGACATTAAAAACGGCGGCAATGGCTCTGCTGTGCGCAGGCCTGGGATTCATTGACAGCTACAGTGATAAACAATATCTGATGCTGGCGTGCGTATTCCTTATTGTCGTGCAGTTTCTGATCATTTACGGATGCACCGACAGACTACAGAAGAGGAGCACCGTTGCTGTGCTGAAGGGAGAATGAGTGATGACGTCTGAAAAAAGAAATAGCCGAGAAATTGTGAAAATAACCGGTTTGAACAAGAAATACGGTGACAGGGTGATATTTGAGAATTTCGATCTTTCCGTTTATTCCGGGGAAATACTTTGCATCAGCGGTACGAGCGGAAGCGGGAAAAGCACGCTGCTTAATATGATCGGAATGTTTGAGCAGCCGGACAGCGGTAAGATTGCCCTGTTTGGCAAACAGATACCGAAGATGGAATCCGGGGCAGGAAGAAAGCTCTTGAAGGACAGATTGTTTTATCTGTTTCAGAACTTCGCGCTCGTCAATGATGAGACCGTGGATTACAACCTTGAGATTCCGATACTCGAGAGCAGAATTCCTAAGAAGGAACGAACGGATATGAAACTTGACGCGTTGGATAAAGTAGGTCTCGGATATCTGTCTTTGAAAGAAAAGATATACCATCTGTCCGGCGGTGAACAGCAGAGGGTTGCTCTCGCGAGAGGATATCTGAAGAATTTCGATCTGCTCCTTGCAGACGAGCCGACCGGATCGCTTGATGCTGAGAACAGAGATGATATTCTTGCGATCCTTGACAGCTTTCATGAGGATGGCAAGACCGTTATCATTGTTTCTCATGATCAGGCTGTCATTGACCATTGCGGGAGAAATGTACGGATATAGAATATGTTCAAAATGAGTGTGGCACTCAGTTCTGAAACCTGTATAATTTCCAGTTTGTCACCTTGATTCCTTTAGATATGTTTCCTCATTTGATACTTGAGTTTTAGATATGTTTCCGCAAACAGAGGCGAATTTTTGACATGTTCCCGCAAACAGTCAGACAGCGTGATTATATTTTCCACTGTCTCGGGGCATGTGGAGACCGTGGCTCTGCTAATTCGGCAGAACTAGAAAAGGGCCGGAAAAGCCCGTGTTTAAGCCGTTTCTGCGGCATCCGTCTTTCTGAAAAGAGAGGCCGGTGCCGCTTTTTCTTTTAGAAAAAATGTGAATATTGCTCTGGCGTGACTGTGGGAAGGCTATTTGTCTGAAATTTTGTCCGACGAGACTGTGGGTCTGCTATTTGAGGCAGGTTGTGACTGTGGAAAGGCTATTTTTCAGAGGTCGAGACTGTGGGAATGCTATTTAAGGTTTTGGTAAGATCATCATCAAGAAGACATATATATCGGTGTCAGGCACCAACGTTGAATGCGGATGGAAGCTATGAGACAATTACTGCTGACTTCAGGAAGTATCCCTGCATTGAGGATTCCATTGCTGACCATTCCGCTTATCTGCTTGGAGCGATGAACGGAAAGAAGCTGAGATATGACTGGCTGAAGGGATGCACGGATTACAAGAAGGCTGTGCATATCATCAAGGATGGAGGATACGCCACAAGCCTGACTTATGTGGAAAAGCTTTGCTCCATCATTGAGAAGTGGAAGCTGACGGATTATGACGTGAAGGATTCTGGCGGTGAAGTGATCTGGTGGTACCGCGTCAGGAAGTCCTGGGCGGACAGCAAGACACAGAAGGGCGCTTATAAGATTCTGGATAATGCGAAGAAGTGTGCAGATCAAAATCTGGGGTATAAGGTTTTTGATGCGGACGGCAAGGTCGTGTATGAGCCGAAGGCGGCGGAGCCTACAGTGAAGGTGCCGTTTCTGGTGAATGTCAGTATCTCTGATTTGAATATCCGGAAGGGTCCTGGGACGGATTATGGAAGGGTTCAGTTCTGCCCGGTTGGTGTCTATACAATCATGGAGGTGAAACCCGGTCAGGGCTCTAAGGCTGGATGGGGAAGGCTGAAGAGTGGGATTGGGTGGATTTCGCTTGATTTTGTGAAGAGGTTATAAAAATACGGCTGATGGAGATTTTCTGGTCTCTGCCAGCCGTGTTTTTTATTGCAAGTATTCTCTTGGGGTAGTTCCGTAGTATTCACGGAATGCCTTATAGAAATTGCTGGTGTTGCTATACCCGAGCATGACAGTAATCTCTTCAACGGAAAGGGTTGTGTTTTTCAGAAGAAGTACAGCTCTCTCCATTCTTTTTTCCAAAAGGATTTCTGTAAACTTTCTTCCAGTCTCTTTATGCAGCAAAGCTGAGATATAGTTTGGATGGTAGGAAAAGTGTGCTGCTATGTCTTTTAATGTTACGACATCTGAGTGATCCGCCATGTACTGAATGATCTGTTCGGAAAGAGTGACCGGAGTGTTTTTTGCGTTTTCGATTCGGTATCGTCTTGCTATTTGCAAGAACAAGGTTTGGAGCATGGATTTAAGAAGTCTCTGAGTATCTTCCCTGCGGTCAGCGTATTCCATGGCCATCATTTCGAGAATGGATCGTATAGCATGATCCTTACCGGGTGCGAGATGGATAAACTCATCCGAAAACTTGTTGGACTGTGGTTCTATGAAGAAATGGAATAGGTCTGAATCCGTGTAAATGGTTGGCAGATACTCTCTGAAAAAAGTATCTTTCCGTATTAATACACCAATGATGATGAGGTCTGTCTCGTTATTTCCACGAAGGGCATAACCGCTGTATGGCTGGCCGATATAACATTCATCTTCCCGGATGGTGATCAGGTTGTCATATTTATAGGAGAGTGCCTGATAGTCCTGCTTGTAGGCGTAGTTAATGAAGAAAAAATCCTGGCGGTGGAAGGGTTCATTGATTGAAGTTCCCTTAAACACGCAGACCAGGATATCTTCATCTTCTCCGCCTGGCCAGAATGATGTGACATCACCCTGCTTTCCCTCTTTCATCTGATGGAAGGTCAGGTCAAGAGAACCGAATTCCTTCCCGAGCTTATTGATTGCCAGATTCAGCATTTTCGAGCGATTCATAGATAAGTCCCTCCTACGGCTTAAAATTCATTATACCATAAAATATTAGAAATTACCACTTAGAATATTAATATTTAGCGCTGTGTTGACTGAATATCGGTAGTAAACTTGCATCAGAACGGACGAAGCAGGGTGCTTCAAGACATACACAAGGCAAATGGAGATAAAGCAAATGTACAATTTCAATTTCTACAATCCCGTAAAGGTATTATTTGGACCGGGAAAGTTAAATGAGCTTCACAGCGAGACACTTCCGGGAAAGAAGGCGCTGATCGTTACTACAAACGGAACTTCGGTAAGGAAGTATGGTTATCTTGACCGTGTTCAGAAGGAACTGGAACAGGCAGGCGTGGAATACGCTGTTTTTGCGGAAATCCGTCCGAATCCTACAGACATCAATGTTATGGACGGAGCAAAGGCAGTGAAGGACAATGGCTGTGATTTCGTCATCGCCCTTGGCGGAGGCTCCGTGATGGACTGCTCTAAGTGTATTGCTCTTATGGCAGCCAATGAGGGAGATATCTGGGATTACTCGCTTTCCGCAAACGGCGGGAAGAAAAATGTTCCGAATCCGGCTATTCCGATTATCTGCATCACAACATCCGCTGGAACGGCAAGTGAGGTGGATATCGCATCCGTCATCACGAATGACAAGACGCAGGAAAAAACAGGTATTTTCTTTCCTTCAATGTTCCCGACGCTCTCCATCGTAGACAGCGACCTGATGATGAGCGTGCCGCCGAAATTCACGGCATATCAGGGGATGGATGCTTTCTTCCATGCATCTGAGACGGTGGTCAATAAGAATGTTCATCCTATGGGAGAAATGTTCGCACTTAAGACCATTGAGCTTGTGGCGAAGTATCTGCCTCGTGCGGTAAAGGATGGCAGCGACAAAGAAGCGCGTGAGATGATGGCTTATGCGAATACGTTTGCAGGTTACTATATGATGTGTACATCCGCTCATACGATGGAGCATGTCATGGGAAGTTTCCATGATGATCTGGTACATGGTGCAGGTCTGATTGAGATTGCGCATGCCTATTATGATTTCTTCGCTGAAAGGAAGGCGGCCGAAGAGCCAATGAAGAAAATGGCAAGGGCAATGGGTGTGGAGAATCCGGCAAGCGGCAAGGACTTTATCGCGGCTCTTGACAAGCTGATTGCCGACGTTGGATGTGCCGATCTAAAAATGAGCGAAGAGGGCATCACCAAAGAAGAACTGAAGAAGTATCCGGCCAAGGTGCATGAGGTGCTTGGCGGCGACATTACGGCAGATCCGCTTCTTCTGTCAGATGACGATTACCTGGCGATCTTTGAAGCCGCATGGAAGTAAGGAGCGTGAGAATATGAAGAAATTAGCATCGAATACAGTATTATGCCTGCAGCCGATTCCTCAGACAATCGTTTCCTGCAGGGGCAAGGATGGAAGGAACAACGCTCTGGTAGTTGGTTTTACAGCGAACGTAAGTCTTGATCCTGTTATGGTCATGGTGGGCATAGTGCCTTCCAGATATTCCCATCAACTGGTTAAGGACAGTGGATGTTTTGTCATAAATCTTCCGAGGAAGAACTTTAAGAAGGAATACGACTATCTTGGATCAAAGTCCGGAAGAGACGGAGATAAGTTTGCGGCACTTGACTTGAAATGGGAAGACGCAAAATATGTGGATGCTCCGATTTTGACGGACTGCCCGGTGAGCATTGAATGCAGCGTTGTGGAAAGCACAAAGTCGGGAACACATGAACTGTTCATCGGAAAAGTTGAAGCGGTTCATGTGGATGAGGAATATCTTGACGCAAAAGGAAATATCCTCTGGGATAAGATGGATCTGATGTAAAAATCACAGGGAAGCTCCAAATCGGGGCTTCCCATAAGCATATTTAAGGCGGTGATTAGATGAGGCGAAAGTTTAAGCCGTTTCCAATCATTCTGCTTTTGATTCTTATTACCGGATGCGGCAGCACCAAAACGAATCTGCCAGATAGTTCGGAAGCCTCGATGAAACAACAAGTAATGCAGGAAGTTGAAAAGCTATCGGAAGAGCCTAAAACGGAAGATGAAGCGGAAGAGGCTGCTTCGGAAACTGTTGATGCCGCTCAACAAGACGAGGCGGATGCCGATATAGATAAGGTAGAGGTATCTTTTGATTATACAAGAATGTCCACACACGCATCCAACCAGATCGCAGTCTGGGTGGAGGATGAATCCGGGCAGCTCATAAAGACGATATATGCTTCTGGTTTTACTGAGGCAAGGCGCGGGTACGAAAACAGGGAGGATGCCTTGAATCACTGGGTAATGGCGGCTGATCCGGCGGCAATGTCAGATGATGAGATAGATGCCATAAGCAGCGCAACTCCGCAGACGGGAAATATTCGCTTTGAGTGGGATCTGACGGATGAGGCAGGAAACCGGGTACCGGATGGAAGATATTTCATCAAGGCTGAGGGCGCGCTGTACTGGAGCAGCAATGTTTTATATACAGGTGAGATTGCTATTCCGGGAGCAGCACCTGGCGAAATCGAAGTGATCATGGAGCGCAGCGAACGGGAGAATTCGGATAACGAAGACATGATGCAGAACGTGAGGATGGAAGTTGTATCGGAATAGGAACGGTGGTCATGTGAAGGAGTTTGATTTTTATATCCGCACAAAGAAAGATTTGATAAAGGCGATTAATCGGTATGGATTTGTCCCGCTCTTTACGAATTCCATTCCGGGATTTTCCGTGGAGGAACATGTTTCCGCGGCTGCCTGGTTTTCCGGAGAAGAAGGGGTATGGGAATGGAAAGGTCCCGTAATTCGTGAGAGCGGATGCGCCTATGGCAAGTTTTTTGAGAATAAGGCAGTATTTATCAGCCGGGAGTGGTTCCCGGATTTTGCTAATTACAGGAGAGACGGTTATGATTTCGATGCCCGTTTTGATGACGGGCTTGCGTCCTATCGCGACAGAGAATTGTTTGAACTGCTTCAGGAAAATGCGCCCATACTGTCTAAAGGGCTGAAACAGATCGGCAATTACAAAAAGGGCGGTAAAAAAGGCTTTGATACGATCATCACCAGACTGCAGGCAGAGTGTTATGTTGTGATCAGTGATTTTATATATGAGACAGATAAGAACGGGAATACCTATGGCTGGGGCGTTGCGGAGTATTCCACACCGGAGAGGCTCTTTGGAACGGACTTTTCTGATCGTGTATATCAAAAGACTCCGGAAGAGTCCTTTGAGAGGATTTTTGAACATTTGAAGAACTTGCTGCCGAAGGCAGAGGACAAGGATATCAAAAGGCTGTTAAAGTAAAGAAGAAATGAAAGATGACGATTGATCTGAAGAACATGCCGAAACTGGGCTTTGGCTTAATGAGGCTTCCGGAAACGGAAGGAAAGATAGATCATGAAGAAGTTTGTCGGATGGTGGACGCCTATATGGATGCGGGATTGAACTACTTCGATACCGCTTATGTGTATCACGGGGGATTGTCGGAGGTGGAAGCGGGTGCCTCACTTGTGAAACGGTATCCGAGAGACAGTTTCATGCTCGCCACAAAGCTTCCTGCATGGGAGTTAAAAACGGAGGCGGACAGAGACCGCATCTTTAATGAGCAGCTGGAGCGCGCAGGCGTGGATTATTATGATTTCTATCTGCTCCATTCGGTTGAGGACGGAAATGTAGATACTTATGAAAGACTCGATTGCTTTAACTGGGGGCTTAAAAAGAAGAAAGAGGGTAAGATCAAGCATTTCGGCTTTTCGTTTCATGGAAGCCCTGAGCTTTTAAGCAAGGTTCTTGACAACCATCCGGAGACCGAGTTTGTACAGATCCAGCTGAATTATGCGGACTGGAACAATCCGGTTGTAAGGTCGGGAAAACTGTATGAGCTTCTCTATGAGCGGGATATCCCAATGATCATTATGGAACCTGTCAAACGGACATCTTCCAACTGGTCAATGCAGTGCCGATATCCTGTATAATGCCAGTGGTTCCAAGACGCTTTGTTGTCTTCGATCCATTGATAAGCGATCTCCGGGGTATAACACTTGCCAGATGCCTCAAGAAAGATGTGCAGTTTCTTGTAGCATAACCTGTGTTCACTGATTACGGATGTACTGAAGCTTTCATCTTCCAAAAACTTCATAACAGTGGTTACATTTGCTTCGAATTGTTTCACTGGGAATCACCTCCTTATGATTTGGTGATTCCATTATCGGAAACAAAGGAAATGTTATCCACATGTTTATATGAAAAATTTAGCTGTCTATGCGCTTTTTGACAAAAGATGAGGATAAAAATATCCTGAGTATAATGCATAGTTATTATCCATGGGGACCCTGCTGTCGGACAGGAAGACCCTAAGAAAAGGCTCCTGATTGATGCTGTATGCCAGGGCTTTTTCAAGCTGGCTCTGCTTTGGCACCTCTTCATATTTCATTTTTGCCCATGCGAAATAGGCGTCCACCTTCTCTACCAGTTGAAGCTGACGCTGTTTTTTCCGTTCCGAAATGGACAGATCGTCAAAAGTATTGTCGATCTGCGTGATCTCCGTGATCCTACGGTAGGCCTCTTCTGCAATGGACCCCGTTGTCGGATTGTCATTCCGTTTTAGTGCCTTGATAAATTCTGCATACGGTCGTCTCGCATGGATCTTATTCAAGAACTGGAATAAGATCCACATCAGATAAAAATATATCATTCTTGATTGCTGAAGCAGAAAAACGAATGTATGAAGATAAAAGATTGTATTATCAGAATAGTGGCATAGATAGAAGAGCAAGAATATAGCTGCGTAAGCCACATTGTCAGCTTTTTTGTGTGTTGTGAGCGAGGAGGACCCTCCCGGCCATCATGGTCGAGAGGGTTACGTGCGTCTACGGGATTATCCTTCAATTTCAATTTTCAGGCCGGATTTAAGCTCCACAGTGAAGTGGCCCTCCCGGACGATGATTCGCTCAAGCCAGCGCTTTACCAGGGCCTCATTGAAGGCTTCCGGGTGTGCGGGCTGCTGCCTTGATTTCTCCATTCAATCCAGGTATTTTCTCTTGTACTGATCCGGAGACAGATATCCACAATGACTGTGTACGCGGATGGTATTGTAAAACGTGTTGATATACTCAAAGACGTAGTGGTATGCTTCTTCATAATTCCGAATCTTAAATCTCAGTCTTTTCTGAAATAGATTTGTCTTAATGAAACCGGCATAGAAGAAAACATCATCTGCACGATCGTTTCCGCCGATGTCATGTTATCCTGCAGCACCCATTCTTTGGTCATGCCGACGGCACCGTAACAATACAGGCGGATGCTGAAAAGCAGCTGGGCATCCAGAGTATCTGCTCCGCTCATCTCTTTCGCCAGTTCGATGTACTTTGCAGCGAAATACTCCAGCATATACTGCCAGAGGGCGTTTTGAGATGTGTCCTCATAGGCCCGCTTATAGAAAAGCATATCATTTTTCATCTGCTTCATGCCTTCTGCCGCGTCATGCAGATCGATGATGTTAGTCTTATCAGCGTCCTGGTAGAAGATCCACGCGACCAGCTCATATTTATCCCTGAAATGATAATAAAACGTTGAACGCTCGATTTCAGCCGCCTGACAGATCTCCGTAATACGGATCTTGTCGATCGGCTTTTTCTTCATGAGATCTTTCATTTTATCTGCGATCCAGAGTTTGGTTCGTTCTGCCATGATACCTCCTTTGAATTGCTACAGAAAATATGTTATGTAGTAATTTGCTCCACAATTATAATTCTGTGGCTTTTCTTTTGCAAGAACATATGGCAGATTAGGGGCAGGACAGGAAAAAGAAGTCCTGTTAAAGCAGAAAAAAGGAGTCGCGCTATGGAGTTTTTAGAGCTTGCGAAAAACAGATATTCAGAGAGATTTTTTGATTCAAAACCGATCGAACAAGAAAAGCTGGACAGGATCCTGGAGGCCGGACGTGTCGTTCCAACAGCCTGTAATTATCAGCCGCAGCACTTCTTCGTGATCCGGAGCGAGGAAGGAATTGCGAAACTGAAGACCGTGACGCACTTTCACTACAATGTGCCGGTCATGATCCTTGTCTGCTATGACATGCGGGAAGTATGGACAAATCTGGGTGACCGTTATTACAGAAATTACAATTCCGGTGAGCAGGATGCCAGCATCGCGGCAACGACCATGATGTATGAGGCAGAGGAACTTGGCGTTCACACGATCTGGATCCGGGGATTTGACTCCAAGACGGTCGTCGATACTTTCGGCCTTCCGGAGCAAATGATCCCGGTCATGATGCTGGGTCTCGGATATCCGAATGACCGGGCGGGGGCGAACGCCTGGCATTTTAAGAGAAGACCAATCGAAGATTTTGTTACGGAACTGTAAGCAAAAAACATAAGCGGAAGAAATGAAGCGGACAAAAGAAACTGTAGTCCGGAAATGGAGGAAAATACATCATGAACAGAGTATGTGAAATTCTTGGAATCACGAAACCCGTCGTTCAGGCCCCGATGACCTGGATCACGTCCCCAGAGCTGGCGGCAGCGGTATCCAATGCGGGCGGTCTAGGCATCCTCGGCTTCAACGCCGGTTTTGAGGAAGGTAAAGCAACGCCGGAGGAAACGGCAGAGGAAATGCGGAAGATGGTCCGCCGCACAAAGGAGCTGACCGATAAGCCATTCGGTATGAATGTCATGACATCTGCCTTTGATGGTGCGGGCTTCTCAAAAGCCACCATCGAAATGTGCAGGGAAGAAGGCGTTCTGGTTCTCGCTGCGATCGGCGCGATCGATGCGGATCAGATCCGAGAATGGAAAGAAGCCGGTTTCAAAGTGATCTACCGTGATATGTATCCGACCGTAGCGTCCGCAAAAGCGGCTGAGGCAGCCGGCGTGGATATCCTTGTCGCGACAGGCTGCGATGAGGGCGGCGGCATGCCCGTGGAAGCGACCGGAACCATGGTAAAAACAGCCCTGATGACAGAAGCCGTCAGCATCCCTGTCCTCGCAGCAGGCGGTATTGTGAATGAAGCGATGGCAAAGGCCAGTGCCTGTGTCGGCGCGGAAGGTGCTTATGCCGGGACCAGATTTGTCCTTTCTAAAGAATGCCGTGCGGCGCAGGCCACAAAAGAGGATGTGCTGAATACCGGCGCAGATGATCTGATCGTACTGACTGAGGCAAACGGATATCTCAAGTGGCGCTGCACGCCTCATAAGGTGGCACAGAAAGCCGTCGCCGAAAACCAGAAAGGCAACCTCGCCCCTTCAACCGGAAGCTTTTACTTCGGCATGCTGAAAGGTGATATGGAAGCCGGCATCAATACGGTGTCCAGTGCGGCAAGCCTGATCAAATCGATCGATTCCTGTGAGGAGATCGTAAACGAACTGGCCCGCGGGTACGGCTGCTGATTGATACCTTCTACAGAAAACGAAGTGAATAAAAACATGCATTTTACTGATACCGTATACAGAAATCCCTACTGGCCGACCTGGCCTCTTCTGCAGATCACACAGGGCTGTACCCATAACAGCTGCAAGTTCTGCACGATGTATAAGGATGTACAGTTCAGACTTCAGCCCATGGAATGGATCGAGGAGGATCTGAAAGAATTGGCGGAAATGGATCCGCACGCGAAGACGATCCAGCTACTTTCGGCAAATCCGCTCTGCATGAGCTACGACAAGCTGGCGCCGATCCTCGAGATGATAAACAAGTACCTGCCGGAGATGGAATGCATCTACGGCGCGACCAGAGTGACGGACATCCGGAACAAGACGGTCGATGAGCTGAAAAGCCTGAAGGAAATGGGACTCCGTGAGATCTCTCTCGGCGTGGAGAGCGGCGATGACTGGACGCTGGACCGCGTACACAAGGGATATCACGCCGAAGATATTTATGAACAATGCGGAAAGCTTAGAGAAGCCGGCATTGACTTCTGGATGACCTTCTTAAACGGCGTTGCGGGAAAGGAACACAGCATGGATCATGCCGTCCATTCCGCGGAAGTCTTCAGCAGGTGCGATCCCATGCTTGTCGGAACCGGCGGCCTTGTCCTCTTCCCCGGCACACCGCTTCTTGACGAAGCAAACCGAGGTGAGTTTACTCCGCTCTCCGAACGGGAAATGCTGATCGAACTCAAGATTTTTGTGGAGCATCTGACCTGTGACTGCACATTTATTACACACCATACTGTTTCCGGAAAGAACCTTACCGGCCCGGATTTCCTGAAAAGAAAAGATTCCATCGTCACGGCGCTGCAGCATGAGATCGATCATGGGGATATGGACGTACTCGCGGCAAGCAGAAGAAATAAGAGGACCTTATGAGTCTTAAGAATTTCAACAGAACAGATGATATGTTTTCTCTTTGCGGTCTGAACTGAGGATTGTGCGGATATCGTCTGCAAGGTAAATGCAGCGGCTGTTTTAAAGACAGTTTTTGTGCAAAGATCTGCCCAATGGCTCCATGCAGTGTAAAACATGGTAATATTGAGTATTGCTTTGAATGCCCGGAGTATCCATGCAGGCATTATGAAGGCTTTGACAGTTACGATACCCTTGTGCTGCATCGGAACCAGAGGAAAGATATGCAGAAAGCAAAAGAAATCGGAATAGATGCGTATCATGACGAACAGAGGGAAAAGAAGAGAATATTGAATCATCTGCTTAAGGCTTATGATGACGGGAGCAAGGCTGCATTCTTCTGTCTTGCCGTCAACATGCTGGAACTAAAAGACCTGACGGAAACTCTGGAGACGGCAGACGATAGAACACGCGGGCTGTCGGAAGGGGAAAAGGCTGTATTCATTACGGGCCAATTAAAAGCACTCGCAGACAGAGACATTTAATAAAGATATTGAAAAAAATTGATATCCTTCATACATAGCGTCATCGGCACAATGCTGCTGGCGCTAAATTTATGCCCAAATGTAAGGAGGATATCGCATGAAGTTAGTTATCGCCGAGAAGCCCTCGGTGGCGCAGTCCATTGCCCGAGTGATCTGTATATCGGTGTCAGGCACCAACGTGTTTCCGGGGCGATTTTTCTTGTGGATGAAATCAATCCAGGATGTTATCGTAACTATAATATGTACTTTATACAAACTGGGCTGCATGCACAGGGAAATTGATATGTTTCCACAGACAGAGGCGATATTCAGATATGTTTCCGCAAACGGAGACTGAATTTTGACATGTTCCTACAGACAGTCGGGCAGCATGATTATATTTTCCATTGTCTCGAGGCACGTGGAGACCATTGTGTTGCTATCACGCACGAACTCGTAGAAATCGCTGAATTCAAGCACTTTTACGAACATTTCACCTTCGGGAAAACGGCTTGGTCTGACCGCGGAAAATAGTTCGAAAAATACATTACCGTGGTGATAGCGTTAGACCTCGTTACAGTAGCAATGTAAAACCAGATAAGAACAGACAAATATACATAGTCATTAGAGGACGTTAGTTTACTGGCATTTCCAGCAGATTGACGTCCTTTTTCTTTGCAGAAATTCAGGAAAGGAGGGGAGGACAATGGCATTCGATTATTTCTACGGTCAGGAAGATGCGGAACAGTTCCTGTTTTATCGGATCTCGAAGACATTGATCACGGGCGAAGAATTCCGCGAGGTCTCTGTTGAGGCAAAGCTTCTCTATGGACTCATGCTGGATCGCCTGTCCCTGTCAATGAAAAACGGATGGTTTGACGACCAGAACCGGGCATACATCATTTACACAGTCGAAGATATCATGAGCGATCTGCAGTGCGGAAATCAGAAAGCAGTCAGGCTGCTGTCCGAGCTGGAGAAGAAAGCAGGCCTGATCAAGCGCAGGCGGCAGGGCCTTGGAAAGCCTTCTTTGACCTATGTTCTGAAGTTTTCCACAGGCAGTCCGGACCATACTTCAGAATCACATTTCAAGAAATGTGAAAATCACACTTCTGGGGCAGAGGAGAACCTCCAGAAATGTGAAAATCACACTTCTGCGGGTGTGAATATCACATCTCTGGAAGTGTGCGAATCACACACTAATAAGACTAATCATAACCAGACTGAGATTAATTATATGAATCCTATCAATCCTATCTATCCAGATACTACTCCGCGCGAGGAGCTGACTGTTCCGGACAGTGAAGAGGACGATGGGATCGATGGGATTTCATACAATTCTTTGAAAACGAGAAAGGAATATCAGGATTACTTCCGGGAGAAACTGGAGATCGACTGTCTGAAGCAGAATCGGCAGTTTGACGCGAGAACGGTTGATGAATTGTTTGACATGTGTGTGGATATCATGTGCAGCACCAGCTATGTAATCCGAGTGAACCGGGAGGACAAGCCAGCAGCGATTGTGAAAAGTCAGATCATGAAACTGGAGTACAGCCACATGGAATACATCTTGAACTGCTTTCATGACCAGACGTCCGAGATCCGCAATATCCGGGCTTATATGCTGACGATGCTGTATAACGCGCCGCTGACGATTGACCACTATTACCGGGCACAGGTCAATCATGACTTGTACGGAATGGGGTAAGAAAGCGAGTGAGAGAGATGAAAGAGAAAACGACAGTAATGGCTGTTGTCAACCAGAAGGGCGGCACAGCAAAGACCACAACCGTGGAAAATCTGGGAATCGGACTGGCCAGAACGGGAAAGAAGGTACTGCTTGTGGATGTTGATCCGCAGGCGTCTCTGACCATCTGTCTGGGGTATCCGAAACCGGACGATCTGGAGGTGACATTGGCCGATATGCTTGCGTCGTTGATCAACGACCAATGCGTAGACATATCAAAGGGCATTCTTCACCAGCAGGAAGGCGTCGACCTGATCCCATCCAACATTGCAATGGCAGGTCTTGAGGTAGCGCTGGTCAATGCCATGAACCGGGAAAGAGTCCTCAAGCAGTTTCTCGAACCGATCAAGGGAAGATACGACTATGTGCTGCTGGACTGTATGCGGAGTCTGGGAATGCTGACGGTGAATTCGCTTGTTGCGGCGGATGCGGCGCTGATTCCAGTACAGGCAAATTACTTGTCTGCCAAAGGTTTGGAACAGCTTCTGCAGACCATCAACAAGGTCAAGCGGCAGATCAATCCGAAGTTACGAATCGAAGGCATTCTGCTGACGATGGTGGATAGCAGAACGAATTATGCAAAGGACATCAGCAGTCTGATCCGTGATACCTACGGATCGAAAATCCGGGTTTTTGATTCTGCAATACCACGTTCGATCAGGGCTGCCGAGATCAGTGCAGAAGGAAAAAGCATCTTCGCTTACGATCCCCGGGGCAAGGTGGCGGAAGCATATCAGGAGACGATAAAGGAGGTACTGAGAAATGCCGAGAAAAGGCGCAAACATCAGCTTGAACAGCTACGATGACATCTTCAAGACCGATGAAGCCAGAAATGATACCGGCGAGCATGTAGTCATGATGGATCTGGAGAAGATTCATCCGTTTAGAGATCATCCGTTCAAGGTGGTTGACGACGAGGACATGCGCAAGACGGCAGACAGCATTCGGGAATACGGTGTGCTCGTCCCGGCGATTGTGAGGCCGATGGAAAACGGAGATTATGAAATGATCTCCGGGCATCGCAGAAGATACGCTTCTATGCTTGCCGGGAAAGAGACCATGCCGGTGATTATCCGGGAGATGGATGATGACACGGCAAAGATCCTTATGGTGGACTCCAACCTACAGCGGGAACATATCCTGCCAAGCGAGAGGGCAAAAGCCTACCAGATGAAAATGGAGGCATTGAAACATCAGGGACAGAGAAAGGACCTTCAAAAAGGAGAGGATGCAACTTGTCGACAAGTTGTCGACAAGTTAAAAGTTGCGGATGCGATTGGAAAAGAAGCTGGGGAGAGCGGTCGTCAGGTCCAGCGTTATCTGCGTCTCAACAGTCTGATCCCGTAGATTCAGGATCTCGTGGATGATAAGAAAATCGCCTTCAATCCGGCAGTTGAACTCTCTTACCTGTCCACTGAGGAACAGAAAGAGTTTATTCAAGCTATGGAGGAAGCACAGACCTCGCCATCGCTTTCGCAGGCGCAGCGGCTGAAGAGAGCCAGTCAGGAAGGAAGGTGCACGCCGGATGTTATACGCAGTGTGATGGATGAGGAGAAAAAGAGTCCGATGGACCGGCTGGTTTTGGATGGAAATGAGCTGCGCAAATACTTCCCGAAGTCCTACACGCCCAGGCAGATGCAGGACACAATCTTAAAACTGCTGGATCAGTGGATGAAAAAACGTGATCGCAGCATGGAACGATAATCAATTGCTTTTCGGTACAGACGCTTTACCTGCAGGGCGAGGCGTCTTTTTCAAAGGAGAAAATGAAGGGAGACCAAAGAAATGAAGGATCATAGTGAAGATCAGACAATGAGCGTCAATAACGGAGGAATGCAGGCAACGCAAAGAGTGGTTAGCGAAGAACAATATAACCTGTTGATGGATCAGCTTCGGATCGAACTGGTGCCGACAGAATCGCATTCGGAATTGCTGAAGACGGCAGTGCATAGGAAGGTCGAAGATCTCTCTGTGATTGTTCAGGCAATGATATCGCAGAAAAATGGTACGACCAAACGGGTTCTGGTCACGGCGGATGCACTTGATGCAATGGAAATCGACAAGGAAAAATTCCTGCAGGATGCGATTAGCGCATCTGAGAAGAACTATCCCGCAGGAATGGCAACGCTCAGTTCCTTTTTGGGGGCTGACGATGGAGCGGTATTCCAGCTTTATGTTGCCTCCATGGCGGATATGGCAAATGGCGCTGGTGTCATCCTCTATCCGAATTTTATGGAGAAAGCAGCGCAGGAACTCGGCGGTGATTTCTATGTGCTTCCATCCTCGGTTCATGAGGTGCTGTTTCTGAGAGACGACGGCGCGATTTCGCTGGAGGAGCTGAAAGGAATTGTCCATTCGGTGAATCAGACTGAGGTTTCCGATGAGGATTTTCTCTCGGATAACGTCTATCACTACGATGCCATGGAGCGGAAGCTGGAGATCGGAGAAAAGTTTCAGGAACGCAAAGCCCATGAGAAGGAAGGCAGACACTCGGTTCTTGGAGAACTGACTTCGACCAGAGCGTCCGTAAAGGCACCGGTGGAAAAAGCGGCACACAATAAGGACGAGATGACAATTTGAAGGAGGAGCAGTAATGGAAAACTATGCAGAAGAAACTGGAACAGGAGGCCGTATGAAAAAACATTTGCAGAAGTACGCCAAGGAGCTTGGCAGGATCAGAAACCGGGCAAGGCTCCTGCAATATGCAGCATTGCTGAAGGAGCGGGAAGAACAATGTTCTGGAAGGAGTGATCTGAGTGCAGGAAGAGATCGAAAACAGAGCCGTTAATCTTGCGATTACGATGACACGTTTGACAGGTAATACCATTGCCGCCGGGATCAAAACATATCTGAATCATCGGTCAAAAGTAAAGAACCAGAAACTGGCAAAGGCTGCTGAAGGACCGCATGGCAAGATGACGGTGAAGGAGCTGATCGGCAAGGAGCAGGGGGTCAGCTTTATTCCGCTGGATGACAGCCGGATCCGGGAATTTGAGCGATCCGCAAGAAAATACGGTGTGGATTTCGCTGTGACCAAGGATAAAACCAAGGTGCCGCCAAAATACACAATCTTCTTCAAGGCAAAGGATGCGGATGCATTGACGGCCATTGTAGAGGATTACACGCAGAAACAGTTGCGCCGGAAGGAGAGGCCTTCTCTTCTGAAACAGCTGACAAAGCTGAAGGCAATTGTTGCGGCGATTCCGAACAAGGTGAGAAACAAGGAACAGGAGCATACGCTGTGAGCGGGAAGGTAGCGGATGAAAATGAGTGCAGATGATCAAAAGAAGAAGCTGATCCTGAGCCTTCCCTATCTCATCTTCGGACTTGTCTTCACCAACTTCGGAGAGGCATGGCGCCTTGCAGAAGGAACAGATCCGTCTGAGAAGGTGGCAGCGTTTATGACGACACTGGGAACGGCATTTGAAAATCCGCTTTCCAGCATTCATCCGCTGGATCTTTTTGTCGGCATCTGCTGCGCCTGTTTGCTCCGGCTTGCGGTTTACGTACGAGGCAAGAACGCAAAGAAGTACCGGCACAATACCGAATATGGCAGTGCCAGATGGGGAACGCATCAAGACATTGCGCCGTTTGAAGATCCAATCTTCCAGAACAACGTGATCCTGACGAAAACGGAGCTGCTGATGATGAGCAATCGCCCGAAGAATCCCGGCAATGCCAGAAATAAGAACGTCCTGATCGTCGGTGGGTCCGGTTCCGGTAAGACAAGGTTCTGGCTGAAGCCCAACCTCCTCCAGATGCACAGCTCCTATGTGATCACAGATCCGAAGGCCAGTGTCCTGGTGGAATGTGGGAATGCGCTTCTGCACGGCGCACCGAAACTGGATGAGAAAGGCAACAGTGGGCGATCGGCAGATTTGCGCAGTATGAAGCCGATTTTCTGAATGATATGGGGCAACTGATGCATGAACTCGATGGATCCGAGGATTATCGGACGATCCGAGATTATGCAGTTGAAGCACTGGAGAAGAGCCACCATAACGAGAAAATGTATTACTGGCTGATCGTCAGTCAGATCGAGAGACATAAGAGCAGCCTTGTGCCGACAGATCTGAGAGCAGCAAAGAAAATTCTGGATCCGGATGCCTATTGTTCTCTGGCGGAGCATCTTCAGAAACGATATCCTGATCTTTCTACAGAGGTTTAACATGAATCTGAATTCGACCGGAATGCGACGGAGATAATACTTGTACAAGACCGTATTATTGGATTCGACCGGGAAGCGACCGATATGTAACCAGGCGCGCCACTCCTGATTCGTAAGATGAAATTGCAATCGCGATTTGCAAATCTTACGAACAGGAGTGATTTTTATGTATTTCAATCAAAATGAAATCGGAACAAGAGTCCGGGATTTGCGCCGGCGTCGCGGTTTGACAATCGAGAAATTATCTGAAGAACTCAATTACAGCCACAGCCACATGAGCAAGGCGGAGCATGGCGTACATAGCTATTCCGTCGATCTTCTGATCGACCTTGCGGAATACTTCAATGTCAGTCTGGATTTTCTGATCCTCGGAAGGGAGAGGACGAATCATCATCTTAAGACTCGTCTGAGAATCCTCATTCAGGAATTGATCACCATCGAAGAGCGTCTCTGATGTGCCCAATTACTGCCTGTTGATGAGCAGTACTGCGCCCTCGAAGCGTCATTGGATCGAGGCTATGCTTTTCTCAGAACAGATGAAATCTGTTCTGAGAACTTCGATCTTTGACAACTATTGCCGTTTATTTCGAGGATGAGAAGATCAATACACTCTCAATGGATGGCGAATTGCTGCTAGTTGTTCTGAGTTCTGTAGCACAGCAGGAAGTTGAGAACATATCAGCAAATACGAAAAAGGGCATTGCTATGAAGATGTCCAGAGGAGAGATGGTCGGGTTTGCCCGCGCTCTTGGCTACAATTATGATACGGAAACGAAAACGATTAGCATCAATGAGGAAGAGGCAAAGATCGTACGCTTCATCTTTGATGAATACGTCAAAGGCAATGGCGCCAGAGTGATTGGCCACAAACTGGAAGACATGGGTGCTCTTACTGCCTATGGCTGCAAGCACTGGCAGGAAACAACGATCATTGGTATTATCCGCAATGAAAAGTATAAGGGTGATCTTGTTCAGGGCAAGACCTTTACCGTTGATCCGATCTCTCACAGAAGATTGGAGAATCAAGGCGAGGTAAACAAGTACGTGGTGAAGGATCACCATGAACCCATTGTTTCTGAAGAGGTATGGAATAAGGCACAGGAGATTCTGGAAAAGCGTTCTCCGTCGCACAGCAATCCGCTGGTGGATCCGCAGCAGCGCACCAAATTCAGCAGGAAATACACGTTCAGCTGTATGCTGCAATGCGGTTTCTGCCAATCAACGCTGACCCGGCGAACCCGGAATCATCAGACGAAATATAAGCAGGTTGTCTGGCATTGCGTTGCTGCAACAAAAGGCGGGAAGAAGAAATGCCCGCAATGCAAAGCAATTCCGGAAACGGTCATTGAGGATGCTTTTGTCGAGTCTTTCAATCTGATTACCGATCGGCATAAAGAAGTGCTGGAAGAATTCTGGGAGCGGATCGAGGAAACGCTTCACAGTAAGGAAGTGGATGCAGCAGCGCAGAAAATCAAGACTGATCTTGCTTTTCTTGAGAAGAAGAACAAGCGGCTTCTGGATATGCGGCTGGAGAGCAAGATTGATATGAACACATATCTTGCCAAGGACGACGAATTAAAGAAGGAAATTGCGAAGAAAAGGGTCGAGCTTTCAAAGCTGCAGGATACTGAGAAGACAGAGAAAGAGGTGCGGCGCCATATCGACGCTATGCGCGAGTATCTGAAAGATGCGCAGCCACTAAAAAAATTCGATTGTCAAGTATTTGAGAGCATCGTTGAAAAGGTGTTTATCGGCGGTTATGATGAAAACGGAAATGCGGATCCTCTAAAGATCACATTTGTCTATAAGACTGGTTTTACAGACGATAAGGACGGCAGAGACTTTAAGCATTCTCGTCGGCACATTGGCGGACCGAAGCCCAAGAAATTATCGCAAGAAGCTGACAACGAGGCCCTTGAAAAGTTGCAACTTAATGATGGTGATGCATGTGGAGACTGTGGCTCTGCTAATTCGGCAGAACTAGAAAAGGGCCGGAAAAGCCCGTGTTTAAGCCATTTCTGCGGCATCAGCCTTTCTGAAGAGAGAGGCCGGTGCCGCTTTTTCTTTTGAAAAAAATGTGAATATCGCTCTGGCGTGACTGTGGAAAGGCTATTTTGATGAATTTCTGCTGGGCGAGACTGTGACTTTGCTATTTGGGGCAGGTTGTGATTGTGGAAAGGCTATTTTTCGGAGGTCGTGACTGTGGGAAGGCTATTTAAGGTTTTGGTAAGATCATCATCACGAAGACATAAAAAGAGGGCGGTACGGCAGTGATACTGTATCGCCCTCGAAGACATTACAATTTATCGATGAGAATAGTTTATTCCGCCTCGGGATGCCGGGGCGTTTTTTTTATGGAAGAAAAAACACCTAATGTTATCATATTACATAAACATTATGCGGAAATGAGGCTGTGGAAAAAACCAGATGTATCTACTTAATAAACTTTCCGCAAGAGTTGACCTGCAGAAAAAATCAGAATTTGGCGATTAGATAAATTTAGTTTTCATTGTAAAAACCTTTATTGTAGGGCGTTGCTACGTAAAGTAGCAGAAAATAGTGAAATGACAGCTAATGTTTCTTGTTTGATATAGATTAATTTGCCAATCTGTGAAGGAAGTAAAACAAACCGAAAACGGAGGTGGAAAAATGACTTTAGAAGAACAAATTAAACATTACAGAAAACAGGTTGGACTTTCACAGGAGAAGATGGCTGAGAAAATCGGTGTATCAAGACAAGCCATTACAAAGTGGGAAAATGGAGTTTCCCCAACAAAAGGATATTAGAAACAATCCATGAAACACCTGCTTGCGTTAAAGGAATTACAATAGAATACTATATTTTTTAACATGCATTTCTATATTGATTTGCATGTTTTTAATTTTAAAAGAAAATTTAAAACAAACACTATATAACACTTGATAACAGTTTGCAACTGTTATATACTGTTATCAAGAAAAGAAGGAAGGATATAAAGAATGAAAATTATAATCAATACTTCTCTAATGGTTCCCATATATGAACAGATTGTTGACCAGATTAAAATGCTCATACGCAACGGGGAACTAAAGGAAAACGACAATCTTCCATCTGTCCGTACACTTTCTAAGGAACTAAAAATAAGTGCTTTAACTGTAAAAAAAGCTTACGACAATTTGGAAAGTGAGGGTTTTACGGTTACAGTACATGGAAAAGGCACTTATGTAGCGGCTATAAATACAGAACTGCTTTTGGAAGAACAGAAAAAAGAATTGGAAGCGGATTTGGAGCAGGCTATCCAAAAAGGCAGACGATGTGGTATTAGTGATGAAGATATAAAAAGTTTATTTGAGTTGATATTGGAGGGCTGATGTATGTTAAAAATTGAACACTTGAAAAAGCATTATGATAATTTTTCTCTTGATTGTTCATTAGAGCTTATGTCTGGATGTGTAACAGGCTTGATTGGACAAAATGGTGCTGGAAAAAGCACAACATTTAAGGCAATATTAGGTTTGATTTCAACTGACGGCGGAAATATTACCATACTTGGAAAGGACAGAAAAGACTTCACAGCAAAAGATAAAGAGGAATTGGGTGTAGTATTGTCGGATTCTGGTTTTAGTGGGTATCTGAAGATAAAAGATATTATCCTAATATTGCAGAATATGTACTCAAAATTCGACAAATCACTATTTATAGAACAGGTACAGAAATTTCAACTACCTATGAATAAACAGATAAAAGAATTTTCAACAGGAATGAAAGCAAAATTAAAAGTGCTGGTTGCAATTTCACACAATGCAAAACTGCTGATACTGGACGAACCGACAGCAGGTTTAGATGTAATCGCAAGAGACGAATTGCTTGAAATGTTAAGAGAATTTCTGGAAAAAGATGAAGAACGCTCCATTTTAATCAGCTCTCATATATCCAGTGATTTGGAGTCGCTATGTGATGACCTTTATATGATACATGACGGAAAAATTATTCTGCATGAAGATACGGACGTTCTTCTTAGTGACTATGCTTTATTAAAAGTAGACGCAGAACAATACAGCAAGCTGGATAAACAGTTTATATTGCGTTCCAAAAAAGAAACATATGGATATAGCTGTCTGACAAATCAGAAACAGTATTATATGGAGAATTATCCTAAAATTGCCATTGAAAAAGGTACAATAGATGAAGTCATTACCATGATGATAAGGGGGACAGAACAATGAAAGGTTTATTCGTAAAAGATTTGAAATTGATGATGTTACAGAAAAATTTTCTGTTGCTCATTTTGGCGATTGTAATCGGAATGATGATATTTACTGATGATGTCATATTCCCATTAGGTTTTCTGAGTTTCATTGGATCACTTTTTACAGTAAGCACAGTCAGTTATGATGATTTTGATAATGGAAATGCGTTTCTGTTTACATTACCTATTACACGTAATCAGTATGTGAGTGAAAAATACTTTCTTGGTCTATTATTGGAGTGTATGGCTTGGGTTTTGGCAACTGTTTTAGGAATAATTACAACTGTATTGAAAGATACATTACCTATTACAGACTTAGTACAGAGTTCATTGATGATTTTACCTATTATGATTGTCGTTCAAGCAATCATGCTTCCTTTTCAGCTAAAATTCGGTGGAGATAAAGGAAGAATTGCTATGATTGGTGCATTTGGCGGTCTGGCAGTAATCACTCTCGTTATCGTGAAAGGAGCAGAAGCCATTTTCAATATTGATTTAGTTAGTCTGTTAGATAATTTGCCAACTGTAAGCATGGGAGTTCTTATCGCTATTGCAATTATTATCGCTTTGTTGATGTTATTGGTTTCAATGAAAATCAGTTTGTCAATTATGAACAAAAAAGAATTTTAAAAAGGAGCAATCATATAGACTTTACAATCCACGAATTCCAAACATGATATACTAAGTAACGAAATTGTACTAACAAGAAATGGATATAATTGCAACTGATTTCAAAGTCACTTGGAAGAAGACAAGATACGTATTCCAAGATATAAATCGGGATTTATATGGGAGATATAAGAGTTATGGAATTTGGGGAATTTTCAATTAAGGATAAACTTGGAAGAACTATAATACTAAGAAATGCAAGACCGGAAGATTCAAAGGCACTTATAAAGTATCTGAGAATAACCAGTGCAGAGACTCCTTATCTTATCAGAGAACCTGAAGAAATCACAATTACAGAGGAAAAAGAGAAGCAGTTTATCCAGGCTAAGATAGATGCGGAGCGTGAACTTATGCTTGTTGCGTTTTTTGATGGTAAGCATATTGGTAACTGCTCTCTTATGAGCATTGCCCCGTATAAGAGATACAGCCACAGGTGTGATGTTGCAATTGCTCTTTACAAAGAATACTGCGGATGCGGTATAGGAAAAGCTATGCTTCAGATTGTACTTGATGTTGCGAAGAGTGTAGGTTACGAGCAGGCAGAGCTTGAGGTTATGGCGGAGAACAAGGATGCCATTGCTATGTATGAGAAGCTGGGATTTGAAAAGTTTGGTACATTTCCTGATAACATGAAATATGCAGACGGCTCCTATATTGATGCATATTGGATGATGAAGAAACTCTGAGAATAGATAGCCAAATTCCAGTTCAATGTGTTTTGCAATGTCGCTGATAGCATTGAAGGTAATGGAGCATCATATTTCTGACAAATTCCCGAACAGCATGTCCCTACCTTGACCAATTCCCAGACAGCATGAACCAGTATGATTATTTTTTCTACTGTCTCGGGGC
>CAIFEZ010000002.1:0-7008 GCA_903789595.1 uncultured eubacterium 1-6
GCAACACGGGCTTATAGCCCGGACCGAACCACCCGTTTCACGGGTGGCGGCGATTTACCAGCGAGCACAGCCGAATGCACAGTATTCGTGTGCGATTTCAGTACCGCTTTTGTGTCTCATATTCAAATGCGTTGATATGGTGTCTCAGCCGTTCCCCCTCAATCGCTATCACATCAAACCGGCACGGCACATCCATGGGAATCCGGTACTGCACCCGGAAATAGTCCGCCGCGCGGCTGATTCTTCGCCTTTTATTCGCATTCACCGCCTCCTCAGGAAGGCCGGCAGCTCCGTTTTTCCTGTACTTTACCTCTGTGAAAACAAGGCATTCCTGTCCTTCCGTCTGATCCCGCGCAATCAGGTCAATTTCCCCCGCCCGGCATCGAAAATTCTGCCGAAGAATCAGATATCCCTTCTTCTCCAGATATCGGGCCGCAAGAACCTCATATCTTGATCCTGTTTTTCTCTTATTCACATGCGCCTCCCGTATGTCACGCCGGCAGCCGCGTCTGCCGCAACGCACATGTCCGGAAACACGGCCGTCAAGCCATAAATAACCTGCCAATAACAAAGGGTTTTTGCCCCGGAACCGGGGATCCGAATTTTCTCGATATGTATTCTCTGGTTCAGATATGCCGAAAAAGATGTAACTATTCCGCACCGGTATATATACGCCGCTGACTTGCTTCGCCCCGCACATACAGGGGACGCGGGCTCACTTAGTCCCGCACACGAGCGGTATGTGGCATGTCTCCGATCAGACGTCCACAAAATGGCCGATAAACGTTCTCCGATGGATCGCACAGGGTCCGTACTCCTTCAGAGCCGCGATGTGCTCCGCTGTTCCGTACCCCTTGTTCTTTGCAAAATGATATTCCGGAAATCTCCGGTCATACTCCGCCATGAGATGATCTCTCGTAACCTTCGCCATGATGCTCGCAGCGGCGATGCTCTGGCTCTTCGCGTCTCCCTTCACGATAGAGACCTGTCTGACCGCAAGCTCCGGGATATGAACCGCGTCCACCAGAAGAAGATCCGGACTTACCCCAAGCTTTGCGACCGCCATCCGCATTGCCTCATACGTCGCCTGAAGAATGTTGATCTCATCGATCCGCTCCGGAGAATTCGCGCCGATCCCGACCGCAACGGCCTCACGCGAAATCACTTCAAACAGCTCCTCCCGCCTTTTCTCGGAAAGCTTCTTGGAATCATTGATGTAACGGATGCGAAGATCTTTCGGAAGAATCACGGCGCCCGCCATTACCGGTCCGGCAAGCGGCCCTCTTCCCACCTCATCAATTCCGCAGATCAGCTCACAGTCCGGATATCTTTTCTCAAATTCACAGAGGGCCTCCACCCTCTCCATTTCCTTTCGAAGCTTTTCCGCACGTTTTAATTCCGCTTCCTCTTTTTTTGTCATAACTGATCTCTATCCCCTTCCGCGCTGTGCATTCCCGCACTCCTGCGGAGTCTCCAGTGTCACTCTTCCGACAACGCCTCTGCGGAACTCGTCCAGCAGAATGCCTGCCGCCTTCTCACAGGAGACCTGATTTCCCGCTGCCAGGCATTTCCGGTTTACCGCGATCTTCTCTAGAATCGCCGCCGGTTCTTCCGACTCGTCAGCGCCGTATCTCGCCTCCAGCAGGCCCGGATATTCTGCCGTCAGCCAGCGGATCAGCTCCAGAGAAAGCTCCTCCGTCTGCACCACCTCATCGCTGACCGAACCGATCAGTGCCAGGCGCACTCCCGCCTCCGGGTCATCAAACCGCGGCCATAAAATGCCCGGCGTGTCCAGAAGATCCAGCTCCCGGCTCAGGTGAATCCACTGTTTTCCCTTTGTGACGCCGGGCCTGTTCCCTGTCTTTGCCGATGCTCTTCCTGCCAATGAATTGATGAATGTAGACTTCCCTACATTCGGAATGCCGGCAACCATCGCCTTGATCGTGCGGTTCCGGATTCCCCGGCGCCGGTCTCTTTCTATTTTCTCCCTGCACGCCTCCCGGATCAGCGGCTGAACCTGCTTCAGCGATGCCCTGTTTCTGGAATCTGCCAGCAGAACCTGCGCGCCCTGCGCCTGATAATATTCCTTCCACAGTTTGTTCTTACTCTCATCCGCAAGATCCGATTTATTGAGTACAATCAGTCTGGACTTCTGCGCTCCCATGCTTCGGATATCCGGATTGCGTCCGGAATAGGGAACCCTCGCGTCGATCAGCTCGATGATAATGTCGATCAGCTTCAGATCCTCCTGCATCTGACGCTTTGCCTTTGTCATATGTCCCGGATACCACTGTATTTCCATTCAAGTCCTCCTGCAAATGCCTCTTCCTGTCTTCCTGCTCCCGGCAGGCTCCAGTCCCGCTCTACGGTCTAACGAAGGAAGGAAAATTGACGAAACGGCCGAACCCGAAGCCAGAGCTTCCCGATGATGTCCGACTCCGCGACATTGCCCACCGCATCATAACGGCTGTCTTCACTCCCGTTCCGGTTGTCGCCGAGCACGAAATACTCATCCGAGTCAAGCGTGACCGGTTCCGATGCCAGCCCCGGATCAACGATCGATGCAAACTGATCTTCCTCCGCGGTTCCGTTTATCAGGATTTTTCCGTCACTGATCTGAACCGTTTCGCCGGGAAGCCCCACGATTCTCTTGATTCGGATGCCTTCCCCGTACCTGCCGTTTCCCGAGCGGAATACGATAATATCACCGCGCTTCGGCCGTCCCAGCCGATAAGCCGCCTCATTAATCAGACAAGTCTGTCCGGCAGAAAGCGTCGGCTCCATCGATCCCTCATTGATCACAACGCTGCGGCAGAACGCATTCGCAAACAAAAACGCCAGCACAAGCATAAGAGCGGCCGCAGCACACCATCCGCCGATCCGGAATCCCCGCGGGTGCTGATAAGCCTTCTTCACGCCTCTGCGCTCCTTCCGGACATCGGTCCCTTCCGGTCTCTCTGTGTCCCGCTCGGCATCCCGCCGAAGCGCTGCCTCTGCCTGACGCCGCTCCAGTGCCTGCTGCTCCACCGTCTTCGCTCTAGCCGGTGTATCCCGTCTGCCTCTTCCTGCTCTCCCCATAGTTTCTGCCCCCGTCTGTTGTCATCTGTGTAAAAATCATAACACATCAGACAGAAAATAGCCACGGCGGATTCGCCTCGCCCGACCGCGCTGTGGCCGGGCGGGTTACTGTTCATGCACCGCGAAAGCGGCAAGGATTTTGCAGTCCCTTTGCCGGAGCATTACTGGCTGTTCCGTGCACTTAATAGGCAGCCTGGTAAATCTCGACGATATCTCTTCTGGTAAGCGGAACAAAGCTTCCCACGCTCTTCCTGGCCGCCTTCGCCGCCATTGCCTCGAAGTTTTCGGTGCTGTCGATTCCGACCGCCCGGAGATTTTCCGGAAGACCCATGGTCTCAAACAGGAACGTCCGCGTCTTCGCGATCGCTTCTTTCGCAGCTTCCGTGTCGTCTTCACTTGAGATTCCCCACACATTTCTCCCGTACTCGGCAAAATTCCGGGCCGCAGAAGGATCTTTCCCGAGAACAAATTCCATCCAGACCGGGGTGAGGATGGCAAGACCTTCTCCGTGCGTGATGTCGTAGAATGCAGAGAGCTCGTGTTCCATCGGATGCACACACCATGTCGGCTTGCTTCCGTCCGAGATCAGACCGTTGATCGCATGACTTGCAGACCACATCAGATTTGCGCGCGCATCGTAGTTGTCCGGCTCCTCCAGAGCAATCGGACCGTATTTGATCATGGTCTTCAGAAGGCCTTCCGCGAATCTCTGCTGAACATCGCATCCGGGTTCCTTTGTAAAATAGTTCTCGAAGGTATGACTCATCATGTCCGCGGTCCCGGCCGCGGTCTGCTTCCTTGATACCGAATAGGTGTATTCCGGATCAAGAATGGACATCGTAGGCTTCAGTGCCTCTGCGCAGGTCCCCCACTTTTCATTCTTCGTCATATCCGAGATCACGGCAAACCCATCCGTCTCGGACCCGGTTCCGGCCAGCGCCTGATCGTTATAAAAAAGGAGACTCCTTTTGGGGCCTCCTTGTCCGTTCGAAATGAATTATTTAACCAGTGCTTTAACCTTTGCGGCTTTACCGGAACGACCTCTGAGGTAGTTCAGCTTCGCACGTCTTACCTTACCCTGGCGAACAACCTCAACCTTCTCTACAAGCGGAGAATGAAGCGGCCATGTCTTCTCGACACCAATGCCGTTGGAAGTCTTGCGAACGGTGAATGTAGCGCGGTTGCTTCCGCCCTGCTTCTTCAGTACAACGCCCTCGAATACCTGGATTCTCTCACGGTTTCCCTCTTTGATCTTACCGTAAACCTTAACGGTATCGCCTACGCGGAACTCCGGAACTTCCTTCTTCAGCTGCTCTTCTTCGATCTTCTTGATAATCTCGTTCATTTCTATCTCTCCTTGACAATATATAAAAATGGATGTTCATACCACCGATAAACGTGACAGCGGACCATCATCCGGGACTTGCTTACCCGTCCGCAGACTTTGATATTATACACTGCTGTCAATGGAAATGCAAGGTTTTTTCTCTGACAGCAAGCGCAGCATTTTGAAGAAGCCTCTCGTCGCCAAAGGTGTCTGGGCTGACTTCTGCAATTACCCGGAAGCTTCTCCGTTCTAGAAACGCCGAAGCTTCCGCAATCTCGTTCCCGTTTCCGACGAGAACAGCCGGGGTCTCTGACCCGTAAAGGCCGCGGAACCTTTCCGCAAACGGAACAGACGGGTCATACCGCACCGCGGAGGCCGTCTCCGCTGAAGGCTCTGCCGCATCTCCGGCCGCCCCGGGCATCGCCAGAAGCAGCAGATTCCACGGTTTCATATGAAAAGATGTCTTCTGAAGCTTGCGGCGGTTATAATCCATATATTCCCCGTACCGGGATATGCGCTCCGTCAGAAGACGTCCCCTTTCCGCCGTCTCCGGCAGGCCATAGCTTGCGCAAATCACACGGTAGCTGTTCTTCAGAAGATCCGGGCGGCGCTCCTTTGTGCGTTTCAGAGACTCTTCATGTCTCCACTCCTCGATCCTCCGATGATCACCGGACAGAAGAACCGGAGGCACGCTCCGCTCGTGCCAGACCTCCGGTCTCGTGTACTGCGGATATTCCAGCAGGTTGTCCTGCAGGGATTCAAACTGGGACGATTCCTCATTGGATAGCACGCCGGGGACAAACCGGGATACCGCATCGATCAGAACCAGGGCACCGAGTTCTCCTCCCGTCAGCACATAATCGCCGATCGAGATGTAATCGGTCACCGTCTCCTGAAGCACTCGCTCGTCGATTCCTTCATAGTGTCCGCACAGGATGACCAGATTTTTTTCCTGCGCGAGGGACTCCACCTTGGTCTGATCCAGCACCCTGGCCTGAGGTGTCATGTAGACCACCCGCGGTCTGCGTCCGATTTTCCCCTCAACGGATTTCACCGCCCGGAATACCGGCTCCGGTTCCATCACCATCCCCGCGCCGCCCCCGTAGGGGTAATCGTCCACACGCATGGTCTTTCTCGTGGAAAAATCACGGATATTCACCGTTTCCACGGATATACTGCCACTCTTAATGGCCCGCCCGGTAATGCTCGTTCCGACGGCATTCTCTATCATTTCCGGAAACAAAGTCAACACATAAAAATTCAAGCCGATAAACCTCATACGGGCTTTACCCGCGCCGCAATATACTCAAATCTGCCGCAGTATGCGCCCGCCGCTTTATACTGTGAATGAGCGGATACGGCCCGCCGCCTGCGCCAAGTGCCCTTTCAGCGTCTTCGGCGGTCACAGCCGAAAAACCGCCGCCGCCTGTGACGCGGATGAAGAGGAAGTTCCCTGCAGCTGCTGCAGATATTCCTCGATCTGTTTCATAAAAGCAGGATCCCGCATCAGCCTTGCCACCTCAATGAAGGCAAACAGGTACAGGATAAACAGCACAATACACATGATCAGAGCGGCTATTGCCATTCCCTTTCCCTTGTATACTCCCGGATTCTTCCGGATCTGATTCAGCGCGACAATCGCGAAGAAAATTCCGAGAACAGACGGGATGCAGTACAGGCTGTTCAGAAAAATCGAGATCACCGCCAGGGCCATGGCAGCGACCGCAAAACTGTTGTTCCTCGCCGGATATCCCGGACCGTAAGAGCCGCCCTGATTTCCGTTCCATCCGCCATTCCAGCCACCATTCTGACCGCTGTTCCAGCTCCCGTTTGCGTTCCCGCTGTTCCAGCCGCTGTTCAGATTTCCTCCGTTCGAACCGCCGCCGTTCCAGCCGCTGTTGTAATTTCCGCCATTTGAACCGCTGCCGTTCCAGCCGTTACCGGAATTGCCGCCGGACGGACCGTCGTGCCAGGCACCGTTTTCCCAGTACCTGCCGCTGCCGGAATCTGTGCTTCCCTTATTGCCGCCGCTGTCAGCATTCAGGTCCGACATGGGGTGCCATTTTCCCTGAAACCAGTAGCCGCCCGGCTGATCGTCATGATTTTCGGCATTTCCGGACCCGGTCCTGTCTCCGCCGTTTCCGGAATTTGCCGCATCCGCGGATCCGCCGTTTTCCTGCCCGCCGCTATTTCTTGCCTCGGCCTTTTTCCGGTCAGCCTCCTTCGGATCCCAGGGAATATCGATCTTGTCCTCGGAATCATCCTTATCCCATACGACGCCATGGTCCGCCGAGGCCGACGGTTCTATCTGCCCGCCGCCTTCCGCATTTCTCTCGCAGGTATCCGACGGTCCCGCCGGTTTCTCCCGTCCGTCCGAGCCTTGCCCGTCCGCGGAGCTTTGTATACCTGAAGTGCTCTGCGTATCCGTGCTCTTTTCTGCATCCTCGGATTTCTTTCCTGCTGCCTGCGGTACATTTACACGATCTCCGAAAGGTTCTTCTGACGATGCCGGCGGCATGTCCGCATGATCTCCGGAAGGTTCTTCTGGCGATGCCGGCGGCATGTCCGCATGATCTCCGGAAGGTTCTTCTGACGATGCCGGC
>CAIFEZ010000002.1:7108-226919 GCA_903789595.1 uncultured eubacterium 1-6
TGCCGGCGGCATGTCCGCATGATCTCCGGAAGGTTCTTCTGACGATGCCGGCGGCATGTCCGCATGATCTCCGGAAGGTTCTTCTGACGATGCCGGCGGCGTCTCCGGAGATTTCCCGGAAGCCGTATCCGGTTTGCCTACCGGCCATCCGCAGTTGCTGCAGGCCTTCGCCTCATCCGGCAGCTCCGCGCCACAATGTATGCATTTTTTCAATTCGTGTATACCTCTCTTTTCAAAAAAGCCATCCCGGATGGCAATCGCCGGCAGCGTATTCCGAAGCTGCAGCGTACCACCGCTTTGCTTACCCGTCGATCAGACCGGGAAGCAGATGCACTGTCATCTCGCCTTCCTCGACGTTAACCTTCATAATACACGCTTTAATTGCGGGAATCAACACTTCGCCGTGCTCCCGTGTCTGAACGGCATACACGTCATTGGCCCCGGTTTCGATGACATCCTTCAGCGTACCGAGGATCTGTCCGTCCTCGGTACGTACCGTCATTCCGATTACATCCGCGACATAGTACTCATTCTCCTTCAGCGGCACTCCCTTTTCCCGGGGTATCATCACATCCCATGTACGATACTTCACCGCATCATCCATGGATTCGATCCCCTCCAGTTTCAAGATCACAAGGTTCTTGAAAAACCTGACGCTGAGGATCTGATGTGTCTCCGACTGCTTTCCGTTTGTCAGAATCACCTCGTCCAGATCAAGGAAGCGCTCCGGATCGTCTGTCGTGGGATACACCTTCATCTCGCCACGGACGCCGTGAGTCGTCGTCACCGCACCGATTTTCAGAAATTTTTCCATATAAACGCATCTCTCCTGTGTAGCTGTTCCGGCCGCATCATGGCCGTATGTCCATCGCTGCCTGAGTAAAAAAGAGCCGCCGTACAAGCAGCACCTGCCCGAAGGAGATGCTCCTTAAACGACTGCTCTTATTTATCATTTATCAGTCACCGCAAGCTGCCCATGCGATTTACTCGATGATCTCGACTGTCACCTTTTTGTCGATCCGGGTAGAGGCGGTCTTCACAACGGAGCGGATTGCCTTCGCAATTCTCCCCTGCCGTCCGATGACCTTACCCATGTCCGCCGCCGCAACCTTGAGTTCAATTCGAAGCTCGTTGCCGTCTTCGATCTCCGTGACAACCACTTCATCGGGATTATCTACAAGAGCTTTGGCGATTACTTCAACCAGCTCTTTCACAAAAATCCACCTCCGGCTTGAATATGATTATTTCTGGATGCCGGCGAGCTTGAAGATCTTCTCAACGACTGCTGTCGGCTGAGCGCCGTTCTTCAGCCACTTCTGAGCAGCTTCCTCATCTACCTTGTACACACTCGGGTCCTTGGTCGGATCGTAGGTGCCGATCTCCTCGATGAATCTGCCGTCTCTCGGAGACTTCGCATCTGCTACTACGATTCTATAGAAAGGTGCTTTCTTCTGTCCCATTCTCTTCAGACGAATTTTAACTGCCATTGTTCTTTTCCTCCATTAAATAAAATATTGTATGTGATGTGATTCTGTAATCTGTAAGGTCTCTCCCCCTGATTACTTCTATGAGAACAATCTTCCTCCCGCCGTTCCGGATCTCTCCGCTCCGTCAAAAAGGAAAATTGAAACCTCCTTTTCCGAACATTCCCCTCTTGCCGCGCTGCTTCATCATGCCGGGCATCTGCTTCATCATCTTCCGGGTCTGATCAAACTGCTTGATAAAACGATTGACCTCCGAAATGTCTACGCCGGCTCCGGCGGCGATCCTCCGTTTTCTGGAGATATTCATCAGATCGGGATTTGCCCGCTCCTTCGGCGTCATCGAGCGGACGATAGCCTCTTTTCTGGCGAGGTCCTTCTCATCGATCATCCCTTCCACTTCCTTCATCTTGCTTCCGGTCATTCCCGGCATCATGGAAAGGACGCTTGAGATACCGCCCATATTCTTCATCTGCTCCATGCTGGTCATGTAGTCGTCGTAGGTGAACTGTGCCTTCCGAACACGCTGTTCCATCTCCCTGGCTTTCTCTTCATCGACGTTCGCCTGCGCCTTCTCGATCAGACTGAGCACATCGCCCATGCCGAGAATTCTGGATGCCATGCGGTCGGGATAGAACTGCTGCAGGTCCTCCATCTTCTCTCCCATACCAACGTACAGGATCGGCTTGCCGCAGATGGAACGGATCGACAGTGCCGCGCCGCCCCTTGTATCTCCGTCGAGCTTTGTCAGCACCACTCCATCGATGCCGACCTTATCCTCAAAGGTCTTCGCCACGTTGACAGCTTCCTGTCCCGTCATGGCGTCCACCACCAGGATCGAACAGTCAACGGTCACCGCTTCCCGGATGGCCACCAGCTCTTCCATCATCGATTCATCGATCTGCAGACGGCCGGCCGTGTCGAGAATGACCACGTTATAGCTGTTGCTTCTGGCATGCTCATAGGCTGCCTTTGAAATGTCGACCGGCTTTGCCTTGCTGCCCATCGAGAATACATCCACCCCGACCTTGCTGCCGTTGGTCTGCAGCTGTTCAATCGCACCCGGACGATACACGTCACAGGCCACCAGAAGAGGTTTCCTTCCCTTCTGCTTCAGCTTGCCCGCAAGCTTCGCGGCGGTCGTCGTCTTACCGGAACCCTGAAGACCGATCATCATCAGGACCGTAATCTGGGAAGCCGGCTTCAGCGGAAGCTCCGTCGTCTCGGAGCCCATCAGGTTGATCAGCTCATCATTCACGATCTTGACCACCATCTGTCCGGGATTCAGTCCGTTCATGACGTCCTGCCCGATTGCCTTCTCCTCCACGGTCTTTGTGAATTTGCGGACAACCTTGAAATTGACATCTGCCTCCAGAAGTGCCATCTTGACTTCCTTCAGCGCGGCGTGAACATCATCCTCCGTCAGCTTACCCTTGCTCCGAAGATTCCGGAATACGTTCTGAAGTTTATCGGTTAAGCTTTCAAATGCCATACTCTCTGTTCCTCATATCCTGCGGCATATACCTGTATCTTCCATTCCTTCAAGCCTGCCGCCTGCGTGTACAGCCCCTTCAGATCTGTGTCTACAGTTCTCTCAGTATCGAAGAGGAAATTCCGTGAATCTTCTCCATGCGAAGGTTCATCTCCGCGGCGTCGGCCCGGTGATCCTTTTCCCCGGAGTCCGTCAGCTTCTGAATCTCCCTGACACTGTCCCGGATCTTCAGAAACTTCTCCACTAGGTGAAGCCGGTTCTCGTAATCCTCCAGAATTCTGTCGCACCGTTTCATCAGGTCGTGTACGCCCTGGCGGCTGATGCCCTCATCTCTGGCCACCTCCGCGGCAGAATAATCGTCAAAATTAATCTCCGAGTAGATCCGTCTCTGATGCTCTGTCAGAAGTTCGCCGTAAAAATCAAAAAGATATGATTTCTCTACAAACTCTTCCATGGCAATTCCCGGTCTCCTGTCCCGCCGCCCACGAGAAAAAACGGGCGCGTTTTTCAAACGTACCCGCTTATCCTACACAATTTAATGAGCTGTGTCAAGTGTTTCTACTTGACTGGATATTTTTATTTTTACGTCATTCAAACTTTCTGACAAAAGGATCTTCCTTTGTATATGGTCTCCATTCCCCGGTATTGCTGCCGCAGGGATCCCCGGTACGCATAAAGTTTGCCCAGCAGTTCTGCACCTCTTCCGCCAGTTCATAGTCATGTTTCTCCCACGGTCTCCATGCACGGTCCAGAGTTCCCATCACGTACCAGAGCTCAAGGGAATGCCAGGCGGGCAGATTGTCTCCGGGAAGCGTCCGGTCAAACCAGTATACATAAGAAGGCTTACCACCGGTTTCCTGCTGTTTTTCTGCCCAGCGTTCACACTCTTGAAGCAGCATGCCCGGCACACGTTTTTTCCTGTCCTCCTCTTTTGTGCCAAGATCCTCAGTCACAACGCCTTCCATATATGGAATTTTCTTAAAATTCCCTCTCCGGTACGCGTCCCTGACATTTTCTTTCAGCACATATCCATCTACATTCGGAACGATTCGCAAAGCTCCGGCTCCATCCTCTGCCTTGCTCCAGCACTCCTGATCAAAGATATCCTTGGCGCTCATCAAAGTCTCCGCATCCATTTTGCGAAGTTCATCCAGATTCTTTGCGCCCGTGACCTCTACGATCTTTTGTCCGTACTCCTCTTCTTCACGAAGTGTCGGTACCGCCAGCAATTCATCCTCGCAGGAAAGTCCGCTTTGAAAAATTGCTTTCGCGATTTTACCATCCGTCAGACCGCTTGATATCAAAACCTGCGTACTCATGCATCCGGCAGACTGACCGAATACAGTGATATTGTCTCTGTCCCCGCCGAATGCTTCGATATTCCTGTACACCCAGTTCAGAGCGGCAATCTGATCCAGAATTCCGTAATTTCCCGAAATATGCCTCTCATTCTCGGCTGTAAGCCACGGATGAGCCAGAAATCCGAAGATGCCGAGCCGATAAGCAATACTTACAAATATAACATTACGTCTGGCGAAACCTTCCCCGTCAAACTCCATCTCCGAGCTGTAACCGCCGCCAAACCCGCCGCCATGAATATATATAGCTACAGGCAATTTCTCTCTCTTTGCTTCCGACGGCACCCAGATATTCAGATACAGACAGTCCTCGTTCATTTCCCTCTGATATTCCGGATTTGCATAAAATTCCTTATAAAACGGATTCGGTTCTCTGGCCGGCCGCTGCGGACAGATTCTGGCAAAATTATCCGCCTTATATACTCCTTCCCAGGCATTCATATCCTGCGGCGCCTTCCAGCGAAGCTCTCCCACCGGCGGCTTTGCGAACGGAATGCCGCGGAACACAGCATATCCGTCCATTTGAACGCCCTCTACGATTCCCTTGTCTGTACAAATTTCAAGATTCTCTTTTTCTCTGTTCATAGCATTTCTCACTCTCTTATCTGCTTCTGCTGTAATTTCTGCCGGACCTCAGCCATCTTCTTCTCATCCAGATTGTAGAACAGAAGCGGCACAATAGCTGCCAGCATAATAAGAAACGGCATACAGTTCGCGCCGAGATTAATTCCAGTTTTAATACTTTCCGTGATCTTCGTCCCGTTCTGATATCCGAAGGCACCAATCAGGGCGATTCCGGCCGCGCTTCCGATTCCTCCGCCGATCTTATTCATCAGTCCGTTTACCGAGAATGCCAGTCCCTCTGTCCGTACACCTTCACTTGCTTCATAATCATCGACCGCGTCGATCAGAAGTCCTCCTCCGCATGGTGCTCCGATGCTGTATAACCCGTAGATCACACTTGCCGCAACCATCCACGGAATGTTGGTATATGGGCCGAAAAACATCATGGCCAGGCCGACAGCGCCAAGAACGCATCCCAAAATTGCGGCTGCTTTCTTGCCATATTTCTTCATCACAGCAGGAGCCAGGGGCATGACAGCCAGTCCTGCGATATTCGGAATGATCATCAAGATCCCCATCAGCGCCGGAGCATTTACACAATACATATAGAAGTAAACCATAACCCCGACACGTCCCATAACTGCTGTCATCATGATCAGCGTATACAGGAACAAAAGCATCAGATTTTTGTTACGGAATATAGCGGCAAAGCTCTCCCGCGTGCTTATTTCGGATTTTGACGCGTCCGGCGCATCTTCCACATTTTCCTGGCAGAAATGCAGGACAATGATATTCAGCACTACCGATACAGCCGCATATAAAGCCGCGGTCCTCTGATATCCGGCCTTCTGGCTTCCCTCACCGAGCAGCGTGACAATCGGCAGCGTGCAGCTCATCAGGAGGATTCCTCCCGCTGCGCCTCCCATCATACCGGACGAAAAGATCTGATTGATCCGGTTCGGATCCTTGGTCATCCTTGACGGCAGCGCATTAAACGGAACATTTTCCATGGTATAGCTCATTCCAAGCCCTATGTAAGTGACATACGCCCAGACCAGCCTCCCTGTGGAACCGAATCCCGGAACCGAAAAGGTCAGGACCGTGAATACCATCAGGATCAGACTTCCCACAAAAATGAACGGTCTGTATTTTCCCCACCTGGAATGGTTCTTCTGCATAATTGCGCCCATCATCGGATCATTGATGCCATCCCATACTTTGGCGACAAGCATAAGAATAGAAACCGCCATTGGCGTCAGCCCGAACACATCCGTATAAAATACGGAAAGATACGTGCTGACCATTGTCCAGGACAGCTGCGCAGAGAAATTGCCCACGCCATACATGACAACCGCTGATTTCCCCGCTTCCCTTCTCTTTTCTTTCATAAAAACACCTCCCTGTAAGTATCTGCGATGTTTTAATGATAAAAAAAGATGCAAATTACAGCTACCCGGACCTTGTCGGATGTCTTTTCCGATCTTCTCACTTTACGCAAAAGATTACAGACGTTTGCAAATGATGCACATCAATTGGCATTTTTTGCGTTCTACACCATTTTATGAAATAATATCAGCGCAAAATCATTGGCTCCAAGTGTCAGATCAATGACGGCTGTGCCATTTTCAACTGTCACCACCTCCTGTGACCTTCGCGGAATACAGATTGCTTTCAGATAATCAACCTCGTCCTGCCTCAACATAGACTGGTATCCCAGTCTTTTCCACTCTGCAAGCGGGTTGTCCTCTTCCTCGCGCATTCGAAAAACTGCCAGCTGATAATTTCCGTTTTCCAGATTTGAAAGATTTACAACAAACCGCATGGAGTTTTTGTTGCGGAAAATGTATGGGAGATTTTCAGGCGTGCACTCTTTCTCTTTTCCCTGCAGAAACAACGCGTTGAATTTTCTGGGATTAAAAAACAAAAACGAATACTCGTTTTCCCCTCTTCTGGTAAGCAGATATGAGCTGTCTCCTGCAAGTACCTTATTTCCAAGAAACCTCGTGAACGCAATTGTCCAGAACGCTGGTTTGGGGATACCGTCCTTGGAAACCAATCCGCCTCCTCCGAAAAAAGGCCGATCCGTATCATACCCCTGTGCATTCCAGTCCGAAAGATTCCAGTATCCCATATGTGCGGCAAGGCCGACGGCGTCCGTCATCTGTGTCAGCATATGACATCCTTTCGCCGTGCTGTCATTATATGCGTTCCTCTGCGATAATGATGTATTCCACTCCGTGACCCACAGAGGAGTTTCCGGATACTGCTCCTCCTGCAGGATGCACCGATATCTTTCCAGCTCATTTCGTATAAATCTTCCGTCTGCCCCATCCATCACAGCTATTACTTCCGTCTCATTTTCCACGCGCGAATAAGGATATATCAGAAGGCTCAGTCCATCCGGCATCTGATCCGACTCCTTCCAGAACCGAAGAATCTCTCTGAGCGTCCTTTCATCCATCATTGCTGTAAGTCCGCTTGCCAGTATCTCCGCACCCGGGAGGAATTTTCGAATCTGTTTATAGGTGCAGCGGTAAAACTCCATAAACGGATATCGGCTCAATCCGGTATAATGTTCCGCATCATACCATATCTCGAACTTCCATCCGCTGACCTCTGATACCGTGTAGCGTTCCATCAAATGTCTCAGAAACTTCGCGAAAAAGTCCTGCCATTCGGCCAAGTCCTCGAACTGTGTGCGATACATTGATTTTTGAAAGCCTTCCTGATCTGATTCACTGAACAGCCCCATCTGAATCTTATTCAGTTTTTCCGGCAGTTCCAGAATCGGAGCCACATGAAGCGATATCAAAAAATCAAAAACGGTATCCAGTTTCTCAAAGTTCAGTTTCTCTGTCTGGTGTCCCATCCTGATTTGCATCGGCCCAGAAAAAGGATTTGAAAGCCGTACATACCGAATCCCCAGCCACCCGGACGCATACCGCAGCTGATCTTGTATTCTTGCGTCCAGAAGATTCTCCGCCATATCCATATTGATGATATCCTCCGGAAAATGATCGCAGACAATATACTTTTCCGCATTCGCGTGAATACTCCGGGATTCGCATGTAACCTCTGAATCGTCTGTACCGTGAAATTGTTCCATCGACCGGCTTATCTTTTTCACATTCTCCTGCATCGCAGCGTCGGACTGCTCCCGTCTGTAAATGCGATAGTCGCCGGGAGACATATGCACACATGCTCTGAAATTTCGGTGAAAGGAAGAAAGGCTCGCGAATCCACATTCAAAAGCGATATCCGTCACCGGCTTGTCTGTCGCAAGCAAGAGATCCTTTGCCTTGTCCAGACGCACGTTTCGTACAAATTCCATGAAATTCTCACCGGTTTCTCTGTGAAAATATCTGGAAAATGCAGAAGCAGACATATGGTATTCCTCAGCCATAGATGTCAGAGACGGTGATTGCCTATTTTCCTCGAGGATCTTTCCCAACACCTCATCCCGAAGACTGTTTCTTCTGTCTGCCTTGTCCGAATCTGTCTGCAGAAATTTGGCGCAGATACTGTCCCACAAAAGGTAATACAGGCTTGTAACTTTGAATTCCGACCGTTCTTTCGCCGAATCGCGAACCAGAGACGAGAAAAGATAATGGAGCAAGCCGAAATCGCGAGAACGAAACTCCGTGGTATTCAGGAGGACCCTTATCCCAGTCTTCCCCGTCATTTTTTTCAGGCGATAGGCTTCTATTCTCACGTTCAAGATCACTGCATTCGCAGATACCGTCAGTGACCAGAAGTCCCCGACATTGATTCCGACGGCATCTTCGGTCTTCATATCAATATCGCTTCCGTTTAACCTCATCATTGCCGCGCCCTGTACGCAGTATAACAGCTGAATATCCCCGGATCTCTGCATCTCCAGGGAATGCGTAATATAATCCATGTACGGATACCCGGTTAATTCCTGCATCAAGCCACCCCATCATCCAAAACTGCAAAGAGGCTTCCGCATAGAACCTCAAGAAAACTCTTCAGCTCATGCGACAGCCCCTCTAATATTCCAGTTGATGTTATTTTAACAGTCTCTGATGTCTCCTGCAACAGGATCCTATGCAAACCATTGATTAGGAAATTTCACTTTTCACAGGACTTCTGGATATCCATTTCTATTATTCCGCATAGAACGTAGTCATGTCCGGCCAACCTCTTTCCATCGTTGTAATTCCCTTCAGATTCGGTGCCAGGATTACACTGTACTGTTCCTCAAAAAGATCTTCCACGTAGTAATTTTCCTTAAACGTCTGTTCAATCTGTGCCAGCTCTTTTTTTGCTTTATCGACATCCGTCTCTGACAGTGCTTCCGCTATGGACTTGTCGATTTCATCCGTTGTCCACTTCGGTCCGCCAATACAGTAGTTCAGATTTGCCGTGCGGAAAGCCGTAAAGGCTGTCGGTGTTCGCACAAACTCATCTGATCCCACAAAAATGATATCGTAATTGCCATTGAAAGCATCCTGTACAAACTGCGGTGTATCGGCTGTGTTGATATTTAAGGTAATCCCCGCTTCTCTCAGCTGATCCTGTACTGCAGTCGCAAGCATCGTTCCATCTGCAGTCGTAACGGTAGATATTTCAAGTCCGTCCGGATACCCCGCCTCTGACAGGAGCTGCTTTGCTTTCTCGACATCTCTTGTCCGTTCTCCTTCCGCATATGTATCCGTATGGTATTTGCTGCTGTTTGCGAACCAGCCAGTCGCGACTCCCGAATACCCTGCCGTTCCAACCTGTGCAATTGCATTAAAATCCAGTGCTGCCTGAATCGCCTGGCGGACTTTTTCATCCTTGCACGCACCATCGCGAAGATTATAATACAGATGATGAACCTGTCCGAATCCATAGATTTTAACCTGAACAGCAGAATTGCCCACATAAGTAGCCGCCTGTGAAACCGGCATCTGCATGGCTACCTGTGCATTTCCTGCTTCAACTGCCATCTCACGCGCCGCAGGATCCTGCGTAAAGACAAATTTTATGGTTTTATAATATCCCGTATAATCCGGATCCCAATAATTTTCATTTCTTTCAACGGTAACGGATTCTCCCCGCACCCACTCCACAAATTTGTAACGACCGCATCCCATAACTGGAGCATTGACCGCGGCATCAATTCCTCCCGCGGCATTTACCTCATCTTCACTGAAAATACCGAAATTCGACCATGCCAGCATATACAGAATATCCGGATCCGCTTCCTTTAATCCCAGTGTAAAGGAATGCTCGTCATTTACCGTTGTGGTATCCGGGTCAATGTATCTTCCTGTATCTGTATTTGCACTGTTTGCCGCAAGCGTCTGGAATGTATATACACAATCCTCAGGTGTCAGCGGAGAACCGTCTGTCATAGTTACGTTATCCCGGATGGTGAAGCGGATATGGCTGTTGTCTGTCCATTCCCATTCCGTGGCAAGGCATGGAAGCACTTCCTGCTTGTCATCGCTTAGCTTAACCAGTCGATCCATGATCGTATTGTCAATAATCTGGATTTCATTCTCCATTTTTCCGGTTCCAGCCCAGAGCCCTGAGGGTTCTGACTGGCAGGATACCACCAGAGTTTCATCCGTTTTTTGGGTATTAGCCGGATCTGCTGCAAGAGAGGTAATCGCCGAAACCGTATCTCCTCCCGAAGACGACGTTGTCACCACAGACGAGGATTCTCCCGAATCACTTTTCGATGTATTCACTGCAGCCCCTGCACTTGAACCTGTTTGCGCTGAATTTGCAGAGCTTCCACAACCGGTCATGGAGACTGCCATAATTACAGCCAGACCGATACCGACCATATTCCTGTACTTCATACCGAATTTCCTCCTGTATCATAAAAAATTTATCATCCTTTTTGTATTAACTCTTCAATTGCGTTCGCGAACTTTTATAAATTAAAGGTACTTCATGGTGTTTTTTTCGCAATTTCCATTTTTCCGCTTTGAAGAGGAAAAACACGGTTTTCACAGTATCCAGTAAAGTAAAAAAACAGATACCATACCATTCGGTACAGTACCTGCATTTATAAATATTGCATGCCATGGTACGGACAAAGCCCGCATAGAAGTTTCCAGAAGTATATATATGTGTCTTGGAGATTACGCACATATTATCTCTTAGAACGTTTTTCAGATCTCATCTCTCTTAAGATCCAGATACTCACACTCTTCCTTTGTAAGTTTTACATCCAGTGCACGAAGCGAGGACTGCAGCTCTGCCTTATTTGCAGCGCCCAGGATCGGGAACACATTCATCGGTCCGTCGATTTCAAAGGCAAGGGCGATCTGCGGAATCTCGCAGCCGTGCTTCTTTGCGAGAATCCCACATCTCTCCAGTCTGGTAAAGTTCTCCTCACCGAGATACGCCTGAATGCTTCCAGGAAGCTCCTCCGGACGGTTTTTCCACATTTCGCGGGTAAATCTGCCGCTCATCATGCCGCCTGCCATGGAGGACCATGCAAGCACCGGCATCTGTGTCCTCTCATACCACTGGCGCGCCGCCGCATTTTCCGGTCCGGAAATCGATACACATCCGGGTGCAAAAGGATTGCTGTACTGCTGTGCCAGAGAGTAGTTCGGGCTCGATACGGAGAATCCCTTCAGTCCGTGTGCACGGCAATAATCGTTTGCCTCCTGAATCCTCTCAATCGTCCAGTTCGACGCTCCATACGCACCGATTTTTCCGGCGCGGTAATATTTATCCAGTGTCTCAACAAGCGGTCCGACCGGTTTTGAAGGGTCATCTCTGTGAAGCATATAGAGATCAATATGATCTGTTTTCATCTTTACCAGGGCATCATTTAAATCCGCCTCCATATCGTAGGTTGTGACCCTTGTGCGCCACGGCGACGGATGACAGCATTTACTGATCAGAAATACATCATCTCTGTTCTTCCGGCTCTCGAAATACTTGCCGAGCGCAATCTCTGTGGTTCCCCGGCCATATCCCATTGCCGTGTCGATTACATTGATTCCCAGAGCAAGCGCATCATCCAGGCGCTTGAAATCCTCTTCATTATCATCCTTATTGACGATGTTCATGGTTCCTACAATAAAACGGCTTACTTTCTTTCCGCCTTCTGTAAATGTGCTGTATTCCATATCTGTATACCTCTTATCTTCCTGAATAATCACTGCCGCAGCGATAAACGCCGCAGCCCAAATGTTACGCCCTGTATCTTCCCTGCCGGGAGAAATCCATATCTTACTTCAGCGCAGGCTCACCCTTTGCGTCAAAGCTGTGTCCAACCTTTGCCGGATCGATATTCTTGTAAATTTCCACGATAACCCCAAGCTTCTCTCTGAGATCCAGGTAGGAGAAATCCATAAGTCCTCCGATTCCCTGACCGCGGATCCACGGATCTTTTCCTGTTTCTTCTTTGTACTCCTTTAAAACGTCTTCGTATGGCTGATCAATCGCCGCGGCAATATGGTGAATGCCGGGGCCATGTTCATCCAGCCACTGTTTATAGGGGGAATCCTCCACCGGCTCAATCAGCTCAATCTCCATGCCATACGCAGAAAGGAACGCCTGTCTTGCGACCTTTCCATGTCTGGCAACTCCATCAATGGTGAGATCTGTAGTCGGCGGATTTTCACCGCTCATCTCATTGATGGACCACGGCCCCATACCCATAGCTTCCCAGTTCTTTACTGCCTCATCCACATTTCGAACAATAATTCCGATCTGAAATAACATTGGAAATTTTGGTGTCATAATTGAATTCCTCCTGAGCTTTTCTTATATCTGTATTCTGAAAATTATCATCATTACATGATTATCATTTTGCGCCTCTTCATTCAGCGCTTTGATCCCGGGCTCTTCTGATGGTTCCATACTACCATTCCGAAAATTCATTCGCAAAGCGACAATTTCCGCTATATGGAGGAAATATTCCGGAACTGCCCCTGTGTTTTCACAAACCTTTCCATCATCTGTTCCTCTTTTTTTACAAAAAAAGATCAAACCAGTGCGACAGGTATCGGGTTTTTCACCGCAGACCTGCCGCATCGGTTTGACCGTTACGTAATGATTCGATATGAAATTATGATGTGTCTCAGACTTCCACCCACGCAGCATCCCTTCGGCTGCTCTCCACTGCGGCATGAAGGAACTTTACGCCTTCAATTCCGTCATCGATTGACGGAAAGTCGCAGTCTTTTTCCGTAAGTGTCTCTCCATTGACCTTCTTGAGAACCGCACCGATCCAGACCTTGTAAATATTCGCAAAGGCTTCATAAAGGCCTTCCGGATGTCCGGCAGGAAGCCTGTTCATCTCCGCGGATCTCTGACTTACATAAGCCATTCCTCTGTAACAGATCTGCGTGGGCTGTCCTTTCTTTGTAACATACAGAATATCCGGCTGTTCCTCATGCCACTCAATTGCGCCCTCCGTGCCGAAAATCCGTGTGACCAGCCCGTTCATATGCCCAACGCACACCTGAGAAGAACAAAATACCCCATGTGCTCCGTTGTCGAATTCGACGAGCATATTTGCATTCAGATCCAGCGGCTGTCCGAAGTAATCCAGCTTCGCCGCCAGCCGTTTTACGCGAAGGCCGGTCATATAGGATACCGTATTTTCAATATGCGTACCGATATCTCCGACACAGTTTGAGATGCCGGCAATTTTCGGGTCTTTTCTCCATGAAGACAGTTTATTCATGGTCTGATCCCCTTTGCCGATATCATCAACCAGATATTCCTGCAGATATTCCGCGTTCACGTCAATGATCCGTCCGATGCTCCCGCTTCGTATCAGTTCACGGGCCTCTTTCACCATATTGTTGCCGGAATATGAGTAATTAACGCAGAAAAGCAGGTCTTTTTCCTTCGCGAGCTTCTTTAGCTCCTCCGCTTCACTCACCTCAAAACAAAGCGGCTTTTCGCACAGAACATGAATTCCATTTTCCAGAAAGGCCTTTGCCGTCGCATAATGAGCATTGTTCGGTGCCGATATGACTACAAAATCGATGCCGTCCTCCCGGGCGCCCTCTTTCTCCGCCATTTCCCTGTAGTCGTCATAGACTCTTTCTTCATCCAGCCGATAGAATTCTCCCGTTTCCTGATTTTTATCCTTGTGTCTGCTGAAACATCCGGCGGCCAGAACAGCAAGTCCGTCAAAGCCGGCAGCTACACGGTGAACATTTCCAATAAAAGAATTCAGACCAGCGCCGACCATTCCATAAGCAGCATATTTTTTCATCATCTGATCTCCTTCCGGTCAATTTGCAATAGCCGAATCAAATTTTATGGCAGACTTCTTGAAATCCGCTTTTCTCACGAAGGCACAGGCTTCCGTAGCCCCTGCAATCCGGTCCATGCCGGAATCCTCCCACTCCACCGAAAGAGGTCCTTCGTAATCATGGGCATTCAGAACGCGGATGATTTCTTCAAAATTCACGCTTCCATGACCCAGAGACCGGAAATTCCAGCCTCTCCTCAAATCTCCGAAATCGATATGTGAGCAAAGAAGTCCTGATCTTCCATCCAGTGTCACCGCCGCATCCTTCATGTGCACATGGTAAACCCTGTCGATAAAATCATTCAGAAATACATGCGGCGTTACTCCCTGCCAGATCAGATGGCTCGGATCAAAATTTATGCCAAACTCCGGCCGGTCCGCGAATACCTCAAGAAGCCTCTGTGTCGAATAATAATCGAAGGCAATTTCTCCGGGATGTACCTCCAGTGCAAACCGGACGCCGTTATCCCGGAACACATCGAGAATCGGACACCACAGATCATATATCTGCTGATAGCCGTCACGAATCATTTCCTCCGTTGTCTGCGGAAAAGAATAAAACCATTTCCAGATAGGGGAACCGGTAAAACCGGTCACGATATGAGCGCCGATATTCTTTGCAGCTACAGCCGCGTATTTCATGTACGCAATCCCCCACGCACGAATCTTATCAGGCTGGTCAGCCAGCTCCGGCGGCGCAAAATTATTCAGACGCGGATCGTCGTAGTCGCCGACACACTGTCCGATGACGTGCGCCGCAATCGCCTCACACTTCAGATCATACTTCTGCAATGTATTTCTGACTTCTTCGGCATAATCCGGCTCCGTCGCCGCCCTCTTTACATCCAGATGCTGCCCCTGACAGGCAAGTTCAATTCCATCATATCCCATTTCCTTTGCTGTTCTGCACATCGTGTCCAGATCCAGATCGGCCCACTGAGAGGTCATTAGTGTTACAAGTCTTCCCATAATATGCCCGCCTTTCCCGGTATTTTTCATTTTTTTACAGGAAACATCCGCCCCATACGCGCAGCAGCCACCGGCATATGCAGACTATAACGCCTCCTGAATCATATTCATTACTTTACTTCCCAAAGTTCCCAGTTTTTTCCCATCGGCTCGGTCCGATCGGCTGTTGTGGTCATTTCATACGCCCGACCGCTTCTCGCAGAAATCTCAAATGCATTCAGTGCTTCCACCACATGCAGCGAAACCAATGAGGAAACTCTCGGCTGCCGCTTTGTGAGAAGAGCCTGCGCCAGATCACTCGCGCCGAGTCCGCGCATGTTTCCCCGAGGATCCGGATCTGCGGCAAACTCCGACGGAACCTCCTCTGTGCACGCCTCCTGATTCTGCATCATTGCAATCAGTTTTGCCGGGAACGGATCCTTCACTGCATTTACAGTCTCCTGCAGTTTATTTCCGTCAAAGATTTCCACCTTTCCGGAAAATCCATTCGGATCCGGAACTTCTATGCTGCCTTCGGTTCCATAAACCTCGAGAAGAGGAAGCCTCGTCTTCCACGTATCGAAGCTCATCGTCATCGTCCCGACTGCTCCGCAGACAAAGGACAGAATTGCGGTATAGGTTGTCGGGACCTCTGTCTCCGTCTGTTTTCCCAGGATATTTCTGACCGGTCTTCCTTTGATGGAGAAACAGGAAATCTTCTGAATGGGACCGAGCAGATACACGAGGGCAGTCAGATAATACGGACCCATATCAAACATCGGCCCGCCTCCGTTCCGATAATAGAAACCGGGATTCGGGTGCCAGAGCTCATGGCCTGGACAGGTCATATTCGCAGTAAATCCAATTGCCTTGCCGATCCGTCCGCTGTCCATGATAGAACGGACTGTCTGAATTCCGGAGCCGAGAAATGTGTCCGGTGCCGATACACAGTAAAGGCCCCTGGAAGCGGCAAGATCTGTCAGTTCCTTCGCTTCTGAGAATTTTAAAGCCAGCGGTTTTTCACAATATACATGCTTGCCCGCTTCCAGACATTGGCGGTTTACACTGTAATGCGCTGCCGGGATCGTCAGATCCAGCACAAGCTCCACCTCCGGATCAGCCAGAAGCTCTTCTACCGTTCCTGCGCACGGAATCCCGTACTTCTGCTGTGCCTGTCTAGCCTTTTCCGCATACAGATCCGCCGCCCACACAAGCTCCAGATTGTGATAATGTTTTGAGATATTCGTCATATAGACATCAGAAATCGTCCCGCATCCGATAATTCCTGTCTTGATTCTGGTCTTCTCTTCCATTTCGCTGTATTTCCCCTTTTTCCTCTGTTCTCTATCTGTAAATCTTTCCCAATACCTGCTGTACATAGAACGACGACAGGGTCATCGCCGCGAGATAGTCCGGCGCTCCGTCATCCTCTACAGTTACCCATCCTTTAAATCCGTAGTCAGCGACATGGCGCCAGAGCTCTTCCAGCGGCAGGACTCCCTCGCCCGGTTCCCAGAACCAGCGATGACCGTCATCCTGGATTTCCACATCCTGTGAAAAACGGACAGCATCCGATACTCCGATATCAGCCGTATCCTTCAGGTGGAAGGTACAGATTCTTTCCTTATAAGTATCATAAAAATCAATCAGGTCATCGCCCATCAGTGCGATCTGCGCCGTATCGAGACAATAATGAACGTATCTCGGGTCTGTCATTTCGATGAGCTGACGATGATTATACTTGTTGGATACACAGAAGAATTCGTTGTGAATTCCAATCTGCACTCCCTTTGATTCCGCGTATTCACCGATTTCATTCAGACAGGATGCAATATTTTTCAGCCCCTGACTGTCGAGCGGACCGTTTCCGTAATAGTTGTTTCCCGGACATGTGTTCAGATGTCTTCCGCCAAATGACGCACAGATATCGACTGCATTTTTTCCCGCCTGCACAACCTCGTCATGTTTCTCCGCAATATGAGAGTCATCACATCCGTGAAACATGCCGCTTACTGCAATTCCATGATCCGCGGCAAAATCCACATAATTCTGCGGCGTTCCGAACAGTCCGAGTATCTCATTCAGATCCCACGGTGCCAGCTCGATTCCCTCATACCCGGTCTGCTTATGGTAACGCAGAATCCTGTCCCAATCCTGGTAGTAGCATACATTTGATTTGTCTTCATAGTAATAATCACGGAAGTTGTCAATCTTTTTATATGGAACCGTCTTCCAGTGACTCATATGTGATAATCTGATATTTTTTTCCATGGTCTTCTGTCATCCTCCCACTTATGCATTCAGACTGTGATCCACATAATAACGCGCACGCAGAATCGATCTGCAGATAGAAGCAGAATTTCGGCAGTTCAGATGAAATGTCCCGTCAAATCCCGCCTGCAGGGCAGCGTCCGCATAAGCGCTCAGATCCAGTTTTCCATATCCGGGATCCCGGAATACCCACGTAGCCGACTTCGCAGGAAACTCAGGCATTACCTGCTTATAAGCTTCTCCGTCATCCGAGAAGGAGGTATCTGTAAGCGTTACCGAGCCGATGCGCTTCTGATTGTCTGCGATAAATTTCTGTACATCTGTTCCGGCAATGGAGAGATGAGCTGTGTCAACATCCAGAAAGACATTGTCCTTCATCCCCTTGACAAAGTCAGAGATGATTTCTCCTCTGAGAAGCCCCCAGTATTCATTTTTCAGACAAAGCTTTACCCCCTGCTCTTCCGCTGCATCGGCCAGTCTTTGCACCAGATCCTTCATCTGCTTGAGAAATTCCGTTTCTGTCGTTTCTCCAAGTGTTCTGTGCACAGCATAGAACGTCGGCGTTGCGGATAAGATAAAAGCTTCGGCCCCTGCCTCTGCCGCAAACTGAATCGCCTCCATCCCGTAATGCTCCGCCGCGCCCAAAAACATCCCGACGGATCCCCGGCAAAACAGCGTCGGGTCCAGATGAACCGAGCTGATTCCGTTTATTCCATTCTCTGCAAGGAATTTCAGATAGCCTTCCGTATTCCCGAATTTGATGTCAACAGATCTCTTTGTTCTGGGAATACCCGACCGTCCGCCAAAATCCCATTTCGGTTCATAAGGGATGTCGATTCTGCAGAATCCCCCTGCTGAGATCAGACGATACATCTCATCCCAGAAATACTTACTCTCTCTTTTATTCCTGTTTGGAGCCTGATGATCCAGGTCCACAACCTCTGTGCTGAAGCTGAATTGCATGTCCTGCCTCCTTTTATCCTGCTGCTCAATACTGACGACAGATGCGTCTTTCTTTCTGTCAAACGTCTTTCGTCTGTTTCTGTTTACAGAATACATTTATAAAATTTCCGCAGCAACCGGAATATTTCCGCTATATAGCGGAAACAGGACGCTGCTCCCTGCGACGCTCGCTCCACACGAATACTTTGCATTCGGCTGCAGCTCGCTGTTCGCGTAAAAAAAAGCGGACAGGCTATCTCACCCGTCCGTTTCATCATTATAATAACGGTCTTTCATCTTTCCGTCCCATTGTTCCGGAAATACTGATAGAACCTGCCCATGTATCTGAGGTCTTCTTTACTGATTGCTCCAAAAATCACCCGATTCACCGATACTCTTTTATCCCAGAGCATCTCTCTGTCCAAATGCATTTCTCCGAACACGGTCTGTGGAATACTTTCGTCACTGTAATAACAGAATAGGGTCTGCTGCTTCGGGAAGCCGTACCTGATCCTGTTTTTTTCCGGAAGATGCGGAATGTATTTCTTCTCTGTCATCGCATTTCCAATATCCAGAAGCAGCGCCGGGATATCCCGGCCGGAAGAGCACACCTCCTGCAAGTCATTCGGAAAACAGCTTTCCATCGGATATTTCATTTGCGGAAAAAGCATGTCATCTTCAATCTCTTCAAGTGCAAAATGTATCCTCCTGACATCCTCAATCTGCATGACAGGTGATATGGATACGACCGGTATGCCGCGCTCAGGATCCGCTGGAATCTTCTGCGTGGAGATGATCAGTGACGGCCGCAGCTCTTCCAGCCTGCCCGTTTCATATGGTGCGATACACGCAACGACATGTACCCGTACGCCGAACATTCTCTCAACGGTTTCCCTGGTGTACTCTCTCATCTGGGAATCAAAGCTGCTGACAATCACAGCAGTCAGTTCCATCAGATGACTTCTCTGGTACCGGATCCATGCAGAAGCAAGAATTGGTATCATATGCCCGTGCTCCTCCCTGTGCGCATGATAAGAAAATTTCTCCTCAAGCTTCCATTCCAGAAAGCGATCCATATCTCCAAGAACAGGATTGTTCCGTTCCATATCCTGATACAGATACTGCATGCGGCTTGTAAGCGCCACTCTGCGGTACCGATACCTTCTGACGCTTTCCTGCAAATCCCTTCGGAATAAAGCATCCTCCGAAAAATCGGCTCCGTATTCTTCACGCAAACCGGTTATCAGTTCTTCTACCACACTGCTGTCATCCCGCACATTGACATCTTCAATTTCTCCATTGCAGATACAGAATACAGAAATGCTCTCCGCAAGCCATTGATAGTCACCTTCCTCAAGCTCAACATCCTTCAGAAATTCCATGCCGTCAAGGATTTCATGTGCCACAGGAAGAAATCTTGTAAAATTACAGGTTACATTTCCGCTGTAGAGAAGATATCCATGCAGATTTCTGGAATAGATTAAAAGCACCATGATTGTCAGATAGACGAACTGATACTCATCCTGAACAATCCTTCTTTTTCGAAAAACGCTGTACAATTCTTTCTGTATCTGTGATATATATTCGATGCCTTCCAGCCACTGACTCTCCTGAATGCCCTGCGCAGAGCTGAAATCCCAGGCTTCCAGCAAGAGCCGCACCAGGATGTCTCTTTTCTTCAGCTCGTCGTCCTCCAGCATCACCTGGTTTTTACCGATCCGAAGTCCGATAAACGGTTCATTTCGCGTAATCATCCGCTGCAGTTCTTTCAGATCACTTTCCAGCGTGGAACGACTCACAAACAACTCATCTTCCAGATCATACATATCTACCTGATCGCTGGTATTGATCAGTTTCAGAAGCATGTAATGGATACGGTCTGTTCGCGACAGACCTTCATTCATATTTGAAAAAATCTGTCGGAAAGACCTCATATTTGTGATCTGAAGCTCGTATCCCTTGCCATAATATGCCAGAATACGGATTCCTCTCCTGTCCAGCATCTCCTGCATCTGATGAATTTCCGTTCGCAGGGTTCTCGTAGTGATACCGATCTTCCGTGCCAGCTCCGGCCCGGGTACCACCCCATCCGAATGATCCAGGAGCTCGAGGATCAGTTTCTGCCGGGCACTCAATGTTAAATTGTCCAAAAAGCCCGCTCCTTTCCTGCCGTCAGAACGTTCCGGCGCCTTATACTTTATCAAGGAAAAATTTCAGCATAGGATTCGCGTCTTTCTCCGGATACACAACCTCCAGCTTTTTCCGATAATCCCCCGTGTCAAGGAGAACATACGCGAGATTGACATTGATCTGCGGTTTGAGGATATCAAACTCCGGAACCACCGCGATTCCGATTCCCGCCGCGACGGATATCAGTATACTCTCCACATCATCGGTTACGGAAATGATGTTCTTCATCATGTTGTCATCCAGAAACGGATAAGAATATGTTCTGGTGCTCTCCGACGCATCCGGTTTTACGTCATGCAGAATCAGCTTCTCATACTGCAGCTGGTTCAGTTCAACCTTCCGCATGCCGGACAGATAATGGTCCGGAGGCACAGCCACATAGAAGGGATATTCTCCGATTACTCTCGACACGCTGTCCGAATACCGCAGAAGCGGATTCTGTACATTAAATATAATGTCATATCTTCCATTCCTGTAATCGTCATGTAAATTCACCGCATTTCCCCGGTTCAGTTCAATATGGATACCCGGATACTCCGCGCGAAATTCCTGTATGATTCCCGGAAACCTTGACATTTCGATTCCCTGCAGATATCCGATTCGCAGCGTTCCGCTCATGCCGTCACGCGCGGCGCGCACCCGGGCCACCGCATCATGATATTTCGACACGATCATCTCCGCGTCCTTCAGCAGGGCCTCTCCCGCAGGGGTCAGACGGATCCGGTTGTTGCTGCGCAGAAAAAGCTCCGCGTCAAACTCATTTTCCAGAGCGCGGATCTGCTGCGTCACCGCCGACTGCGAGATAAAGAACTGATGCGCCGTCTTCGTGAAACTCAGCGTCTGCGCGGCTGTCAGGAAATACTCCAGCTGCCGAATGGTCAAGCTTCGTGCCTCCTTTCCATACGATAATACCTATCATCCGATTCACTCGCCATACTGCATGATTGCTTTATCCAAGGCTCATATATCGAATCTCTTTGTGAATCGCCCTCTGAATTCCCCTCCGAACTTCCTTCTGAATTCGGATTTTCTGATCATCTGCTTCTCAGCATATCACAGCCCGTGTATATGATCCATTATTTTTTCTTATGGAGTCATCTGCTATTCCTGTTTGATTCCAAGATCAGCGCTCTTTATAATAAGGGATCGAAATGGAAGCACTGTGATCTGTGTTTTCTTCCAGGCAAATTCAAACATGAAGCATTACATAAAAAAATCAAAAGGAGGTTTTCTCTATGCGTCATTTGCCGCTTGTAAAAAGATATCTGTACTTCATCCTGGGACTTTTCATAAATTCCCTCGGCGTTGCCTTCATCACCAATGCCCGCCTCGGCACTTCACCGATTTCCAGTATCCCATACGTGCTCAGCCTGAAGTACCCTCTGACCCTCGGCGGTTTTACAATCCTGTTCAGCCTCCTGCTCGTTGCCCTTCAGATCCTTCTTCTCCGCAAAAACTACCAGCCGATTCAGCTGCTCCAGATTCCGGTATCCATTCTGTTCGGATACTTCATCGACTTTTCCATGAAATACCTGCTCTTCTGGCTGAACCCGCAGCAGTACCTGATGAAGATCATCAGTCTTCTGATCGGCTGTCTGATTCTTGCCTTCGGCGTATCCATGGAATTTACCGCAAATGTAATCATGCTGCCGGGAGAAGGCCTTGCCACTGCCCTGCATAAAATCACCGGCAAGGAAGCAGGAAGTATAAAAATCATTGTAGACGTCAGCATGATGGCATCCGCCGTGATCCTCTCGCTTCTTCTCTTCCATGGCATCAACGGCGTTCGCGAGGGAACGGTCATCTCTGCCGTCATCGTCGGCTATATTGCCCGTCATTTCTGCAGACTGCTCAATCCCGTCATGGAGCGGTGGTTTGAAGCCTCATCGTATTCTCTGAACACCGAACAGTAAAACCATGCCCCGGTCCGGCTTCCCGTTTTCAAGGATCTCTATCTCATCATTTTTGAAGGGGCCCGTCTCAACATGCCAGTGCATTCCCTCGTCCTGCTTCCTGTGCAGAATCCGACTCTCATCCGAATAAAGAATGTATGCCAGCTTCATCCCGTTCTTCCATACATGTCTTCCGGTCGCATGGATGATGTGATAATCAATCTGCTTTCTGTTACGGTCGCGGTATACGACATCATAATCCGCTTCATCCCTCATAAACTGATACGCGCATTCCGAAATCCCGGCGGCATCGCCCGGATACACATACCGGTACAGATCCTTCCGCTGAGCTTCTATCGACTGCGTCAAACGACTCAATCATCCATCCTTCTCTTACAGCAAAGGATCAGTTTTGGGAAGTCTTAGGTTTGAAAATATTACCTTTGAATCAAATGAAACTCTCATTCTTGGACATGCTAATTTAAATCTGGGCAAACAGTACAATCTTCAATTTCGAAAATATAGCCCTGACGAAACAGAGTTATTCCAGAAAACTTTTCTATACGCGTTGTCTATTCAAAATTCAAATGCGAAAAATAAAGAACGGATGATGCCTCAGATTATGCATTTACTGGAACTCAGCCTGGTTCAGATTCCCCACTATCGCTCTGATATACCTATGGAAATTTATTTGCTGCTGAATAAGTCTTTTGACCATGTAAGTGATAGTGATTATGACATCAATGAAGAAATCCGGAAACTGAACTACAGCCAGGATTATGTACGAAAACTTATTATTAAGGAAACCGGTATGCCACCTGTTCGTTTTATGACTAACATGCGCATAGAAAAAGCTAAAGAAATTATCAATGAATTATCCGGTAATTGTACGGTAAAAGAGATTGCTTCAACCTGCGGGTTTGAGGACGAATTATATTTTTCAAGACAATTTAGCAAATATACAGGCATGCCCCCCAGAGAATACATTAAGCAAGCCAGAATCTTACCAGCGAGATAAAACACGTTGCGCGAGTTTTATCTCGCTATCGCGACGATCGCCGCAGCCGAATACTTCGCATTCGGCTGCGGCTCACTGTACGCATAAATTAAAGGATCTTGTTCCTCACATCATCCTTTGAATCTCAATTACCTTGTTCTCTTATTTCCAGCTTCGGGATGTAGGATCCCATATTGAAGAAAAATCTGTACCGCTTGCAATACTATCTACAATCGGTATCAACAATGTTTTGAGCAGACTCACTACCTCTTCCAGCTCTGCATTTACTAACGCTTTCTTCTTTTTCAGAAACGCCTTCCATCTGCTCTGATGGATCTCACTAGCTAAGAAATCATCTGTGAATGCAAATATATCATCAAATCCTGTTCCTCTGTGTTCAAAGGTTTCCTTGGCGGCTTCTTTCAGTTCTGTTCCATCAAGATCATACCGATCAGCAAGTATATATATGTCGTAGAAATCCTTATATCTGCTATTGGCGTCCCCAAGGGAAACGATTGCCTCAAATTTTTCAGATATTACAGATGAAATCGAATAAGCAAATATTTCCGGCACCTCCATATCAAGGAGAACTGGAAATTCCATCTTCACCCTATCTGGATAAACAACATCTCCAAATCCGATATCAATAGATACCGGCACCTTCGTCCTGTCCAGATAAGCCATGATGGAAACATTTACCCCGTGATATTCCTTAAACTCAGTGATGTCTATTACATCCAGCGTGTCCAAATCATATCTCAAAGCATCGTTACTTTCGATGGAGAATATATCTTCAAACACTTTCTTCATATCCTCCACATTGTTCTGCATATTTCTAGCCAGAAGGTCTATGTCCCTTGTGGCCCTTGCAAACTCTCCTTCAAAGAGTGCATACAAAAATATGCCGCCCTTCAAGGTAAAGCGTTCCATGTATTCTGACACCGACAGTCTGTATATGGTTCTTTCCAACCCATACGCCGTCAATGCTTCCTGAAAAGTCTTTCCACTTGCTGCCGCTTGGTTTTTCAATCTATCTTTTACTGATATTGGACTTATCATACCAACACCTCAAGATATTGTCTCATCGCCTTATCGCACTTCATCAGTTCTGAATACCTAAGAAGTCGGTTCAGATTCCGGTCCTTCCTTTGCAGATAGGTCACAAGGATTTCTTTCGTTTCTTCAATCCCAACCTTTTCCCTGTAAAACACGATATCCACGACGGTCTTCTCTATATCGTAGATTCGAAACTCATTCTTGCCTTCCTTAACCGTAGTCACTCCAAGCTTATGCCTGTCGTCAGTATAATAATGAACATTCATCTGTGGCCAATCCGGCATAGTAGATAATTTCGCCTTCCTTGGTATGGCTACATCAACTGCATCCGGAATAAATGTAGTCAGATGATAATAGACCGCTGCGCTGAGCATACAGATCACCCCTTTCGGTGCGAAAGCCTCTGCATAATAGAAGTCGGATTCCTCACCACGATACTCTGCATTCTCGTAATAACTTTTATTCAGCTTTATAAGTTTTCCCTCATCGACCAGCTTGCTGACCTTATACTGTGAGAGGCCTTTTTCTTTAAGCTCCTGCATGGAAAAGATCTTCTGATCTTCAGGAAGTACAGCAGTGCCCGCCATCTTTTCCACCTCGATTCATTTTAGTTTATTTTCGGCATTTTGTATTAATGCCGAACTTTAATTAAATAATACAGGCAAGCCAGCCCCTTTGTCAACCAAAATCTTAGGCGATCACACTTTCCATATCCTCATCTCCTATTTCGCGATTTTGCATGCGAGATCCACCTGCCGTTCTATAGGAGCCGTGGCTGTAGGGATTTTCATTCTCCTCATATCACGCCTGTACTTTTAATATCCGGTCAACCATGTCATCTTCGGAGCCATCAATAAAGGAAATCTTATCAACATCGGGCGCTTTTACCGGCATTTCCGGAACAGAATTCCCGACAGAATTTAAATACTCCTGAAAGTACAAGATTTTCACCCGGAGCTGTGTTTCCTCTGATAATTCCTGTCTGGGACTTTGTGTTCTGCTCCGTGTTGCCCCATCTTTTGCATGCGAACGAAACTCTGACGGTGTTACTCCATATATTTTTTTAAAGGCCTTATTAAATAATGCAGGTGTTGAAAAACCGTTTTGCAAAGCCGTCTCCGTGATGCTGCAGTCACCCGACAGCAGGTCATCCGCCGCATGCGCTACCCGTATTTTTGTTAAAACTTCTGTAAACGTTTCCCCGTAATTTTTATAAAAGAATCTGGAAAGATAAGCATTGGACAGATATAACTTCTCAGCCAGATCTTTTAAACTGATCTGTTCGTTATAGCGCAGTTGCATATAGTCATTAATAAAGCGGAGACGTTCCTTATAGTAGATTTCTTTTTGCTCTGAATCCTCTGACAATTTAAGAAAATGCTCGGAAAGAACATTAAGAAAATCACAGATGGAACCGATATTGCCAAAGCTCAGATTATGATCTGTTTTCAGAACCTGTTCGCAAATCAACCTCTTCACAGACACTAAAAGTTCATCATATTCAGGCCCGGATTCTATACATGAGTTGCACAGAATTCGGAATCCGTTCCTGCCGTTTGCGATTCGGAAGATCCGATCCGGTACCTCAATCATGCCATACATACTGGAAGCCCCGGCAGTAAAACAAAAGTTTGTATTCCGGCTGATTGATACGATATCATTTCTTCGCAGCACATACTTCTGCCCTTCTTCAAATAACTCCATCCTGCCGGCAATCAGAAACAGAATTAAATTTCCTTCTCCGTAACACCCTTCTCCATGTTCACATTCTCCAATATTTACCTTAATTGCATCCGCAAGATCTTCCATCCACATAGCACTGATTCACCCGATAAAGCCCTTCTCCATTCACTCAAAAAAGGAACCCCAAAGCCCCGCTTCGAGATTCCCTCCATTTTTACTCCAATTACTGCAAACTCATTTATCATACTTCCCGATAGGACAGCTTCAGCTGAGCCAGATAGACCAGAAGTACAATGACACCGGAAGCCAGATAAGCCAGAAGTGTAAGCAATGACCGGACCCCCGCACCATTTATCGCCAGGTAGACAAAGCCGCAGATCCCATTCGCCGCAGCCGCCAGAGCATACATGATCCCGCTCCACAGAATGATGTCTCTGATCATCCTGCAGTCTCTCAGATACAGTCGTTCCCCTGACCGGCAGAACCATACAATGCCATACAAAAGGGCAGCCATCAGCACACATGACACCAGGGTAAAGAACCCTGTCAGGTGGGAGGCATTAACCGGAACTCTCTGGATCGCACCCCACAGGAGAAGCAGCAGCGCAAGGAGACCGCCTCCAAGATAGATTCTGCGAATCCGTTTCAGCAGATCCGCTTCCGCGTTCCAGGCAGCGTACTTTCCTTTATATACATAGACATTCTTCATCCTGCCGTTGACCAGCTTCTGCTTTACGTCAAAATCTTTCAGCAGCCGTTCCTGAAAACTTTTCATTTACTGTTCCCCCTGCTCTCTAAATGCATTGAGAAATTTCCGGATCACAGAAAAAGCCCGGGAAGAAAAATCCGCACAAAATCAATGTTGGCGGAATTTTCCGACCTTGGTAAGACGGTTGGGAAGCTTCGGAAGCTTGCCCGCCGTCTGAATGACGGCACCTTCCTCGCAGGCCTCGATGCACTTGCCGCACTTGGTACAGTCAAATTCATCGATCATATGAATATATTTGGCCTTACCTTCGATACAATCCGCCGGACATACATCCAGGCACTCGCCGCATCCTGTACAGGTCTGCGGGTCGATGTAAATATGTACAAAGGAAGTACATACGCCTGCCGGGCATTGGTTCTTCTTGATGTGTGCCTCATACTCTCCGGCAAATTTCTCTGTCGCGTCAAGGGCAGCTTTTGCGGCCTCCTGTCCGACGGAACACAGACACGAGAATTTCATGGCATCGCCGATTTCTTTCGTGAGATCGAGAAACTCCATCTTGCCGCGGGCCTGTGTGGTTTCCTTCTGCTCATACTCCAGCTGAATCAGTCCCTCGCGGCAGAAGACGCATTTGCCGCAGCTGGCCTTGCGGTATTCGGTCATCTGATTTCTGGTCTCCGCTACGATACAGTCCTTGTCGGTCAGAACATGGATCAGTCCTGTAGTGGCATCCGCCGCCGTCAGGCCTTCAGCCTCAGCGGGAGTATAATAGCGATATCCGAGTTTTACAGCCTTTGCCGATCCTAAGGGTACCAGTTCCCCGATTCCGGTGTCGGCGGCCTTCTTCTCGAGAGGTGCACCGTCCACAGATACATAGACCCCTTTCTGATAACAGCCGTCCATTAGATCCGCAAGATCTGCAGCCGTCACGATATGAAGCAGAACCGCATCTCCGGCTGCTCTGACATTAATAATTTCATTGAAAAGCTGAATGCCGTAAGACTCCGCCTTCTCCTTCAGCGATTCCGTCAGTTCACTTTCACTCTCAGGAAGATAAAGAGAGAGAGACTCTGTCCCGGTAAGAAATCCTGCTACAGCAATTCCCTCCAGCACTTTTTCCGGTGTATTCTTCAGAAGTGCAAGCAGAACCCTGTCTGTGTCAGCATTGTTAAGTCCGGCTTCCACAGCGGCACCTTCTGACGCACGTTCGAACTTATCGAAAAGAGCTTCCTTTTTCAGCCCGTACTCCCACAATCCGGCTTCTTTCACCTTTGCAAGGACCGCTTCGCGGCCTGCCTGTTTCGCATTTGCAAGAGCTCCCATCATTTTGCCTCCTTTGCAAAGTCTGCCCATGTCTTCGGTGCGGAAATCTGCAGACGCAGATCGCACTGCAGACACCTTCCGGCTTCTGCACACGCATCCTCTTCACACAGACCATGGTCGAACAGGTTAAAGTTGTTCTGACGCATCTCTGCCGGGTCAATTTTCGGCTGACGTCTCTTCTGGTACGCGAATCCCGTAATCTTTCCGATGTAAGGATCCTTGACCTGTTTCGGAGCGAGTTCTTCCTCGATATCGCCATCGCCGCCCAGATAACGGTCGATCTGGCTTGCCGCCTCACGTCCGGATTCAATCGCCATAACCACGGACTTTGTTCCGTAGATGCAGTCACCTGCAGCGAAGATTCCTTCCACTGAAGTTCTCTTATCCTTTACAATATCCGTAACCGTGATGCTGTTTCCGCGGCCGAGCGTCAGTCCCGCCTCCTCTGTGATGTCCGGTCTCTGACCCGTCGCAAAGATGACGGTATCCGCGTCAATATGATGCTCGGAGCCTGCTTCTTTCTTAATAATTGCGCGACGGTTCTCATCGAACGTAAAGGATTCTACATTCATGAAGTCGACACCGGTCACATGATCCTCACCGGTAATCGCCTCAAAGGTCTGTGCCGGGTGAACAAAAATTCCTTCCTCCTGCGCCTGCTCGATCTCTTCGTCGTCAGAGGTCATCTTGTCTCTGGCCTCAAGGCAGGCGACATGGATTTCTTCTGCTCCGAGTCTCCTTGCGGTCCTCGCACAGTCAAAGGCAACGTTTCCGCCACCGAGGACGATAACCTTATGCCCCATTCCGGTTTCCTGTCCCATGGAAGCTTTGCGGAGAAAATCGATATTCACCAGGACGCCCGGCAGATCCTTTCCCGGCATCGGAAGACGCACGCCGTTGTGTCCGCCGATTGCCATCAGAACCGCATCATACTCTTTCAGCAGCTCTTTCGGCTGATCTACCCGTACGCCGGTCTCAATCTTTACTCCCTGATCCGTGAATACCTGAATCTCCTCCTGTACCATCTCTCTCGGCAGCCGATAGGATGGAATTCCATACGAAAGCATGCCGCCGGCCGTCGGAAGAGCTTCCTTTACGGTTACGTCATGGCCCTGTTTTCTCAGATAATATGCGGCAGTGAGTCCGGCGGGGCCTCCGCCGACTACGCATACCTTCTTTCCGGTATCAGCAAGCTGTTTTCCCTTTCCTCTCCAGTATTTTCCGGAATCATGTTCCGTCGCATACCGTTTCAGGTTACGGATAGACATCGGCTCATTGACCAGTCTGCGCTTGCACTCCAGCTCACAGGCATGCGTACAGATATAGCCGAGAGTCTTCGGCATAGTCAGCTTCTCACGGATTACGGCCGTTGCCGCATCGTAGTCGCCTTCCTTGATATAACGAAGGTATTCCGGAATATTGGTATGTGCCGGACATCCTGCCTTGCATGGAACTACGTAATCTTCCTTGCTCTTTTCAGTCGTTGACAGAATGTCCCGAATCGTTCCGGTCGGGCACACCTCCGCGCAGGCCTGGCAGAACCGGCAGTCCGCGTCCTTCAGAAGTTTATTCTTGAGCGTACCAGTATAGACCTCCAGATCCTCTCTCTTCTGATAATGAAGAACATCGACGCCTCGAAGATCATCACAGGCACGTACGCAGCGCCCGCAGAGAATGCAGCGGTTCATATCGTGGACAAGCAGCGGGTTCTTCGCATTGACCGCAAATCCCTTGGAACGCATTTTCATCCGTCCCGTCTTCGGTCCGATATACTGAATCAGTACCTGCAGCTCGCAGTGTCCGTATTTCGGACAGGTTGAACAGTCTTCCGGATGTCCTGCCAGAAGCAGCTCGAGCGCAAGCATACGGAGTCTTTTGATCTCCTCATTCTGCGTCTCAATCACCATTCCGTCTTCTGCCTTCAGCATACAGGAAGGCTCAACCTGATCATGTCCCTCTACCTGCACGATACACATCCGGCAGGAACCGAGAGGATTCAGATCCTTGTGGTGGCAGAGATGCGGAATATAAATTCCAGCATCCAGCGCGCATTCCAGAACATTTTTTCCTTCCGGAACTTCAATTTTTTCTCCATCAATTGTGATGACAGCCATCGTAACATTCTCCTCTTCAAAAAAGCCATGGTCTGAGAATGGTATGTTCATCAAATCCATGGCTGTTCTATACCTGTATAAGCGCTTCAAAAGAATCGAAACTGTGCGGGAGACTTATCCTTTTTGATGTCCTGCACAGCACAGAACGCTCTCGCTGAATCAGTCCTCATCCTCTACAAATTCTGCAGCTTCCATGCCGGCGATGCGGCCGCTGTTCACGGCAAATCCCATGGAATTGCCCGGAAGCAGGAACATATAGGAATCATCATAAATATTGCAGGCATCTGCGCCGGCAGCATACAGACCCGGAATAGGCTCGAAGTCCTTATCACATGCCTCACAGTTCTCATTGATCCGGATACCGCCGACCGTGCCATATCCGCCCGGACGAATCGCTGCCGCATAGTACGGTGCTTTTACCAGCGGACGAAGGTACTTCTTGCGCTTGAAGAACTCTTCATCTGTGCTGTCGCAGTAATCGTTATATTCCTCAACGGTTTCTACCAGATTGTCTACATCAATTCCCGTCTTCTCAGCCAGCTCCTCGATGCTGTCCGCCACGTAGAGTCCCTTATTGCCACTCTCCTCCGCCTGTTTTACCCCCTCGATAAAGTCGGAAACATCCGGATTTGTACGAACCATGGAAATCTCATCGACACCGTTCCGCATATAATACTTTACAATCGAACTGTCGACAATACTGAACAGTTTCCGCTCCTTCTGGTGAGATGCCGCATTGCTGAGGAAGGTCGTATTCTGCATCTGCTCTTCATCCATGACACGCTTTCCGAACAGGTTTACCAAGAGGTTCGGCTGCATCAGAACGTTGGGAACACTCTGCGGAAGTTCATCGATTCCTTCAAAATTCGCCGCCTGCTCAATGCGGACCGGCACATGATCTACGCCTGCTTCCCATGCCATCCGGATGCCGTCTCCTACATTTCCCGGAATTGCGAAGTTGAACATGTCTTTTCCAAACTCATATCCAGTCTCTTCCTTGATCAGCTTCGGGTTTGCGCCGGCACCTCCGGTAGCAATAATAGCCGCCTTGCAGGCGATCGTGATCTCCTTGCCCTCCTTATCTGTGGCAAGGACACCACACACATGACCATTCTCGTCTTTCAGAATTTTCTTTCCCGGGGTCTCAAGCATAACCTTTACGCCGAGCTCCTGTGCCCTTGCAAACAGGGCTTTGTTCATAAAGGAAGCTGCACGCGGTCCGATGCCCTGATCCGTCTTTACGATGTGCCAGGTCGGCTCGCTCTTTGTGAAGTACTTATAAGCGCCTTCGAATTCAACCCCCATATCCTCGAGCCACTCGATCGTCTCTGCCGACTGTTCGAAATATCTCTTCATCAGACGGGCGTCAACATTGTAATGGGTGTACTCCATGAACATGTTGAGTGCTTTCTCAACCGTGATGTCATACATCTGTCTCTTCTGGTATTTGGAACCGATTGCCAGCGGGCCCATTCCCATGTTCGCCGCACCGCCGACTGCGGCGTTTTTCTCAATGAGAATGACATCTGCGCCATCCTCGGCCGCCTGAACTGCTGCGGATAATCCTGCCGGACCGCCCGCAATAACCACGATCTGGGTTTCAAAATCTGCCATAACTTTCTCCTCATTTCCGGACCGTTCGTCCATGTATTATATAAAAATTTATTTCTCCTGTAGCTGTGTTTCCATTTGCTGTGCTTATCACATATTTATCATTTTCTATTGATACGCTTTTGTAATAAGCTTCATCTTTGCTTCTTTCTTGCTTTCTGATACTATTCTATTGCCGTATGCCTGTGAATACTTTTCTTTCACAAACTAATCCGGCGAAAAAAAATGACATCTTCCTGCCTGTTTTTTCGGCCATGTCAGAAAAGATGTCATATTTTGACCTCAGCAGGGCTGAAGCACGTCCCAGTGCTCCGCAAGCTGTCCGTCCTGAATCCGGTAGATATCGACCACCCTGCATTTGGTCTTTCCCTCCGGATCTACATTTTTCAGGTAGACGGCAGCCATGTCGCCCTCTGAAATGATCATCTGAATCTCCAGCCGGAAGGTCGGTTCATCGATGAATTTCTGACGAAAACCATCCATCAAACCTTTTCTTCCCTGTTCCACTCCGGGATTATGCTGCTTATAATCCTCACGGACATATTTCAGCGCTGCATCCACGTTATGCTCATTGAAAAATTCTTTATACATCGCTGTAATGATTTCTTTATTGGTCATGCAAACCTCCTATTCTCTCCCGATCAATACTTCGGACTGTGTGAGCCGTCTCCGGCGGATCCGCTTCACGATACCATATTTGTATCCGTTTATTTTATCTGGAGAATCGTATCCTTTGCGCCAAGGAAATACGCTCCCATTGCCGGGATATGACGGTTAAAAATCTCACCGCCCACACTTGCCTTGAAGTCTTCCTCGGAATCCCATTCAGAGATATAAACGACACGCCCCTCTGTTTCAGGGTCCACACAGACCTTCATCGACCGGCATCCTTTCTCGTTCTTCACGGAATCCTCGGCAAATGCCCTGGCAAGTGGCAGATATGCTTCCACATTACTGACCTTGTCATCATTTATTACAAGGACCATTCTTCCCTTCTCCTTCTTGTCCGTTGCTTTATAACTGCTTAAAACGCAGTCAGATGCGTCACTTGGCCGGTTATTTCACAAACTTCTCGGCATAATGACATGCAACCAGGTGATTCGGGCGCATCTCGCGAAGCTTCGGCTCCTCCTGGCGGCACCGATCGGTCGCGTACGGACATCTCTTGGCAAACCGGCAGCACGGCTTCGGATTGATCGGAGAGGTAAGCTCTCCCTTAAGCACCATGCGCTCATGCTTCGCGTGCACATCCGGAATCGGGATTGCCGACAGAAGCGCCTGCGAATACGGATGGATCGTATCGCGGAAGATTTCATCCGCCGGGCATTTCTCAATCATCTGCCCCAGATACATTACGGCGATATCATCCGAGATATGCTTTACTACAGACATATCGTGTGTGATGAACATGTAGGTCAGACCTCTCTGCTCCTGCAGATCCATCAGGAGATTCAGAATCTGTGCCTGTATGGACACATCCAGGGCCGAGACCGGCTCATCGCAGACAATGAAGCTCGGGTTCAGCGAAAGGGCGCGGGCGATTCCGATACGCTGACGACGGCCGCCGTCCAGCTCATGCGGATAAGCGGTTTCGAGACGTTTCGCCAGACCGACCAGCTCCATCATCTCCTTTGCCTTATCCTCCACCTCTTTCTTGCTGAGCTTTTTGTCATTCACCTTGATCGGCTCCTCAATCAGCTGAAGAACGTCCATACGGGGATCCAGAGAGGCATACGGATCCTGGAAAATCATCTGGATATGGGACCTGTATTCTTTTTTGAACTTCTTCAACGGCATGCTTGCGATATCCACGCCGTTATACAGAACCTCTCCGCTAGTCGGCTCATGCAGACGCATCAGAGTTTTTCCCAGTGTAGATTTTCCGCATCCGGATTCTCCGACAATACCGATCGTCTTTCCCTTTTCAATGTTGAAGGTAACATTATCCACTGCATGCAGCATGCCGTGAGGTGTGGAAAAATATTTTTTCAGATTTTTTACTTCCAGAAGGTTCTCACTCATCTTTGTCTGCCTCCCATTCCGGTGTGTACTGGAAACATTTTGCGTAATGTCCTGCCTCAACGTTGACAATCCAGGGATCATGCTCCGCGCAGGCCGCTCTCTTCTCTGTGCACCTTTCGCAGAAGCTGCAGCCCGACGGAAGATTGGAAGGATCGCAGACCATGCCGGGAATTACATGCAAACGCTCTACCTCTTTATCAAGGCTCGGGATGGACTGATACAGTGCCTTTGTATAGGGATGCTTCGGATTGTCGAATACCTGCTCTGTCGTGCCGTATTCCACAATTTCTCCCGCATACATCACGGCACAGTGATCACACATCTCCGCCACAACACCCAGATCATGGGTGATCAGGATCATGGAGGTTCCCTTTTCCTTTTGAAGCTTCCGCATCATATCCAGAATCTGTGCCTGAATGGTTACGTCCAGCGCTGTAGTCGGCTCATCTGCGATCAGAAGATCCGGTTCGCAGGCCAGTGCAATGGCGATAACGATTCTCTGTTTCATGCCACCGGAAAACTGATGCGGATATTCCTTGTACCGCTCCGGGACGATGCCAACCATCGCCAGCATCTCCTGCGCCCGCTTCAATGCCTCTGCCTTGGAGCAGTTGTCATGCAGCTCTACAACCTCGGCGATCTGATCGCCGACGGTCTTTACCGGATTGAGTGCCGTCATCGGATCCTGGAAGATCATGGAAATCTTCTTGCCGCGAATGGACCGCATGTCCTTCTCCGAGCACTCCATCAGGTCTTTCCCTTCAAAAAAGATGTTGCCCTGAATGACGTGACCTACCTTCGGCGGCAGAAGCCGCATGATTCCAAGCGCCGTCGTGGTCTTTCCGGCGCCGGTCTCTCCGACAAGACCGAGGATTTCTCCCTTTTCCAGAGAAAGGTTGATTTTATTTACAGCCTCAACGACTTCCTCATCTGTTTCGTAATGTATTACAAGATCTTTGATATCTAATATTCTCTCGCCCATTTCCGCCTTCTCCTTAATTCATCTTCGGGTCAAACGCGTCGCGGAGACCATCGCCCATCAGGTTGAATGCAAAGCAGGTAATCATGATCATCAGCGCCGGGAAGAACATCATATAAGGCGCGGAGGTCAGATAGGATTTACCGTCATTCAGAATCAGTCCCCATTCCGGTGTAGGAGCGGCAAGGCCGACGCCGATGTAGCTCATCGATGACATCATCATGATTGAAACCGCAAGGAATCCGACAAAGAAGATAACCATGATTCCGGCCGCGTTCGGAATCATGTGCTTCATGATCAGCTGGAACTTGCTGCACCCGATCGCCTCTGAGGATTCGATATAGTCATTTCCACGGACACGGAGGATCGCGGCACGGTTGTTGCGGGCCATGGTGGGCATAGAAGCAAACATGATGGCTGCGACCAGCTGCGGAATTCCGTTCCCGAGGACGGCCACGATGCACATTGCCATCATGATCATCGGAATAGCCTGGAAGATATCCATGATTCGCATGATAATGGTATCCACCTTACCGCCGAAATATCCGGCGATAATTCCGAGAAGTCCGCCGCTGAACAGCGCCGCCAGCGTGCAGAAAACAGCGATCAGCAGAGAATATCTTGCGCCATAGATGCATCGGCTGAAGATATCGCGGCCGAACTGATCCGTTCCGAACAGATGCGCGGCACTCGGCTTCTGCATCATCGCCGCGTAATCCTGTGACTGATAATTATACGGAGCAATAAGCGGCGCAAAGATTGCAATCAGAATCAATACCGCAACGATAATCAATCCGACAAGCGCAGTCGGATTCCGGCGGAACCGCTTCCACGCCTCATAACTCGGAGTAATCTGTCTCGGTTTTTTTCTCTTCGCGTTTTTTCTCTCAATTTTCTCCATCGCGGGAGTATGCATTTTTGCCATTTTATCCGCCTCCCTTTATGCAGCTGCCGGCTTTGCTTTCTTCTGCTTTTTGCCGCCGGCGATAATCGTGGTTTTCAGTCTCGGGTCAATCAGTACAAATGCAATGTCAACCAGCAGGTTGATTACAACGAGTACAATGGCAATTATCAGAGCGCCGCCCAGAATAGACGGGTAATTACGCTGTGTGATAGAGTCTACGATGTACTTGCCGACACCCGGAACGCCGAATACGGTCTCGACAACCATTCCGCCTCCGATGGAATTTCCGAGAGAAGTTCCGACAGACTGTGCAACCGGAATCATGGCGTTGCGGAGTGCATGATGATAGGTGATGTTGTGCTCGGTCTGTCCCTTGGCTCTCGCCGTCCGGATGTAGTCCTCACCAAGGACCTCCAGCATGGAAGAACGGGTGATTCGCGTGTAGTTTGCAATCGACGGAAGGCCGATACAGAGCATCGGCATGATATACCCCAGCGGATTTTCGATTCCCGAGGTTGGCAGCACGTGCAGCTTTACCGCGAATACAAGGATCAGCACAAGTCCGACGACGAACTCAGGCACCGACTGGAAGAACATCGATATGACCAGAACAAGCGAATCGATCCAGGTATACTTTTTCAGGGCGGAGATGATACCTAGTAAAATACCCAGAAAAGCTCCGATCGCAACCGCCCCCAGTGTGATGATTCCGGATGTCTTCAGTCTCGGAAGAATCTCCTTGAGAACCGGTTCGCCGGTCCGGTAGGAATTTCCAAAATCCCCGTGACACACACCGCCGATATACCGCACATACTGTACCAGTACGGGGTCATTCAGTCCCAGTTCCTCTCTTTTTTCTTCGATCTGCTCCTGCGTGGCATTGTTGCCCAGAATCTGTCTGGCCGGATCACCGGGAGTGACTGTCTTCAGCGCAAAAATGATCGCCGACACGCCAAGCATAATCGGAATGAGAAGAAGAATTCGTTTAATAATATATTTGAACATAATTTTTCTCCCTGTTTGATAAAGGTGAACCCTGTTTTTCTTTGAAAAAGAGCGCCGTGAAGGGGATCCCTCCATGGCGCTCTTACCTTGATTCCTATGGAAGATTCAACTCTGAATGGATCTATGTATTCAGTGAATCTGCGCAGCCTGTACAGGCAGGCTCTTACTCAGCCTCATAGAAGTTGGTGGCATCCAGGAAACCGCGCTCTCTGGTCGTATATCCCTTCAGATTCTTTGCCAGGATCGACGCCTTCATCTCCGGATAGAGATTGGAAACGATGCACTGATCCTTCATCGTCTTCTCAAGCGCTCCCGCCTCTTCCTTTGCTTTTGCGGTATCGGTCTCCTGGATCAGCTGTGTGATGGCAGAATCAATCTCCGGAGTAGTCGTCTTTGGTCCGCCGATGACGAAACCGGAATCGATGGTTGCCTGCTGCATGAAGCACAGAAGGGTCGGATATCTCTCAGCGGTGTACTCGCCGACCATGATGATATCATAGTTCCCGCCAAATGCATCCTGTACAAAGGTCGGTGTGTCCGTGATGTTGATCTTCAGTGTAATGCCGATCTTGGAAAGATTCTCCTGCATAACAGTGTAAATCGGATTTACATCCTGAAGGCCGATAGCTGTCAGCTCCACGGAACCGTCCGTCGCAATGCCGGCATCCTCAAGAATCTTCTTCGCTCCGTCGACATCAACGGCTCTCTCTTCTGCTGTATAGGTCTGGTTGTAATATGGGCTGTCATCCTCGAAATAGCCGAGTGCCGGTTTGCCGAATCCTGCGGTTCCGACCTGCGCGATCGCGTCGAAATCAAGCGCCTTGTCAATTGCCTGGCGAAGTGCCAGTTCCTTGGTCGGATGGGAATCGGTCATATTGTACCAGAGATGCGCCACCTGTCCGAAGGTATATACGCAGGTCTGTACCGCATCGTTATCTTTGAAGGTTGCCGCCTGCGATACCGGCATGTCGTATGCTACCTGCGCGTCACCGGACTCAACAGCCATCTCGCGGGCTGCCGCATCGTTGGTGAAGGTAAAGGTAATGGTCTTGTAGTACCCCTTGTAATCCTTGTTCCAGTAGTTGTCGTTTCTCTCAAGCACAATGTTCTGCCCCTGATTCCAGGATTTGAATTTGTACTTGCCGCATCCCATCACCGGATTCTTGCAGGCCGCTTCCAGTCCGCCGGCCGCGTTTACCTCATCCTCGCTGACGATTCCGAAGTTCGTCATCGTCATCATCTCCAGCATGGCCGGAGCAGCAATGTTGTACTCGATCGTAACCTTGTTGTCTGCGTCCTTCGTGGCTCCGACCAGGAAGCGTCCAGTATCCGAGGTTGCCGAAGCGGTCTTCCATACGTTTACGGAATATACGACGTCATCCGCTGTCAGCGGAGATCCGTCCGTCATGGTCACGCCGTCGCGAAGTGTAAACTGCAAATGCGTGCCGTCCGTCCAGTTCCACTCTGTAGCAAGCTCCGGGATAATATCGCCGGTTTTCTGATCCTTTGCAACCAGCGTATCCAGAATCGCGCCGCTCACGATCTGTTCCTCATTCTCCGTGGTACCGTTTCCGGCTCCCCAAATAGCGGAAGGCTCCGAAGCAAGCCCAATGGTGATATTCTTGTCTGTCACCTCAGTATTCGCCGGGTCTGTGTTCGCTGTCATAACACCAGCCGCCTGCGCGTTAGCATCCGCCTGCGCCTGACCGGATGTCGCCACAACCGCATTCGAGCTTGCGGCAGCTCCGTTTGAAGATGTATCAGACGCCTTGCTTCCACACCCCGCCATGGAAATCGCCATTACTCCCGCGAGTCCCATTGTTACCATTTTTCTGAGTTTCATTATTCTCCTCCTTTAATGATCATAGAAAAATAGTTGTTACCTCTCCAACTGTGATCATTGTATCAGGCGTGCAGCTCTTTATATTCTCCGTAGCTTGTTCTTTTTATATCTAAAAATGACTTCATATATGCCTTCGTCTGAAAAGAGGTCAAAATATGACAGGTCAGGTGACCCTTTTTGTCTACTCACCTGACCTGTTCTGCAACCGAAGCTTCTCACCCGGCAGTCTGATTTACCGGACGGCATTGCCGCTTCCTTCTTATCTTATTTTTTCTTACTTTTTATCTTACTTTATGAATCCGGATGACGGCAATTTCATTCGGCTGAAGCTGTTCTTCAATCATGAGAACGCCGCCGATCGCCTCGGTTTTCCGGATCGTCATATTGGGCTCACAGGCCCGGCGGAAATACTTAATGTCATTCCGGGACGGTTCCTTCTCAAAATCCAGTTCCTCCCAGATTCTAAGTACGCTTCCATAATCATCATTGATCCGGTAAAGCTTAACCGAGTATTCTCCGTCCGTAGCGTCCGCAATCCGGATCCGGATATTCATTTTTTTCCGTCCTTCGTAGTATTTCCACATGTTTGAACGGTCCAGTCCGGTTTCATTTGTCAGATAATAATTGTAATTCAGCCGCTGCTGGTTATGACAGATCACCGCATAATTATCGTGCAGGTCCGATGTCACCAGGTAGTTCGCGGTCTTCCCCAGGTAATACGGAAACAGCCGGTGGTTCATGAAATCAAAGGCAAAAGCAGCCGGCTTCATGATTCCGTCATTTGTCATCAGGCCCGTGCCGCCGAATAACAGTTCCGATGTATCAAAATAATTAAAGACACGGTCGCTTCCCGCTCCATATCCCATCTCGTCCACCAGACCGTAGATATCGATGATGTTTTTTATGATATACGCGCCCTTAAAGGTCGTGTCGTTGATATAGTTCCGGACGCTTGGTGTCAGATTCCAGTCATTCACATAGACTGGGACATCTGTAAAACCAGCTTCCCGGATCAGCTTTTTCTCCCGGGTCAGCATATGCAGCAGGGCCTCGTTGTCTGTCGACCTCTTGGCAAACTCATCAAGGCCATCCCCGCCCCTCTCATATCCGTAATACATGATGGAGATAAAGTCCGGTCTGCCCTCGTCCTGATTCCACCGTTTCAAAAAATCAGCTCTTGGCTCGGCACCGACATCCATCCGGATACTGTATCCTCCGAACTGAATCTTCTCGTTGCACGCCTTGATCAGTCTGCGGGTAACCCGGAACTTCTCCAGGTAAACATCGTTATACTTCCCGGGTTCCCTTCTCCAGTCCTCATCGAACCAAAGCTCCATCTTCCAGTCATCCAGCGCATCCTGACCGTACCGGTTCGACAGATGCCGGAGAAAAGCCCGCATCAGCCTCTCCCACATCTCGATGGTCTCATGGCCTGTCCACCCGCTCTCGTCTGTCGCAGGGCTGACTCTTCCAATCTCATAATGGAGCACGTCCGGTTTCATACCCAGTTCGATAAAAGGCTTCATCCCCTGCTCCAGAATAAAATCGAGGATCGAGTCGATCTGGCTGAAATGAAAATCTCCCTCCTGCGTCGGATCGATATAAAGCTCTCTGGAAAAGATATTCCAGAACCGCACATATTCAAACCCGAGTGCCTGATGCAGCAGCAGAAGCTGTTCCCGAACCGCCGAATTCAACATGGATGCGGCGGACCCGATATTGATGATCTTGTCCCAGTACATCTGCAGCGGCTCACTCTTCTGTGCGGAAAATTCACCGAAAATGATCGCTGCATGTGTGTCGTCTGTGTCTTTATCCGGTTTTTCAATCAGGACCTGCTCCAATCTCTTTTCAAGAGCCTTCCAACGCGCTTCATTTTCTCTCTTTTGCCCCGAGGGCAGGGACTTCTTCCGAAACTCTGACGGCGTCACACCATATGCTTTTTTGAAGTCCTTATTAAAAAGCGCCGCTGAAGTAAATCCGTTATTATACGCGATTCTTGTGATCGGCGCGTCCGTGTAGAGCAGATCGTCCGCCGCATGATACACTCTGACATTGGTCAGATAGCTCGCGAAGCTCATACCATAATTCTTCTTAAAGAATCTCGAAAGATAGCCGTTTGACAGGAACAACTTCTCGGACAGGTCCTTCATGCTGATCGCCTGATCATAATTTGCGTAAATATAGTTGTTGATCTGCTGCAGCCGCTCCTCATAGCGGTCGCCTTCTTCCGCATCCGCGCCAGCATCGCTTCCGGCCTGTATCATAAAGTTTGCAGTCAGATTATTCAAAATCGCATAACAGTCACTCAGATAGCTGAAGCTTGACGAATTCTCTCCGGTCTCGATATAGTGGTTCAACATTCTGCGGAGAAGAACCCTGAGATCTTCATAGCGTCCATTTTCGGACACGGAAGAATCGCACCAGAAAATCACGTCGTGCGTCTGCATCGTCTCGGAGATCAACGAGGTATCAATCAGCTGAATCATGAAGAGTACCTCTCCGGCGGAACGGAGCACGTGCCGTTTGTTGGCATTCACGATCAGAATATCTTCTTTTTTCATATGCGAGATCTTATTCTCAACACTGACCTCCAGACTGCCCTCCAGCACAAAGATCAGCACGATCTCCTGTCGGAAATTCTCTACTCCATTTGCCTGATCATATACTTCCGTTCTGAATTTTTCTTTTCCGATCATTGTCCTCTGTTCTCCTAAAACAAATGAAATACAATTCACATGAGGAAGAGACGGATTTTACCGAAGATACCGGTCGGATCTGTAACCTCATGGCAAAAATCAAACGGCGCGGAAGGATAATTCCTCTGATCTCTCGCGGGTGTGGTCGCGGCCTCGCAGATGATCTCGTTCTCTCCTTCCCGCAAAAGGCCGCGAAGATCCACGATGTAGGGAGGCGTCAGGCGAATACCTGCCTGCTTCCCGTTGACCGTCACGCGGAAAACGTCAAATACCTGCTCTGCCGACAGAAAAGCCTGACGGCAATCTCTATTCAAATGAATAGATTTCCGGTAACGGATCACGCCGGAAAAATCCGGATGCTCTTCGCTGTAAGGTCTTAAACACTTTTCTTCCTTTTCCGTTCCGAATGCAGGATAGTTGATCGCCTTCACCGCCGAAACCATCCATTCACCGGACAGATCCACAATCTCCTTTGCCTCTGCCAAAACATCCGACAATGGCCGATAGGTCTCTGCCTTTTCTTCCTCTTTCTTCTCAACAAAAAGACAGCTTTCTCCGGCAGGCACCTCTACCAGCGCCCTTCCATCTTCATCGACCTTCACTGTGCAGCATATCTCCTCAAAAAGGTCCTCATAGAAGGCATCACCCGAAAACGGAAGCTTCACACGGCCTCTGAAGCTCCGATCGGCCGATTCATTAAAGAGCATGACAACCTGTTTTCCGTTCTTCTCATAGAAGTAAACCGACAGCTCCGGGAACTCCTGGTCCGTCAGGCGCTCCGCACAGCCCCTTTTATAAAGCTCTTCGGGAATGCTCTCCAGCTGCAGCAGCCCGAATCTCTGCTTCCACGCGTCATCCTCCGGAGCGGTCCTTTTCTCATCCATCAAAATGGCATCCGGATAACCTCCGATGAAAAATACCGGGAACGCGGGGTCCTTCGTGCCAAAAACCAGCAGGCGTTCCGGTAGATACTGCGCATAAGGGATAAGCAGTGTATCAAATGTCTCTCCATTGATCGTCAGCTTACCGTCTCCGATGCTTCCGTTCCACTTCGTGAGATCCGCCAGCATGTCAAGGCTGACAATCTCGAAGTCAATCTGGTGTGTCATCAGTACCCGGCAGATCTTCTGCATCGGCATGGCTTCTCCAGACCAGTCCGCCTCTCCGTCATACAGAACTGCAATCCGCGCTCTGTGTGTTCCGCCATTAAGCCTCTCGCACATACGGTTTGCATACTTCATCAATTCCGCGAAGAACGGGAATTCCGGGTTGTTTCCACGCGCATAGAAATGAGGCGGACAGTCAAAATCCGGATACTCCGCCATGGAAAACGCATGCGGGACCAGATAATTGACGCCTCGTACGAGAAGATGATCCAGAAGTCGTTTCATATCCCGCACGCCGAAATTCCATCCGTAAGCGCCGAAAAGCTCGCACATGGTGCGTCCCTTTTTCTTCGGATCCAGATGACCGCCGGACGCCCCTAGTTTCCCGAGTGTATAATGAAAGAATTCTCCGTCTGCGGTCAGCGGCCCCATACTCATCCGCTGCTGTACCGGAGCGCCGTACACGATCTGTCCGCCGATGCTGTCGATGCCCGCCATATCCTGTCCGCTCATGGCACGGAACCAGTGGCCCGCGCCAAGCCCGAGCCGGCTGTGAAGCCCGTTGTCCTCCACCACATGCCCGATATATTCTACGCCGTGCGCGTGGCACCACTCTCCGATCGGTCGGGAAAAATCCCTCTCATACAATCTTGACACGCAGTCCATGTAGTCATAGCGGATCTGCGGCTGCAGCCTGTGATCCGCGCTGTCCGCAAAGAGCAGTGCCAGAAAAACCAGATAATTTTCCTTCCACCGTTCCTTCAGCAGCTCCGCCAGCTCCCCGCTCCAGGGAAGCGGCATGCCCGGCCTTCCGAGTCTCGTGTCATTGCTCTGATCCGGGACATTTCCCAGCTGCGGCTCATCCGAGAAAAAGCCCGCAATCACATTTCCGAAAAGATCCCCATAATGCTGGTAGTGTGCCTCATAGACGCCTTCAATCTGCGTGTGTGCCGATACGGCATCGATCATATTGATGTAGCTCTCATTTCCGCCGTCCGTCCGCGTCGTATATATCACATGGATTCTCCACTGCCCTTCCGGAAGCTCAAAACAAATCCGGTCACTTCCATCATAGCATCCGGTCAGGTCAATTCCGTTCTCATGAAAGCTTCTGCCCTCCGCAAAAGGCTCCGCGACAATCGAGACAATCCGGTTGTTTGCCCGTTCTTCGTCGTTGGTCGGCTGGCCGATCTGCCAGAAGCCGATCGTCGGCTTCGTCATCCGGCTCACCTGCAGTTCATGCGGTCGTTTCGATCCGAATACATCGCAGACGGTGCAGGCAAGATACTGCTTTTTCCTCTCCGGGTACCTTGATTCAATCAGTCCGTTGGCATAACCGGTCGGAAAATGCTTGTCATCCAGAATCCAGATTTTCATGTTTCTTTTGCTTGCTTCATCGATGACAATGTCCATGTCATGCCACCAGCCGGGCCCGCAAAAATCTTTGTGCGGTCGCGCTTCCACACAAACCGCCTTAATCCCACACGAATCAATCCGGCTCATTTCCTCGCGGATGACCTCTTCCTTCTCTCCGCGCATCCAGAGAAACGGCAAAATATAGTTATTCATGCTCTTCCTTCCCCTTTCTACTGCTTTTCTGCTGTCTGCTCCTTCAAACGTTTTTGTGCTGCTTCACATTTTTTCTTCCAATGGCCGCTGCGATAACGGAACAAACCGATCAGGGCAGATCCGGTCCATCCGACCGGTGTTGCCCACCACACGCCAAAATATCCCGCAATCGCCGCAAATACAAAGGAAAGAACGCTCCTCGCTCCGATTTCACACCCGCTCATCCAGATCGTCGGCGCAATATCCGAAGCACTTCTCAGGAAATTCTGAAAGATAAAGACAAATCCGAGGACCGGCGCAAAAAATGCCGTGATTCTGACCATCGGAACACCGATTTCCACCACTTGCCTGCTGTTCGTAAAAATCCCGATTACCTGCGGCGCAAAGAAAAACATGATCACACCCATAACGACCGTGTAAATCATATTGATCAGATAGCCGCAGCGCATCCCCTCTTTCACACGCTCATATTCTTTGGCGCCGATGTTCTGACCACAGAAGGTTCCAATTGCCATCCCTATCGAAAAGCTCAGACACATGAAGATCTGTTCCGTGCGATTTCCTGCCGCATAAGCTGCAGCTGCATCCGATCCGAACTGATTCACCGCCCGCTGCATGAACATGGCGGAAATGATAACGATCGCTGACGACAAAGCCGCGGGAACTCCGATGCGAAAAACCTCCCCGATTATCGCTCTGTCCAAAAACAGACTCCCGTCCAGTTCCTTTCTTTGAAAACGAAAAACCCCTGTTTTGCAAAGCGCATAAACCAGGCAGTAGATACCGGAAACCAGCTGGGAAATCACCGTTGCTATCGCAACTCCAAATACTCCCATGCCAAAGAAAATGACAAAGAGGAGATCCAGCCCGACATTCAAAAGAGACGCCACGATCAAAGCCACCAGAGGGGTTACAGAATCTCCGACAGCACGAAGACACGATGACATCGCGTTGTACAGACTGGTCGCCAGAACTCCCGCGCAAATTGTCTGCAGATAAACCGTCGCGTCCGGAAGCACATTCGAAGGTGTCCCAAGCAGATAGAGAAGTCCTTCGGCACAGGACAGGCCGACCGCCATCAATACGACACCCGCAGCCATGATCATCGCAATCGAGGTGGCGAAGGATTTCTGCACCTGTTCTCTTTCCCCGCTTCCGTATGCCTGTGCCAGCAGAACCGAAGCGGCTGTGGAAAATCCTGTGACCAGGGCTATGATCAGATTATAAGCCGCCCCGCAGCCCCCGACCGCTGCCAGGGCGTTTTTCCCTACAAACCTGCCCACTACGATCGAGTCCACCATATTGTAGACCTGCTGAAAGACAGCCCCGATGAACAACGGCAGTGCAAAGCGCATGATCAGCCAAAAGGGTTTTCCCTCTGTCATATTCAGATTTTTATTATCATTCAAAAATTTGCTTAGCTTCATTTTATCATATTCCCTTGCACCCCGAGTTAAAAACCAAATGTGCAGACACGACTTTTCAAAACAAAAGTTACTGCCCCCACCAACTATATGCGGCAAAGATTTTACAGTCCTGTTGCCATTCGCAAACTGGCTGTAACAAACAAAAAGGCCACCGCACCAGGCAATTTCGTGAATCAGAGACAACGGTAATCGTCCTCCTGCGGCTGTCATGCCACGAAATCGGATAAATGATTCACTCTGTGCTTTTGTGCGGCAGCCTCTCATAATCTGAATGGCTGTATTCTGTTTATCTTTTTAAAGCTCCGGGAGGATGTCACAGAATGCCACCAGCTCTGCCTTGTCCGCATTTGTCTTGAAGGACGGAAGATGCTTCTAATTTGCAATGCCGCAGCAGCCTGCGATTCCAACTCTGAACTTCTTAGCCATGTTATTTTCTCCCTTTTACATCTCGCAGATAATTGCTGTTCACGGCAACTGTGGCCGGCACGTAAACGTAGATATTTGATGTAGTGTTAATGCACCTCTAGATGTAATTTGATTCTACACCGCTTCTTTTCCTGAGATCAGATACTGTTTTTTATAAATTCGGGAAAATAGTACAATATTTAAGATTCAATTTTGCCATTTCGTAGTTTAGTTTCTTTATTCTTTCATTTTTCGAAACGTAAGGAATGATATTCCGATTCAGAAGTCGCGAAGCTGCCTGCGTCACCGCATGCTCAGATCTATGGCTCTCCGGAATCCGCAGCATCAGGAATATCAGCGGTACAGCTCAGGACATCTCTGTTCACGACAACTCCGCCCAGTTAAAGACCGCCCAGTTGTCCGTCTCCGTTCCATTCCCCGAAGCGTACATGCCAAGCATGGTCCCGACCATTCCACCGACCTCTTCCGGATTGATCTTTGTTCCGTCCGCATGATCGAAGAAAACTTCCAGGTGTTCTTCGTCCGGTCCCACGAGAAATGTGTAATCCTGTCCTTTTGCCTCCAGTCTCAGAACAAGCGGTGTTACCGCGACTTCTTCCTGTTTCAGAATCTGTTCCGTTGTCCTGCTCTCGTATCCCGGCATAAAAGGAAGTCCTTTCTGCCAGGTTGTAACCAGCACAAGCGCAAGCATCTGTCTTCCGTACATGCAGCATTTTTCCAGACGGTACTGGTGATTGGAGGCCTGCATGATGACCATTCCCGCAGCCTCTTTCCCACGCGCGGTAAAATCCATCGAAAATGTAAACGTAAAATCATGGTTTCGCTGTCTTCTTCCAAGAAAGCTTACATTGTCATCCCGACTCCGATCCACGTGCCGCGGATCCAGTGGCTTTAGGGTACGAGCCATCGGTCGTTCCAGGCATTTCAGGTGGAGCGCGCTGTTCTCCAGTTTCCAGAAATGCATATAGGGTGTGCCCCAGAAATTCCAGCAGAGATCCAGCTTGTCCTCATCAAAGTCATCTCTCTCTCGTTCCGCTGGATACTCCGTCCACGGCAAGGCGGGATCCGCCGGAAACTCCTCTTCCACCCTGCCTGTCGCGGGGCTGAACACCGGCCATTCCCTCTGCCATTCAACCGGACAGATAAATGTCTCCCTGCCCAGATTCATGTGCTGCCCCTCGATCAGGCGAACGCCCAGTTCAACCGCATACCATCTGCCCTCCGGCGTATCCACAAGGTCCGCATGACCGATATTTTCAATCGGGTAATTCCATCCTAAATTCCTGTGTGTCAGAACCGGATTGGCAGGATCTCCCTCATACCACCCGTCGACGCTCTTGCACCGGGCGACCGTCACAGAATGATTATGCTCGGTTCCTCCCTCCGCTATCATCAGATAGTAGAAATCTCCCACGTGATACAGATGCGGAGATTCCGGTGCCCAGGCATTCCGCAGGGCACTGTTCCAGATCTTCGTTCTGGGACCGTCCACATGAAATTCAGCGATGTTATAGGGCGTCAGAAAAATCGCCCGCCCGTTGTCCTGTTCCGGATCATCGCCGGGGCTGACAAGATAGCATCTGCCATCCTGATCAAAGAACAAAGAGCAGTCGATATCCGGTACATCAGTGATCCAGTGCGGCTCCGACCAAGGGCCTGCCGGATCCTCGGCGGTCACGATAAAATTCCCCTTGTCTCCGAAATTCGCATTGATGATATAAAAAATTCCCTCATGATAGCGAATCGTCGGCGCCATGACTCCTCCGGCAAAGATATTCGCACCTACGTGAAAACCGTTATCACGCGTCATTGCATATCCGATCTGTTCCCAGTGCGCCAGATCTCTGCTGTGAAAAACCGGGATTCCCGGATACAGTTCAAAGCTGGAATTTACCAGATAGTAATCCTCGCCGACACGGCAAATAGACGGATCCGGATAAAAGCCCGGAATAATCGGATTCTGAATTTTTCTTTCCTTCATCACAGATTTCTCCTGTATTTTCCTTTTCTCTTCTCACATATCGCTTCAAACGATAAATCATAATAATCGATTCAGCACCTCAAAGTCGTCATATTCCGTTTGCAATAATGATGTGCTGAATCGTTACCAAAAATTAAATTACCGGATAATCCGGTTCTTTCTCTATTCCATCGAAGGAGAGCCGGATCTCCTGCATCATCTCCGTTGTCGAATCCTGCCCCGCGTAGATGCGGAAAAGCCCATCCTCAAGCCGATATTCTCCCTGGTTGTTCCAGAAACCCATGCGCTTCTTCTCCAAAGAGCAAAACACCGTCTTCTCCTCTCCGGGTGCAAGCTCCGCCTTCGCAAACCCTTTCAATTCCCGGATGGGACGCACCAGAGATGCTGTAACATCCTGCATATAGAACTGTACCGTCGCCCGTCCGGAACATTTCCCGGTATTCTTCACCTTTGCAGAAATCCCAAGAACGTTTCCTTTGTCTTCCACCTTCAAATCACGAAGCGTGTAGGTTGTGTAACTTAATCCGAAGCCGAAGGGATATAATGCCTGGAAGGGTGCGTCCAGATACCGGGAGGTGAACTTGAAGTTCGATGCGGGACGGCCTGTGTTCGGATGATTATAATAAATCGGGCACTGTCCGGTGACTGCCGGGAAAGAAGAAGACAGGCGTCCTTCCGGATTCTTTCTTCCGGACAGGATATGCGCAATGGCATTTCCCATTTGAATTCCCAGATGCCACCCCTCCAGTATCGCAGGGACGTGTTCCGCCTCCCAGCCAAGTGCCAGCGGTCTTCCGTTCATCAGTACCAGCACCACCGGCTTTCCCGATGCCAGAAGCTTCTCCAGAAGCTGTCTCTGGTCTCCCGGAAGCGTAATATCCGCACGGGAGGAAGCCTCACCGGACATGGCAACCGTCTCACCGAGGACTGCAACGATTACATCCCCATAGGCACATGCCTCTTCTGCATCCGCCTCATTGATCTCGCCTTCCGGACCTCCGCAGGGGAAATATCGCAGTTTCGGGAACTCCTTCTCCATACCCTCCCGTATCGTCACGCAGTCCTTTTCCTTCCAGCTCATCGCCCAGGCGCCGATAATCTGTTCCTTATCATCCGCCAGATTCCCGACCAGACTGATTTTTGCGTCTCCGGCAATGGGAAGAATGTCTCCTTCGTTTTTCAAAAGAACCGCCGATTCCTCCGCGGATCTGAGTGCCAGATCCACATGTTCTTCCGGAAGCGTCTCGTATTTCCCGATTTCTCCTTCCCTGGTGTATGGGTGATCGAAGAGCCCCAGCCACATCTTTACCTCCAGAATTCTCCTGCAGGCATCGTCAACGACGGACATCGAAATCTTTCCCTCTTCTACCAGCTTCTTCAGGTTATGCAAATAAATTTCCGTACCCATGTCCATGTCAAGCCCGGCTTCCGCCGCCTGCCGTCCGGCATCCGCTTCGTCTTCCGCAATCCCGTGTGCGACGCATTCTTTGATGGCATTGGCATCGCTTACGATGAACCCCGGAAGTCCGAAATGCTTTTTCATAATCGTTCGGAGCAGCCATGGATTGACCGTGCTCGGCACGCCGTTCAGATCATTGAAGGAAGCCATCACTGTCTCCGCGCCTTCTTCAACTGCCGCCCGGAAGGGCTCCAGGTAATTGTTGAACAGAACATGGTTGGCCATGCTCACGGTATTATAATCTTTTCCGGATTCCACCGCCCCATAGCCCACGAAGTGCTTCAGACAGGCCGCCACATAATGATCCGTCGAGGAATGATCATTCTGCAGCCCTCTGACCTTTGCTCTTGCAAAAGCCGAGGCAAGGCACGGATCTTCGCCCGGTCCCTCAGAAACGCGCCCCCACCGAGCGTCTCTCGCGATATCCAGCATTGGTGCAAAGTGCCAGGCGACGCCGCAGGCCCTGGATTCCCTTGCCGCCATGGATGCAGTCTCTTCCATCAGCTCCGGATCAAAACTTCCGGCTTCGGCAATCGCGATCGGATAGACGGAGCGAAACCCGTGAATAACGTCCAGTCCGAAGATCAGCGGGATTCCCAGACGCGTTTCCTCCACAGCGATCCGCTGCAGCTCGTTGCATTTCTCAGGATCCTGTACCATCAGAGAGCCAACCAGTCCCTTCCGGATTGCATCCTCATGGTAATCGGTCTTTGCGGTACTCATGATAGTCTGGAATTCTTCCTTCGACAATCTTCCGTCTGTCATCATCTCAATCAATTGCTCGAAGGGCACGTCAAATCCTCCGACAATTGAGACTGACTCCTGATTCATCTGACCTATTTTTTCCTCCAGCGTCATGCTGGACAGCAGCTTCTCCACCCGGTCGCGCTGCTCTTCTGTGAGTCTGGCAGTCATGCCTATCTTCCTCCTGTCCTCTCCTGTCTTAATGATCGTCTTTGTTTCTCTTGATGTCGGAATCCTGGTGTTATTATCGTGTGATGATTCACCCCGCAAGCATTCCATTTCCGCTTGAAACCATGATGTACGGAATCGATACCTGATCGTTATTCATTCGAAACGACCGCTCAAATATTCGGCACCTTTCCCAGCTTTTCGTCGAGCTCGTCAAAACGGTCACGATCAATTCCATGCTCCGCCAGCAGGTCTCTGAGCTTCATCGAACTCAAAATTCCCATCATATCTTCAAAAGTGAGTTCCGGACTGAACGGGGTAATCTCCATCCGCATTTTCTCTATCGTGTCCGCAAGGACCTTCTTTGCCTCCGGATTCCCGAAGATACGACCGATCGTACAGTCAAGAGAAAGCCACGCCTCCTGATCATCGCTGATATGGCCCTTACATCTGGGCTTCGTCAGTCCCTGCTCCCAAAATTCTCCAAAAATATCCCGCAGCCATCCGATACTGTCGCCGACCCAGTTCTTCGCCCGGTCGGAAATCAGCGTCGAAATCGACTGGATGCTGTGATCCGCAGTAGAAAAGCCGTGCGGTCCAAAATCATAGATATGACATTCAAACGATGTCTGATATTGATTCAAAGCATTCATCATATCCAACGTATTCTGAATCGGAACAACATTGTCTGTCCGTGTCGCAAAGAGGAAGCACGGACAGGTTTTCTCATCTACCGCCTCTACAATTGAAGGTCCGTCCGGCATAATCTCGCGCGTGGTATCCTCACGAAGGACGGCATAGCCCAGAATGGCTGCGTTTGGCCTGTTCTTCACCATAGTAGCTGCAGCTCCCGCCAGGTGTCCACCTGCGGAAAATCCGATAACTGCAATCTTATCTGGAAGGACATGCCACTTTTCGGCTCTTTCCCGGATAAGTTCCATCGCCTGATCATAGTCCTTCAGCGGATTCGGCCATACTGCATCCTCTTTCACAGAATACCGCAGGATAAAAGCGTCAAAACCGGCTTCCAGATACGGAAAGGCAACCGGATCCGCTTCCCGATCCGAGCAGAACTGATAGCCGCCGCCCGGCAAAATTATAACTGCCGGCCGGTTCAAAACCGAACGGTATTCTCCGCCTACCTCCTGTATCATTGCCGTTAACGTCACGTTCCTCTCTTTATTCAGTACAATCGTCTCTGTATGCATCTTTTTCCTCCCTGGTTTATATACGTGATACAGCAATCACGAATACGCTATATTATGCCACAAGCTGTATAAGCCACGGATTGCTTCATGCTTCGCATTCCCGCAATCCACAATAATGGCTCCCCAGATCACAGTATCTAACATGTCTGCGACTTGGGGAGCCATCAATTCAAAACGCAAGAAAGCGGATGCGGATATCGACGTAACGATGCTTACATCTCATCCTGCATCGCGCGGAATCTTGCTACATATTCATCAAACTTCGGATAACGGTCGCGGCGGTTCAGCTCTACCTGATGCTCCATTACTCCTGTAAATTTCAGACGGCTTCTGTCCTGCTGCTCTTTTGAGTAAACCGCCTTGATCTCACCGTCTACCATCTTCAGCTCACCGTAAATACCGCAGATCGGGCAGGAGATCTTGTTATGGCCCATCATGGTAACCTCATTGCAGTGACATACCGGACAGGTTCCCGGATCGGATTCCCAGGTGATCTCGCTGGTCTTCATATCCAAAGCATCCACCATCCGACGGCCCATGCGCTCTGACTGCCCGGTCAGCATCTTTGCGCGGTCCGGAACATAAGAGCCATAGGCATCCAGCTGATCTACTACCTTCATGTTTAGACTCATCCCGAACAGATTCATGCTGGGAAGACCGTAGGATACCCAGTTCTGTGTCGTAGCTCCGCCGACGGAAATATAAGAAACCAGGTGTCTCTTCAGGCAATTTTCCGGAAGCGGAACAAACCCTTCCGTATCCTCACGAAGTGCGTTCTCAAAAAGCATGTACGCCTTGTCGTGTGCCGGTCCGAAACGGTCAATGAAATTCTTGAGCTGTCCGGTCTGTGCGAGCACATATACCGGCGCCGCAAGAATAATTCCGTCCGCATCCAGAACCGCATCCGAGAGTGCTTCAAAATCGTCCTTCTGAATGCAGCTGATCTGTTCAACGCCGCTCTGAAGCTTTCTGGAGCAGGCTCCGCATCCGATGCAATGTGTAATCTTCAGCTTCATGCAGTCGATGATTTCAAATTCGACATCCCTGCCCTCTGCTTCCTTCTTTGCCGCCTCCATGGCCGCATCAAGAAATTTTCTGCAGTTTCCGTGCGCACGTCCGAAGTTAAGTCCAAGTATTTTTTTCATTTATTCCTCCTGTATGACCTTTTCCGTCTGATTGTGTCTGATTGTTTCTGCCCGGCTGCCTTCTTCATTATCCCCTTCAAGAATCAGTCTCCGGATTCAGAAAACAAAATCAACCTTCATACAAGAGGATATCACGGGGCAGAGTGCTTATCATTCCCAGGAATCACCTGTTAGAAGGGAGGATTTTGACCTGTTCTTTCTCTGCCTTCATGACGAAAGGTCAATATCCAATAAGCAGTTATGACCTCCCGCCGGATAAGCATTTTTCTACTGCCCCGGACCTTCTTTCTGTTTTTCAGCCGTCTTTGCAGCATCCTTCAGACGAAGTCCCGTTCATTCCCCCACGTGCATATATTTGATCTTGAGATCCTTCAGTCCGGCAACCTTCTTCTGGGTAACGGCGCCATTTGCGATCTCATTTCTGTGCTCCAGTTTGCCTGCATATGTCATGCGGGATCTTGCCTGTTCCGCAGTCGGCCACTCATAGCGGACCTTTCCATTCTCTACAATAACCTTGCCGTTGATGCCGCAGATCGCGCACTCAACAAGATCGGAATTCTGATGTACGCGCACCATACTCTGATGGCAGACCGGGCATACATAATCTTCGGATCCTCTCCATTTCGTTCGTTCTTCATCATTGGAGGCAGCAAGCGCGTCGATGACATGCTGTGCCATCTCATCCATCCTTTTCATCTGCCCGGGAACTCCCAGCACATGTTCGACATTCATCGCGCCGTAATATACATGTGTATCGATCACATCGACGCCGGTAGACATCATGGCCTCATACATAACCGGAATCGTCATGATCGTCCAGTTCTCGGTTCTCGCACCACCGACCGCAAGCAGGCAGCCGACACGCGGCTTGAACACCCTCTCGTCCGGAAGCAGCGGATTTCCGTTCGCCATGCGCTCCTTTTTCGCCTCCGTCAGGAAGGCAAGATCATGGCTCGGACCCATGCGGTCGCAGAAGGTCTTGAATGTGCCGGAGGGAGATGTCTCGTACACCGGCGAACCGATCAGAACCGCATCCGCGGAATAGAATGCATCCTCTACAATATGAAAATCATCTTTTTGAACGCAGGCGCCGTTGGACCGGCCGCTCATGATCCCGCCGACACACGCACAGCACCCGGTACAGGGTTCAATGTTCAGGTCGTCCGGACGGATAAACTGAATCTCATGTCCAGCCTCCTGGCATTTGATCAATACCTCCTTCAGCATAACATCGGTATTGGACATCTTTCGTCCGAAAGAAATCGCGACTACTTTGCTCATCGAATCTAAATCCTCCTGTAATCCTCTTTTCTGTCATTTTCAAAGAGCTGCGGCGACAGGGTCCAATCGTCGCCACAGCTCCCTTTTTCATTATACGCTCAACTTTTTGTTTTCGTGCGCACTACTTTCGTGTGCACTACATGTATGTTGCTTTTTTCAGCGTGCCAACCGGTTACTGTTCTCGCGCCAATAAAATCCTTGCCATACACAGCTGTGAGTGAACAGAAACGTCAGCCGCAGACTCTTTGACTGCAATCCTTTACAGTTGTTCATTGTCTGCTTCGATAGCCGCATCTGTCTGTTCCTCTGCTCTTGCAGCCTTCTCTGCCTCAGCTCCTCTGCGAGCCTCAAGGTCAGCATAAATCTGATCCATTTTCTTCGGAGACAGATCATAGAAGAAAATGAAGATTGCCGAAACAAGAATAACCGCTGCCGGGAAGAGATTGACAATCGCATTGATTCCCATCTTGACAGAAGCCGTCTGCTCTACATTCGGAACATACCCGATAGCATTCAGAAGCTGTACGGTTACCACGCCGCTGACAGCGGTAGCCAGTTTTACGGAAAATCCAACAAAGGAGAAGGTCAGGCCTACCTCACGAACGCCGTACTTCCAGTCGCCGTACTCGATGGAATCCGCCATCATTCCCGGTGCGATGGATCCATTGCACATGCACAGTCCGATAATCGCGGAGAACACGAACAGCAGACGGATATCTGTACCAAAGAAGAAAATCGCAACCAGCGCGCCGATCTGAATAAACGTCGTAATCAGCATATAGCCCTTCTTGGTGAAGGTCTTTGTGCCCCACGGGAGAGACGCGTTGCCGATCAGCTGGCAAACCGTCATCGTTGTAAAGATCGGTGCGATCATCATCGGGTTGCCTACCACATACAGGATGTAGAAGGTCAGCATGGACATACGGGCCATTGCTCCGATTGCTCCGGAGAAGGTAGACAGGATGGTAATCACAATATTTTTGTTCTTAAATACGGCTGGGAGCGCCTCCTTGATCGGCGTATGCTTTGCCTCGGTCATGGCCACCTCGTCCGGTCTCTCCTTGCAGCCCGCGAAGCAGATCCAGAAGCACGGAAGCAGTGCAATGGAAGCAATCAGAGCAGTCATGAAGTAACCGTGCGCATTCGGCGTCTTTGACTTTCCGAAGAACAGAATGAGCGGCATGGATACCGCGGACAAAGCGATACCGATGGCGCCGGAACCGATCGCGCGGCAGGAAGCATAGTTCATGCGAACCTGTGAATCCTTCGCGATCAGATTTACAAGGCCCTGGTAAGGAATGCAGACTGCCGTGTATGCCATACCTGCGCCCACATAGGTCAGAAGCGCAAGCACAACCTTTATTGTGCCTGAAACATTAAAGGTCGAAAAGGTCAGCAGATTGAAAATAGACAGAAAAATCGGCGCAAAGAGCAGATACGGTCTGAATTTGCCCCAGCGTGATTTTGTCTTGTCGGCAATGACTCCCATCATCGGATCATTGACCGCGTCCCAGACACGTGCAATGATAAAGATCATTGAAATTGCGGCGGCCGACAGACCTACGATATCTGTGTAGAAGACGGTCAGATAGGTGCTGATCATGTACCAGGACATCTGACAGCCGACTTCACCCATGCCATAGAACGCACCGGTCAGCCAGTTTGTTTTTTCCTTTGCCGCAGGCGCGGCAGCTGTTGAATTACGCATGTATTCCTCCTCGCCCTGTATCCTTCAGGGCCCTCATAAATTGTATCTGAAGTATAGAGCAGAACCTGTTTATAAAACAGAAGGCCAGAAGCAAATCATTGTGCATTTTTTGCGCATCTGTCTTTTTCTATCTCATATTAAAATTATATATTTGCATTTCTTTCATCCCTGAAATACAATATCAACAAACGCACGCAGAGATTTTCTACGGTTTCCTATGAGCTTGTCTGCGGATTTCTTACGGCCAAAGAAAGGACGGTAAACAGTATGCAAAAACAGCTTCCCGGCTACAGGATTTCTTTTTTCCCCGCAGGGGATATCACAACGAGCGGACCTGATCTGCATCTTTTTTATGTCATCAAGGGCAGCTGCCGCTATAGCCGGATCACCGATCCCGAAATGGTCGACGCTGCCCAGACCGCTGTCTTTCTGGTAAATCATGCGGAACCCGCGCACATTGTGATACCGGCCCGAGCCATCCTGGGATGTCTTTCCATTGATTATTACGCTCTCTGCGCCTCCGCCGGCGTATCCCGCCTGAGCTTTCATCTGGATGCCCCCATGGACGACAACGGAGCGGATCAGGTTCTGATCCGGAGCCTGCAGAATCTGTTTCTTCATGCCATCGACCCTTCCCCCCGGAATTATTATCCGGACATTCAGGCCATCTGTCAGATACTCTCCGAGCTTCTTGATCATTATCAGGTTTCTGCCACCCCGCATGGAAAAGACGCATTTTCCTCTATTCTGGAAAGTATCTACCAGAATCTGAACGGGGACGTCAGTCTGCAGTCAATTGCCGACAGTCTCTTTATGTCCCCTTCTACGGTCTCCCGGATCTTTTATAAAGAAACCGGCATTCATATGAAGGATTTCATTCTCAGGCACCGTCTTGAGGCCGTCGCCGACGAGCTCACGGAGAATGACAAGAGCATTCTCCGCATTGCCACTGATAACGGGTTTGCAAGTCCATCCACCTTGAACCGGGAATTTCGAAACTACTTCGGAGTTACTCCGTCCCAATACCGCAAAGAAAATAAAGGCCTTCCGAACCGCGAAGACCCCAACCAGGAGAACAATCAGGAATCCATTCGCCGGACACTCCGCCAGGATATTCGGAAAAGTACGCTTTCCCAGGAGACCATAACCATTGACGCCGATATCCACGCCGGTGTTCCCATGAAAAAATGGCAGAACCATGTGCTGAACGTAGGAACCGTCTATGCGCTTACGTCCGCAGTCATGCAGGCCCAGGTTCTTCAGCTCGTCGAGGAACTTTCCCCGCTTTACATCCGCCTGTGGAACGTCTTTGACCTCCGGCTTCTGATGCAGGCGGAGGGCCGCCCGGAGCTGAACTTTGCCCGGCTGGATGAGGTCCTTGATTTCTGCGCAGATCATCAGCTGCGCCTTTTTCTGGATCTGAGTCCCAGGCGAAATCTCGCAAGGGCAAGCGAGCAATCTGTTATCTATGACCGTGAAGAAAATATTATTTTTGAAAGCGAGCGCCTCTGGCTGGAGGCTTTGAACGACTTTCTCCAGCATCTGCGGGATCGCTACGGACTAAAGATGGTCAGCCGATGGATTTTTGAATTTTCTTTCTTTTTAAATGAAAGCCCCTATTACGCGGATCCCCACTACAGCAGTTCCAAAGTCTGGGAGCTCGGATACTCCGCGATTCGCCGGATTATCCCCGGCGCGAAGATCGCCGGCCCGGGCATGATCGGGACCGAGGACACCGAATTCCTGGACATGCTGCTGGAGAGCTACCTGCTTCCCGACAAGCTTCCGGATATTTTTACGGCGATGGCGTTTCCTTATGACTCGCCTCTCGCCGATGGAGCCGAAAAAGTCTCAGCGCACCAGACCTATCACCGGATTTCAGATCCCGACTCCATAGGACGACAGATCGACACCATGCTCCGGGCATTGAAAAAGCATCATTTTAACGGGAGAATATTTATTACAGACTGGGGGTACAGCGTTGCCAACCGAAATTACCTGCAGGACAGCTGTTTCCGGGCAGCCTATTACCTCCACACCATCCTGAACGAATACGAAAAGGTTTCTGCCCTGGGCATCTTCTATGCCTCCGACCTTCTGAACATCTTCTCCGACAATGCCGCCATTCTCTCCGGGAGCGGTGGCGTTCTCTCCAGAAACGGAATTCACAAGCCGGTCTATTATGCCTTTGAAATGATGATGCATCTGGGGCGTTCCCGTATTTATCAGGACGCCCATGTTTTAATCACCGCCGACGGCAGCCATGATCTCCGCATTCTTTGCTACAACCTGCAGATGCCCGCCTCCCAATACTATTTTTCCGAGGAAAACTCTCTGCGCCCGGCCGACGTCGATACCCTGTTTCGCGACCGGGAAGAGCTTCAGATCAGCATCTCCATCCGGGTTGACCCTGAAATCACCAACTGGCAGGTGCATCATGTCACCCTGAACAATGAGGCCGGAAGCGTGCTTTCCAAATGGAAAAATTATGGCTATGAAAGTGACCTTTCCCGAGTCGATATCGATTACATCCGACAGACCGCAATCCCTGAAATGCAGTCTCACAGAGTAACCACCCGGAACGGTACGCTTCTTCTGGAGCTGGCTTTAAAGGTCAACGAACTGCGCTCCATCCACCTCACCGCAAGGGAATGACACAAAAACAAAAGAGCACTTTCCTGCCGTTCTCCAGCATGAAAGTGCTCTTTTGTCATTGCCTATGACGATTAGACCTTATCCCTCAATCGCTCTTCTGAGCGCTTCCTGGTGCAGAGCTACCTGATGTACATCCGGTACCTCCTGAAATGCGCGGAGATGCTCGCCGCCTTCATATTCAGAAGACAGATACCCGGTGTATCCGGCCTTCTTGTATGCCTCGACAACCTCCGGAATCGCAACCGCCGTCTCGGTGAAGTCCTCATGCATATTGTAGAATTTCGCGTGCGTGTGAACAATGCGGTCAATGTTGTCAATCAGATCCTGAGGATCACTCCAGGAATAGGTGTAGCTGCTCATCAGATATTCAATATCTGCGGGACCGGCTCCCATATCCTTGAGCTTATCCAGCAGAACTGCCTGTCCGTTCGCATTGCGGTAGTTCATATTCGCCTGTCCGAGGTCCTGAGAATACTCAATCTTTACAAATCCCTTTGCCACTCTCTCCTCGAAAGCATCATCGACAACCTTGATGCACTCTTCCTTCGCTCCGGCCTGTCTGCATTTCTCACGGAGCACATCCGGAACTCTCTTACAGAAGATTCCGAGATCCGGAATCCATCCGAAATATTTGTATTTGGAGCCCGGCTTGTCCAGCTTGTCCATGTATCCCTGTGCCCAGGTGGAATTCAGAGAGAACGGCGCGTGCACCTCAAGGCCGATTTTTACCCCTACCTGCTCCGCATACTCCAGCGATCCTTCGATTACCTCGATCGGGGTGGATACCAGCGTACGGATGCAGGAGAATCCGAGAATAGATGCCATCCTAAGATCGCGGCACATCATCTCGATCTGCTCTCCAAGGCTCAATGTACGATTGTCAAAAATACGATTTTCCAGAAACGCATCATAGCAGGTCGGTGTCAGGTTGTACTTTGCAAGCCAGCCCTTCCACTGCTCCTGAAACTCCTCCGTCAGAATCGGGTTCGGAAACTGTTTGATCATTTCCTCAGCCAGAAGCTCCACACCGGTGGCTCCGGTCTTTGAGGTCTCGGCAAGGCATCCCTCCAGATCTAATTTTCCCTCATAATAAGAATCCTGATAGCTGTAAAGGGATACGCTTCTCTTGATATCTGCACTCATTGATTTCTCCTCCTTATGCAATCTCGAAATCTGCTTCACACACTGCCTTGATCGGGAAAGGCATGTAAGAAGGCGCGATATGCTGCAGCACATTCAGGTGATGCACTCCCGCGGAAAGTCCACCCTCTTTACGAACGGTTACGGTCGCGTACTCTCCGAATTCCCAGCGGTAGAGCGGACTGATGACTGTACGGCACTCCTCCAAAGTGAAGGTCTCTCCATTCACCGTGAGAAGAACATCCTCACGAGGAATGTCTTCCCCGTCGATATTAACCTTGATATCGCGAATGATCGACAAGGTGATTCCACGATAATACTGAAGCTTGAATCTGAATTGAAAACCGGTCGTCTTTCCATCTTCCACAACATTACGGAAACCTTCCGAATCATAAATTGGTCTGCCTGCCATAATACCCTCCTGAATTGTTTTCCTTGCTTTGCACAGTACGGCTCATTCAGCCTCTCCCGGCGTCTGCGCCGTATCAGACTCCATGTGCCGTTCTGTATCTTTCTGATGTTTTCATTCTAGCAACGCTCTATAGAAAAAAATGCAATCCAATTACGCTTATTTTCCCAATTCGTCCTCTTTTTTCAAATGATACTATGCTTGATAAAAAATATGTTTCATTTAACGCGTTTTTAATGAATGTGTGGTATGATTCTATACACAGGTACCAGTTAACGTGAACGACAGGATGTAATAATCATTCTTTGACAGGGACATCCTGCAAATGATCATACGATACCTTGTACCACATGCTGTATAAGACAAATAAGGAGATAAGCGATGCGTCCAAGTGAACTGAATACAACCATGATTCGCTCCTGTGCAACCCGTTTTCTGGATTCCGACACTTCCTGGCAACCCGATGGATATGCATTTCTGCTTGTACTGGACGGAGCCCTTGCCCTTCAGTCCGCGGATCCGGACCTCTGCGGAAGCGACACTCTCTATATCATTCCCGACCGACAAAAGGTCATCCTCAAGCCCCAGAACAACGCCTCTGTTTTTTTTCTCGTTCTTCGCGCGGAAGCGATGCTTGCCTGCACCGGAACGGAAGAAATCTTCCAGATGACCGCCCGGCTCCTTCCGGAAATCCGTCTGCAGGAGATTCGTCTGACATTGCGGCAACTGCGAGAAGAGGTTGCTGCTGCGTCCGATCCGGAAGATCACGCCCGGAACTTCTTCCTCTCGTCGGATCTGTTCCGGCTTCTCGGGCTTCTCTCCGATCCAGCGGAACAGAAGGGTTCCGGAAGGCTCGAAACAGATGATGTACCTCCTGCAATATCCTCCTCCACAGGACTGTTCGATGGCATCTCCTCTTACATGAAAAAAAACTATAACGCCGGACCCGGTCAGGCAGATACCGCCGCCCGCTTTCACATTTCTCCACAATATCTGGCCCGTCTGATCCGTCAGCACACCGGCCTGACCTTCCGCGGTTATCTGAAACAAATTCAGGGCGAAGCTTTCCGCCTTTACCGGAAGCATACCGATCTGACAGACGAACAGATCCTGCAGTTGACAAGCCCCGACCGCTTCCGGTCCTCCGCAGACGCTTTTCAGTCCGTATACAAATCCCATCCGCTTCCCGGAAGAGCCGTCTCTGAATCCTCCATTTCTCTGGCTGTCTCTCCTGCCTGCGATATAGAGAACAGCTGTGCATCCGCCCTTATCCGCGTTCCGGCACAGTCCGGACGTCCCATGCCCGAGAGCTGGAAGTGCCTGATCAATCTCGGTTACGCCTCTGCCCTTCGGAACCTTCGTATCGAAGACACCTTATCCGCAATGCAGAATACCATCGGCTTCCGTTACGGACGAATCTGCAGAATTCTCGATGTCGCGCAGCGCTTTCAGATCGCGGACCGCTCAATCCTCGATTTTTCGCAGGCATTTTCCATCCTGGACATCCTGATGAAAAATCAGATGATACCATTTCTGGAATTGGGCAACAAATCGTTTGCCATCCAGAAAAACAGCTCTGCCTCCTTTTACCCGGAAGGAAGCATTGACTCAAGAACGTATTACAAGCAGCTTCTGGAAATTCTTCCGGATTTTATCGGCACCTGCATCAACCGCTACGGACAGGAGTACTTTGATACCTGGCGCTTTGAGGTCAGCTACAGCTATACTGCGAATGAAAAAAATCCATTCAGCTTCATACAATACCTTCGCGTGTTCCGCAGAATCCAGAAAATTATCCGTCGTTATTCCACAAAAGCAAGGATCGGAGGGCCCGGCTTTAATCGCTGGGATAAGTCCGGACAGATTCAGCGGGCGCTGGATCAGATGAAGGCCGAACAGTCCATCCCGGACTTTATGACCATCTACCTCTACCCTATGGAAAAGGAACCCGATGGCATCCTTTCGATTCTGGAGGACCCCGGCGTCCTGATCCGGCGGCTGCAAAGCTTTGTGGACGCCTCCCGTTTTGCCTTCCCCGAGAAACAGATCTGGGTCACCGAATTCAATTCCAATCTGTCTTCCAGGAATTATCTGAACGATTCTGTGTATCAGGCCGTTTATCTGTCTCGAATTCTCACTGCCGTTTCCGTGCTTCCGGTTTCCGCCATGGGCTATTATCTGCTCTCGGACGCCCCGCTTCGCTACTCGGATTCTCTGGAATTTCTGTTTGGCGGATGGGGGCTCTATACGGATACCGGACTGCCCAAAGCTTCCAGCAATACCTACCGTCTCCTCCGTATGACGGGAAGATATCTCGTACAGACAGGATCCGATTATCTGATCACCGCGAATTCCGAGAGCAGTTTTCAGATCCTTCTGACCCACTATCGCCACATGAAACCGGCCTACCGCCGACACAATGTCCCGGCACAGGCACTCACGGACCCTGAGCAGGTCTTTTTGCCGACGCCGGACCTGAAGTATACGATTTTACTTCCCCCGGTTCCTTCCGGAACCTATCTGCTGCGAAAATATACCATTGATTCCAGCCACGCCAATCTCTTTCACGAATGGCAGAAATCCGGCTTTCTGCCTCAGCTCCAGCCGGGTCTCCTGGAAGATTTTCGCAGCCTTTCGCAGCCGGTTCCCGAAATAAACCGGATTACGATCCTGCCGGGACAGCCGCTTAATCTGCACATCCGCCTTGACCGCATGCAGGTCTGCCTCTACTCCGTGGAGCTCTATTCCTCCCGCACGGATTTGACCATTTCCGATTTTGATGAAAAAGGAGAATTTCAACATGAGTTCTAAAATCATTGCCGCACCTGGAGATCTTCCGGTACAGAAAACAAACTATCTGACCGTGCAGACCGAAACAAAGCTCGATTTGAAGGCCCATACCTTCTTCTGTGTCATGAGCGGAACCGTTCATGCCGAACGGCAGTCTTTTTCCTGTGAATATCCGGCAGGCTCTCTCTTCCTGGTCGCTCCGGATGAAAGTATGCGCCTGTCCGCAGAGGAACCGGCTGTTCTTCTCCTGCTATCCGTTGACTCTGATTTCATTTATGAGCATATGAACGGACGCCGGGTTTTTCTGTGTGATTCCGTCGCTCGCCCCGACTGTGATTATCTTCCCATGAAACAGATGATTCTCCAAATCGCGGAATCCTGTCTCAATACCCTGCACACTGACCCGCTGCAGATCATGGGCAACCTCTATCTGCTGCTTTCAGAGCTTCGCAAAATGCAGCCTTCCGGTACTTCCGATTCCGAGACACCGGATAAATACCAGGACAGAGTCCGCGCCATTGAAACCTACATTGATCACCATCTGGCTGAACCTCTGACACTCACCGAAATTGCGAGGGATTTCTACCTTACACCCCAGTATTTCTCCTCTTTTATGAAGTCTGCCTTTCACCAGAACTTCAAATCCTACCTGACGGAACGACGGCTCTACTACGCTTGCAGGGATCTCGTCAACACGGACCTTTCAATAATGGAAATCGCTCTGCGAAACGGCTTTGGCAGTCTCTCTGTCTTCCGCCGGAATTTTTCCCTGCGCTATCACATGTCCCCGCTACAATACCGAAAAAAGCTGCAGAGTAAGTCGAAACCCGTTGCTGCCGTGCAGGACACCATTTCTCTTCCTCTGTCTTTCTCCGGATCAGCACAAAGCGACCGGCAGAAGCTCCTGCAGGGACTGATGCGTCAATCTGTCCTTGCACAGGCAGATGAGGATCAGGGTTCCTTCCGTCATATCAGCTCCGTCATAAATATCGGATCTGCAGCGAATCTTCTCTCCTCGAGATTTCGCGGCCAGGTAATACAGCTCAACAGCGAGATGCACTTTACCCATCTGCGGATCCTGGAACTCGTAAGCAGCAGCTTTATTCCGATGCTCCTCCCGGACTACAGCTATTATTTTCAAAATGTAGATACGGTTATGAATTTTCTATTTGAAAACCACCTGGCTCCCTGGATTGAACTTTCGCGCCTTCCTCTCGAGCGTCGCCCCATTACCAGCGAGGACAGCAGCTTCTATGCCGTCCGCAGAAACCGCCGCTTCATGAATCTCCTCGAGCGTTTTCTTCAGCACATTGCAGGGCACTGGCCCGAGGGCTGGACCGGGAGCTGGCGATTTGAGCTGTGGATGTCTCCTACGGAAACCGTTGATGAATACATGCATGATTTTCGGGAGGTGGAGCACCTGCTGCATACATGGCTTCCGGGAGCTCGTCTGGGCGGACCGGGATATAACGTCTGTGCAACGCCTGTTTCGCCGGAAAAAATATTAGACACCTTCGACCGGGAAAACCTGATGCCTGACTTCTTTTCCATCCACCTGAACGATCATGTACCCGCGCATACCGCAAAGGATCCCGCCAGACAGTTACTCCCCGATCTCACCATCGCATCGGATCCATCCTTTCTGGTCCGGGAAGCCGCTTCCCTCCGACACATTTTGAAAAAGTATTTTCCCCATACCCCTCTGGTTGTCAGTGAATGGTCTTCCGCCTGGATCGTGGGATTACCGATCGCCGATTCCCGCTTTCAGGCTTCTTTTATAGCCAGAACTCTGCTCAAGCTTTCCATGCAGACAGACCTGGCCGCTTACTGGCTCCTGAGCGATACCGCGCATGCAGCGGCCACCCTGAATCCACCGGAGCTCTATTATTTCGGACAGGGTCTGATCAACCGCGAGGGGCTCCCGACATCCGCCTACTTTGCCTACCGTCTGGTCCAGCGCCTCAACGGAACCATACTCGGACACGGAGACAATTACTGTATCACCCAATGCAACCCGACACATTACCAGGTCCTCGCTTTCCATTACACACACTTTACCCCCTCCGGCGAATTTCCGGAAAACAATGCCTTCGCTTTTGACCGTGTCTATACCTTTTTCGCAAAAGAAGAGGCTCTCCAGATATCGGTCACCATCCAGGGACTAGATCCCGGAATATATCTGGTCAACCGCATTCTGATCAATGAACAGCACGGCAGTGACCTGGATATCATGATTGGCGAATTTGAACACAGCAACCTGGACCGCATTGATTTTCTGAAGAAGACAAAATCGCCGTCCCCGGAGGAGCTGCAGTATCGGATGCAGACCAGCAGCCCGGAGGAACGCCGCGTATTTCTGAAATCTGATGGCAGGATACAGTTGGAAACGAATCTTGCCTCGCACGACGTCTGCTTCTGGGATATCCGAAAGCAGGTATAGGCGGACGACGTCAGAATTCTGCTTCCTCCAGTCTCTGGAAGGACCGGCAGCTCCAGCACCCGTGAGATCCGATATCTGCCTCATAGATTTCACAATTTCCGATATTTATTCCCCAGACATCCTCCCGTCCGGTCAGCTCCCGGATGATGCCGCGCATGGCTACGCCATGCGTCACAATCAACACTCTCTGCTCGCATGGGGAGGATGTCAGCTCCCACACAAAGTCTGAAATCCGCGCCTCCAGACTGCTGATCTTCTCGACGCCCTCCGGGGGACGGTTTTCCATCAGCTGCCGGATAACAGGAAATGATTGTTTCAGATCAGCTCCATCGTAAGGCCCCAGATCAATCTCCAGCAGCCGTTCATCTGTCCGGATCTCCTCTCTCCTTCTCCCGGACACCAGAACCGCGGTATCCAGGGCCCGCTGAAGCGGGCTGCTGTATACCGCGTCAAATATAAGATTTTTCTTCGAAAGCTTCTCTCCAGCCACTTTTGCCTGCCGTATCCCATTTTCATTGAGGGGGATATCCGCCCTTCCCTGAAGACGACTTCCCCGGTTGCCATCCGTCTCCCATGTCTCATGATATAGAGCTTCACTTTAATACCTCCGCAAGATTTGATTGGTTTCTTTCCTTTTTTGAAATGAATTTGCCTTTAATCCATGTTAACCTATGCTCATAAGATCGTTAAGTCATTCGAAAGCGAAGACAGAATTATCGTACACAAGTCCCGAAAGAGACCAGGTGCGATTTCAAATATCTCAAACATCTTATATTCCTATCAACAAAAGCAAGACTATTATTCAAGAAAGGAAAATACAGCCATGAAAGACAACTATACAGCTAATTTTAAAAAGTTTGAAAATGATTATGAGAACAGATACGTTCTTCATTATGAAGGATTTGAACGCATGATGCAGGGAAATAAAGCTATGGCAGAGGAAGCCAGAAAGAGCCGTTCTCTCTTCCGCCGCTTGTTCTCCTCCCGTCATCATGTTAAAGTGGTATCCGGACAGGCGGTTGGCGCGTAAATCCAAACCGTGTACGGTGATCCGCCTGTAAAGGAGGACAGCCCATGCCACACATTTATTATACCTGTTACACACCCGTTTCCGCCTCTATTGCAGACATCAGTCAGCAGGAGCATCTGCTCGGACGGCAGCTGCTCCTCCGGGGGCTGAACGATCTTCTTTCCTCTCTTTCATCCGATTCACAGGTCTACCCATCTGCCCCTGCAGTTCTTCCAGCAATTGCTTTAACTGCAACCGGCAAACCTTATCTTCCGGATTTTTCCAATGTGCATTTTAATATCACACATTGTGACGGACTCGTCGCATGCGCCTTTGACCATCACGAAATCGGTCTGGACGCGGAGCTTCCCGGATATTTTCCCGAAGTCCTGATCGGTCGTGCCCTTTCTGGCAAAGAAAAGCATTGTCTGATAACGGCAGGTTCCGACGAATGTCTACGACAGGAGTGCTTTTACCGTTTCTGGACATTGAAGGAAGCCTATGTCAAGAAGTCCGGCATTGGTGTCGATACGGACCTGAAGGCCTTCTCCTTTTCTCCGGAAGCTGTAGCAGAAGCCTCTGCGCTCTCCCGGAAGACGGCAGAGACAATCTTCCGCATTCCCTGCTCGGATCCATCTGTCCTCTGCTATCAGACCCGTCTTCCGTGCGGGCAGATTCTGTCCTGCTGTGCAGACAAAACTGCCGGCGAACCTATTCTGCATCCCTGTACAGGCAAGACTTCCGGAGATGCCGGTCTTCCGCCTGATTCAAAAAAAGCCTGAAAAATCTCAGCCCGAAAAAGAGCAATTCCATCCCCGAAACTTCAAAAGAGACAGCCGCCATGCTTCATCGCGCACAGCGGCTGTCTCTTTTCGCGCGGATGACTCTCTTATTTCTCACTCATCCAGCTCAAAGAATAAGGTTGTATATCTGCCCATATCATAGAAAACCGGGCGCACGCGCACCGGAAGCTTATCCTCAATCTCACGCGCCTTTTTCTTATTGATGCCAAGTACAACTGCATTGATATCCGGACCTTCGTCCAGCTGGACCTCTCCGCACACGTACTTGAGACCGCGGTCCTCAAGTTCCAGTCTCGCGTTCAGAACACCGGTAAATACAAAGCTTTTCAGCACTCCCTTACCGGTCAGCGTCGTCCATTCGGTTTCATGATATCCGCAGGTATTGCAGGCGAGGTGCGGCGGAAACTCAATGGCACCGCACTCCTTGCATTTTCTGGCATAAATCACGCCATCCTTCAAACCATTCCAGAACTTCTCTACGATATGCTCCGGGTTCCAGAATTCCTCTGTCTTGATTCTTTCGTTGCTCATCTTAACTCTCCTTGTCCTTTCTCACGCATCAAAAATCAGATTCCAGGATGATGGCGCGCACATTCTGCGCTCCGCCGAATCCACGTAAGAAGGTACGCTTTGGAAGCTTCTTTACCTGCCGTTCTCCGGCCTCTCCGCGCATCTGCGTTACTGCCTCAAAGATATCCGCCATGCCGGAAGCGCCAAAAGCATGTCCGTAGGAGGTTCTTCCGCCGTTTGTATTCATCGGCTTGTCTCCGTCGTAGGCAATTCTGCCGTCCAGAACATATTTCCAGCCCTCACCCTTCGGAAGATATCCGATTTCCTCCGCTGCGAGGAAGGCAGAAGATCCGATAAAGTCGTTGACATAGAGCAGATCGATATCATCTGCTGTAAGTCCGGTCAGCTCGAAGACCTGTCTGGCAGCCTCTGCGGTCGCCTTTTTCTCCAGATGCGGAACGATTGCATCCAGTACGGAAGCGCCGATTCCCAGAACCTTTACCGGTTTGTCCGTAAACTCCTTTGCCATCTCCGTCGGAACGACGATACATGCCGCTGCCCCGTCCGCCACACAGGAATCACTGGAGGTCCGCAGATACTGTGTCATCTTCGGGTTATTGGAAGATCTCATATACTCCCAGACATCATCGTATCCGGCTTCCTTCGCCATCTCATCATACGTCTTGCGGCGGATCGCACGCGGGCAGAGTGCCGCGGCACGGCGGAAATCATAGGCCTGGTGTGCCAGAACATCATCGATTGTTTCCTTGCTCAGATGGTTTTCCTTTGCATAATAGTTGATCCAGTCATCATGATTCATTCCCGGGCCGCCGCCAAGATATCTTCCGTAAGCGCGGTCAAAGATCGAATCCAGATCCGGGAAGAGCACCTCGGATGTCAGCGGCACACGCATGAATGCCGGTGTATTGCCGTCCGGCATACCGGTACCCTGCTCGCTGCAGCCGGAAAGAACGATATCATAAGCGCCGGAGGCAACCGCGAATACAGCTTCCTCCAGAGCGATATAACCGGTACAGCATCCTTCCGAATGGGAAATGGAACCCTTTCCTCTCATTCCGAACCAGTCCGCGACCTGAAGATTCGGTGTGATACAGTGATTCAGCACATGCGGATTGGCGGAGCCGTGAAAAAAGTACTGCACGTCTCTCGGCTCTACACCCGCGTCCGCCATCGCATCCAGCGCCGCGTGACCGAACAGCTCTCCATTGGTCAGTCCCTTATAGGTTGGATTCTCCACACCGTTAAAGAAGGGAGTTGCACCGATGCCGACGATGGAGACGCTTCTCATATTTTTATTCAGCTTTACATTTGTCAGCATAGATCTTCTCCTTACATTTCGTCCATAACATAGTCAACCAGATCTCCGATGGTCTTGAAGTTTCCGAACCTTGCCACCGGAATCATTACGTCGAAATCATTCTCTATTGATGCTGCCATTGCTACTCTCTGCGAGGATTTAACGCCAAGCTCAGCGGCGATATCGGTATCCTCCTTAATGTCCGCGGCATCCTTGCCAAAAGCCATAGCCGCAAATTCGATCATCTTTGCCAGAACCTCTTCTCTTGTCATGATATTCTCTCCTTCTTATCTGTTCTCTATTCGTAACACTTTTCTGCTTTATTTTTCTATTATTTTATGATTCTTTTCTAACGATTCATCCAATCGAGAGAACCGCATCCAATCATAAAAAGCCATCCAACCATAAAAAGCGGAAGATGTTCGATTCCCTCCGGTGATTTCGTTTAATAAAGCGCTTTTCAATACGCGCAGCCTTCTTGTCAGACAGCCTGATCTGCGGCGATCAGAGCCTTCATGGCCGCCTCTGCTTCCTTCGGCATCGGCTCATAGTTGCCAAGCAGCTTCGCATAGAAGGTTGTTACAGCCATCTCCTCTGTGTAGGTAGCAGCTGCCAGCGCTGCCTTCATGTCCTTTCCACAGGAGAACATTCCGTGATTCTTGATGAGAACCGATCTTCCGTCGCTCCCGATTGCCTCTGCAACCTTTGCGGCGACATCGTTTGAACCGGGCATGGTAAACGGTACGATACGGACCGGAGTGAACTCGCACTGCGGAGGTGTAATCGGGCGAAGCTCATTGTCCTCTCCCATCGCCATAATTGTAGCGAACATTGCGTGTGTGTGAACGGTCGCCTTGATATCCGGTCTTGCGCGAAGAACAGCCGTGTGCATCGGAGTCTCTGAAGACGGCTTGTACGGACCATCCAGCCATTTCCCGTTGAGGTCAACGATGGCAATATCCTCTGCAGTCATATGCGTGTAGGAAATGCCGCTCGGTGTGATTGCGACAACATCCTCATCGTCATCGCGAAGAGCAATGTTCCCGGATGTTCCATGCACAAGTCCCTGCGCAACTGCCTGCTGAATCGCCTCAAGTACAATTTTACGGATTCTCTCGTATTTCATTTCGTTCCTCCAATATTTATTCGTTCATGCTGTGAATCACTTTGTTTTGCCTTGCTATGTACCAAGAATACCAAGGGCTCCATTGAAAGAACACGACACTTTTGGTCAAACTGTTAAATTCGCTCACTTTCAATAAAAGTGTTCTGTTTCCGGCTTTTTTCTTTTTCTATGATAAAAACAAGCAACCCATACATGTGAAGGAAATTTTGTATGTGAAGGAATTCTTATATGTGAAGGGAGATTTTTATGAACGAAGCAGATAATTATATCATCGGAATGGATATCGGAACGACCAATACGAAGGCAATGCTTATGAGTCAGCACGGCGACATCATCGCTTCCGCATCCAGAAAAAACCATCTGATTGTCCCGGGTCCCAATATGGCAGAGGAAAACGCGGACGAATGGTGGCAGAATGCCCGTGACGTCTTTCGCGAAATATCCGCAAAGGCAGGACGGGACGTGATCGAACATGTCCGCGCCCTCTCCATCAGTTCGCAGACGGTGACCATGCTCCCCGTGGATCGGAACGGACGTCCTCTTCGGAACGCTCTGATCTGGATGGATGTCCGCTCCTCCAAGGAAATGCATGAAATTTCCGACAAGGTGACGCATTCGCGTTTCACGGAAATCACCGGCGGACAGCCTGACGCCGGATTTCTGCCGAACAAGATCCTCTGGTTCCGCAGAAATGAACCCGAGCTTTTTGCGAAAACATATAAAATTCTGCAGTGCAGCTCTTATATTAATTTTATGCTGACCGGCGTGTACTCCATGGATATCGACCAGGCAAACCGGAGCCAGTGCATGGAGGTTCATACCCTGAACTGGTCCAAAGAGATCGGAAATGCTGTGGGTGTGGACTTTGATGAGCTTCTGCCGAAGCCGTCCCTTACCACCGAGATCATCGGACAGGTCACCCGGTCCGCAGCCGAAGAAACCGGCCTTACGGAAGGAATTCCGGTTGTCGCAGGCTGCAGCGATGCCGCCGCCTCTGTCTTTGCCACCGGCCTCTGCCGACAGGGTGACGCTGCGGAATCCTCCGGCACTTCCTCTCTGGTTTTTGTTGCCAGTCCGGTGCGTGGGGATCTGTCCCTTCCGGTCACAACGAGGCCCTGTGCCATTCCGGGTGTTCCTTACGTATTCGACGCTCCGATCAGCACATCCGGAGCCGCTGTCAAATGGTATCTGGATGCCATGGGACAGGAAGAAAAAGATTACGCAAAACAGATGGGGATCGACCCCTACACCGCATTAAATCAGGTTGCCGAAGCCGTTCCCGCCGGGTCCAACGGCGTGCTGTTTTTCCCCTACCTCATGGGGGAACGGGCACCTCTCTGGAACTCCCATGCAAAGGGCATGTTTATCGGAATGTCTCTGAGCACAGAGCATGCGGATTTCACCCGGGCCATGTTTGAAGGAACCGCATTTGCCCTCCGCCACGTCATGACCGAAATCAGCCATGCTGGCGGACACGCGAAATCATTACGGATCACCGGAGGCGGCGCCAAAAGCCGGGAATGGTCCCGCATCAAATCATCCATGCTCCGCATGCCAGTCTATGTACTCGATGACAAATCCGGCGATGTTCCCTTCGGCGATATCCTGATCGCCGGTCATGCCATCGGCCTCTTTCCGGATATCCCGGCCGCAGTCGATGAGATTCTGAAGGTTAAGGAAATCATTGAGCCCAATGAACAGTGGGCGGACATCTACGATCAGGTTTATCCGTATTACATCAGCCTGTACAAGGATCTCGATGAGGATCTGCGCTGCTACAAGGACACGGTGAATGCGCTCAACCTGCATCGCTGAAATTTGAAAAAGTCCCTGTTCACCGGGACTTTTGCCACGAAGAGGCTGCCGCACCATCTGGTGCGGCAGCCTCTCTTAGCAACGATTCTTTAATTGTCCGATTAAAACGATTTACATCGAGAGAACCGCAGGTTCTCTCGATGGGGATGCCGAATAGTCTCCTGAGCTTTTCCTTACAGCTGCATGGCCGCGTTGTATGCCTGGCTCACAGCATGATAGATCATTCCTACATTTCTGCAGTCGCCGATTACATAGTTTTCATCTACAAGCGCGGTAAGGGAATCTACAAAATCGTAGTCCGCCCGGAATCCCAATGCGCATACTACGGTATCCGCATTGATAATGAACTCTTTTCCGTCACGCTCAACTCGTACGCCTTCCGGAAGGATTTCCTTGACCGTCGTATTTACGTAGCATGCTGCCGCCTTCTCGATCTGCGGCATCAATCCGCCGCGATAGAAGCTGTTTACTTCACCGGCAATTTTATCCTTCATCTCTACGATGGTTACGTCATGGCCTTCATGATGGAAGGAGATGGCGGCTTCCCCGCCTACCAGTCCTCCGCCCATGATCACGATGCGGTGCCCGAGCTGCTCCGGATGGAGCTCTGCCTGAATAGCCATCACCACGTTCGGCAGGTCAATTCCTTTAATAAACCCTGGCTTCCACTCCTTTGCGCCCACTGCAACGATTAGCGCGTCCGGATCAAAGCTCTTTACAAAATCAGGCGTAACCTCCGTATTTAACTGAACCTGAACACCGGCTCTCTCCACCCGTTTTTCAAGGACGTGACAGAATTTCACGATATCTTCCTTGAAATAAGCAGCTCCTGCCGGATGCAGGTTTCCGCCGAGCTTACCGCTCTTTTCGGCAAGGGTTACCTCATGACCGCGTTTTGCCGCGACAATGGCCGCTTCCATTCCACCGGGCCCTCCGCCGACGATCAGTACCTTTTTCTTTTTCAAAGCTGCCGGATGGCCGTATTTTTCCTCCAGCTCATGACCGGTAATCGGATTTACGGTACATTTTGTGGTTTCACTCTTTACGATTTCGCCGAAGCATTCATAGCAGCGCAGGCAGGGCGTAATGTCATCCGCCTGGTCATGCATGGCTTTGTATGGAATATACGGATCCGCCAGCAGAGCACGTCCGATTTCCACGATATCCGCCTGTCCGGAAGCAATGATATGCTCCATCTGCGCCGGATCATTCAGGGAGCCCACACAAGCAACCGGAGTTTTTACGTACTTTTTGATTCCTGCCGCCAGATACACATTGACACCGCGCGGCCAGAAGGCAGAAGGATGTGTCCGGCAGAACATCTCCGGATCTTCATGGTTTCCGCAGGAGACGTTGATCAGATCCACCTTATCATCCACCATCTTCGCCACTTCGATACATGCCTTTTCGTCCAGGCCGTTTGCCATCATGTCGTCCCCAGACAGACGGATCTCAATCGGGAAGCGGGGACCGACTGCCTTACGAATCGCATCCAGGCTCATAAGGAGGAATCTGGCCCGGTTCTCCAGAGAGCCGCCGAATTCATCTGTCCTGCGGTTCATAACAGGCGACAGGAACTGCGAGAAGAGCCATCCGTGCGCCGCGTGAACCTGCACCATATCAAAGCCGCAGTCCTTAACCAGAGCAGCGCCCTTTCCATAGGATTCGATGATCTCATAGATCAGCTCGCGCGGCATCTCCTGCACCTCACCGGCCGGCGTTATTTCATGGCTCGGTCCGTATGCAATCTTTCCTTCCTTGTCCTCATCCCCGCCGACAGAGGCAAGACCGGCATATTTCCCTCCGTGAGACAGCTGGATGTTCGCATAAGCCCCTGCGCGGTGAATTGCCTCCGCGCATTCCTTCAGTCCCTGACGGTTTCCGTAGGAATCCAGCTGCAGCTGCATATTGTGCTGTTTGCCGGTCAGAGAATGGACGATGGATTCGCCATACGTAACCACTGCCGCACCGCCCTTTGCCTTCCGCTCCAGATACGCCTGCATCGCATACGTCATATGCCCCTGAGTATCAATCATTCCGGGACTGGTCGGTGCTGCAATGATTCTGTTTTTCAGCTTGATATTTCCGATACGGATCGGAGAAAGCAGATTCGGATATCTGCATTTTCCCTCAAAACTCTGCGCACTCATCTTTTGTCCCTCACTTTCTTACCTTCCACAGATATTTTCCTTTTTCACCGGCAAGGTAGGCATCGATTTCCTCTGCCATCATCCGCCCGGACCATCCGTCTACATCTGTCGTCAGACCGGCCATATGCGGCGTACACAGAACGTTTCTCATCTTGAGAAGCGGATGATTGACCGGTACCGGCTCCTCCCAATATACATCTGTAGCTGCGCCTGCAATCTCTCCGCTCTGCAGCGCCTCCACAAAATCCTTCTGATCGATGACAGCTGCTCTTGCGGTATTCAGCAGATACGCGGATTTCTTCATTTTTTTGAACCAGTCCTTATTGACGGATGCCCGTGTGGAAGGAAGCACCGGAAGGTGGATGCTCACAATATCTGAATTCGCGAGCATGGTATCAAGATCCGCCGGAACGCATCCGTCCGCTTCGATTTTCGCAGGATCCAGATAAGGATCATAAGCCAGGATCTTCATACCGAATGCTTTTGCACGGACGGCTACCTCACGCCCGATTGCCCCATACCCCGCAATGCCGAGCGTTTTTCCATAGAGTTCAAAACCAATTCCATAATCCATAAACGGATGATTTTCATCCAGCGGTCCGAAGGTTACATTCTTAACATCCGGTACATCGTAGATATTTTCTTTCGCCGGTCCGCAGTGTTCTCCCTTATGAAGTCCTTCTGCGGAAATTGCAAGATGTCTTGCCATTGCAATCATCATGCCCATCGCGAATTCCGCAACGGCTACGCGGTTTCTGCCCGGTGTATAATGCAGATCCAGACCTCCTGCCTGAATGGCGTCAAAATCAACCGTTGCCGGCGTGCCCTTAGCTACGCCGATAAACTTCATTCCGGAATCCAGCCATGCCTTGATCGTTTCCGTGCCGGCATACTCGTCGCCCAGAACCACCATTTCCTTTCCCATGCACTCCTCACGGGTTTGCTCCTCCGGCGCGTTTCCCTTTCCGTGCTTCAGCTCGCCGCAGACTGTGATGTCACAGGTTTCCTTCAGCTTTTCAAGCTCCTCCTCCGGAAGTCTTGTACATAATGCCATTGTTTTTTTCATAGTAAAAATCCTCCTGATTTTATAGATACATATGTTGCTGGGGCCGCAGGGTACAGATCAGCTTTTCTTCTTTGATTTACGAAAGCGGATGCGGATGACCGCTGCCAGACCGGCAATTGCAACGCCGACAGCAGAAAGCATGTAGACATGAGAAGTTGTCACTTCTCCGAAAATTCCTCTTGAAGCCGTGTTCAGGACAAACGGAGAAACCGTCTGCCCGAAGTTGGTAAAGCAGGTGAAGCATCCAGAAGCAAGAGCGGCGGCAATGGGCGGCACCGCGTTGGATACCTCTACCATTCCGGTCGGGATGAAGATTCCCTGTGAAAAGCCGCAGAAAACCGCTCCGACAGCCAGCATCGCAAAATTATCCGGAAATGCTACCAGAATCGCCGCTCCGACGGCAAAGCTGAACATTGCCACAGGCAGCGTGTATTTCTTTGCAACTTTTGTGACAATTCCCAAAAGAAGACCGATAACGATCTGTGCCCCGGAAAAAATACCAGCCAGTGTTCCGGAAGCGCTGCTGCTTCCTTTCAGCGCACCCGCGAGATGCATGGAAATATTCGTCGTGAATGTGATCAAAAACAGATATTCGAAGAATCCCAGAAGAGATACCTCAAAGACTCTTCCATTGAGCCGGATCTTCTCCGATTTCTTCTCCTCCTTCGCGTGCTCCGATGCCGGAAGCATCGCCGCAATCACAGCAAAAGAAAGAAACCCGATGATATTGATCAGATACGAGGTGGTAAAATGATGCGCTCCCAAAAGGCCGCCTACGGTCGTGACTACCACCATCCCGGCTCCCACCGAAGCCGCCTGAATACCCATGACCTGCGTGCGCTCCGGGCCGGTAAACCACTCGGCAACAACCGCTGTATTCAATGCAGTTGCAATTCCAAGGGAGATGCCATACACTGCTCTGCACACAAACAGCAGCCAGAAGGAATCCGCTAGAAACGGAACAAATCCGCTGATCCCAGCCAGAAGACCCGCCACGATCAAAAGCGACTTCTTGCTGAATTTGAGCACCAGTACACCGGATAACAGGGCAAAAATCATTGCCACAAAGGAAGGCGCCGTGATGAGCATCTGCACAAGACTCACGTCAACCTCAGGGAAATGCGCGCTGATTTTATCAAGCACCGGCGAAACGCTGAACTGCAGTCCCTGTATAAATGAAATTCCGACAATGGAAAAAATAATTCGTAGTTTTTTTGCGGGATTCATTTTTTCTTGTTCCAATTGTTCTCTCTCTTTCTATTTTTCTGTCTCAGTATGCCTTTTCCAGAATACCGATGACGTCTTCTTTTGTTACACCCTGACGGGGATTAAACATCAGAGGCGCCTCTTTCAGCACTTCCCCGGCCAGCATATCGAAATCCTCTTTCCGGATCTTCTGCTCGGAAAGGGTACGGATCTTCAGATCCCGGATCATCTTCAGAAGAGCATCCGACAGCAGATACGGATCCTTCTCGGGATCACCCGTCGGTTCCAAACCGATCGTCCGGGCCATGTCCACCATTTTCTCCGGGCAGCTCTCCGCGTTGAAGGCCATTACATAAGGAAGCACACAGGCATTTGCCATTCCGTGCGCCAGCCCGAAATGAGCGCTCAGGGTATGCGCGATCGCATGGTTCAGACCGAGGTTTGCATTGGAGAATCCGAAGCCTGTGATGATACAGCCGAGCATCATCTGCTCTCTCGCCTCCATGTTGTTCCCGTCCGCTACCACCTTCGGCAGATTCTCATAGAGAATCGACAGTCCCTTGAGCGAGTTGTACTCCGTCAGCGGCGTTGCGCAATTGGAAATATAACTCTCCACCGCGTGCGTAATCGCGTCCATACCGGTAGCCGCCGTTACAGACACCGGCATCGTCCGTGTGAACTCCGGATCGCAGACTACATCCGACGCTGTGAGCCGGTTATCGATTACGACATATTTCACAACCTTCTTCGTGTCAATCAGGGCGCTGACGTTTGTGATCTCGCTTGAGGTCCCCGCGGTCGTCGGTATGGCGATCAACGGAAGCAGGTCATTTTTTACCATGCCGATTCCCGCATAGTCACTGATGCTTCCTGGATTTGTCATCAGCACATTCACTGCCTTCGCCAGATCAATACTGCTGCCTCCGCCGACAGCTACAAATCCCTCAACCTTTTCATCCTTCGCAATTTTTGACGCTTCCTCAACGACTTCATTGGTCGGATTCGGAATGACCCCGTCAAAGATCACATACGCGACGCCTGCCTTTTCCACCTGCGCGATGATCTTCTCTGCAATTCCTGCCGCCTTCACCCCGCCGTCATAGACAATCATTACCTTATGCAATCCGTGCGACGCCAGAAGCTCCGGAATCTTATCCGCGGAATCTCTACCAAACACAATATTACTTTTTATAAAAAAATTATAGCTCATAGTCCCTCTCCCTTCATAAGTTCAACTGTTATTTTCAGTCTATCGAAAGGATCGTGTAAAAAACAGAACACATCCGGCTGTTCTGTGTTAATTGCACACTTTTCCATAAACTGTGCAGTATGCGCAGACTTCGCCGCTCTCGCAGTTACCCTGTTCAAGTTTTTTAAAGCAAAAATTTTACATGTCTGCTTCTCTAGCGCAAAGTGTGAATGATTATCTTTCCGCTGCTGTTCACTCACAACTATGTACGGCAAGGATTTTAGTTGCGCGTGAACAATAACATCTTTCACATTACTGACAGATACTTGACCCTCCCGTTGCTTGAAGATTTTTTCATCTGCGTGTACAATATCTATAGTCGTACATGAGCGCAGCAGGGAGCAACCCGCACTTGACACAGCCGCAAGCCTCTTGTGCAGCATTGATAGAATCCGCCTCTTATGCAGGCATTGAATATGAGAGGAAAGAATTAAAATGGCAAAAGCATCCGCCGCACCGCATCGAACTAATAAATCCGAGCAGACCAGAGAACGTATTATAGAATCCTACCTGAGCCTGATCCGGGAAAAAAAATGGGATAAAATCTCTGTCATTGAGATCTGCCGCCAGTCTGATATCACCAGGGGAACCTTTTATCAGTATTTCAGCGATATATACGACATGATGGAGCAGATTGAAACCTCCCTCCTCACGGAGCTGTCGAAGCGCTTTGCCAGCTCCCGCCGGCAGTCGCAGCTGCCTGTCAGCGCGGAAACTTTTTTCACCAATTTCAACCCTGCTCCTCCGGAAATATTTCTGACCTGGTTCGAATTCTGCCGGAATCATAAACAGGCAATGATGGCCCTTCTGGATCGTAAGAACGGTGATACCTATTTTGTAAAGCGCCTGAAACCGCTGATCAGCAGCTATATTCAGGATATGATGGACCGGGACGGCGTTCCCAGGGATGAGCTTCGCTCTCATTTTGTCGACATCTTTATCGAGCTTCATTTTCTTTCGGCGCAGACCTGGCTTGACTCCGACGATTCCATGGAAATCATGGACATTGATGATATCGTCAATCTGCTCAATGTCATGCGGGTCGGTGCTCTCTATATGAGCCTGAAACACAGAGAAGACCCGGAGCGTTTTGATGAAGTCATGCACACACCCACGCGATCATAAGGAGGCATGACAAATGACCTCTATAGAAGGGACCGGAAGAGATCCCCGCCTTTGCGGAAAATTCTCCTTCCGGTCCCTTTTAAAATCTCAGCAATGATACTTCGTATTACACAGCAAACACTCATACGATACTTTGTACCGCAAACTGTATAAACTACGGATTGCTCCGTTCTGCGCACTCCTGCAATTCTACAGTAACGTCAAACACAAAGCGGCATGTCCGCTTACTGCTCTGCCTTCGCTTCCGCATCCATCTTCGCGATTTCCGCGTCGAAGTCATTCCGATACTTCTTCATTTTTTCATCCAGCATTTCCTTATTCGCCATCAGCTTCGGAACGCACACCTTGATCATATTTTTGATCTCATAATGATGCTCATAGATTCCCGGAAGCGTATTTCTTGCACGCTTCTGCTCTTCCTCAGAGAACGTGACATTCATTTTACCGTCAGCTCCTACAGAAGCCTTGCCGTAGATTCCGCAGACCGGACAGAGTACATCCTTCCCGTCATTTTCGATCATAAGAAGATCATTGTGGCAAACCGGGCAGACTCCCTTCGGTCCCACCCAGGTATTGACCTCATCGTATGGTTTACCGATTGCTTCAGCAACCGCACGACCGAGGTCCGCGCTGGTCTGCATCAGCTTATCATCAAGCAGCGGACTTCCGGTCCTTCCCTGGTCATAGGCGTCAATGTGTCCGACTGCCTTCATGCACTGTGAGAAGGAAAACAGATGAAGCATCGGCAGACCCATGGAAACCCAGTGGTGCGACTGCGCGCCGCCCACAGAGATGTAACCGCAGTAACGATCCTTTGTATAATTCGGATTCAGAAGCGGTTTACCCTCTGCCGAACGCTTCTTGTTCTCCTCAAGGATATTGGCACGGTCATGGGAAGGCATGTAGCGGTCCAGGAAATTCTTGAACTGTCCGACGATTCCAACCGCATACACCGGCGCGGCGATAATAACGCCATCGCACTCGTCAAAAGCAGCTTCCAGCTCCTGATAGCCATCCTTGAACGCACAGTGAATATCCACGTCACCGCGATCTCTGCATCGACTGCAGTAATCACAGGCATGACAATGCGTGATTTCCATGCGCATGGTATTGATAAATTTCACATCCGCACCTGCCTTATGCGCCGCGAACAGAGCCTCCTTACACAAAATATCGCATCGTTCGTTCCTTCTGCCGAAGGAAATTCCTAATATTTTCATCGCTTCCCCTACCTTTTTATACAAGAATACATTCCGACAGGCGTGAAACGCTCACGCCGCTCAGGCAAAATCGAATTTTTCAAACACCTTTTTGCCCGTATACTCCTTCAGTTCTTCCTCTCCGTTCAATACACGGATCGCGCCGGCGGCCATCGCCTCCATCTCAAATTCACCCGGATATGCGTAGACCGGTGCGATAAAGCTGCATGACTCCGTAATCTGATTGACCAGGTCCTTATTGTAGACCATACCGCCACCCAGGAGGATTCCATCAACCTTTCCCTTAAGCACGGCTGCCATAGAACCGATCGCCTTCTCAATCTGATAGATCATCGTGTTCCAGAGCATCGCCGAATAGCGGTCCCCGTCAGCAGCTCTTTTGCTGACTTCGAGCGCGTCGGAAATACCCAGATGGCTCACGAAACCGCCCTGCCTTGTGCAGAGTTTACGTACCGACTTGATATCCATCTTTTCTCTTTCCATATAATCCAGGAGATCATAGACAGATATACCGCCACAGCGCGTCGGTGCCATCGGTCCCTCGCCGCCCACAATATCAAAGCCATCCACCATCCGTCCCTGACGGTGTGCGGATACGGAGATGCCGCCGCCGATATGACAGACTACATAGTTGCACTCTTCATATTTCTTTCCGAGCACGTTCTTGCTGTGACGAATCGCTGTTTCCTTCAGATTCAGCGCATGCAGATGAACGGTTCGGTACACCTCTTTAATTCCAGTCATCCTTGCCAGATCCTGAAGCTCATCGGTATCCGGCGGATTGACAATCATGGCTTTTGCGCTGTACTTTACGGCAAATTCATGTGCGAGCTGCGGTCCAAGAGTTGCCGGATGTACCACACCGTTTGCGCAGGTTCTGGCATGCTCCAGAACCAGATCGCTCAGGTTATAGGTTCCGCCCTCCACAGACAGCAGGCCGCCTCCGCGGCCTACAAATACATCGACATCTTCCAGCGTCTGTCCGTTCTCACGGACAATGTCCAGAATCATATCCCTGCGATAAGGCAGCTGGTCTGACATGGTTTTGAATTTTCCAAGCTCCGCCGCGTCATGTGCTACATTTTTTGAAAACAAACAGGTCTCCCCGTCAAACATGGCGATCTTCGTGGATGTAGAGCCCGGATTGATTGCAAATATTTTGTACCCCACCTTGTCTCCTCCGATCAGTTCTGATTCATTTTTGCCGCGCGGACAGCAGAAATGATAATGTTTCCTTTGATCTCGGAAACCGGCGCTCCTCTGGAGCAGTCACAGACTACACTGTTAAAGCCCTGCAGCATGGGACCGTAAGCATCCGCATGACCAAACTGCTGGATCAGCTTAACGCCGACGTTACCGACATTCAGATCCGGCCAGATAATAACGTTGGCTTTACCGGCAACCTTACTTTCTCTCTTGACCTTCTTTGCCGCAACCTCCGGAGAAATCGCCGCGTCAAACTGGAATTCTCCGTCGATGGCGAGATCTGGTCTCTTCTCCTGTGCGATCTTCAAGGCAGCCGTCACCTTGTCGATCAGCTCGCCTTGTCCGCTTCCCAGTGTGGAATAGCAGACCATGGCGCATCTGGGCTCCCAGTCCAGAAGATCCCTAACTGTCTCGCAGGCAGAAATCGCAATGTCCGCAAGCTGTTCTGAATCCGGATTCGTGCAGACCGCGCTGTCTCCGATGGCCAGGAGAGATCCTTCACTCCCCTTGAATCCCGGTATGTCACAGAGGCCGATACTCGAAATCGTGCTGATGCCCGGCTTCATTCCGATCATCATCTGTGCTGCCAGAAGTACGTCTCCGGTTGTGTTGTCAATCCCCGCGAAGGTAACTCCAACCTCTCCGGCCTTCTGCATTGCCATCGCGTAATAAAGCGGGTCTGCCATACGCCGGTTCAACGCCTTTTCCTTCAGTCTCGTATCCGGCATTGCAACATATTTATCAATAATCCCCTTGCGATATGCTTCGTCATTAATATCTACAAAGGTAAACACGGAAGGATCGTAACCGCGCTCCTCTGCCAGCTTCGGAAGCTGGTCATCGCCAAGCAGAACCGGAATAATATACCCGTCTCTTCCGGTCTCATATGCGGCCTGCATCATCTTCTCATTGGTTGCCTCCGGAAAAGCAACCTTCTGCGGGTTTGCCTTTGCCTTGGCATAAATTTCATCTAATACGCTCATTTTCAACTCTCCGTTATGAAATGAAAAGGATTACATTTCTTCCTCAACCAGATTGACCAGATCGCCGATTGTCGTGCAGGCAGCCGCATCCTGAAGGGTGATCGTAGCGTCCAACTCGTTCTCGATCTCAGCAACCAGGGCAACCATCTGCACGGAGGCGCCTTTCAGCTCCTCCTTGAAATTCGTCTCGGTGGAAAGCTCGGAAGCATCTCTGTTGTAGGAAACCGCTACCAGCTCAATTACCTTGTTTTCCAGTTCTTTTCTGTCCATGTTTTTTCTCCTTGAATTATGTATGTATTAAAAACTATGATCTCTGTTTCCCGATCAACTCCTCGAAAACGCAGGCAGCATCGACGCGTACAAGACTCGAACGAGAGATCTGCTGTAGTTTCGAGGGCAATCCATATAGCTATTCCGTGTTATAGCATGCGTCATCGTTTATTGATCTTCATCCAAATCAAAAACTACCGTTTTATAGCCATCTCTCTGATAGATCGATGCATGTACATTGACCGGAAGGCCCTTCCCTTCGAGAATTTCCCGTCTCTTTTTCTTGCTGACGCCGCGAACCACAGCATTCAGATGCGCGCCTTCCTCAATTTCCACATCGCCGTAGCAGAACTTGCCGAGATCCTTGTATTCCGGCTTCATCGAAAGCGGGGCCGGCATTACCATGGAATGAAGTTTTGCTTTTCCGCTGATCTCGATCCACTCCATATCCCAGTTGCCGCAGGTATTGCAGGCGTAGACCGGAGGAAACTCTACCGCTCCGCATTTTTTACATCTCTTCGCTGTGATTTTGCCCTTCTCCAGGTTCTCATAGAAGGTAGCAACCACTTTTTCCAGTTTGATCGGACTTTCACTCATGATTCCGTTTCCTCCTTAGTCCGCTGTGCGGATGATATATGTACAGATGTTCTGCGCGCCGCCGTATCCGCGGAGCATGGCTGTTCTCGGAAGCTTCTTTACCTGACCCTCGCCTGCTTCGCCGCGCATCTGATGAACCGCCTCATAGAGATCCGCAAGACCGGAAGCCGCGTGGGCGTGGCCGAAGGATGTCCGTCCGCCGTTTGTATTGATCGGCTTGTCTCCGTCATAGGCGGTACGTCCCTCGCAGATATACTTCCATCCCTCTCCATAGGGCAGATATCCCGCGATCTCTGCCGCCACCAGATGAGAGGTGATAATAAAGTCATTCGCATAGAAGAGATCCAGCTCCTCCGGCTTCACACCGGTAAGCTCATATACCTGACGAACTGCTTCGATCGTTGCGTTTACCTCAAAATGGGGAGTTGTCGCCTCACAGGCAGCGCAGCCGACGCCGAGCACCTCAATCGGCTTGTGGGATTTATTGCCCATGTATTTGTCAACCATGTCTGTCGCGCAGACAATAACCGCCGCTGCTCCGTCACATTTCAGCTCCAGTCCGGAAGCGCGGAGGAAATCGCCCATTCTCGGGTTATATGGTGAACGCATATAATCCATGACATTGTCGAAGCCCTTCTCCTTTGCGATCTCCTCGTAAGGAGTTCTTGCAATCGCAAGCGGGTTCTTCGAAGCATTTCTCCGGTTATTGATGCACATCCAGTTCAATGTGTCATCCATCTGCTGATCTGTAAGCCCGCGGGTTCTCTTGTACCACTCCGCCGCATCGTCATAGATCAGGTTCAGACCGCCCATCAGGCTTCTGGTATAATTCCGGTCATACAGCCATGCCGTCGTCTTCAAGAAACGCTCCATCGTGATTTTTTCACGCTTGTAAGGATGCTCCGGAATCGCAGCACTGTCTCCAAACTCGACGCAGCCGGAAAGCACGCAGTTATATTTTCCGGATGCCACGGCATTGACCGCTTCCTCGATAGCATAATACCCGGTACAGCATGCTTCAGAATGGTGAATGGAGGCTTTTCCCTTCATGCCGAACCAGTTCGCGATCTGCACATTCGGTGTCAGATAATTTGATGATGCCAGAGGGCTCGCCTCACCATGGAAATAAAAGTCTACGTCCTGCGGATTTACCCCGGCATCCTCCATCGCTTTCAGAGCCGCGTATCCATACATTTCTCCCTCTGTCAATCCATCTGTTTCCGGATTATCCACCGTATACATAAATGGAGTACATCCAACGCCAATGATGGATACCCCTCTGCTGTACGGATGAATCGTCGTTTTGTTCATCACAATATCCATTTTCCAGTCCTCACATTTTCATTGATTGCGTCCGTCTTCCGGCCCGTATCTGCGGTTCCGTTTTTCGATACGCAACTTCATCCAGTTTTCTCAATCATATCCATTCGTTTCGAGATGAAATATAACGGGGAAATCTAAAAATGGAGTCTATTTTGACCAGGCAGGACAACGATTAAAGAAACAGGTCAAAGAGTATCTGAAAAAATGACCCTGCCCCCGGACAGTATTGTTCTGTCGGGACAGGGCTCAGATAAATATCAGGGTGTGATACGATTTTTAAACATAGCTGAAGTGATTAAAGACTCTCAGAGATGAGACTCTCAGAGATGATTATTAATAACTGCCGTATTTTGACAATGTTTCAAACATGGCATCCAGATTCTCCGCTTTTGCGTTTTCCAGATTGCCATCAAAATCAAAGATATATCCTCCTCCGGGCATGCAGTCTTCCAGAAGCTGACGAGTCTCCCGAATGATCGTCTCTTTCTTTCCGAATTCCAGCTGTGAGATTGAGAGGTTTCCACTGATACAGGCCGTGCCTCCAAGGATGCGCTTTGCTTCCTTCATGTTCACGTTCTCGAAGTGATAAAGCACTTTTCCCCTCGGCACATCTGTCAGCTGCTCAAGTCTTGTGTTATAGGACCCCTCACAGTAAATATACGGGGTCACTCCCATTTCAATCAGAGCCATCATAATTTTTTTCAGTGGTTTCCAGTAAAATCTCTCATACTGTGCTTCATTCATGAAACCATCCACACCCTTGTGCAGAGGGAAAAATACGCGCTTTACAGGAAGATCGGCATGTCTGAAATACTGAAGTGCCTGAATCTGCTGATCCGCAAAAAGATAACATGCCTGTTCCATATATTCCTGCATGTCCTCATCGACAAGATCCTCAAAAATACCTATTGTTCCCCGGAAGGAATTTCCGAGTATATCATAAGGTGCCAGCGACATGCCGGTAAAAAATGGCGGAAATCCCATTTCTGCAATCATACTGCTGAATTTTGATGAAGCCGCTTGCGCCTTGCGATCTTCTTCTCCGATCTTACCTATAAGATGAAAAGCATCCTGAACATTCGGGCTGTATAACGGCCCGAGCACACCCGTATTGAGAACAAGTGTAGGAATAAAATACACATCGGACAAGGCGGTAAGTTTCGGAAATGCACGCGGAATATATTTCCGGAGCATAAATCCGGTAAAGTCATTCAGCATCTCCGGATATTCTTCCTGCATCATAAATTCCTTTTCAATTACCTGATGAGAACTATAATCCGAGACTTTGGTACCGGGCCTTCCGGGCCAGTCGATCATCTGAGTATCCGCAAATTCATTGGCTTTCCCACTGGTAAATGCCGTTGCGCTCCCCATAAAAGCATCCAGCATCGGATGTTCCTGATAAAACCTGACAGCAGCCTGTCCTGCTTTGTCATAATCATAGTAAAGATCCCGATAGCTCGACCCTTCTGAACGCTGCACATATGATGCGAAAAACGGTGCAACCGGAACCTTGTCTGTAGGTTTCAGTTCGATTGCACTGTTGACGCGGTTCAGTTTTTCTTCATAGATTTTTTTCGTCTTCTCATCCATCATTTTTCCCTACCTCCGCTTATTCAGGCTTGAACATTTATACCTAAAGTATAGGGCTCCGATTGACGGGTGACCAATAGCAAGATAGAATACTCCCATAGCCTTAAGGCTATGAAAGCGCAGAGAAGTGAATCACAGCTGATGTTTCCGGCAGAATCACTCATATGTTTCGGAGGTATGCGGATGACGATTATTCAGCTTAAATGCTTCGTGGAAATTGCCGAACAGGGAAGCTTCACCAGAGCAGCAGAAAAATTGTATATTTCTCAGCCTACCATCAGCAGGCATATTCAACTGCTTGAAGAAGAAATGCAGACTTCTCTGCTGATCCGGGACGGAAGAAGGGCTTCCGTTCTCACTCCTTCCGGCCAGTTGCTCTATGACTGTCTGAAAAGGTGCCGTGCAGATTACGTAAATACCGCTGACCAGATTCGACAGCTCAGGGAGCAGAAGCAGCTCAATTTATTTCTTCCCGAAGACTGTTCTCCTTCTGATAAAATCAGTCAGAAGTTTGACGGCATATACAGAAATTTTCCCCGACTTGATTCTTCGATTTCCTACACGGATTACAGCCATTTCGAGGAAGTCATCGCCCATGGCAGCTTCTTAATCTGCGCTTCGGACACGATGATCTCCGATCGGAAATATGCCTTTCATATGCTAACCGACGAAACCGACACATATTACATTGCCGCTTCTGTTGATCATCAGGGATTCTCCAAGGATCATTCTCCGGTTCTGGAGGATTTGACAGGCAGCCCGCTTTTTCTCATGCGCTCAATGCCACAGGCGCTGCGCAGCCATTATGTGGATATGGTTCGACAGAAGCTTTCCTATGATCCTTCTGTTCTTCTTCTCGACAGCATTGATACGATCTTATTCTACCTGAAATCGAAAAAGGGGATAACCGTCTGTACTTCCTGGTTCAAGTACCGAAACGACCCTCGTATCCTGTTTCTGCCCATCGGAAAAGCTGCCCGATATGCTGTATACTGGGATCCGGAAATCCGATGGACGCGGGAGATTCTGCAAATTATCCGTTCCCTGTAACATATATCCCCAGTTGGTGCCGAATATTGTGGCACCAATTGGGTATAAATCCAAAACGGGCATTAGGATCCGCAACGATAATATAACGAATATTCTATTATAATCATCTCTCATGCCTGTCCAGTCAGCGATTTTGCTCAGGCGAGAAACGGCGGTCTGACAGAGGCAAGCAGGTTCACCAGTTTTTTATCATTCTCCAGAACCATCTCCGGTTTTTCATCCAGGAATGCAAGGTGATGTTTCCTGGTTGTAAAAGGCTTCCAGGCAAATCTGTCCGTGGATGGATTCCCGCTCTGCATAAATGCCGTCCATGCCCCGCTTACCAGATCCTGCACGTCCTCCAGATAATCGCCGGTACACTGTACGGGCTCCATTTCCGCATTGCGGAAAACAAAGGGAATTTCACCGCAGTGCCAGAGCGCAAGTCCACCCATATACGGAACAATCAGATTCATCTGATAACAATACACCGGAGCATCCGTCCACGCAGCCCTGGAGCTCGACATCAGATAGGCCTGTCTCTTGAATTTTGTATCTGCACTCATTGCATAGAGAATATCCTTGCCCGGATAAATTCTGTGAAATTCCTTTACAATTTCATCCGTCTTGCTTCCCAGGTTCTGCCGAAGAATATCCATCTTCTCTTCTTCCGAATATGAATCCTTATCACCCAGATCATGCATAAATGTAAATTCTCCAAGGGTGGTCCCGATAATCATCGGAATATTCCGGGTTTCCTCACGAAATCCCGCTTCGAAATATCTCCCGATATATCTGCCGTCCACCGGAGACGGCTCCAGCATCATCATACCGGTCGGCATATGGAGGGATTTTGCCGCTTCTGTTGCGGCATCAGCAAGCAGGTGATAGGGGACGGTTTTAATTTCGTCGATCGAGTCTTTGTTCAGATTCAGCATCTCCACGGTTTTCTCCCCAAGCCGCTGCCATTTTCTCTTCTCTTCCAGAAGTTCCTCATTGTGTATGGAATTGTCTGGATCTGCCGTCTTTGCCTCGCCTTCAGTCATCTCTCGACCATTTCCGTTGCCCAGAGCTCCGCTTTCGATGATCACTTTTCCGTACAGTCCGTCTGCCTCCGGCATCTGAAGAAGAGCCGCCGCCTTTCCTCCTCCGCCGGACTGTCCGGCAACCGTGACGTTATCCGGGTCTCCGCCGAACGCCGCGATATTCTCCCTGACCCACCGAAGAGCAGTTACAATATCTTCCATTCCCAGAATTCCCGCAGACGCATATTTTTTTCCAAAGGAGGATAAATCAAGAAACCCAAGAACATTCAGGCGATGATTCAGATTGACGACCACCACATCAGAGGAGGCTGCCAGATTATGTCCGTTGTATGCAGGAATCTCTATAGATGATCCGGCACAAAATCCCCCTCCGTGCAGCCATACAAGAACCGGCCGATTCGCCGGTTCATTGATATGCCTGGTCCACACATTCAAATACTGGCAGTTTTCACTCATCGGCCAGTATACGTGCGGCATTTCAAATGAATTCTCAGGTGCGCCATTCGGGTCGCCCTCTACATGTGGGTCCTCCGGAAGCAGTGGGCAGATATAGCCATAGGCTTTCGCATCCTTCACGCCCTCCCATGCAGGAACCGGCCGGGGCATCTCAAATCTTCCGGCAATTGCATACCGTATACCGTAAAAGTGATAGACATCGTTATCAAGAAAACCATGCAGCTTTCCAGACGGCGTATCGACAATCGGAAAATCAGGTGTCCGAACTACTTTTCTCATTTCAATTTTCTCCCTTCTAAAAATGCCATTATTCTTTATTCTATCCTATGGTTTCCGGAAGAAATATACTGGGATCTTCGAAAATACAGTTCTATTTTGACCCATCATACAGGGACACAAATAGGACAGGAAGTATAAGCGTGCTAGGATCATGACAACGAGTTCGATTTTAGCAGTTTGTTTATGTATAATCAGAATGAAACAGGCTGTTCAGACCGTTTCCGCTAATAAGTGGGCATGTCTGAACAGCCTTATTATTTTCCGTCCCTTTTTCCGCATCATACTTACAGATCTAATCCTGGCATTATTTCAACTTATCCATAATCTCCGACACCATTAATCTCTTTAAATCTCCTCATCGGTCAGCGGCCTGGGGACCTTCAAGTAAGGCCGCTTCGGATGCCAGATAATGTACGGATGATCGTAGCCGACGTCTTCTGCTTTGATATGACGGCGAAACAGTCCTTCCTTTTCATCCCGGTCGAGCATCTTTTCAAAATTCAGATGACGTACCCCAAGCTCTCTCTCTACCTGTTTCTCCATCGGAGGATCGGTGTATATGGCTCCGAAGGGACAGATCATATAGCAATAGGAACATTCATGGCAGTCATCACACATACTGCCCCGATTTCCGAAAACCTGAGGATCCTTAGACAGATCAATATATCCCATGGTACAATTATCCATGCAGACATGACACTCAGGATAGTGACATTTCTCCGGATCCCGGTGAAAATTGCCCTGGGGATTGTCCGGATTGGAAAACATAGTACTCGCAAGCAGAGCCTGTTCCACTACCTTATCGTTAATCTCAGGGTCCGGATAGCAAAGCTCCTCCTTACCCGCCGCAATCTTAGGACTGTTTTCCGCCATTTCCCGGCCGAAATCACGCGCCTCTTCCAGATCCTGTGCATCGGGGTGACCGACGGTATAGTATGGTTTCGGCATTCCCGGCATCGCCACATCGCCATACCAGCTCCGGTATCCGATGACCCGTGCGTTTTTGCTCTTGATCACAGCATTTACCACCGGGAAATAGAGATGCGGCAGCGTGCCATGTGTGTTGAACACAAACCAGTGCCGTCCCTTCTGATCCGGCATATCATCGATAAATTTATGCATGTTAGGGGTGTCCGCCTTCCATGTCGGGCTACCGATTCCGATCAGATCGTATTTCTCCAGCATGTCATACGTGGCATCCTTCAGCTGACATACGTGAAAATCTGCTCCGGTACTTTTTACACCTTTTGCGATCTGCTTTGCCACTTCCCGTGTATTGCCGGACTGGCTGTAATAAATGATTAATACACGCATTTCAATACTCCTTTGCAGGTCCTAAAACTTATATACCCTTTATGTTATTGTTTTTGGCATCATCGTTTTCTATACACAAATCAGCGCCGCACGCCTCAAAGGTGTGCAGCGCCGATTTGTATAAAAAGCCAAATCAATCTGCCTTGTAATCATCAAAATCATACTTGATGGTTCCGAATGGCGTCTCCTGCTCACGAAGAGCAATGGACTTGGAGAGTGCCTTGATCTCATCCGCCGTTACACTGCGGCCCAGATTTCCGGAAAGGACACATCCCTCGGAAAGGAACGCTGTCTTCATGGCAATATACGGAGAATCTACACGCGTCTCATCGGTCAGGTCTCCCCACAGATAGGAGTACCACTGAAGCTGATTGTCGTTGTACATCGCCATCTCCGGATGCATCAGAAGCTCCTGCTGGCCGGTGATGTCTCCGATCGCGCAGTCAAGCTTGTTGTCAAAGAGCTGTCCTTCCTCATTGACACCAAACCACTCAAGTCTTGGTTTCTGCAGAATTCCTCCGCCTACGATCTGTCCGCCTTCCGGTACTGCCATCGGGCCGCCGGTCTGATCCACATCGGTAAACTTCAGACCTCCGTTTGATCCGGCAATGAAGGAGGTGCCGATTTCATCCATGTGAATCGCCCAGTCCTCATAAATGTCCATGGAGAGACCGCCCTTGAAGCGGGCAATCGCAACGCTGAGATCCTCTACCGGAGCGGTACGTCCGACCGCCTTGTCGATTGCCGGATCGGTCCAATAATCACTGGTGGTAACACCATATACACTCTCCAGTTCCGGCATGCCCAGAACATAGAGCATCTGTGCCAGATGATAGATTCCCAGATCGAACAGCGGGCCATGAACACCGACATCCGGTGTAATGAAGTCATGGCTGAAGAACGGCATATCATATCCCGGACGGCCCTGGCGTCTGTGTCCAACGCTTCTCGCATGATAAACCTTGCCGAGCTTTCCTTCCGCAATCATCTTCTTCGCGATTCTTGTCTGCGGATTATAAATAGAGCTGATCTGGACTGCCAGCTTCTGACCGTACTTTTTCTGTGCATCATAAAGGATCTTGGCGTCTGCATAGCTCGCTGCCATCGGCTTCTCCGAATAGCACGGATAACCCGCTGCCATAACTGCTGTAGCTACAGAGGTGTGCAGATTATTGTGCACGCATACCTCTACTTCATCAATATCGTCTCTCTTCAGCATCTCACGGAAATCCGCATACAGGTCTTTTTCCGCGATGCCGTATTTTTCACCGAACGCCTTCAGACGTTCCGGGACAATCTCGGCAGCGGCTACAACCTTGAGGTCATATCCGCGTTTTTTCAGATTCTCGATTACAGTCATATGTCTGTGCGAAATCATGCCGCATCCGATAATGGCAATTCTCATCTGTTTCATTAGATTTGTTCTCCTTATGATTGGTTAATATTTCATCTGTTATTGTGTACAGCTCTGTTTGCCGTCTCTGCAGGATATTCTCACCGGCTGATCACGAAACCTAAATTGCGGTTCGTATCTGATCTGATTACCATCCAAGAATTTTCAGATACTCACGGCTTCTTCTTGCGGCCTCCAGCGGATCCAGGCTGTAATGCTCATCCTGTTCAACCACAACCCATTTTGCGCCAATCTCCGTGCATGTATCCAGAATCGGCTCCCAGATCTGCATGCCGAATCCGACCGGACGGAATTCAAAGATACCGTCATCGCCTTCTTCTTCCTTCACAGTCGTTCCGATCAGCTTGTACATATTCTTCGGATTTCCTTCCTTAATGAAATCCTTCAGATGAACAACTTCACAGCGAGCGCCGTATTTCTTCAGATACTCTACCGGTTTCTGTCCGGCCACCTTGATCCAGCACAGATCCGGCTCCACTTTCAGAAGATCCTCGGGAATCTGTGTATAAATATCATCAAAGCAGAAGCTTCCATCCGGCATCGTAACGAACTCAAAGTCATGATTGTGATATTCCAGTTTGATACCATTCTCCTTGAAGATCCTGCCGATGCGGGTCATCTCCTCGATGACTTTCTTGTAACCTTCCGCGCTTACATTCGGTCTGTACTCCTCCGGCAGATACGGAACCGCGATATATTTCACACCGATCTTCTTATAGGTGTCTGCAATTCCCTGCGGATCTGCCATCATATCCACCAGCGGCACGTGTGCACTGATCGGATTCAGGCCGATTCTGTCCAGTGTCTCCTTAATATACTCCGGCTCAAGCCCGTAAAGCCCCGCAAGCTCTACACCGTCATAGCCCATATCCTTTATGGACTGCATCACTTCCGGAAATCTGTCCGGTGTCTTCTCAAGAAGATCCCGTAAGCCATATACCTGAATGCCAACCGGTAATTTATTGCTCATTTCACTTTCCTCCCTTGTTTTCTCATATCGAAGTTCCGGAACGCCTGCCATCGCGCTGATATCGTTCCTACTCCCATGATTTCTTATAATGTAACGCTTTCCCGTTTGAACAACTATTTGATTTTTACCTTCCTTTTGTTCTCGTTTTGACTTCCGGATCACAATTCAGACGATGCAGGTCAAAATAAAGTTACTGTTTGTTGCTACAGTAAAGAATACGGAACAATGCAAAGTCGTTTGCTTCAGGCTTTGCCGGGATCATGACGCATATGTCATGATTTACTTTCAATGATCAATAGCGGTATAGCACAACGCGATATGTCTCTGGAATCCTGCCAAATCGAACGGACATCTTTTCATCACCATTCAGCACCCTTTTTCTCTCAAAATGCCCGTCAATGATATTCCCTTCTTCCAGTCTGAGTATCTCCGTCTTCTCTGCATCATCAGGCTTAGATAAAAAGCTGATCCTGCACATGGTCCCTGTCAACAAAAATTCATTTTCAGAAAGCTCCATTATGATCCCCGCACCGAGAGGATTTCCGCCGGACCTCGGTTCGTACGCTACCTGCATATTGTACCGTGAAAACCGCACAAAGGTTCCAAAATCATTTTCGCCGTGTCTTACAAAGCTGTTCAGATGAACAGTCCCACGAAGCTGCAGAAGCAATGGCTCCATTTCTTTCAGTATTTTGTATGTTTCTGAGAGAATTTCTGCACTTCCTTCAATTTCAAACGCAGTCGGATCAATATTCAGCGCCCGCATCACTTCCAGAGGCGGGCGATCCACTGCATTTGGATCCTTTGTCAATTCTTCAATCCCAAACGGTGAATATCCGATCGCATATTTGGATCCAAAAGCATACATACAGTAAGAAGCTGTCACAGCATCTTTCCGAATCTCCGGGACAAACAGTGGATTTTTCTCTGTCTGATACGCATCCATGATATCCGCACAATAGGGGACGTAGATATCCGGCGCAAACAGATCCAGCCCAGGCGCAGCAGTTTTCCAGATCTGCTGCATAGAAATTACCGGTCCTCCCGATGGATAAGACCCCGGATACCAGGGATACTGCTTCAGCCAGGCATTCGCATAGCAGGGAAGCGGATAGATTTCTTTACCGGAAGACGCAATCTCGCCTACTGTCCTTCCAAAACTCCAGGCCATAAAAGCCTCTTCAGCCCCCTCTTCGAACACCTCTCTCCAAGTTCCTTTTTTCCCCGTCACATCAGAAAGCTCCGACGGTATCTGTTTTTCAAAAGCCTCATTTGCCGCCGCGCAATAATCCCGGGCATCCCCAAGGATTCCCACTTCATTTTCCACCTGCATCATGACAACCGTATTTTTTTCTTCATCGATGCTGCGAAGATACTTCATCAGAGCCCGAAAACAGCTGCGGTCTTTTTCTATCGCTTCCTTGCAAAAAGGAGAAACCACGGGAATTTTCTCACCAGATTTCTTTTCTACACGAAAATACTTTTGCGTATCCTTCTTCATCCAACCGGGTATGTACATGGACTCCGCATTTTTCCAAAGTCCAAACCAAAGCAATACCAGATGCATGTGATGCGCTCTTGCCTGATTGATAAGTCCTCCCACCGACGAAAAATCATAAACACCCTCCTTCTCCTCGAGCAGCTCCCAATAAACAGGCGCCAGAATTGTATTCATATGCAAGCCTTCTACGGCAGGCCACACCTCCCGCTCCATATACTCACTGTCACTGGCGGAAGAATTGTGAATCTCTCCTCCATAAATAAAAAACGGCCGGTTCTTCACGTACAGTGTAAGAATACCTTTCTCATCTCTTCTGATTATAGGTGTTGTCATGGTCCCTTCTCCTTTCTCTTCCGGACGCTGCTAAAACGGATATCTCTGGAATGCAGCTGCCCTTAACCACTGTTTTGCATCAAATACGATCTCACAGAAATACCTTATAAAGAAATTATAAGAATCTCCTTTTCTTCTCTCAATCTTAACATTATAATATTTCTATCATTATATTAATCTCCTGAAAAATAGTAGATATATAGGAAAGGGGCCAATATGTTTTTTTCAATAGGTTATACCCGTTACGAAACAGACCACATCCCGCTGCGCCTTCTAATTCTCGGTATTGACTACCTGCAGGAACCCGTAAGCCGCCCCTACGGTATTCCAATCTGGCAATGTTTTCAGGTATCAGAGGGTACCGCTATCCTTAAAATTTCCGACAAACAATACCAGATCAATAAGGGCGACGGTTTCATCATCCCCTCCCACATTCCCCATGAATATCATGCACAAAGCGATCTTCTCCGTATGAATCTTATCGGATTTGATGGAAACTGTCTCACCGTGCTGGCGCAGGATTTAGGCATTTCAAACCCGGGTGCCTACCACTTTGCGGAATCTTCTTTCTTTTTGCACACGACAGCCAAGTTTGAAAAGCTCCTGTGCACGGGCTCTCCCGACCTGCAGCATGTGGGATTGAACCAAAAACTCATCGCTTCCAAACAGCTTTATTCGTTTCTGCTAGATCTATCAGAAAACATTTCTCTCCTCAAAGCCTCTGCTCCTGAGGGAAGCCACCCGATATCCCAGCAGATCGCCGTCTATCTGGAGGATCATTACAATGAAGATATATCTCTCGAACAACTGTCTGCTTCTCTCGGCTATTCCAGGGAATACATCTGCAGCATATTCCGGCGTGATATGAAGAAAACGATAATCACCCATCTGACTGAAATCCGGATCGCCCATGCCAGAGTAGAGCTTCTTTCCAATTCGGACAAAAAAATAGCCGAAATAGCTTCAGACTGTGGCTTTGCCAGTCCAAGCTATTTCGGCCGGAAGTTCAAGGAATATAACCATATAACCCCGGAGCAATATCGGATACGCAAAATGATCCGATAAGAACCAGATAGTAATCTAAATCGGTTTCTTTACTCTCCAGAGAGTCTCCTCAGCATCTCATGATGCCTTCTTACCTGTTCCACCTCGTCTACCAGGTGTTCTACGCCCCGATCCTGCTGGTCTCTCTGACCCTCAAACTCAGAATCGATATAGCCGTCATACCCATACTGGCGAAGATATTTCATCGGCGTCTCATAGTCGATGCATTTGTCCTCATAATGGCCGGGCTGCCCGGGGATCTCTGTCATGTTGTAGAACTTACCGTGGATGCTAATTATGTGCGGAATGATGTCAATGATATCCTCTGGCTTCGCGCTTGACTCATGCGTGGCCATTCGTTCCACATCACTTCCCGGAATCCCGTGGCCCGGGAATTTCTCGTCTACCAGCGTGAGAATCTCGTCATGGGAATAGTTTGCGGCATTTTCCAGGATCCAGTCCACAGCATCCGGATTCTTTGCATGACGTTTCACATAATCGATCGCAACTTCAGAGGGCCGATACTGGAAAATACCGAAATCAGGAACCAACCCGATATGGTCGGTGTGTGTCCGCTCCTTTAATTCCAGAAGCTCATCTACCATGCGGAAATTCACGACAGCAGCCATCCCCTTTTGTGCTTTGATTTGACCACCCGGCTTAATCGGCCACGGTGCATGGATTTCCTTACCGATCCTGACATCATATTTCTCCGCGGTTGGAATACACATCTCAATGACATCGGTCGGTACAAGTACAAGGGTCCTCACGTTCCGGAATCCAAGCTTGTGCGCCAGCATGATATCCTGCTTCAGATGCTCCGCTGCTTCTTCATGCGTCATGACATGATCTCTGAACTGATGAACGTCCATGTAAACATCCATGGTTACCGCTTTCATGCGATATCTGGCCATATAGCTGTGCCAGTCATAGATAAATTCCTCTGATGGGAAGGGATAATGAGGGATGGCAGCTTCATCAATGATTTCGATACCGTCTGTCCCGAGTCCTTCTCTTACTTCACGGATCTGTCCCTTCAGATCCAGCTTTTTAAAGAACTGGGACTGCTGATAGCTGTATAAGGAAACGCCTCTCTTAATCATATTTCAACCTCTCCTTCCTGTAATTTCAAGTCATAATAACAGATATTCGCGGTCTTTCCGGAGCCGGCGCCGCTTCCCGGTACCGGAGGATTCTTTACCCATTCCTCGTCCCAGGGCATATAGCCGTACTGTGAAAGGACGGACTGCTGAAGTCCTACTCTGTGCACGCCCGGTGTCAGTCCGCCCTCCTTCTCCACATACACGATTCCTTCATCGTCAAAATCCCAGTGTTCCCAGCAGCATTTCTTGATCTCCTCAAAGGTTCTCGGCGCTTTTCCGTTGATTCCGAAGCGCTGCACCTCTCTCGGATACTCCACGCCATCTACAGAAATGTAATATCCGTTATGCAGCGACAGGAAGCAGCCGCGGTAGTCCGCAATGCGGACACCGAAGCAAAATCCGACGGTTTTTCCGTCATGGGTGACATTTTTCAAGCTATCCTTTCGGATTAAAAAATCATCAAACATATGATTTCCTCCTGATTGTAATAATTGACTTGTATTTTCATTGCTAATATCAGTCTTCCTGAGACAGTGTTTCAACGTGTCCTGTCAGGAGATACAGGATGAAATTTCCTGCATCCAGCGGGGAAGCAGACCGGCTTCCTATTCCAGCGACTATAGTCTGGTCCGGGCTGTAGATCTTGTCATCTGTGAGCCGGGTATTCTCCAGCATAATCCCTGTCGGATAAGTCCCTCCGTCCGAACCAGCGGTGCTGTAGATCAGAGAACTGCTGTACTCCTCCAGCACAGACTCCGGAAGGATATCTTCCAGATTCAGAAATGCGTGATTTTCATTTTCTTTTTCAAACAGATCCTGTTCTGCGACAAAAGCATCAATTTCTCCGGAGAGAAACTCTGCCGCGAGGATCTGCAGAGACGATGCGGATCTCTGATCCTGCGCCCCCGAATCATAATAGAGACTTGTGTCCAGCGTCAGCGTTTCGTCATCCCCATATCCGGCTGCCTTTCGGTAATCTTCTACAAGACTGCTTTTCTCTGCTTCCAGGGAATCTGCTCCGATGAGCGTCACCTGCAGAACAGAATCAGCCTTCCCTTTTCCCTGCCCGCAGCCTGTCAGAGCTCCTGCCGAAAGAATACACAGTATTAAAATCTGCGCAGCCCGCTTTCTCACCCTATTGCGTCTCGCGGCTGGCAGATTTCGTTGTATAACCGCTGCGCTCTCATTCATATTTTCCGTTTTTCCACACCGGGCGGGTGCAAAAAGGATTTTTGTTTTCACCTTTTTCGAGCGGTTCTTTTTCCCCGTATGGGAGCTGTCCCATTCCGGATTTCTTCTCTTCTGTATAATCGTCATGATATATCAGATTCCGCGCATCCTCCTCCCGCTTATCTTCCTCTGACATTCCTTTCCGGAATACTTTTTCCAACAAGACGGAGGCAAGCCAGAGGGTTGTCGCCGGCATTACCAGAACAGCGACCGGCATCAGCCAGATAATCAGAGCCGCCCCCGCCGCCAGTACGAAGACCGCCAGAGAAACCGGCAGACTAGAAATCATCAGCAGAGCCGCATTTTTCATCGTCTGCCGCACCGTGTTTTCAAACCGTGCAAGGCAGGCAAATACCCACACTGCATACACCCCGATAAGAATCATCAGAATATAAAAGAAATACTGCGTACCCACCGGAACTCTTCCCTGTTGAATCAGTGTCTTCAACGCTGCCAGGTCCAACAGAAAGAGCGTCAGCACCGCCAGCAGGATCATCCATATCCCGGTGGCCTGTTTGAAATTTTCTTTAAAACTTTTCATAAAGTCCGAGAACATATAGCCCCGGCTGTTTTTGATGTTCTTCTGGATCGTATAATAGAATGCCGTACAGGAAGCCCCCGCAGTGACCACAGGAACACATAGAGCAAGCCACAGAAAATTCAGTCCGATCACCGATAAGATCTTGCTGACTGCCGAAAAAAAAGGATTGTCCAGATCAAAGATTCTTGCCATATGACTATACCGCCTGTCTTTATTGTTTCACTCATTCTTTAACTCCGCCGAGCGAAATACCTGCCACGAATGCCTTTTGGAAGAAGGGATACAAAACCATGACAGGGATAATTCCAACCACTGCCATTGCCATCCGGATCGAGTTGGAGGGAAGAGATGCCGCAGCGCTCCCCGTATTCACACTCATATTGGCCAGGTTCCGGATATTGTCGATGATGCTCTTCAGCAAAAGCTGAAGGGAGTACAGATTCGTATCCGTGATATAGTACAGTCCATTTGCCCAGTCGTTCCAGTATCCGAGGCCTACCATAAGTCCGATGGTTGCGAGAATCGGAAGCGACAGTGGCAGAATGATCTTAAAGTAGATGTACCACTCTCCTGCGCCGTCAATCTTTGCCGCCTCAATCAGAGCCGGATGAATGTTTGTGGCAAAATTGTTTTTATACAGAATGATAAAAAAGCCATTCATGAGAAGCGTAGGAAAGATTAGCGCCCATATCGTATTCTTCACATGAAAGACACCCGTCCACATCAGGTAGGACGGCACAATGCCGCCATTGAACAGCATTGTGAAGAAAATCAGAAAAGTAATCAGCTTCGCCCTCTTATAATCTCTTCGAGCCAGAGGATAAGCAAGAAGCGGTCCGACCAACAGATGGATTCCCGTTCCGATGACCGTAACCAGAATTGTGATTCCATAGGAACGAAGAATTCCTCCTCCATTGGAAGTAAACAGATACTGATAGGCATATGCAGAAAATTTTCGAGGCCAGAAATTATAACCGAACTGCATCAGCGTGGAATCATCTGTGAGCGAAGAAGAAAGAAGCAAAATAAAAGGAAGAATCGCACACAGCGCAAAAATCATCAGAATGACATTGATGATAATCTGGAATCTCCGTTCCCCCTTGCCTTTTACACTTGTATTATTCATTCAGATTTTCCTCCTTCCCTCAGAACATCGCATTCTCTTTGTCGACCTTGCGGACGATCAGGTTCACTACCAGAACAATTGCAAAGCCTACGATCGCCTGATATGTGCTTGCCGCAGAAGCCAGAGAAATATTGTTGTTGACCATCAAAGCACGGTACACATAGGTATCGATGGTATTTGTCACGTCATACAATGCGCCTGCATTCAGGGGGACCTGATAGAACAGACCAAAATCCGAATAGAAGATACGTCCCACCTGCAGCAGGAACAGCGTCATGATTGTCGGCTTCAGCTGCGGAATCGTGATCTTCCAGATGATCTGCCACCTTGTGGCCCCGTCTACTCTTGCAGCTTCATAAATGCCGTAATCAATTCCTACGATCGATGAAAGGAAAATGATGCCATTGTATCCAAGCTGTTTCCAGACGTTAATGAAAATCAGGATAAACGGCCACCAGGTTTTGTCCGAATAAAAATTCGGAGCGGCAGCGCCCAATGCTTTGGTGATCAATCCTGTTTCGTTACTCAGAAACGCATATACGATGTACGATACAATAACAAACGAAATCAGCTGAGGCAAAAGGATAGAGGTCTGATAGAATTTCTGCATTGCTTTTCTGGCCACTTCCGAAAGACAGATGCCGACGACCAGACCTGACACAATGCCCAGAACAATAAATACAGCATTATAAAGAAGCGTATTTCTTGTAATAACCCATGCATCCGTTGTCGAAAACAGATATTTAAAATTGTCAAATCCTACCCACTCGCTGCCCCACAGTCCTTTCGAATAATCAATTTTCTTGAAGGCAATGTAGATTCCAAACATCGGAATATAATTGTTAATGATAAAGTACAGAAGGCCCGGGAGAATCATGAAATCCAGGGAGCAAAGAACCTTGTGTTCGCGAAGCGAGAAAAGGCCGCAGACAATGATCAGAATACTGAGAATTACCGATACGACGGCGCCTGATGAAACAGTAGTCTTCTTAACGCCTTCCAGCATACTTCCTACATTCGATGCCATAAACGCCGAAGCGACCAGCCCGGCAATTCCCGCTGCTGTCATAATCTCATCGGAAATAACTCTTTTGCCGATCTTAACGAGGGATGAAACAACTACGACAATCATCGCAACGGTAAAGATCCAGAGAACCGTGCTCTGTCCTACTTCATGCCTCCCTCCCGCGATTCGCGTTCCGAGAAGAAACGACCTCCCCAGAATTCCAAACGTCCGCTGCTTGTATTGATAGGTTGCATAGGGAAGTACAAATAACAACGCCACTGCCACAACCGCAAGAATTGCCGGCACAAATCTCTCAAGTACTTCCGGGATTCTCAAAGAGGTTTTGTCGATATTTTGAATTTCTGTTGTTTGTTTTTTTCTGCTGTTCATTTTCATAATCTGATTTTTCCTCATAAGAAGAATATCCGGGCTATGCCGGATATTCTTTTCCCATCAAATGCAGGAATCCGCTATGTTTCTAAAAGCTTCTAACATAGATTCCTCTCTTTGGCGGTATTTTCAGACTCTTTTATTTTTGTTCCGCTTTCCACTTGTCGAGCTGTTCCTGATAATAGTCGAGATACTTCTGCAGTCCCGCACCCTCCAGCTCACTGTTCATGGTATCCAGTGTGCTGATGTCCGCAGATCCGGATTCCAGGGCGTTTTCATATTTTTTCAGTACAGCAGAGAGAGCTGTCTGTTCGTTTGCAATCGGCTCCGTATTGATCACCAAACCAAAGTAAGGAGACATCTCGGCCTTATCCAGTGCTTCTTTTGCCTTTGTGCGAAAATCAGAACCGGTGCCCTCTGCCGGATAAGCGTTGAACTGGTTGCCGAAGAAGAAGTCACTGTTCTGGTATTGCTTGGTATCCAGAAGCTTTGCTTCCCCCTGATCATTCAGCTCATAATCTCTTCCCTCAACGCCGTATACAAAGAGATTCTCGATGTCCGGATCGGTGTACATCAGATTCATAAAAGCGACCGCTGCCTCCGGCTCTTCAGAGGTTGACGGAACCGACCATCCCCAGGTGTTAACATTTGAAGACTGCACCGGTACATCCAGATACGGCACACAAACCACATCGTAGCCGGTTGCCGATTTCTTCGCCTGCTCTACGCCAATTTCAGACTGTACCGTATACGCAAAGGTCACGCCGTTGGCCATCTGCTGATCTGCTCCGTCCTGCGCCGTAGCAGAATCCTTATAGATCAAGTCGCTATTGTAGAAGTCAATGGTTCTCTCTACACTGGCCTTGTAATCTTCATCTGCGAAGTAATTCTCAACGGTTCCATCATCATTTGCACGAATGATTCGGTTCGCATCGCCGAGAACATCAAATCCATAGTTATCTGCGAAGCTGTCCGCCGCCGTATCCGTATAGGTTCCCATCATAACATTTCCCTGGGTATCTGCATTGCAGAGCATTGCGGTCGTTTTCATATTGTCCGGAAGTTTGTCCTGAGAGTCATGAACTGTCTGAAGGATATCCTTGAACTCGCTCCAGGAAGAAAGCTTCTCTGCTTTCTCAGTAAGTCCCAGCTCATCCAGAATATCCTTTCTCATAATCACATAATAGCTGGAATTATACGTACGATAAGCCGGAAGCGCATAAACAGCTCCATCGATCGTGGTTGCCGGAAGATACTCACTCAAAAGCTTCTTCGCATCCGGTGCATAGTCGTCCAGATACTCAGAAATATCCATCAGCTGATTCTGTGCTGTAAAGGTCGAGAAACTGGTGGTCGGCATTGCCGTATCCATGATCAGGTCTACCTGATCACTTCCTCCGGTCAGCATCAGCGGTATCTGCTGCATATAGGTCGCAATGTCAAGGATATGATAGTTTACATGAACACCGATCTTCGCCTCGGAAATCTTGTTAATTTCATCCATGACCTCATCCAGCCCGTTTTCGCCAAAAAATCCCAGGCCGTACATCTCAATATTTACAACGTCTCCGTCTGAGACCTTCTTTGCCGCTGTAGATCCTGAAGATGAGGATACGCTTCCTGCTCCCACGGACTCCGTTGATTCTGCAGAAGTCGCAGATTCTGAGACGTCTGCCGTCTCCTCTGTTGTCGTTCCGCCGCACCCGGCCAGAACCGACGCTGCCATGATTCCCGAAAGAATGACGGACACCAGCTTCTTTTTCATGCTTTTCTCCTCCCAAATATGTGATTCTGAATTTTACAGCCGTCTCTCTATGGCACTGGTACCATATGCGCTGTACGATTTGCTTGTGAACACAGTATACCGAAAACACCCGTTCCTCTTCTCTTTCGCAGGTAAGCAGTTTTCGCCCTGCACTTGCTCATTTTTATGATCTTTGGCAAAAAAACACCTGCCGTTGAGTTGGCCATTAATTTTTCAATGCTTTTTTTTAATCTTTTCTTTTATTTTCCTTCGTGATTTTATATAATACCAGATATAAAGCGAAGTATTTAACGAGATTATTTCCGAATCGTTTTAAATATCGCGCACTATTTCAGGTTTATGTTTTATCGCACAGAATCGTGGAGGTGGTCCATGTACGAAATTACATCTGTTATTCCGCCTGTCTTCTCCTTTTTCGGACAGATTTCCAAGGCTTTTTCGATGCAGCGTCCTTCGTCTGATTTTTTTTGCCTCCTGTCAGGAAGTCTTAGAATTCAGACGAATGACGCTTCCTATCTTCTTGCTCCTTCCGACATTCTATATATAAAACCGGATGAGACCTGCTCCATAATTCCCCTGAAAAGCTCCACCGTTATCCTGCTTGAATTCCACCCCTGGCTTCTGGCAGATGTGCTGGGCCCTGAATATACGGTTCTCTCCTATTTTTCCGGACAGCATCCTTCTTCTGAAAAAACAGAATACGCCGCAGATCTCGCCTTCCTCGTCGCTTCCTGTCATGCCAACCGCTCTTCTGGACAACGCACACAGATTTTTCTGCAGGCTTTCCACTTTCTGCATCATTTTTCCATGGAGAGAAGCGGCCGCACTGACAGCTATGAGGACCGGTTAATGAATTTTATCAATGAAAACTACCGCTCCCGCTGTCTTCTGGAGCAGGCCGCAAAGGAACTCGGCTGTACTCCGCAGTATCTTTCTTCCTACATCCGAAAAAAAATGCATACCGGTTTCATAGATCTTGTCACGAAGCCCCGCCTGGCGATGGCACGCCTTCTCCTTCAGAAAACAGACGAACCACTGTCACGCGTCGCTTCCCTGTCCGGATTTCCCAACCAGCTCTCCTTCCAGAGAGCCTTCGAAGAATCGTTCCATACCACTCCCGGAGAATATGCAAACCGGTATCGGCCAATCGCAATTCCTCCTATGCCGCCTGCGTTTATGCAGATCATGGACTATCACTTGATCATGGACTATCTTTACAATTATCTTCCCGGAAGCTTTGATGCACCTGAAAAACCTCCTGCGAGCGCAACGGTCACGGCCGAAATTTCCCCTTCTCCCGCAAAAATTCTCCGGCACCCCTGGAACGTGCTCCTCAATATTGGCACTTCCTCGGATTTTGAAAAGCCCAGATACCGTTATTCTCTGAAAATCATTCAGGATGCGCTTCATTTTCAATATGGACGATTTCTGGAATTCTCCCGGCTGATCCGACAGCCCGATCCTCCGATCCGGCCTTACTACGACTTCAGCCGTTTTTTTGACGCCGTCGACTTTATGCTCAAGATTCATATGAAACCGTTTATCGAGCTGAGCGGCAAACCCTTTCATATCTATCAGGAACCCGAGGAGCCGGACAGCGATTACCGGAATCTTGCAGACTATTCCTCCTATGACAGGGAGTTTCCGTCGCTCCTTTCCGCTCTCCTCCGGGCTTGTGTGAACCGCTATGGAATGGAAGAAGTCTCCTCCTGGAAGTTTGAGCTCTGGGCCCGATACAGTGCGAGCCTCGCTTCTATGGAACCGCCGACAAAATATTCGCACCGTTTCCAGCAAACCGCTGAGCTTCTGAAAGATATCCTGCCCGGGGCAAAGCTTGGCGGTCCCGGCTTTAATCTCTACAGAGAGCCAGAAAGCTACCGCACATATCTGACCGCGCTGTGCCATCTGACTCACCGACCGGACTTTATTTCCGTAATCTACTTTCCCTATCTGCCCGTAAATTCCCATGATAACGGCAATTATCCGGTCAGCTCCGAGGCAGATTTGCTGCAGATCAAACTGGCTGCTATGAACAAGATCCTCAGAGAGGAAGGTTTTACCCATACGCCCCTCTTCGTCACAGAGCTTGGAGCCTTTACCAGTTCGGGAAATTTCATCAATGACTCTACTTATCCCTCGGCCTACCTGGTGTACCAGATGATCCAGAATCATTCTCTCGCACAAGTAATTGCTTACTGGCTGGCATCCGACACCTCTCTGCAATACGAAATCACCGGGAGTCCGTTCTGGGGAGGCAACGGCATCATCTCCTCCAACGGACTTCCGAAATCCGGCTTCTATGCCCTGCGCATGCTGAACCTTCTGGATACTGTCTGCACAGCACGAACCCGAAACTATATCGTTACAAGGAATGAACAGACCTGGCACATCCTCTTTTTCCGTCTGGTGCGCATGAACAAGGATTTTGCTATGACTCCACGTGGAAAAGACGTCCTGCACTACCCGTTCTCTGCCTTCGAGAGTGAACCGCCCCTCGATCTGACTCTGCGAATCAGCGGCATGGAATCAGGCAGCTATCTGCTTCGTGAAGAGCAGATCGATCTGATTCACGGGAATATCCTGAACAGCTGGCGAAAACTCAATTACTGGAATGACCTTCGAGCGGAAGAATGTGAATTTCTCCTTCACGATTCCGCCCCGTCTGTTCAGATGCAGGCCGTAACCGTCGAGGATCACTTCGACCTGACCGCTACCCTGAGCTACAATGAAGTCCGTCTTGTAACGCTGGAAAAACATGTATAAAGACATACGCACCAGATTGTAAATACGAAACCAAAGAAAAGACTGAGAGGTATTTGCATGAAAATAAACCGGCATATCCATGTGGATATCGACGCTCATATCCTGAATACGTTTTATGTGCACGCACCTGCGTCTGAGAGCTTCCGATTCTTCATTCCGCTCAACGGATCCATTACGCTCATTCTTCCGGAAGAATCCCTTCCCTGTGTTCTTCCGCATCATGGTGTTATTTTAATCGGCCCGGAAAAGGAATTCACCTGTACATCTGTGGATACGGATTCCCTTCTCTGCGTTTCTGTCAGTCGCTCTTTCATGGACACGATCGAAGAAGACGGCAAGGCAGTCCTCTGCAATTCTGTCAAAGACAGCGAAAATCCCTATTACCAAACCCTCGTTGATATCCTGATCCGAATCGGCTCCGCTTACATCACCAGTCAGGATGAAACCCTGATTCTGTCTCTGCTGCTTGAACTCCTCGAACAGCTCAGTCAGAGATTCACCCATGACGCCGGACCCTCCGCAGCATTCTCCGACACCACAGCAGAATCCCGGGCCCAAAAGCTTTACGATTTTCTGGAAGCCAACTATGGTCAACCGCTTTCCCTGTCAGGCCTGGCCGATACTTTTTTTCTGACCCCACAGTACCTGTCGCAATTCATCAGAAAGAATTTCGGGAAAACCTTTTCCACACTTCTGCGCGAAATACGGATGGAACATGCCGTCTATGATCTCGAAAACACAGACCGCTCCGTCACGGAAATCGCCCTTGCCAATGGTTTTCCCAGCATATCTTCCATGGAAAAAACCTTTCGCGCCAGCTACGGAATGCCTCCGGCTGTCTACCGAACCCGAAAAAGAACAGAAACAGGAACCCCCTCTCCTGGCAAAACATCCTTTACCAGTCATGTTGACCGCCATCACCCGGTCAGCATGAATCTGACGCTTTCTGCCGAAGAAGCAGGTCCCTTTCGAAAAAACTGGCAGGATGCCATCAATATCGGTCCTCTCTCCAATATGCTGAAAGACTCCTTTTATCTTGGTCTGAAGACATATCGGGATCAACTTCCGTTTCACTATTTCCGATGCTTTAATCTGTTTACGGAAGAGATGATCCGTATAAATCCTCAAAATGGCGCGCTTGACTTTTCTAATCTCGACCTGGCTGTTGAATCCGCCAGAAAGAGAAACATTTCGTTCTTTGTCGATTTTACTTATAACAGCAATCACGGAGATCCAAAGGGTCAGCATGACCTCTCCCCAAACCCCCAAATTCTGGACGCAGTATTCCGACACCTGGTTAACAGCTTTGGTCTGCCCTATATGAGCACCTGGCGCTTTGAGCTTTCCGTCTTGCGAAAAGCCGGCCAGTATTCTCTGGAAAAAGCCTCAGCATATGCCGCACGCTTCCGGTATTACGAAAACCATCTTCACAGGTTTCTCCCGAAAGCTCAGTTTGGAGGTCCTCAGTTTCCTATGTTCTTTGGCATTCATGAGCTGCAGAATCTGCTAGATGGACTGTCAAAGGAAATGATATCGTTCGATTTTTTTTCATTCTTCGGATATTTATATGAGCACACATCCACAGCCACTATACAGGAAACGCTGCTGTCTCCGCGACGGGACTGCCTTATCCTTCAGCTGAAGGCCTGCCTGGAAACAATCCGGAAATATCCCTTATATAAGAATAGTCCGGTCTGTCTCACAGACATCGGCTCCATGCTCTTCGGATCTGCTTACCCCGTGCAATCCTGTTTCCAAAGCGCTTTCCTGTGCTATAATGCCATTAATCTGAACTCCCTCTGCGACCAGATCATTTATGCGCCTCTGATTGACACTGAGAGGATGATTCCCTATATTTCTTCGGCGCACGAACAATCTGCCCTGATTGCCTCAAATGGAATCCTGATGCCTGCCTTTCACAGCATTCGGATGCTGAATCGTCTCGGGTCCCGGCTGTGCTCCTCCGGCAGTAATTATTGCTTTACCCGGAATTCCGAGCACAGCTTACAGCTGCTTGTATCCCACTACACCCATTTCAGCCCCTCCTTTTGTCTTTCGCCGAATCAGCACCTGAAACTGGAAGAAACCTACTCCGTCTTTGACGAGGACGAAACCGAGACATGGAATATCCGAATCACCGGACTTTCTTCCGGGCGCTACAAGGTGACAGAGTATATTCTCAATCGCTCCAACGGAAGTATTCTGGACAAATATCTCCGCATTATGGAATCCAGCGGCATCCATTCCGAGGACCTGGAAAAAGCCATAATGAATCTTCGGAACGACGAGATTTCGTACTACCGGCAGACCTCTGTTCCCCGGCAGAACATCTCCTTCATGCAGGCAGATCCCGATCTGCACCTGCATTTTCATCTGCGCCCGCATGAAGTCAGAGAGTGGGTGTTTACGCATATCCTGTGAGTTTCCCGGACTTTGAACAGTATTCGTCCGCACTCCTGCTACCCATATCGTACCAAGAATACAGAACGAGCGTTTTCTTCTCCTTTTCCTTGAGAAGAAAACGCTCGACGCCCCTGACCGCAGATAGACACTTTGCCCGTCCGTAACAGATGCGCATTATTTATACAGCATAGTCAAATCCATAAATCCGCGCTCTATTGTGTAGTAGCCCTTGATATCCTTGGCTGTAATCGCTGCCTTCATTTCCTTATACATATTGGAGAAATACATATCCTTCTTCCAGGTCTGTTCCAGTGCCGCGGCCTCTTCCTTTGCTTTGGACCGGTCAGTTTCCGCAATGAAGGCTGTGACCTGTTTTTCAATCTCCGGCGTGGTGTACTTGGAACCGCCGATGTTGAAATTGTCGATGCAGGACTGAATGAAGAACGGCATCATGGCCGGGTATCTGGCATCACACAGGTCGCCTACGCAGATGATATCATAGTCGCCGCCGTTTGCCGCCTGCACGAACTGCGGCGTATCAACGATGTTGATCGTAAGGTTAATTCCCGCCTGTCTCAGATTCTCCTGAAGCACGGTAAACATATTCGACATATCCTGCATGCCGACAATGGTGATATCCAGACCGTTCTCATATCCGGCTTCCTTCAGAAGCTCCTTCGCTCCCTCGATATCCTGCTTTCTCTCCTCCGTGGTGAAGGTCGCATTATAATAAGGACTGTCCTCTTCGAAATATCCGAGAGCAGGGCCGGAAAATCCTGCGGTACCTACATTTGCGATCGCGTCAAAATCAATGGCCTTGTCAATCGCCTGCCGTACCTTCAGATCCTTGGTAGCGCCCGCCTTGTCTCCCATGTTGTACCAGAGATGTGTTACCTGTCCAAAGGAATACGCAATCACATTGTCAGACGGATTTCCCACAAAGGACACCGCCGTATTTAAAGGCATATCATATGCTACCTGAACATCGCGGGATTCAACCGACATTTCTCTTGACGCAGCATCCGCCACGAAGATCAGCTTGATTTCCTTGAAATATCCTTTGTAATCCGTATCGTAGTAATTATCGTTCCGTTCCAGGGTGATGTACTGGCCGCTCTTCCACTCTTTGAACTTGTATCGTCCGACACCCATGACCGGATTCTTGTCTGCCGCCTCCGGTCCTCCGAGAGCATTTACTTCATCTTCGGTGACAATCCCGAAATTCGACCATGCAAGCATGTACAGCATGTCCGGCGCCTCTGTATTAAATCCGATGGTCACGGTATGATCATCGTTGGCTTCCGCCCCGGTCAGGAAACGTCCGGTATCACTGCTTGCGCTGTATTCCATCCAGCAATTTACGGAATAAACGACATCGTCTGCCACAAGAGGTGTTCCGTCGGTCATCGTGACATCATCGCGAAGTGTAATTTACAGTGTGTGCCATCCACCCAGTCCCAGGATTTTGCCAGTCTCGGAACCACCTCGCCTGTGGTTCTGTCGACAGACACCAGCCCGTCCATGATGGCCGCGTCAACCATCTGTGCCTCATTCTCTACTTTTCCGGTTCCTGCGCCCCAGAGACCGGAGGGCTCCGCCGAAAATGCGATTGTCACGGTCTCATCTGACGTCTCTGTGTTCTTCGGATCTATGTTCGCGTCCAGAACACCGGCAACGCCTTTGCTCGAAGTGGCTGCTGTGGCAGCTGAACTTGACGTCTGTGAACCGGAGGTTACATTTTCTTTTGTATTTCCCGAGGAGGATCCGCATCCTGCCACGGATGCGGCCATTGCCACAGCCGCTATCAACGTAATAATCCTATTCGCTCTCATATAAAAATCCCCCAATGCTGCAGTCGTGTTCTATCATGTACACGACCACACCTTCCTTTGTATTTCCTGTATCATGATGTCCGATGATTTCAGATTCTTCTGTTATCCCGACATTTTTTTCCCGATCAGAAGTGCACAGTTTCTCCGGTAGCGGCAGACTTATATATGGCTTCAACCACACGTACGACTGTAACCGCCTGCTCCGGAAGCACTGCCGGATCGCCGTCATTCTGAATCGCGTCAATCCAATGATTGATATCATACGCGTTCATATCGACCTGCTCATCAATCTTCTCTGTGGTGGTCGTCAGCTTTCCATTCTCTACTCTGGTGAGCCGAACATGATTTTCAAATCCCGGGCCTACCATATCTGCTCCCGCTTTATTTCCGCAGATTTCAGCCACGACCCCCATTGCCGGCTGAATCAGATTGCTCGCCCAGGCGGTTTCCATGTAAATGAGCATGCCATTCTTCATGGTAATCATCGCCATCGCGGTATCTTCTACATCAAAATGCTTCGGATCCCAGGGCCCCAGATCATTTCCTTCCGGGAAATTCTTCATCTTGTCGAAGGTTACACCGCGTACGCTGTCTACCTCATAATTGTCTGTGAGCCACATCGGCAGATCGATGGAATGTGGACCGCCGTCCATCAGAACGCCGCCTCCGTTAAGCTCCTTGGAAGTATAGACACCATATGCAGGAAGTCTTCTGGGACGAAGCTGCTGGGATTTGATATAGAAGATATCTCCGAATACTCCATCCTTTACCATCTGTTTCATACGCATCGGAGCCGGATTATATCTCCACTGGGTTCCGGTTGTGAATTTCAGATGAGACGCCTTAGCCGTATCCGCCATGGTCTTTGCGTCCCGATAGTTCAGAGCGATCGGTTTTTCACAATGAACATGTTTTCCGTTCTCAAATGCCGCCATCGTGATCTCATAATGGAGTGGATTCGGTGTGCACACATGCACTACGTCCACGTCCTTGCTGCGAACCGCCTCTCTCCAGTCCGGCGTAATCACAGCGCCGTTAAGACCAAACTCTTCCTTTACCTTCTGTGCTTTCTCCGTATCCACATCACAGAGCACGGTGATTTCTACATCATCTCTCTTGATCAGATTCGGAATATGTTTTGTTGTGGCAATGACGCCGGTGCCGATAATAGCAATATGCAGAGTTTTCATCTTTTACCTCCCTGTTATTTCCTTGCATTTTCGTGTTCTGATTGACTTCATTTTTCGTCCATCTAATCCTGCATTCTATAGTCCTATAGCATCTGCTTATCCTGCAGTCCCACACATCTGCGGCACGCGCTCAGAGACTCTTTTCGAAAAGCGCCTTGCAGGCAAGTACACTCTCCTCTTTGCCTGCTGTCGGCAAGTACTCGAGTCCAAAGCATCCCTGATATCCTGATTCCTCAATTGCGTGAATAACTGTCGGATAGTTCAGTTCTCCTCCGGTAATCTCATTTCTTCCCGGCACAGAGGCCGCATGAAAGTGACCGATTTTCCCGATATTCTCCGTGACGGTCTGAATGATATTGCCTTCCATGCACTGAAAATGGAAGATATCATAAAGCAGACGAACCCTTGGGCTTTCTACCTGACGGATAATATCAAAGGCTTCCTCAGAATCGGTAAAATACTCCCCGGAGATCGGCTCCAGAATCAGTGTAATTCCTGCTTTCTCAGCAAGCGGAGCCATCTTTTTTAATCCTGCGATGATTGCCTTTTTGTGTTCCTCATGATCCGCCGCGGAATTAGTCCCTGCGGTCACAATGACATTCGGGCACTCAAACTGCTCAGCAACTTCAAGCGTCTCCTTCAGTCCGGCAAGCGCCTCGTCCAGTTTTGACGGATCATCCAGATTCCCCCTGTCTTTCGCGCAGATAGCGGAAACGTTCAGCCCGAGCTCCTTTTTCTTCTCCAGCAGACGTTTCCAGTCTCTCCCGTACCAATCCCAGAACTCCACCGTATCGATTCCGGTCTTTCTGGCGAGATCCATTCCCGCCAGCAGCTTTTCTGTATCCGCAAATACAGGACCCGTCGGGCCGATCTCCAGATACAGCAGATCCAGACATAAACTCAGTTTCATAAAACCCTCCTTACATTCACCAGTCTCCAGCAGTTCTGCGCTTTTACGATCACGTGCCGTATTGCAGCTCTGCTTTGTTATCTGATTTCAGTATACAGAATCGTTTTCTGCTGCGCGGTCTGTCTCCGGGTCACCGGTATCAGCGCCAACACCCGGGAGGCACATCCTGAGCTCCCGGTATCAAATTTGAAACCTGTCTGTTGTTTTTCTCTGATTTCCTGATAAAATAGAATTAAAATAGAGTTGTCAGAAAGAAAAGCAGCGCCGATCAACGGCATGCTCCAATATGAGAGAAAACCATGAATGTACTTCAGAATCTTATCGGATTATATGACCATCTGATGCCGGACAGCACCTACCGCAGTGTCATCAAAAATATCCTCACGCACCTGCCGGAAGCAGCAGAATCGAATATCTATGAGCTGGCAGACCTGACAGACTCGTCACGTACCACGATCCGCCGGATGCTCTCTATGCTCGGATACGAAAACTATCAGGATTTTCACTATGAGCTGAGGCAGGCGGTACATCACTACCCCTATTACAACCGCCTGATGGATACCTCGCGTCTGGACGACTGTGGATCATTTATTCGTAAGGTTTCGGAGCAGCTGGAAGCCACACGCACCCTGATACAGGATACCTTTCAGGAGGATGCCCTGACTGCACTGGCCCGACAGATCCGGGAAGCCGATAAGGTTTGTTTCTTCTTCCCCTATCACACGGCTGCCATCAACTCCTTCCAGCAGAACCTTGCTATGACCGGGGTCGAGACATGTGTGGCGGAATTGCCGCCCGAAATCATGCTCTATGCAGACACATTGACCAGCCGTTCTGTGGTTTTCAGCCAGACCATCGAGCATGCGGAAACCATGGATATGACCCCGGTCTTCCGGAAAATCCGGCAGAGCGGCGCCTACGTGATCCTGCTCAGCTCCAGAGAAAGCCAGTATGCCGAATTTGTCGATCAGCAGCTGTTTCAGGGACTTGATATTCCCAGTGCCCTTGGCAGCGTCCTGCTGTCAGAGACATTTATCCTCACCCTCAGTGAAATCTACCGTCTGCTCTACCTTGACACCAAACCGGCATCTGCTTCAAAAGATTCTTAAAGATAAAAGCGGCCTGTCACCGGCGGCGCTGAGCGGATATTCCTCACGCACTGCAGGTGACAGGCCGTTCCTTATCATCTTTGTTCCTATGGCAGAATGATATCTTGAATCTCTTCTCTTTCTGTCTCCGAAAAGCAGACTCACTCCAATCATCTGAAAACAGGTACTGCCTGTATCATATGACAAGCAATACCTGTTCTCCTCATATCCGGCTTACTTATTTTGAATAGCCGTATCAAAATTCCGGATTCTTTCCTTCATCAGTTTGTCCAGCTTCTCTTTATTCTTCATGATCTTCGGCGCACAAATCGCTCCGAAGCCCTGAATTTCCACGGTGTGCTCACGAAGTCCCTTGAAGGTTCCTCTTGCCCGCTCCTGCTGTTCCTTGGAGAATTCGACATGAACCGCTCCATTTTCGATGGAAAGCTCACCCTCGATTCCACAAATCGGGCATTCTACACGGGTGGTACCAGGAAGAATGGTGATGATTCTCTGATGGCAAACCGGACATACTCCGGCCGGCTTGGCTGTGCTCTGGAAAAACTCTACGCTGTCATCGGCGTATCCCTGAACAGTCCGTCTCCCCATCTCATGCATATCATCCATCAGCTGATCGTCAAGATACGGATTTGCAATCGTACCCATGGAGTTTGCATTATAATTGCCCATTACCTTCATCATTGGCGGGAAACCGAACAGGTGAAGTGTTGCGGTTCCCATGGAGGTCCAGTTCTCTGTGGATGCCCCTCCTACAGAGATATAGGAAACCGTTCTCTTCTTCAGACGCTCCATCGGGTAATCATCCGCATTGCCTGGCATTTCTCCCTTTCTTCTCTTGTCAAGAACCCAGGTAATGGCTGAGTAGTCGTGCCGGCAGGAGAACCGGTCTACAAAATCCTTGAACTGACCTACGGGCTGAAGAACATAGACCGGTGCGCCAAGCACGATGGCATCTGCCCAGCGGACCTGATTCTCGAGTTCCTGGAAATCGTCCTTGAAGATGCAATCATTGTCCTTTCCCTTTTCCAGTGCCGTAGAGCAAGCTCCACATCCCCTGCATCTTCCAATGTTCATACTGCAGGTATTGACAAAACGGATTTCCGCGTCAGGAGCCGCCTCACGGCAGCCATAGAGCGCTTCCTTGACAAGGATGTCCGTATTCGCGTTCTTTTTGCCAAATGAAATGCCCAGAATATTCATGTTTTTTCTCCCTTTCAATCTTGTGAATCCGTATGCTCCGCATTCGCCGCGGTCGCGGAAATAAGTAGCTTAGAACATGCTTCCACTCTGTTATCATGTTAACATTGCATCGGAAATCTGTATTGCGTTTTACTCACCGGAAATGGGATAAAGATTGACCACGCAAATTCTCATTGCACAGAAAAAGGTCAAAGAGAACGATTCAATAATGACCTCGAATAAAATATTCTTGCAAGATTAGCATAGACTATCAGTGATAGATCGCATATAATAATCTCACAGTTAATTCAATCTGTTCGACGGTCATATCCTGCCGGCAGATATTCGCAGTATCAAAAAAGGCGGCAACAGTATGAATCACATTATCAGCACCTATCCATCCAAAGTTCTCGGCATTCCTGTGGCCTTCCATGTCCTGCTTCCCAAATCAAAGCCAGGCCCGTTTCAGCAAGAAGAGAAACAGGACAGCGGTCCGTTTCAGGTGCTGTACCTGCTCCACGGAGCAATGGAGAGTGCCGAAGACTGGATCCGCAACTCCAGAATTGCAGAACTTGCGGATACGTTTGAATTGGCAGTGGTGCTTCCCTCCGTGGGCAACACATTCTACCTGGACGTTCCGGACGGCCTGCCGATCTACAGTTTTGTTGCTCATGAGCTTTATGAATACACACATCAGATCTTCCCGTTTTCCTGGAACGCAGAAGACAATTTTATCGGTGGAAATTCCATGGGCGGATTTGGAGCCTGCTATGCAGCACTGCGGAATCCTGCTCAGTACTCTAAAGTGATTTCTCTTTCCGGGGCGCTGGATTTCTACAAGGCTACCTCCTTCATCCATGTCCTCGGAGCACCATTCCCGACCTCGCTCTATCATTCAAAGGATCCTGCGTACAGCCTTAAAGCACTGTTACAATCCTCGATCGCCAGAAAACCTTCCGGAGGACCGACGAATTCGCCCGCCTTTTATCTCGCCTGCTCTCCGTCAGATTTCTTCTATCAGTCCAACACCGTCTTCGCAAAAGATGCCAGAGAAGCCGGTTTTCCCTGTGAATTCTACGCGGCAGACGGCAATCATGACTGGAACTTCTGGTCGGAAAATATTGAACCCGCTATTCGCTGGCTCAAGGAAGACAACAAGGGCAGCTCTTTTCAGATCTGAAGCTGCCCCTCTCTCATAAGCCTGGTTTCATTGGAACTTACTGTCTCTATACTTCGAGCAAATTTCTTTCCATCTGAAGCATCCGCTTTGTATATTCTGTTCCGCCACAACTTTGATACTCACTATACAATATTATTGAGGAACCGCTGCCCCACTTTCGCGGGACAGTGGTTCCTGTCTGAAAACGATCATTCAAAATCGATAGATTTTCCGGTTCTTCCGGATTCTCTTACAGCATTCATTAGCTTCAGAATTCTTCTGGTCTCAGGAATCTTGACCAGGAACTCTTCTTCTCCGTGGTACGCTTTTACGTAGTTCTCGAAATAATTTCTATGCTCTGTATGAACTTCCGGGAGCGGCTCTGTAATGATGGTTCCTTCCGGTGCGGGTCCGAAGGATCTGGTTGGTCCTGCTGCCGTCATCGTTCTGTGTCCGCTTACATTTGTCAGCAAATGGGTCGTCCGGACGATCTTGCCCTCCGGGAAGAACCCGTCCACATAAGCGGTGCCTTTGTTGCCTGCAACAAACCAGTGGCGCTCAAACCACTTATCATTTACCTTATCCGCAAGATAATAAGTACCCAACTCTACCGTTGCCGTAACGTTGTTGTCGAAACGCATCATAATCTGGAAGTAATCATCTACCTCCTTATTGATGACATTTCGAATGTCCGCAAATACCGACTTCAGTTTTGCACCCGGGAACATCCAGCATACCTGATCCAAAAGGTGTACACCCCAGTCATACAGCATACCTCCGCCTTCGCTGACAAACACATGCCAGTCATGCATGTTGCCGTTGAAGCCGTACAGCTGACTCTTGATGGCATATACATCTCCGAGAGTGCCGGAGTCATATACCGCCTTGGCGGTGCGAAAATCCGGATCAAATCTTCTCTGGTGATGAACGGTAAACTTCACTCCGTTTGCCTTTACAGCTTTTTCCATCTCATCCAGCTCTTCCAGGCTCATGGCAACCGGTTTCTCGCAGATGATATCCTTGCCGGCATTCGCTGCCTGGATCACCAGTTTCTTATGCTGATTATTATTGGCCGCAATCAGAACCACATCAACATCCGGATCTGAGAGCAGTTCTTCGTTGCTTGCATATCTCTTCAGTCCCTCTGATACATCCTCCAGCTGCTTCGGATCTCTGTCTGCAAATCCCATCAGCTTAATTCCCGGAAAATCCTTGAGCATTTTCTCATGCTCATGTCCCATAAAGCCATGTCCGATGATGGCAATTCTGATATCTTCCATGTTATCTCCTCTCTTCTTTTCATAAATTCTTCCAGTACAGCATACAGGTATCTCCTGTCCAATACGAACTGAATTATTGTCTATGTCATTATTTTCCAATAATTTTCATGAATGAACACACCATATTTTATAACGATTTCACTATTTTTTAATGATGTTTCATATATTATGCGCGTATCATTTGCTGGCATTTTATTATTGTATCAAATAATTAAACTTCCTCAATTGCAGCGGTACAGAATCATCCTCTGACTGAAAAAACTTTTGAAGGTTTTCAGATGCTGATATCAGTAGCCCAGAATATTCTTCATCATGATCTGATGCCGGCGTACCTGTTCCGGGATGCCAACCATTGCTTTCGCGAACTCCTGAATATTCTTGTCCGAATTGTATGCAAGCACACCTTCGTATTCGGACACGAGATTTCCGCTCCAGCCATTGTCAATCATCAGCTTGATGATCTGGCGATACGGTATGGTCGTCTCCTCGCAGTTTTCGTCCATATAGGTAAACTTCGTGTGGCAGGTCCAGCAGTAGGGAAGGAATTCAACGATTTCCTCCGGCTTGCTCACATCATCGAAGTGAAACATCGGATTATCTTCCATACCTTTTGCCGCTCTGGTCTGAAAGGTTCCGAAATCAATGTTGAATCCGAAACGGTCTGTCCCTGTTCTTCGGATAAAATCAAGATACTCCTCCCGGATATGCGGCGTATGCAGTGTAGTTGGAAGATGTACCTCGTTCTGCATACGAACGTCGTACTTCTCCGCATATGGAAGCGCCTTCTCTATATAAGACTGCCATCCCGGCTCCGGATCACAGAGCACATTTGTGCAGGTAATCTTCGTCCTCAGTGATTTGAAGCCAAGCAGATTTGCCAGTCGGAAATCCTGCTTTAATTCTTCTACAATTTCCTCATCACTCATCTTCGGCCCGCGGTGCAGATGTGTTTCACACCAGTGTCCAAGTTCAGCCGGCTGCATATGATACTTTTCGCAGAGCATCCAGTAGTGATCCACCCATTTCGGAGACGGATTCGGGTACCCTTCAATATAACTGGTCAGAAACTCGAAACAGGTTGCTCCGGTATCATGCATCTCTTCAAATACGTCATCCAGTGTCATGGTTCTCCCAAGCAGAGCCTGGTAACTGTAAACGGATATTCCTCTGCTCGGATGTCCTTTTTTGATTTCTGTCATATTACGCCTCCTGCCTTCTGTCCTTCATTCAACGGCAAAGCAGCATGCGGCGCTCATTCTTTGTGCCAAACATATGTGCCATATTTCCGAGGCCGCTGCCGTCTTTTTCCTTCTCCAGAGCGCCGTTGTAATTCAATACCCATCCGAAATTCATCACGACGTCATGATATCCGACGGACAAACCGCCTTTTTTCGGCACCCGCACCACAATCGGCGTCCGGAACTGCCAGTATCTCTTCAGATCGAAAAGCTCTTCTCTGCTGTACGCGATTCCGTCATAAATGATGGAAATACAATCTCTGTCATACACTTCTCCGTCTACCTCAACATTGCCAAAGCGGCACTGCGTGAACCAGAGTCCCTTGTAATATCTCGGAACAAATTTAAATTCAAACCCCGCAATATTGCCGTTCTCGTCGTAGTAATTATGAAATCCGCGCTGCTGAACTGCCTGAAATTCTACCATCTCTTAACCTCCTGATATAAAATCTTATTTGTTTCAGATGATCTCTATGTGAATAAATATCTGATCAATACCCTAGAATATTTTTCATCATAATCTGATGTCTGCGAACCTGATCCGGAATGCCTTCCATCGCATTTGCAAAATCTTCAACACTGTTTTCTGCCTTGAACCTGAGAGCTCCTTCATACTCTGACAGGAGATAACCACTCCAGCCATGATCAATCATCAGCTTGATAACCTCGCGGTATGGGATTGTTGTCTCCTCGAAATTCTCATCCATGTTGGTAAACTTTGTATGACAGGTCCAGCAATACGGCAGGAATTCAACAATCTCTTCCGGCTTGCTCACATCGTCAAAGTGGAACATCGGCATATCCTCCATTCCCTTTGCTGCTCTGGTCTGGAAGGTTCCGAAGTCGATGTTGAATCCGAAACGGTCTGTTCCGGTTCTCCGGATAAAGTCGAGATACTCCTCCCGGATATGCGGTGTATGCAGTGTAGTAGGAAGATGTACCTCGTTCTGCATGCGCACGTCATACTTCTCCGCATACGGAAGAGCCTTCTCTATATAAGACTGCCATCCCGGCTCCGGATCACAGATTTCATTTGTGCAGGTGATCTTGGTCCGAAGAGTTTTGAATCCGAGCAGATTTGCCACCCGGAAATCCTGCTTTAATTCCTCGACGATCTCCTCGTCGCTCATCTTCGGTCCGCGGTGCAGATGACTCTCGCACCAATGACCAAGCTCCGCCGGCTGCAGATGATACTTTTCACAAAGCATCCAGTAGTGATCCACCCATTTTGGAGACGGATTCGGATACCCTTCAATATAACTGGTCAGGAATTCGAAGCATGTCGCTCCCGTATCGTACATCTCCTCAAACGCGTCATCCAGTGTCATTGTTTTTCCAAGCAGACTCTGATAGCTGTAAAGTGAAATGCCCCTGCTCGGATGTCCTTTGGTTGCTGCTTTTTCTGACATATATTATGCCCTCCCTGTCTAAAAAATTTATTCCTCCGAAGAAGAATGATTCTCAAGTCTGTTTGCATCAAGTTCAGCACGGGTATGCCTGTGTACGTTTTCCTGTAGTATAAGGCTCCGGCAATTTTCTTACTTTCAGATTCTGCGCAATTTTCTTACATATATTTTTCCATAAAAAAAAGGGCGGGATACCGCATGCAAAATTCAGAAACTTATTTTTGCATATGATATCCCGGGCCGTCCGGTTCCATCACACCTCAGTTTTTTCTATGGAAATCCATCGAATTTCATGAGGCTTCAATGTCAGGTCAAGCTCTATCTTCTGCTCAACAGCAGGGATTTTGCTGATCCTAATCTTCGGAACGCAGGTATTTCGAAGATAAGTGATATCCTCCGGATTCAAATCCGAAATATTTCCCATTTCATTCCAGCTGTCCAGAATGCTGCCGAATGATGTGTTCACAATTTTCTGCCGTATTAGAAACGTCGCATTCTCGGAGGTCTTGATGACCAGATGATATTTCTTATCCTTCCCCGGAAGAAAAATTCTCGATATCTCCTCTGGTTTTCTCATGGTCCGCGTTTCCGCGTACTCAGGATCCATTTCGCAGTGATTCACAGCGAGGCACTGAATCATCTGTTCCGAGCGGGTAATCATCATATCCTCCCGCTTCACCAGCAGTCTGTCTCCCATGTCTTTCAAAAATTGAAAGGCATACATCGCAGGCTTGGCTATCCCATCTCTCGTCAGGATGCCTCCTGCCCCCGCCAGAATATCCGATGAATCGGCATACGAATTCATAAGATCCGACGCATAAAAAATGCCAAGCATATCAAGAATATTCCTTATCCGGAAAATACTCCAGATCAGAGATGTGGCGCGATAACAGCTGTCCTGAATAAAATCTCTGTTCGCAATTGTCAAAGCAAATTCGGGGCAATAATATTTTCCCTTAAAATTCCAGTGACGCAGACGCAGAGCGACTGATTCCAGCTCTTTTTCAGGGTAATTGTTGCGCATGTTCCGCCGATATATTCCCATTTCCTCAGTTGAATTCATCAGAAAATAGTTTACCGTAAATATATCCGGCGGGTTGCCATAGGCCATAAACTGATCAATCATCTGCTTCTGCAGTTCGCTGTCTCCGGCCAGAATCATCCCCGGCCCCGCGGTTTGTGCACCCGGGATGATTTCATGCAATAATGATACGCCACGGTTCCACACCTCACGAGGGCTGTAATGATCGGATTCATAATACGGCCGCTCATTTAAGAAAAAGGCGAATTCAAAAATCCAGCTTCGCACAGTGGTTTCCCCGTATCTTCTGCTGATGTGTTTCAGGAAGCCGCTGAAAAAGTTCTCCCATTCTTCTCTGCTGCGGAAATCAACTCCAACGCACTGATCATAAATTTCTCTTTCTCCTCTGGCAATCGCTTTGTTCCGACGCTGACTAAGATCCAGAAAAACCTTGATGTTATTGTTTACACAGAAATCCAGGACTTCATCAATCCTTGCATAATTTGGATTTGATCGGTCATCGCCGTAAAATATCTGCATCGGCTCTGAAAACAGGCTCCATATAAGCAGATATTCATAATCCAGCTGCTCCTTCAGGAAAAGGAGCTGTGCCTGCATCGCCGCATTACTCAGATTATAGGCGGCTCCGCCGGTCACAATTTCGTTCTTCCATTTTTTTAATGGTGTCGATTCATCCGGATCGACTACCAGCTGAATGCTCTCAGATTCTGCATCTTCAAACATTCTCAGATCCATTTTTTTTCGAACTTCTGTTTTCCGCGCATCCAGTTCTTCTTTTATCTGCTTTGCGGCGCTGCTCTGCCGATATTCAGAGGCGGTCATATGTACATATTCACGAAATGCACTGCCCAATGCCGAGGGTGTGGAAAATCCATTGTCCAGGGCAATCTGAGAGATCGAATGATCGGTCTGCTGAAGATCACTCATCGCCCTCTGAATCCTTATTTCTTTGACGTATTTAACAAAGGACTGCCCTGTTATCTTGTGAAAATATCTGGACAGCGCAGACGGACTCATGTACAGCTCTTTTGAAATATCGGTGAGTGAAATGTCCGAATCGAGATGCGCATAGATATAACGCATGATTTTTCCCATTCTCTGCTCGTCAGATCCTTCGCCTGCCTTCGGTGCCCCGGATTCTTTTTTGCTGCTGAAGTATCTGACCAGACAGTCACAAAGCAAATCCTCTGCGCCGGATAACAGCAGACCGTTGGACGGTTCAAGCCACGCTGATAAAACGTTATGTGCCAGATTTCTGATTCGTCCGTAATAGGCGCCCCTACCCAGCGTACTGTCGCATTCAATATTTTCAAATTCGCTTCCCCCTGCCTGCAGCAGCCTGCTTCCCGGAATCTTTATTCGCAGGACCAGCGAGTCCGGTCCTGCGAATACCCTGCTTATCTGTCCGGCATTGATATAATACACATCCTCTTCCTTTAACAGCTTTTGCTGATCCTTGAAGGAAATGACTGCCCTTCCCTGAATCACATAGAAGAATTCGGATTCACCGACACGATGCAGTTCTTCATGAATGTCGGAGAGGATATCGATCTGATAATACGCACTTTGCATAACGCTCTGATCCTCCATTCGTTGCATATAATAGAATCATGAAAGAAGCCAAAGGTTCTGTCTCCGACCAAAATATTCATAAAATACTTACATAACCCTCTAAAGGCAACGTTCATGTTGCGAGTATATGAATTTTTGCAAGATTTTTCAGTATTTATCGGAATAACTGGGCTGAAAAAGAAACCCGGTCCTGATATGATTTTAATGATCATATAGTACCTTTCATTAATTACGCGGAATAATATATTTCATTACTGCAATTTTAAACACTATTTTCCAGGAACGCAATATACAGAGTACGGTCTGACTCAGTATACCAGGTAAGGTCCGGCTCAGTTAATCCTTCACACCATCGCAGTTCATAATTATCCGATACTGCCGTGCTTGCGTGAGGTATAAAATATTACACGAACTGTCGAAATCATAAGCCGCCATAAAGACTGATGACGAAAAGGCATTCCACAGCGAAACGGGAGAAAAATAAGATGAACAGAGTATTGATTTTGTCAGGAAAGGTTGCCAGTGAACACAATATGACTGAGATGAATCGTGATCTGAAGCTGATGCTCGAGGCAACCGGTGAATTTAAGGTTCGTGCAACCGAGGAATTTAACGGCGCAACCGAGCGGACACTGGAAGGATATGACATGATTCTTCTGAATTACGACGGAAAAGATAAGCCGACAGACCGATATCAGACATTGGAACCAGGTGCCGAAAAGGTCTTTTTTGACTTTGTCCGAAAGGGCGGCGGACTCTACATCCATCATTCGAGCTGTTGGCTGGAGGATGGCCTTCCGGAGGAATATTACAAACTGTGGGGTTATTATCTGACCATGCCCTACAGCCGAAAGGTTCCGCAGGACGATTTCTGCGTTCACCCCGTCGGAAATGATCCGATCGTGAGGGGTCTGTCCCGGCAGATTTTGGCCCCCGGTGATGATTTTTTCGCCGGCATTCAGAAATGCAGCGGCACAGAACCGGAGGTTGTCCTTGCAGCCTTCGATGATATCGAAGCCTACCGGGTTCCGGGCTGGCCGCCGAAACATCACCCGGTAGATGTCCCGGACGGAAAGCTGGAGCATATGCGCGGTGTCAATACGGACACCCCGATCGCATGGAAACATCATTACGGGAAAGGGAGAGTCTTCGGCTGCTCCATCGGCCACGGAATTGACACCTACCACCGCTTCGATTACATCACGATGTTTGTCCGCGCCTGCCAGTGGTGCTGCGGGAAGGAAGTTACACTGAACAAGCCGGACCGCACCGGAGAAAACCGCTTCCGTCCGTGGCCGTATTACTAAAAAGTTATCACTGTTCAGTGCCTCAATCTCGATAACCTGCGTTTTTCTCGATGTGAGGACTCCGCAGCTATTCAGTTTGTGTTTGCAGAATTTTGAAAGGAGAAAACAATGCGAGAGACTATAGAAGATCTTATCAATCGAAGAAGTGTAAAGGAATATAGAAAGGAACAGATCAGCGATGAAGAGCTGAAGCTCGTGCTCAAAGCCGGTATGAATGCTCCTTCCGGCGGCAATCGCCAGTCTTCTGTCTTTATCGTTATTCAGAATCGCAAATGGATTGACAAACTGTGTGTCCTGAATGCCCAGATTGCAGGCGCACCCGAGGGATGGGATGTTTTTTACGGTGCTCCGACACTGATTGTCGTTGCAGGATGCACAGAGTCCCCGGATTATATCAAGGACGGTTCGCTGGCTATCGGTAATATGCTAAATGCGGCATTTGCCCTGGGTCTCGGCGGAAGATGGATCAACCGGGCAGACGGTATGCTGGAAGATCCGCTAGGCAAAGAGCTGCTCCGGGAAGCAGGCCTCGATGAAACCAAATACGCGGGTGTCGGCAATGTCATCCTCGGATATCCTTCTAATGGCTTTCCTGCACCAATTGAACACAAAAAAGATTATTACCGGCTCATCCGTTGAATTACTGTGCCCCGCAGATGCGGGGCACGCTCGCTATCTATAGCTTATACTGTTTGTGGCACACTGCATCATATAGAGAGTTTACCGCGCAGCAAGAATCGCCTTAAAAGACTCTCTGAGCGGAACCTTCGCCACCAGCATCAGCAGTGACACAGCAGCCGGTGCAAGACCCACAACGTCCATGTAGAATACGGCCAGGTATGTGCTCACCATCGTCCACGATAACTGTGCTGCAAAATTTCAGATACCATACATACCGACCTGAAGCGCGCCCGCTTCTTTTTTCTTTTCCATAAAGCCCTCCTTGATACGGGCATTTTCCCTCCCGTTGTTTATGAGGCAAGTGTACCAAACGAGAGCTTGATTCACCAATTGATGCGCAAATAATTTACACAATTTGCAGTAGATTATCGCATCTACTCTAGATGCAGTGCAATAAATATTCAAATGAAATTTTGCGCCAAATAACGTTTACCCGTACTAATGACAAAGTGTAAAGCTCGTTTATACAATACCCTTCCATATACATTTAAATGGATGCTTTTATGAGTTCTGACAAAAAGCTCATATCCTAAATTTTCTTCTAATCTCCTGATAGTTTGGCTAAGCGCAGGCTGAGAGATATGCAGAATCTGAGCCGCTTGTGTGATATTCTCGTTTTCTGCCACTACACAGAAACAATGAAGTTGATAAATATCCATTGCGTTCCTTTCAAAATCAGTGAAATAAGCGTCTTCATACATAAGGTTGTTCTTATATATATAAATTATATTCATATTTGTCATATTATGCAACAAACGATATACTAAAAGGGAAATAATGAACACACAAAGGAGGTTTTTACAATGCAGTACGATTCTAAAAAAATTGAATATATTCGAGTGCTGTCACAACAAACTCAACAACAGACGGTGGAATCATACCGCCGCCTAAATCGTATTGCCCAAAAGGGTCAGATTCTCTTTACTGGATCCTCTTTGATGGAGCAGTTTCCCATTACTGAACTAACAATGACACATAATCTAGGAAAGGTTGTCTATAATCGTGGCGTTGGCGGGTTCACTGTAGATTCCTTTCTGGATAATATAGGGCCATTGCTGTTAGACCTTGCACCAAAATATGTATTTATCAACATTGGAACCAATGATATCTGCCAGCAGAAAGACAAAACGCCCTGGGAAAAGCATCTCGAAAAAGGATATGCCGAGATTCTTTCCCAATTAAGGCACAACTGTCCCGATACCGAGGCTTATCTGATGGCCTATTATCCAATGAACGAATCCAACGAAGAAGGGAAACATTTTGCAAAGCTCATGGGATCTCTTCGTACAAATGCAAATCTCAAAAAAGCAAATAGTATTGTTGCTTCACTGGCTCAAAAATTTGGCTACCATTATATCGACGTCAATAACGGTCTGACCGATGAAAACGGCAATTTAAAATCGACCTTTTGTAAAGATTCCATCCACTTCTATCCGGATGGATATGAGGTCGTGTTCAAAAACTTGGAAAACATCCTAATAAATCTCAAATAATACTGATTATTTTTTGCTTTTTCCTTTATTTACATTCACATTCATTGTTGTGCCGAGAATATTTCTTTTAACTACACAAGGGCAAGAAAGCAAGTTGTTTGTCAAAGAAAAATTTGATCCACCCATAAAAATTCTTTGAGTTTTTCTTGTATCATCTGCAATAAAGTTGTAACCTCATGATATATAAAATGATTAGTTTAATTCAGATCAAAAAACACAGGAGATATTTTTATAATGGAGCAATCAACAAAAGCCCCCCGGTCCGACAACAAGATGGGGATCATGCCCGTCCGGAAGCTGATCGTCAACATGTCTGTCCCAATGATGATTTCCATGCTGGTACAGGCTCTTTACAACATCGTTGATTCTATTTTCGTTGCACAGATCGGCGAAGATGCGCTGACAGCAGTTACGCTTGCTTTCCCCATGCAGAACCTCATGATCTCGGTAGGTGCCGGTACTGGCGTCGGCATCAACGCTCTGCTCTCCCGGGCGCTAGGTGCACGGGAATTTGATAAATCAGACAAGGCGGCCAACAACGGAATCCTTCTGGCCTTCTTCAGCTTTATCGTCTCCGCGATTCTCGGGCTGACAATCACCGGGCCTTTTATCCGGAGCCAGACATCCTCGGCGGATATTATTCAGTATGGCGACGCCTACCTCGGCATCGTTATGACTCTTTCCTTCGGGCTTTTTATGCAGGTCACCTTTGAACGGCTCTTGCAGTCCACCGGAAAAACCATGCTGAGTATGATTTCGCAGCTCACCGGCGCCATCATCAATATTTTTCTCGACCCGGTTATGATCTTCGGCCTGCTGGGCTTTCCGAAGCTCGGAGTGGCCGGTGCCGCCTACGCAACCGTCATCGGGCAGACCGTTGCATCCGTTCTCGGCTTTCTGATGAATCTAAAATTAAACCGCGAGATTCATATCAGCGCTGAAGCCATTCTTCATCCGGATAAAAAAACCATCGGCAGAATTTACTATGTCGGCATACCGTCGATCTTGATGATGAGCATCGGATCGGTCATGACCTACCTGATGGACATCATTTTGATTGCCTTCTCAACGACCGCAACCGCTGTTTTCGGGGTGTATTTCAAGCTTCAGAGCTTCTTCTTCATGCCGGTTTTCGGTCTGAACAATGGCCTGATCCCGGTTCTGGCCTTCAACTACGGAGCCGAACACAAACGCAGAATCAACAAGGCCCTAAAATTTGCCATGCTGCTAGCCATCTGCGTGATGCTTTGCGGCACCGCAACTTTGGAGCTGATTCCAGACAGACTTCTCGATCTCTTCAATGCCTCTGCGGAAATGAAACAGATGGGTGTCGTCGCGCTCCGGACCATAGCCATTCATTTTCCGATTGCAGCCATGGGTATCATCATGAGCTCCATTTTCCAGGCCTTCTCAAAGAGCTTTTACTCTCTCTTCGTATCCCTTGGAAGACAGCTTGTCATCCTGATCCCGGCTGCCTGGCTTCTCTCGAAAACTGGAAATGTCAACAACGTCTGGTGGTGTTTCTTCATCGCGGAAATTGCCTCTTTCATTCTGTCGCTAATCTTCTTCCGAAAGGTCTATCGAAGCGACGTTGCGACTCTTCCGGACGACGGGGTAGAGTGATATCGAATCGATTAACTGAACATTGTACGTATACAACAAAGCACCCGCAAAGTCTTGCCTGGCAGGACATTACGGGTGCTTTATTACGGGTGCTTTATACGATACTCGATCTCAGAAGTCTGTATCAGCGCTTTCAAGCATTTCACAACAATATCTATGCGAATCCTTTCAAGCATATCACAATAACATTTGACAGGAACGAGATAAAACATGCTGTGCGAGTTTTATCTCGCTATCGCGACGCTCGCCGCGGCCGAATACTTCGCATTCGGCTGTGGCTCACTGTTCGCGTAAATTAAAAAGCAGCTTTGTAAATCTTCACAATATCCTCTTTTGTAAGCGGAACAAAGCAGCCCACACTTCCTTTCGCGGCTTTTTCTGCCATCACTTCGAAGTGTTCCTCGCTGTCAATTCCAACGGCACGCAGATTCTCCGGAAGGCCCATGGTCTCAAACAGGAAGGTTCTGGTCTTTGCAATCGCCTCCTTCGCGACCTTCTCATCATCGGCTCCGGAGATGCCCCAAACATTTCTACCGTATTCTGCAAAATTTGCGGCAGTTGACGGATCCTTCTGAAGGACAAAATCCATCCATGCCGGGGTAAGAATCGCCAGTCCCTGGCCATGTGTGATGTCATAAAAAGCGGACAGCTCATGCTCCATCGGATGAACGCACCAGGCCGGCTGACTTCCATTCGCAATAAGGCCGTTGATTGCATGGCTTGCTGCCCACATCAGATTTGCACGGGCATCATAATTCTCCGGATCTTCCAGAGCGATCGGTCCGTATTTGATCATTGTCTTCAGAAGGCCCTCGGCAAATCTTGCCTGCACATCACAGCCGGACTCTTTGGTGAAGTAATTCTCAAAGGTATGACTCATCATATCCGCTGTCCCCGCAGCGGTCTGTTTTCTGGAAACCGAGAAGGTATACGTGGGATCCAGAACCGACATGGTTGGTTTCAAAACGTCCGCTCCGGTTCCCCATTTCTCATTCTTTGTCATATCTGAAATAACCGCAAACGAATCCATCTCGGAACCGGTGGCAGCTAATGTCAGTACGGAGAAAATCGGGAGAGCTTTTGTTATTTTGGTAGGATCCAGCACAAGGTCCCAGGCGTCTCCATCATACATCGCGCCGGCGGCCACAACCTTTGCACAGTCGATCGCACTGCCCCCTCCGATCGCCAGAACCATATCCAGCTTCTGCTCTTTACACAGCTCTACTCCCTTTCGAACCGTCTCGATTCTGGGATTCGGTTCAACACCGGACAGCTCCGTGACCGTTACCCCGGCATCTCCGAGGATTTTCAAAGCCGTATCATAGATGCCGTTTCGCTTGATACTCCCGCCGCCATAGACAAGAAGAACTTTGGAGCCATAATCAGCAAGCTCTGACAGATGGGAGATCTGTCCTTTGCCAAAATAAATCGTTGTAGGAACGCTAAATCTGAAATTATACATATATTACCTCCTGTTGAAACGGATCAATACCCCATATGGGTATATCAGTAATATAAATATATCTCAGACTTTTCTCCCTGTCAAACGATATTTCTCCCTTCATTTCCCGGTTAGCGTTACTACCCGATAGCCGTGATTCACGCCTTTGATCATGTTAACTCAACGATATGACGATATTTTTTTAACTGAATTTCCAACAAACTAATGGCTCGATGCTGCGGAACACTGTGAATTATTTCCTGGAATTTTCCAATATTTATTTTCAGTCCAAACCCCGCCACATGAGCCTGCAGTTCCAGGCTGGATGAGAATGGTCGGCCACTTACCTTTTCTATCAGTTCATCCAAGGGCAGGTCTGGTGGAAAATGACCCAGATTGCTGCAAAGAGCTGCGCCATTATCAAAAATAGGTGCGGTGCGATATTGTTCTGTCTCCGCATTGTATATGAGTCCAAGGTTATTCATATGCCGATCCGGATTTAATGTGATCATATCCAACGTCAGCGTCTGAGATAAATATGAGGTAATGTCCAGCCCGGTATTATCGAGCAGCATCGTTTTGACAAATTCAATTCTTTCTTCCGGAGACTCCAGCGTAGTCAGATATCCCTCCAGCTCCCCTCCATACCAGGTACTGTACAATTTCTGAAAGCTTACAAAGGTCTCATTTTCACTTGTAAAGCTTTTCGAGCGGCACCCGTTCTTTCCATTAATCTGACACTCTTCATACACAACGTAGTAAGGAACATCCGAGCAGGAAAGGAGCTGTGAAACAATCCACTCTGACTTTGCTTCATATCCCCGGAAGTTTTCTTTGTACCAGTACCCGTTTTTATAGTACTTTGGCTGCGCTCCTATACTGCTTCCAAAAGTCTTGACCAGCAATCCTCTCTTCAATTGATAGTTCTCCACGGATTGACCTCCTTCCATGAAACGGACTCGTTATCAAACCGGATCCAAAAGCCATCGTCCATCATGATCCCTCGCGTTTTTCTAACCATCTCCCAGACATTGTAATCCTTCATATGGTAGAGTTTTAATATTTCCGGCAGATCCCCTCTTCCTTCTTCAAAGCACCGGCTATGAAGGAACTGAAAAAAGCGATTCAGATTCAGCCTTCCTCCGGAAAACGGCTGTCTGATCCCCGGCGGTTCAAACAGAACATACGATATCGCCTTATGATCCTTAGACAAAGTTACATCGGCGACCGCTGTATCGTGGAACATGATGTGATAAACCGTGGCATCTTTTCCAACAAAAAGATTTCTGGACTGATGGATTCCATGCTCTGCCACATAGCTTGTCAAAGCCTGCAGTACGTATTGATTTTTGCTTTTTCCTTCTCTTTGCGCCGAATGCTCGATAGCCGTCATCAGTCCGGAGTCCTTTTTCATCCGGATAAGCAGCGCATCATAATTCTCTTTAATGTATTTTGTAGTGGCACGAATCTGCGCTTTAGAAATCATAAACGCCTCCCTTATATATTGATAACAATATGCAATGCCACTCTTATTGTCAATGGCCGGCTCACTTTTCCGACCGGCTTTCACTCATATCAGTATCGGTGCGGGCACGATCAGAAGCGTCAGCGCGCAGTCTGAACGTCAAAACCAACGGTTTGAGTACCATCAGAAACGTGCAGCAGCCGTAACTTATGGATTGCCAGCCGTAACGCAAGGATTTCATCCGTTTAAGGAAGGGGCTGCCGCACGAATCCATGCAGCAGCCCCTTTTCAAATAAAATTCCCAGCCTTCAGTCTTCCCGGTTCTCCAGCTGAATATACCTTCTGTGATGACCGACGTACTTGTATGCCGGACGGATGATCTTGCCTCCGTTGACCATTTCCTCAATCCGATGAGCGGACCATCCGGAGATACGTGCGATCGCGAACAGCGGCGTGAACAGCTCTCTCGGGAAATCAAGCATCGAATACACGAATCCGCTGTAGAAGTCTACGTTCGCGCAAATCGGCTTAACGAGACGGCGCTTGTGAATCATGCACTCCTTTCCGATCCTCTCCACATTTTCATAGAGATGGAACTCATCCTCCATATCCTTCTCAATCGAGAGCTTCTTCGCATACTCCTTCAGAATGACACATCTGGGATCCGAGAGGGTGTAAACCGCATGTCCCATACCGTAGATCAGTCCCGCGTGATCAAAGGCTTCCCGGTCAAGGATCTTATTCAGGTAAGCGCGGATTTCATCCTCGTTGTCCCAGTTATGAACGTTCTCCTTGATATCCTCAAACATCTGCAGAACCTTCAGATTCGCTCCGCCATGTTTTGGTCCCTTCAGAGACCCCAGCGAAGCCGCTACCGCGGAATAGCTGTCGGTTCCGGTCGATGAAACCACATGCGTCGTAAAGGTGGAGTTGTTTCCGCCTCCGTGCTCGGCGTGCAGAATCAGCGCCGTATCCAGCACCTTCGCCTCCAGCTGCGTATACTGGCCGTCCGGATGCAGCATCTGCAGAAGATTCTCGGCGAGCGAGAGCTCCGGCTTCGGATTCCGGATAATCAGGTTCTGACCCAGGTGATAATGCCTGTGTGTATGATAACTGTATACAGCCAGAAGCGGCATCTTCGCGATCATGGAGAGCGCCTGGCGGAGGATGTTCGGGATCGAGATATCGTCCGCGTGCGCATCATAGGAATAAAGCGTCAGGATGCACTTCTGCAGAGAGTTCATCATGTTGTAGCTGGGCGCTTTCATGATAACGTCTCTTGTAAACTCCTCCGGAAGCTCCCGGTAGCTGCTGAGAATCTCAATGAAATCATTCAGCTGCTTCGCTGTCGGAAGGGATCCGAACAGAAGAAGATACGTAATCTCCTCAAAACCGAATCGGCGATTCCGCATTCCGTTCACCAGATCATTGACATTATAGCCCTGATAATACAGACGCCCCTCGGCGGGCACCGACTCCCCCTCGTCATTCAGCGTCGTTCCCATTACATCGGAAATCTCCGTGAGTCCCGTCAGGACACCCTTTCCGGTGTTGTCCCTGAGGCCTCGCTTGACATCATATTCCTGATACAGGCTCAGATCAATCTTGCCGGACCTCCGGCTGAACTCAACCAGCTCTCTGATCTTCGCATCCTGTTCCGTTGCTGTAAAGCTCATAGACTCCTATCCTCCCTAGTATCTCCCGTCCTAATATATCCTGTCGGACACCGGCACAAAGCTGTCAGATTGTAAAAAAGCGATTAACTCATGGCAGCATTGCCTGAATTAATCGCCTGCTTAAGCCGGAAGTCGGATTCGAACCGATGACCCCTTCATTACGAGTGAAGTGCTCTACCTGCTGAGCTATTCCGGCATGCCCACATAAAAGTGGCACAACCACTATTATACATAATTTCCCATAAAATTCAACTACTTTTTTACGTGTATAAGCTCTTCGAAAACGCAGACAGGCTCGTCGCACGCAAAGCGCGTAAGAGACTGAATGCGATTTCGAAGGCAACAGGTATGAGGATGAAGCGCGAACGCGCGAAATCCGAATACCTGTAGGATTGCGAGAGTGCGCAGCACGGAGCAATCCGCAGCTTATACACGAATACCGCAGCTCTTCGAAAACGCAGACAGGCTCGTCGCACGCGAAGCGCGCGTAAGAGACTGGATGCGATTTCGAAGGCAACAGGTATGAGGATGCAGCGCGAACGCGCGAAATCCGAATACCTGTAGGATTGCGAGAGTGCGCAGCACGGAGCAATCCGTAGCTTATACACGAATACCGCAGCTCTTCGAAAACGCAGACGGGCTCGTCGCACGTTATTAAAAGGCAAAGATTTTACAGTACCTTTGCCTGAGCATTACTGGCTGTTAAAAGTTTTATCCGTAAATTCTTCATGAAGTGGATAGCGAGGACTGTTTGACGAAGGCGCTCGCGCCTGAGGAGTTCCGCAGCTCCAAAAAACAGGATAAAACTTTATTACAGCCAGTTTGCGAATGGCAACATAACTGTAAAATCCTTGCCTTTCTAAATCACCGTAAACAATTACTCCAGTTCAAACGCTCCGGTATAGAGCTGATAGTACGTCCCCTTCTGCTCCAGCAGCTGCTCGTGTGTACCGCGCTCGATGATGTGGCCGTGGTCCAGAACCATGATCGCGTCGCTGTTCCGTACGGTGGAAAGTCTGTGTGCAATGACAAATACCGTCCTGCCTTTCATCAGGTTATCCATTCCCTTCTGCACAAGCGCTTCTGTTCGCGTATCAATGGATGACGTCGCCTCATCCAGAATCATGGCCGGCGGGTCGGCAACGGCTGCTCTCGCAATGGAAATCAGCTGTCTCTGTCCCTGTGAAAGCTGCGCGCCGTTTGCCGTGAGCATCGTATCGTATCCATCCGGAAGTCTGGTAATAAAGTCATCGGCGTTCGCCAGTTTTGCCGCCGCGATGCACTCTTCATCGGTCGCATCCAGCCTTCCGTAACGAATATTGTCCATAACCGTTCCGGTGAACAGATTTACATCCTGCAGCACGATTCCCAGAGAGTGGCGGAGATCCGGCTTGCAGATTTTGTTGATGTTGATGCCATCATAGCGGATCTTTCCATCCGGAATATCATAGAAGCGGTTGATCAGATTTGTAATCGTTGTCTTGCCGGCTCCGGTTGCGCCTACAAAGGCAATCTTCTGGCCCGGCTTTGCATAGAGCGACACATCATACAGCACCTGCTTCTCCGGTGTGTAGCCAAAATCCACATGTTCCAGCTGAACATCGCCCTTCAACAGGGTATAGGTCGTCGTACCGTCCGCCTTATGGAAATGCTTCCAGGCCCAGAGATCGGTCTTCTCCTTGGTCTCGACAAGGGTGCCGTCCTCTCCTTTTTTGCATCTGACAAGCGTCACATAGCCGTCATCCTTTTCGGGTTCCTGGTCGATCAGTTCAAACACACGGCCGGCTCCCGCGATACCCATGGCGATCATCGGCACCTGCATCGAAATCTGGCCGATTGTCTGTGACAGCTGACGTGCCATGCCGAGATAAGAAATGATGATACCTGCCGTCATCAGACCGAAGCCGGAAAATCCGACGTTTGTGGCTCCCTCAAAGACCATGATCGCACCGACGAACGCGATCAGCACATACATAAGGTTGCCCATGTTGGACAGGATCGGCATCAAAACATTTCCCGCCTTATTTGCCTCGTTGCTGTCCTCAAAGAGCTGCTCGTTAATCTTCTGAAAATCCTTTTTGCTCTCGCCTTCATGACAGAAAACCTTGATTACCTTGGTTCCTTCCATCATTTCCTCAACAAATCCCTCTTCCTTTGCCAGAGAAATCTGCTGACGCATCATGTATTTCGAAGAAGCCGTCGCATATTTTTTTGCCACGCGAAGCATCAGAACAATGGAAAGTGCTACCAGAATCGAGAGCCAGAAGCTGTAATACAGCATCATAAAGGCAATCGCCGCAATGGTTAGCGCAGACTGCGTAACCATCGGCAAACTCTGTCCGATCAGCTGGCGGATGGCGTCGGTATCATTGGTGTAGGTACTCATGATATCGCCGTGCGCGTGCGTGTCGAAGTATTTTATCGGCAGAGACTGCATCTTATCAAACATATCATTTCGGAAGTTCATAAGCGTACCCTGCGTCACTGTCGCCATACTTCTCGTATAAAGAAAAGATGCGACAACTCCGGCGCCATAGATGACCGCCATCGCGACAACCGTGCGGACAAGCTTTGGCCATACCGCAGAAAGCCCGGTCTTCAATCCGGGCGTGATGACATCGTCGATCAGACGCTGCAGGAAGAATGTAGCTCCGGTAGAAGAAACGCCCGCGATCACGATACAGATTATGACCAGGATCATTCTCGCTTTATAATGGGAAAAAATATATTTAAACAGACGTCCGGCCGTTCCTTTTTTGACCGGTGTGATCTTTGCTTTCCCTCTCGGCATATCAGTTTTCCTCCTTTCTCATGGTCTGCGAATCATAAATTTCTTTATAAATTCCATTGGCTGCGATCAGCTGATCGTGATTGCCCTGCTCCACGATCCTTCCGCCGTCCATCACGATGATGTTGTCACAATCCTCCACGGAAGAAATACGCTGCGCGATGATAATTCTCGTCGTATCCGGAATTTCCTCCCGGAAAGCCTTCCGGATCAGCGCATCGGTCTTTGTATCTACCGCAGATGTGGAGTCATCCAGAATCAGGATCTTCGGCTTCTTCAGAAGAGCCCTCGCGATGCAGAGACGCTGCTTCTGTCCGCCGGATACATTGCTTCCGCCCTGCTCAATATAGGTATCGTATTTCTGCGGAAACTGCTGAATGAATTCGTCGGCCTGCGCCAGCTTGCAGGCATGCTCGATCTGCTCATCTGTCGCATTTTTGTCTCCCCAACGCATATTCTCCTTGATGGTACCTGAGAACAAAACATTCTTCTGAAGCACAACCGCTACCTGATTGCGCAGCGTGTCCAGATCATACTGACGCACGTCCGTTCCGCCGACCTTCACCGCTCCTTCTGTCACATCATACAATCGGGAAATGAGCTGAATTAATGTCGTCTTCGAAGAACCAGTGCCTCCGATGATTCCCAGAGAGGAACCGGAAGGAATCTGCAGATTTACATCGGACAACGCGTATCTCTTGCTCCTCTCGGAGTATTTAAAGGAAACATTGTCAAACTCCACCGATCCGTCCGCAATCTCGGTCTTTCCGTTCTCCGGCGATGTCAAGGTACTCTGATATTCCAGAACCTCGACGATTCGGTTGGCGGACTCCTGTGAGATAATAATCAGGACAAAAACCATGGACAGCATCATCATCGCAATCAGGATCTGGATTCCATATGTGATCAGAGAAGATAACTGGCCCGTGCTCAGAGAAGAGCCCTTTGTTGAAATAATGATCCTGGCTCCGATATAGCTGACCAGTACCATCGTAAGACTGATGCTGAAAACCATCGTCGGGTTGTTCCACGCAAGAACCTTCTCGGCGAAGGTGAAATCTCTGCAGACATCTTCGGACCTCTTGTGAAATTTCTCCTTTTCATAGTCCTCCCGGACAAAGGATTTTACCACGCGGATTCCGCCCACATTTTCCTGTACGGAATTATTCATGGCATCATATTTCTTAAAAATCCGGACAAAGACCGGATGAATGTACAAAACAATGCCAAACAGAACCAGGGCGAGGAACGGGATGATCGCTATAAATATCAGGGCCATTCGGACATTGATCGTAAGAGACATCACTATCGAAAAGATGATCATAAGAGGCGTCCGCACCGCGCCGCGGATCACCATCTGAAAGGCCGTCTGAACGTTTGTAACATCTGTCGTCATACGGGTTACAAGCGAGGATGTGGAAAACCTGTCTACATCCGCAAAGGAAAACGACTGGATGTTAAAATATATATCCTGCCGAAGATTCTTCGCAAAGCCGGCAGATCCTTTTGCCGCCTCAATAGCCGCTCTGCGTCCGCAGTACAGGGAAGCCATTGCCAGAATAATCAGGACAACGCCATCCTGAAACACAGGCGTAAGGGTAGCGCCCTTCATGTGATCAATCAAAGAAGCCATCACCAGAGGAATGATACATTCCAGAATAACCTCAAAGGTAACAAACAGCGGTGAAAGCAGCGAGGGAGTTTTGTACTCTCTCAGACTTTTCATTAATGTTTTCAGCACCTGTAAATCCTCTCTTTCTATATGAATATCTATCGCAAACAGAAATTCCGGCCCATTGATTCCCAGGCATTGAAATCTCTGTGATTTTTTGACAATCTGCCAGACTTTCCGTTATTCACTGCCCGCATCCCAGTCCTGGACATTGCGGTACATCTTGCGAAGCAGCACTTCGACCTGCCGGATTTCTTCCTCGGTCATACCCCGAAGCAAATGATCATCCACATCCAGATGCTGCCACCGCAGACTGATCTTATGCCTGTATGCTTTTTCTGCAAAAGATACGATTTTATTTCTGTGATCCTTCGTATCAATCGAGATTTCCACAAATCCATTCTTCTGCATCCTGGAGACCAATCCCACCACTGTCGGATGGGAAACCTCAAGAATCCGCTCCAGCTCTCTTTGCGCGACGCTGCCCCCATGCTCGCCAATCACATGGAGAACACGCGCCTGCGATAGCGTCAATCCCCATTCCTCAAGGTTTCTATCGGCGCTTGCTCGCAACTGCTGGTTGATTTTCATTAACAGGAGCGGTATCACGGATTCCTGCCGTTCATTCTCCCAGGCCGGACATTGTGAATGATCCTCTTCCGCCTTTCGCTTTTCCGGCAATCTCTCTTCCGTTACGGATGTTTCTCTTTTTCCCATCTTTGTATACCGCAATCCCCGATTCCTCTGATTTCTCGTGCTTTCCATTCTATTATGGATAAGTCCGCACATCTGCACGCAAATGTAGCGTGCTACATTTATTATGTAGCACGCTACATTTTAGTGATTGAATGGAAAATTGTAAAGACATATTTTGCGTTTCATTCGCCAGATTTTGCATCCACTTCGGATTCTTCCCTTTATTACACCTTGACTCTGGTCCCCCTGCTGTCCCGCTTCATCAGGCGGATTTTGTTCAGCGAAATTTTCTTTCCCCGGTATTCGATGTCAAATTCGTTCCGCGGCTCTACCAGATAGCACTGCTCCACCACGTCGCCATCTCCCAGCTTCATGGCACGCACGCCAAGGGCGCCTTTCTTTTTTTCCGGAATCTCCGCCATCGAAATTCTGAGGAAATACCCATCCCGGCTCTGCAGAACAAGATAGTCACCGGCATCCGCATAGCCGAGGAAAACGGCCCGGTCGTCGTCCCCGGCCAGCTTCGTCGCGGCAATGGACCGCCTTGTGACGTTGAACTCGCTCCCGTCGGTAACCTTCGCCATGCCGCTTCCTGTCACAAAAATCAGTTTCCGGCCGATTACATCGCTCATAGATGCGGCAAAAATGACCCGTTCACTCTCTGTCGAGTAATTGCAGAGATTATCGATCGGCGTCCCCTTGTCCCGGAACTTGGTAAACGGAACATCCTTCACCTTGATCGTATGCATCACACCCTGATCCGTGAAAATGCAGATCTTGTCAGTGCTCATACAACGGAACAGATACCGGCTCTCTGCGTCTGCAGCCTCACGGTTGCGCTCGTAGACAGACACGTCAATGGTTCTGGCATATCCAAACCGATCCATGAGGAAGACCATCTCCGTCTCTTCTTCCTCCGGCTCCTCCAGAACAACCTCTTCCGCGTTTGTGATAAAGGTTCTTCTCGGACGCCCATATTCCTTTCGGATCGCGGTCAGATCATCCAGAATCACGTCCGCCATCGTGTCATAGTCATTCAGGATTTTCTCATAACGTTCGATCTTCGCTATCGTCTCCTCATTCTCTTTATATAGCGCCTCCAGCTCCAGACCGATCAGCTTTGCCAGCCGCATGTCCAGAATGGCCTGCGCCTGCCGCTGCGTAAAGCAGAGCTGCCGCGCCTGCTTCTCACTGTTCTTGTGACGGAACTGAATGCCGTCCGTCACTCCCATCGTCAGACAGTCCTTTGCCATCTTCTGATTCTTGCTTCCCCGCAGGATCTCAATGATCAGATCGATGACATCCACCGCCTTGATAAGGCCCTCCTGGATCTCCTTCTTTTCCACCTCCCTGGAGAGAAGCTTTCGGTATTTTCTGGTCGTGAGATCAAACTGAAAATCGACAAAGTTGTCGAGAATCTTTTTCAGGCTCATGGTCTCCGGTTTTCCCCCGGCGACCGCAAGCATATTGACGCCGAAGGTATCCTCCAGCCGGGTCTTCTTGTAAAGGAGATTCTTCAGTCTCTCCACATCGGCGCCTTTTTTAAGCTCCAGAACAATACGGATGCCATCCTTGGATGACTGGTTGGAAATATCCGTGATCTCCGGCGCCTGCCTGCTCTCCACAAGATCCGCCACATCCATCAGAAACTTTCCGATATTGGCGCCGATCATTGTATAAGGGATCTCGGTCACAACGAGAAGCTGTTTTCCGTTCTTTCCCTTCTCCACTTCAACTTTTCCGCGGATCTTGATTTTTCCGGTTCCCGTCTCATAGATCCCGGCAAGATCTCTCTGATTGACGACAATGCCGCCCGTTGGAAAATCCGGGCCCTTGATGTATTTCATCAGCTGCGTGCTGGTGAGCTTGTTGTTCCGGATGTATGCCTTTGCGGCATCGATTACCTCCCCGAGATTATGCGGGGGAATACTGGTGGCCATGCCTACGGCGATTCCATCCGACCCGTTGACCAGTATATTGGGAATCCGGACCGGAAGCACCTCCGGTTCTTTCTCCGTCTCATCGAAGTTCGGCACAAAGTTGACGATATCCTTGTCGAGATCCTTCAGATATACTTCCTGTGCGATCTTTGCAAGCCGCGCTTCTGTATATCGCATAGCAGCCGCTCCGTCTCCCTCAATGGAACCGAAATTGCCATGGCCGTCCACCAGTATCTGCCCTTTTTTGAAATCCTGCGCCATGACCACCAACGATTCATAGATGGAGCTGTCGCCGTGCGGATGGTATTTACCCATGGTGTCGCCGACGATACGGGCAGATTTCCGATAGGCTCGGTCGTAGTACGTACCCAGCTCCATCATATCGTAAAGCACCCTTCTCTGTACCGGCTTCAGCCCGTCCCGTACATCCGGCAGTGCTCTGGCAATGATGACACTCATCGCATAGTCGATATAGGATTTCTGCATCAATTCCGAATATTCGGTTCTGATTATTTCTTCCATTCTTACTGCTTTTCTCCCTTATGCAGTCAGCTCTTCCCGCTGCTTCTTTCCTGTATGCAGCCGGCCCTGCTTACTGCTTTCTCTTTATGCAGCCGGCCCCGCTTACTGCTTTTCCTTTATGCATATGCAGCAGGCCTGCCAGGCGTTCTTCTCCGTCCGTCATACATCTAGCTCGGCGTCCGTTGCGTGATCGTAGATGAATTTTTTCCTCGGCTGGACATTCGTGCCCATCAGAACTTCCGTGGTCTCGGAAGCCATCCTCGCATCCTCGATCTCCACTCTCCGCATCCGCCTTGTCTCAGGATTCAGTGTGGTATCCCAGAGCTGCTGGGGATCCATCTCACCGAGTCCTTTATACCTCTGCAGCGTAAACTTTTCACCCGCATGATTTTTCCGATACTTTTCAAGCGCCTTGTCGTCGTACAGATACTCTCCCTCTCCTTTGGACGGAATGGTCTTGTACAGCGGAGGCATAGCGATATAGATATGGCCCTGATAAATCAGTTCCGGCATAAACCGGTAAAACAATGTCAGAAGCAGGGTGGAAATATGTGCGCCGTCTACATCCGCATCGGCCATGATGATGATCTTGTCATACCGCAGCTTCGTGATGTCGAAATCATTGCCGTAGCCCTCTGAAAAACCACAGCCGAACGCGTTGATCATGCCCTTGATCTCCGCATTGGCCAGCACCTTATCCATCGTGGCTTTCTCGACGTTCAGGATCTTGCCTCGGATTGGAAAAATCGCCTGAAAGTTCCGGTTTCTTGCCATCTTGGCGGAACCGCCGGCGGAATCTCCCTCGACGATGAAAATTTCGCACTTTGAAGCATCTCTGCTCTCACAGTTTGCCAGCTTTCCATTGGAGTCGAACGAATATTTCTGCTTCGTCAGCATGTTCGTCTTGGCTTTTTCCTCCGTGCGCCGGATCTTTGCCGAACGCTCGGCGCATTCCAGAATCGTCTTCAACACCGGAAGATTCCGGTCGAAATAGCGTACCACTTCCTCGCCGGTGACCTTGCTGACGGCCTTCGCCGCATCCGGATTGTCGAGCTTCGTCTTGGTCTGTCCCTCGAATCTGGGATCCGGATGCTTCACAGAAACCACAGCCGTCATGCCGTTCCGGATATCCGCGCCGGTGAAATTCGCGTCCTTGTCCTTGAGAACCCCGATCTCCCTCGCGTAGCTGTTCATCGTGAGCGTGAACTGGGTCTTGAAACCGGTGATATGCGTTCCGCCCTCCGAGTTGAAAATATTGTTGCAGAATCCAAGAACATTTTCCTGGAACGCACGGATATACTGAAAAGCCACCTCCACCTGTATCCCATCGGCCTCGCCCTTGAAATACACCGGATCATGGAGCGTCTCTTCACTCTTATTGAGTTCCTTTACGAATCCGACTATTCCCTCCGGCTCGGAGAAGGTGATTTTCTCGTCCTTCCCGTCCCTCTTATCTTCAAAGTTTATGATCAGACTTGGATTCAGATATGTCGTCTCATGAAGACGGCTCTTAAGATCCTCGGCGGAAAATCTTGTTTTTTCAAAGATTTCTCCATCCGGAAGAAAATTGATTCTCGTTCCGGTCCCTTTCGTCTTGCCGAGCTTTGGCAGGAGTCCGCTGCCATCGAGCTCCATCACCGGCTTACCTCGTTCAAACCGGTCGTGCCAGATATATCCGTCTCTGCTGATCTGCACATCCATATATACGGAAAGCGCGTTTACGACGGAGGAACCGACGCCGTGAAGTCCTCCTGAGGTCTTGTATACCTCATTGTCAAACTTTCCGCCCGCATGCAGGGTGGTAAGCACCAGCCGCTCTGCCGGCATTCCCTTCTCATGCATCCCGACCGGAATGCCGCGCCCGTTGTCAGTTACGGTACACGAGCCATCCGTTTCAAGCACCACATCGATTTTCGAACAGAAGCCTGCCAGATGTTCATCCACGGAGTTGTCCACGATCTCATAGATCAGATGATTCAGGCCCTTCCGCCCGGTACTTCCGATATACATTCCGGGCCGCATGCGGACCGCATCCAGTCCCTCGAGAACATGAATACTCGATGCATTGTAACTGTCTTGTTTTGCCATTTCATACTCCATTTCAAAAAGAAATCAGTCTGCCATCCGGTCGTCCGGAAGCAATTCACGGAACGAGAAAATAAACGCATCCGCAATCTCCATCATCTCCGGGTGCATCCTGTAATTCGCCTTTTCATATACGCCGATCGTATAGAATCCCCCTGCGTTCGCGCCCTTCAGGCCCTCCGCAATATCCTCAAACACCATGGTCTTCGCCGGATCGGTTCCAATCGCAGCCGCCGCCTTCAGATAAATGTCCGGAAATCCCTTGCCTCTCTTTACATCATTGCCCGTGCAGCAGCTGTCGAGAAGCGGCATCAGACCGGTCCGCTCCAGACACGGCCGGACCAGTGCGTCGTCAGAGGACGTCGCCACGGCGAGGTGCAGGCCGGCTTCCTTCAGGTATTTCACAAAATTCAGTGCGTAGGGCTTCAGCGGCAGGTGACTGCTGTACGCCTCCTGCGCCATATCCAGCCACTCGCGGACCAGTCCCTCCGGCGTGTCCTTCTCAAGATGGAACCTTCGAATGGTGTATCTGGCGGCCTCGTAGGCTCCGAGGGGCGTTATGGCCTTCTGATAATCGTCCGGCACCTCGATTCCCCTCTTTGCCAGAAAATCAACATCGATCTGATGCCACACTCCCATCGAATCCAGCAGCGTACCGTCCAGATCAAAAATTGCGCCTTCAAAATCCTGTATCCTCATACCGCCGTCCCCTTCGCAGTTCTGCCACTCGTGTCAGCCCGTGCCCGTTTCTGGTCCTCATGCGGCTCTGCGGACTGCATCCGGCCGCATCCGGCCGCATCCGAACACTAACGCTTTACAATTTGCCATGGAACCGGATTTTTGTCAACCGTCTTGCATATACGGATCCTGTTCCTGCTTATCCGAGGGGCGCTGTTCACACCCAACTATATACGGCAAGGATTTTACAGTCCTGTTGCCCTTCCGGTAAAGGGACTGTAAAATCTTTGCCGCTTTAGTGGTGCATGAACTGTAACTATCCGAGAATCACTGTTCACGGCATATCTTTACTCCACTCCGTGCACAATAACGTCCCGCACCCTCAGATCTCTGTCCAGCAGAACCACATCCGCGATTTTCCCGGTCTCCAGCGTTCCGTAATGATCGAGAATTCCCAGGACCTTCGCCGGGTTTCGCGTCGCGCAGACAACGGCTGTTTCCAGCGGTATTCCCGCTTCCCGCACGGCGGTCCGCAGACAGTCCGTGAGGTTCGTCACAGAGCCCGCAAGAGATCCGTCCCTTACGAGTGTCGCTCTTCTTCCTCTTACCTCAACCCCCTGCCCGCCGAGCGTGTACCGGCCATCCGGCATACCGGTTCCTCTCATGCTGTCACTGATCAATATCATCCGCTCCTCACCCATCAGCCGGAACGCCGCCCGAATTGCGGACGGATGGATGTGCACACCGTCACAGATGATCTCGCACATCACGTGCGGGCTGTCAAAGGCGGCCCCGATAACGCCGGGAGCGCGGTGTCTGAACGAAGGCATCGCGTTATACATATGCACCAGATGATCCGCTCCCGCCCGAAACGCCGCAAGGGCAGTCTCATAATCCGCGTCGGTATGCGCGAGCGCCACATGCACACGGTTCTTAACCTGACGAATAAATGAAATGGAATTTTCCGACACCTCCGGCGCGATTCCGATCAATTTCACCAGTCCCTCCGAGGATTCCAGAAAGCGTCCGCAGACGGACGCGTCGCAGGGAATGACATATTTCGCGTCCTGTGCTCCCCGTTTTTCAGTGCTGATGAAAGGTCCCTCCATATTGATGCCGACAAGGTCTGCTCTTCCCGCACAAGAAGCCTCTCTCCGATATCTCGCGGCGGTGCTCAGGATCCTGCAGAGCTCCGGAACCGGAAGTGTCATCGTAGCCGGAGCAATGGCCGTTACACCGACAGATGCCTCATATTCCGCGATTCTTCCGATCGCCTCCATCGAACCATCGCAGAAATCATCGCCTCTACATCCGTGAAAGTGAAGATCAATCAGGCCGGGGATCGCATAAGCTCCCCGGCCGTCAAGGACATCCTGCTCCTCTGCCGCGATGTCCCGGGGATTTATCCCGCCGGATTCGCCAGCGTCCTTCTGTACATATACTTTCTCTATTATATCTCCCTTCGTGACGATGGTTCCCCTGCGGAACCGTCCTTCCGGGAGGAAGACCTGAACGTTCCTGATCATCATAATCTCAGTCCTATCCTGTAGCGGGAGCAGCCATTCTTTTCTGGTTCATTACGCCATCGCGGCATTCGCTGCATATCGCTGTGCTTTGTTATCTGCTGCCCGCTGTTTTCTTAAAAAACAGCTTCTGCTCAGAACGCTTTGAATTTTCTGTGAGCAGAAGCTGAAAATATTTCATATTTCATTCTAAGATAAGTTGCAATATAAAATTTTCCCTTCTCTCATTTGCTGTTTCAATACCCGTACAAAGAAAAAAGCAGAACACCGAAGTGTTCTGCCAGCAGTCGATAAGGGAATCGAACCCTTGTTTTCGCCGTGAGAGGGCGACGTCTTAACCGCTTGACCAATCGACCGTTTATTATAATACCAGACGCAACTGTTAAATGCAAGTTATTTTTTCATTTCATGTATTTTTATTTAGAAAACCGGTAATTGCTTTATTATTTGCGATAATTTCCAATTTTCCAGAAACATATCCGGTTTCATGTCTTTTTTATCGTCAAACAGATATGATCCGCCCTCTGCTTTCCTTCGACCCCGAAGAGCGCTTTGCCGTCGGATGTCTTTCGCTATTCGCACAAAAAAAGCAGAACACCAAAATGTTCTGCCAGCAGTCGATAAGGGAATCGAACCCTTGTTTTCGCCGTGAGAGGGCGACGTCTTAGCCGCTTGACCAATCGACCGAGAATTATATTACCAGGCACAAAAGAAAAAAGCAAGCATTTTTTTAAATCGAACACCTGCTTTTTTGCCCTTTTTTTCGCAAAACGAATCAGTTATACTTGTTACAGTTAACAGGAGGATCAGTATGAATAAAAAAGAAGTACTTGAAATCAGAAAACTATTCAAGCCCGACGACTGCCGGGTCGACCGGATCTGCGGCTGCTACGTGGACGGTCACAAGAATAAAGTCTCAGAAATGAAAGAAGCATTCCTCTCTCTTCCTGAGGAGGAGCTTCATAAATACACCGACATCTTCAAGAAGACGCTCTCGGGACAGGTTGGAAAAAATCTTCTGAACCTCGAATTCCCGCTCAGCGAAGAAGCAGAGGGCGGCCATCAGAAGGATCTGATGGCTCTCAGAGACTGTGCACTCGAGGATGACGAGCTGGTCTCCGCCTTTTATGACAAGATCATCAGCTCCTATCTCTACGCGGAGAATTACCTCATCCTTCTCATCCACGGGAATTACGATGTTCCCGGTCACGGGACGGATCACGAGGAGATATTCGACGCCTCCGATTATGTATATTCCTTTATCATGTGCAGCATCTGCCCCGTGTCCCTGTCAAAGCCCGGTCTGGTATTCAATGCTCCTACGAATTCCTTTATCGACAAGACACAGGACTGGATGGTTCAGATGCCGGAGACCGGCTTTCTCTTTCCGGCCTTTAACGACCGGAATACCGACATTCACTCCATACTCTACTACTCCAAGAACGCGGAGCTACTCCATCCCGAAATTCCCGACGATATCCTCGGCTGCCGTCTTCCGATGACAGCCGGCGACCAGAAGGAGACCTTCGATCAGATCATCGAGGACACCTTCAGCGATCACTGTGACTTTGAAGTCGCAAAGACGGTCCACCGGAATCTGAACGCTCTTCTGGAGGGTAAAAAGGATGATCCGGAGCCGACGCCGCTCGACAAGAACGAGATCCGGCATTTTCTGGAGAGCTGCGGCGCCGAGCGGGAACAGATCGAACATTTCGAGGAAACCTACAGCGATGACCCAGCCGAGGACAGGCACATCCTCGCCTCTAACATCGCAACACCCGGCAAGTTCGAGGTAAAATCCGATGACGTGAAAATCTCCATCGATTCCTCCCGGGCAGATCTGATCGAGACCCGGATGATCGACGGCATCGAATATATCCTGATTCCCGTTACCGACAACGTCGAGGTCAACGGAATACGAATCAGCGCCGGCCGTACTTCCGAAGATACCTCCGATTCCTGATCCCGCCCTCCTCACAGCCGAATACCTGTAAGCTGCACACGATCTGTCAGCGGTACGCTTTCTGTCAGCAGGATACTTCAACTTCATGTCTGAGTATCTGCCGGCAGTATGCCGCAAGGCCGAAAAACCGAGCAGGAGCCGACACCGTCCTCAATGGGCTGTATCGGCTCCTGCTCTGCATATGTATCACTGTTATATGGAGTGCATCCTGTTTGCGTGTATCCCGTTTGTATGTATCCTGTTTGTACGTATCCTGTTTGTGCGTATCCCGTTCGAATCCCGGCTCTCCCGAAGGATTATATCCGATCCTTCACAAGCATCATTCCCGTATAGGTCACTGTATCCTTCCCGTAGTAGTATCCCAGATCATTGTCCTTGCACACCTGACTCACCAGAAGTCCATACGCCTCCATGGATGAATGTGCCTTCTCGGGAAAACGGCACGGGGCATCCGGATACGAGCATTTGCGGCAGATTCTGCATCCTCCGCTCGACAGCGCCAGCACATCGAGGCCCTTTTCTCTCAGTCTCTGAAGGAACTCCGAAAAATGCTCCTTCTGCCTGCTCTCGCCTTCCATCATTCCCTCATAATCCATAGAATCCTCAAGCTCCTGTGTGGTCTGAACCAGAACGCCCCAGTCGTACTCCATCATTCTCGCCTGGCACTCTTCAATCGTTCCGCATGCCGGCGGACAGGTCCAGCTGTGTCCATAGGCATTGCACTTATCCGCCGCGCACATATCCCGCACCTCCTTCATCGTGTGCCAGGTCTTTCTGTCCGCCAGCGCCATGTGCGAAAAACCCACATCTTCCGCCATCTTCAGCACCTCTTTCTGAAGAGATACCTTTTTTTCCTCCTCTATGCCATCCATCATATCTTTTCCTCCTCTGTCAGTTATGCCTAAGGCACCTGCCCCGATACCTTATCCGATCAGTCCCAGCTTCTGAAAAGCGTGCAGCAGCCCATCCTCATCGACCGGGTCTGTAACCAGATCCGCTGTTTCCTTCAGCGCGGGCAGAGCGTTTCCCATCGCAACTCCGATCTGCGCGTAGTTCAGCATCTCAAAATCATTCGGCCCGTCGCCGAAAGCAATCGTATCTTCTCTCCGGCTCCCGTTTGCATCCAGATATTTCTGCATGCCGAAGGCCTTGTCATATCCCTTCATTGTGATTTCCCCGTCCACAGTGTCGGCGAGCTTGAAGCTGGTCTCCACTACGGCAAAGAAATCGCCGAGATCCTCCTGCATCTGACGGATCGTCCGCCCCGCCCCGTAGAAAACGAATTTGTTCACCTCAGGGCTGTCCTTCGGATCATCGGTAAAGGTGATTCGCCCGAGCAACTTAGATTTCTCTTCCAGGGCCTCCTCGGATCCGCCGAACAGCTGCAGGGCCTCCTCCCTTCTGTCCCGCGGACAATAGATCCCGGAATCTCCCTGCAGAAAATACAGGCTTCCGATCTCATCCAGATAATCCAGAAGCAAGCTCGTCTTTTCAGGTTCCACATATCTGCGGAAAACTACCTTCTCATGGCAGCGTACCATGCTTCCCGCCCCGCTGACGATCCCCTGAAACAGACCGCCCTCCCGGATCCACGGATAGATCTGTGTATAAGTTCTCCCCGAGCAGATCACCATATCGTGCCCCCTCCGGGCAGCTTCCCGAAGGGCATATTCCGCCGACCCGGGAAGCTCTCCCCGGAAATTCGTAAGGGTACCGTCTATATCCAGAAAAACTGTTTTCTTATCCAACTTTTCACCCGTCCTCTTATACTCCGGAATATCGTCCTTCATATATTTCTCTGCACTTGTTCATCTTCCCGGAGCTTAATTATCTTGCCTAAGCTTATTCGTTATTCCTGAGTTTATTCGTCGTCTCTGCGCTTATTCGTCGTCCCTGCGCTTATTTCCGCCTCTCGAAGCCTTTGCGCCATCAAGCTCTCATTTCCATCTCACAGCTCGTTCAGCACGCCCTGAATGCCTTTTTCCCTGAAGAGCTTCTTGTAGTATGCCAGTTCGTCATTGATGATCTGGTCAATGGCGCGCATGCTCAGCAGCTCCACCGGAGCCTTGTCGTCGGTGAGCAGAAGATCGCCCTTCCGGTACTGTTCCAGATTGCCGCAGACCTTTTTCAGGAGAGCCTTCAGATCTGCGTCTCCGATTCTGTCAATCCGGTCATTGAGGACATCCGGGTCCAGACTCTGATTGAGCGCGAAGAGCTCACGGTTTGTGTACCCGTCCACATCAACCGTATAAACAGAGGAAAACACATCGGAAATGGTATCAGAAAGATAGCTGTTGATCGACTTCTCCCCCGAGGCCCGCATATTCATGTTCACCACCATGACTCCGTCTGGCTTGAGATGCTGCTTCACCATATTGAAAAATTCCACGGAAGACATCTGGAAGGGCACCGATATATCCTGATACGCGTCCACCATAATCACATCATAGGTGTTCCGGTCCGCCTCCAGATAGGCGCGTCCGTCGTAGGTCGAAACCTGTACGAAATCCGGCATGTCAAAATACCGGTATGCCAGATCGGTGATCTTCTGATCGATCTCGACTCCCTGAATCTTCGCGTTTGCGAAGTGATTCGCGCATTCCTTTGCGTACGTTCCGGACCCGTTCCCGAGAATCAGAATATCGCAGACCCCTCCCGTGCCTGTATCAGTTTCTGCGTCCGCATCCCTTCCGGTATCCTGATTCGAATCCGTTTCCGCATTGGCATCCGGAATGAAGCCGGCCATCACCGGCGCAGCCATCGCGTAATCGTAGTACATACCGGTCAGCGATCCGTCCTTTCTGCTGATCGACTGGATGCCGAAAAGAACGTTGGTGGAGAGGATCACGGTATCCTTGTCCTCCTGCACCTGCAGATAGTTATAGATGGATTCTCCCTCATAGGCCAGAGAGTTATTCCAGAATGCGAAATGGCCGGAATGGCCGAAAATGCTGCACACAACGAACAGGATCACAGATACCAGGCACCGGATTCTTCCCGTGTGCGCGCTGATGAAATAGATCAATGCCAGCGTCAGAAGAATGCCGGAGAAGATCAGAAATGTCACTGAAGTTCCGACTGTCGGTATCGTAATAAAGGTCGGCGTAAAGGTGCCGATGATGCTGCCCACGGTATTTGCCGCACCAAGCCTTCCCACGGTGCTTCCGCTGTCGTCCAGACTCTGGACCGCGTATTTGGTGAGAGACGGCGTGACTGTGCCCAGCAAGAAGCAGGGAAACACAAAGATCACCATACAGGCAAGAAAACCCGCGGCGATCAACAGATTGCTGCTGATGGTGACGATCAGTATGCCTGTGATCAGCAGGATAACATATTTCCCCAGCACCGGAATCGCGGCGGTCCACACGGCTGCGATCAGCAGCCGGCGATAAAGCCTGTCCGGGTCCGGATTTTTGTCTGCGCTTCTGCCTCCGTAGATATTGCCCAGAGCCATCGCGATCATGATCGTGGAGATAATGATGGTCCACACAATCTGTGAGGACGAAAAATACGGAGCCAGGAGACGGCTTGCTCCAAGCTCCACGGCCATGACAGCCATGCCGGCAAAAAACTCAGTCAGGTAAAGATATGCTTTATTCTTGAGGATTTTTCGTTCTTTCATTCCAGTCAGCTTTCGTTATTTTCATTTTCTGTGGGCCTTGCCGGAACCGCCTTCTTCCTGATCTCCTCACTGAATGTCCGATGCCTGTTCTCATGCATGATCCATTTGATGATCACGTCGTAGCTCTCCGGGCGGTGCGGAAAATTGCAGTCGGTGCAGTCCTTAATGATCTCACCGTTCTCCCGTCGGATAAAGGTCGGATTCCCCGGACATTTCTCGCTGAGATAAAAGGGACAGTAGCAGAACATACAGTTAAAATTCTCCAACCCCTTATGGCACGGAAAGTACTGGCAGTCCCGGTTTTCAAAAAAACGATAGGAATTTTCCATCTGATTCCTCCTGTGATCTCTGTTTGTTCTTTCATTAAAAAAGCCTCGGGATAATCGAAAACCGGTCGTCCCGGGGCTTTTGGTCCCTATGCCTTCGGCATCTCCTTCACAAGTTTGAATCTGTTTCTGAGGATCTGATCAATCGCATCGGTATCCTTGTCAAGAGCAATGGAGAATTCACTGCAGATGATGGCTTCGGCTTCTCTGAGATACTTCTCATCCACCGTCGTAAATTTCCTGCCCTGCTCCAGCCTCTTTTTCCGCTTCACAAACAGCGTCTTAATCAGGCTGATACAGTCGCGGACATTGTTGTTGCGGATGATTTCCTTATACTGTTCTTCGCGGAACTTCTCGCTTTCAACCTTGAGGAAATCAATCTCGGGAATCTCATCGATGATTGCTTCCGCCGACTGGCGGTCCAGCACTTCGCGCATAGCCACCTTGTCATTGTCTACCGGGGAATAAATCGTACTCTTGTCTGAATTAACCGGCCGTAAAACGTAGTACTTGCGTTTCTTGTCGCAGCCCGGCATGTGTAGCCGAGTCACATCCATTACGAGGCATGGTCCATTTGATCCATAAACTACATAGTCACCTTTCTGATACATTTTTTGCCTCTTTTCTATATGTGCTTTATCTTCAGCTGCTCTAAAAAATTCACCCATTCGTCACTAATTATGAGTATATTATAACAAAAATTGAACTATTTTTCCATGGTGTTTTCTGACTGTGGTAAAATGGACACAAGCAAACCGTATACATCCACTCTGAAGATGAGAATTTTACACTCCAGCTGCCATCTCCTCTATGATATGCGGACAGCAGCAGCCGGCAATTTCGCAATAATATGATAATAATACAGATAAGGCAGCCGCAAGTGAGGGATATGCGATGATCAAAGTAAAAGAAGAAATTCTGAGAAACCTTCAGCAGAATATAGGGAATCCAGTTTCCGGCCAGGAACTGGCCGACCGATACGGTGTCTCCCGAAATGCGGTCTGGAAGGCAGTCAACTCTCTGAAAAACGAGGGATACCCCATTCTGTCCGACCGAAAAAAAGGCTATTGCCTGAAAGAGTCCGCAGATCTGATCTCGGAGGACAGTATCCGTTCCTGGCTTCCGGAAGATATGTTTCTCACGGACGGTTCCTGCCGTCTGAAGATTTTTCCGTTCCGGGAAATCGATTCCACAAACCTGGAGGCACAGCGCATGATCGCCGCTGGATTTTCAGGCGCAGCCCTGATCATCGCGGAACAGCAGACACAGGGACGCGGACACAACGGATCCAGTTTCTACTCCCCGGCTTCTTCCGGTCTCTACATGACGCTCCTTTTGCCAATGGACCTGTCTCTGACGCAGTTTCGGCTGGTAAGCTGCGCCGCTGCCGTCGCGGCCGTCGAATCGGTGCGGAAACTGACCGGCAGGCTTCTGCAAATCCGGGAGGTAAACGATCTCTATGACGGCTCCCGCAAGGTAGGCGGAATCCTCTGTGAGGCGACCAGCAGCGATCTCGAATCCGGAAAACTTCAGCAGGTCTGCATCGGCATCGGCATCAGCCTCTCAGCTCCCGCTTGTCCGGAAATTTCTTCAGCCGCAGCGCAAGGTTCCTCGGTTTCCCCGCAGAGTTCCTCGGATTGCCCGCAAACTTCCCGGGAAGATTCTTCCGCTTCCCCCGCATCGGTCAGGGACATATGCACGAGAAGCCGGCTTGCCGCACAGATCACCGCATCTCTGATGCACATGGATTTTGAGCACCCGGACACTTTTCTGCGTAAATACAGAGAGCGTCACTGCACTGTATAAACAGTGTCCGGAAAGCTGCATTTCACCCCCATTATATATAAACCGAAGACAGATGAAATTATAGTGCCACGGAGGCGATATACATGTACGAAGATTACTACTCTCATATTACCGACATCGAAGCTGTTTTTTCACGAATCGGCCTTTCCGGCCTGTATCCCGGAAGTTTCAAGCCGGATCTCCCGCATCTGTCCGGGCTTATTCACGCCTTTCAGACGCACATCCCTTTTGAGGATCTGGACAGCTCCCTGCTCGGCGAATCCATCCGTCTGGACATTCCCGGTCTCTTCGATAAGCTGATTCTCCGCCGCAGGGGCGGTTTCTGCTTTGAATTGAACGGTTTTTTTGAACAGCTGCTGCGGGATCTCGGATATGATTGTTTTTCCGTATTCTGCCGCATTGTCCGCGGGCGGGACTACATCCCGCCCTGCACTCACAGGGGCATCATTGTAAAGCTTGATCAGACACGCTATTACTGTGATGTGGGCTTCGGAGGGCCATCGCCGTGCGACCCGGTTCCGATTCCCGGTCCTGACGTACTCCCTGACGATGAGACAAGCTCCTCATCATGCCATAACACGGACACATTTTGGATAAAACGATATGACGCAGACTGGTGGACCTTAATCCGCACCGATGAGCAGCAAAAGCCGGAGAACATCCTGCAGTTCACTCTGCAGCCGCAGCCTCCGACCGCATTTATACCGGTCTGCTACTACTGTTCCACGCACCCGGAATCCCTGTTTGTAAAAACAAAGATTATCAGTCTTCGCACCGAAAACGGATCAAAAGCCCTCACCGATCAGCGCTTTACCATCCACAGCGGAAAAGCACACCAGTCAATGGTCATCGGCGACAATCGTGAATATCTGAAGATACTTGACAGCGAATTCGGCATACGCCTTCCTGATCTTTGATCGCACGAATTCAGATCTCAACCTTGCTTTCCAGCGTGAAGGAGAATGCCACGCCGTTTCTGTAGTTGGTGGCCCAGCATTTCTGCTGATGCGCATCCATGATCGCCTTCACGATGGACAGCCCGATACCGCTTCCTCCGTATGCCCTGGTTCTGGCCTTGTCTACCTTATAGAATTTATCCCAGATCTTGTCGAGAGACTCCTCCGGTATCGGCTGCCCGCTGTTGAACACCGTTGTCGTCACGATTCCGTCCTTCTCGGTGCACGTGATTTCGATCCGGTCATCCCCTTCCAGATGGTTCAGGGCGTTCGTCAGGTAGTTGGTGACCACTTCCTCGATCTTGAACTCATCGCCCCAGACGTAGATGGGAGCCTTTGCGTTCAGGATGATCTTCGCCTTTTTCTGCTCGATCATCAGCTTCTCATGTGCCACCGCTCCGTTTATCAGTTCAACGAGTTCAAACCGCTCCATGCTGAGCTGATCGTTCCCGTTCTCCAACTGATTCAGCGTCAGAAGCTGACGAACCATATGATTCATCTTCTTAGATTCATCGATAATGACATCACAGTAGAAATCACGGCTTTCCGGGTCGTCATTGACATTGTCCTTCAGCCCCTCCGCATATCCCTGAATCAGCGCGATCGGCGTCTTCAGCTCATGGGACACATTGCCCAGGAACTCCTTCCGCATCTCATCGATCTGGATTTTCTCCGCGATATCTCTCTCCAGCTTGGCGTTTGCACTCTTCAGATCGCTCACCGCCGTCTCCAGCTTATCAGACATAACGTTGAAGTTCTTCCCGAGCTCTCCGATCTCGTCCTCACCACCGCTGGTATAATGTGCGTCAAAATCCAGATCGGCCATACGCTTGGACAGGCTGTTCAGCTCCAGAATCGGTTCGACAATCCGTTTCGTCACGAACCAGATGCTGATCGCGCCGATCACGATCGCCAGGAATCCGAGATACAGATAATATCGGACAGAGATCTGCGCAGCCTCCGCGATGCTCTGTGCCGGTGTCAGCACAAGATAATAATCACCGTTGTCAAGCGTCCCGTACAGTTCCAGGTACTCTATGCCCGCAAAGCGGTCCTGAATCCGGATGACCGAATACTGCTCCGTCTCCTTTACCTTTGCGTAGTTTCCCTCTTCCTTTCCCATGATCACGCCGAAAAGCCGCCCTGACATGGTCGCGGAGTTCCGCGAGTTGGTATCCAGGACACGCGAGATATTCGGGTCGGTGATCCCGTAGGTCAGATTGTTGATATTCGCGAACTTGTCGAAGGACTCCGCCATGGTGTCGCTGTCCGCCTCATTGGCCATATCGTAGCTGTCCACCAGTTTTCTCATCTTGACGCGCATATAATAGCTGTCAACAGAAAAATACTCAAACACACCGATCATCGCAATAAACATCGCCATAATCAGTATGAAAGTCAAGGCAATTCTCTTTCTCAGCGATTTTTTCATTTATTTATCGTCCACTTCAAACTTGTATCCCATCCCCCAGATGGTCTTGATATAGTTGCCCTTGCTTCCCATCTTGCTTCTCAGCTTCTTCACATGGGTGTCAATCGTCCTCGCATCGCCAAAGTAGTCGTAGTTCCACACGTTATTCAAAATCTTCTCACGCGAAAGCGCGATACCCTGATTCTCCAGAAAATACGTGAGCAATTCAAACTCCTTGAAGCTGAGCTCAATTGGCTGCCCGTTTACCGATGCCTGGTGCGCCGATTTATTGATCTCGATTCCGCCCGCCTCCAGAATATCGTTCTGGTTCATTTGATTGGTTCTCCGGAGAATCGCCTCGACACGCGCCACAAGAATCTTCGGGCTGAAGGGTTTTGAGATGTACTCGTCAACACCGAGATCGAATCCCAGGAGCTCGTCTCTTTCGTCCCCTCTTGCCGTCAGCATAATGATCGGGACCTTCGACTCCTTCCGGATTTCCCGGCAGACCTGCCATCCGTCCATCTTCGGCATCATGACGTCCAGAAGAATCAGGGCAATATCCTTGTCCTCATAGAATTTGCCAAGTGCCTCTTCTCCATCTGCCGCTTCGATGACATTGAAATTATCTTTTACCAGAAAGTCTCTGACCAGCTTCCTCATCCTCGCTTCATCATCGACTACCATAACCTTTAATTTGTCCATATTTATCACTCCTTGTCCCGAATATGCACAGGGACTCTCTTTCATACCATATCAAGTGTAACTCATCTGATCATCGTTTATTATAAGAATACATTGTGTAAAAATTGTGACGAACACGCCTGTCTCAATGAAAAAGGATGCGGCATAAACCGTATCGCGAACCGTATCTGCGTAAGTTAGAAAAAGGAACCGCCGCATCTGCCTGCTTAGCCGAGTTGAACACGAATTGCTTTGAAATCTGTCAGCGCCTGCCGTCCGATTTTCACAATTTTCCTTACGTTTATGGAATTTGTGCCTCCCTGACGCGGCCGGAATGAAATCGGTACAAACTTCACCCTTCTCCGGAAGAAAACCCCGAAAGTCGTCAGCATAACGTTCGGAAGATTGTAATCTTCCGGCATCTTCGGCAGGAATTCCTCAAGATACGCCCTTGTCATCAGCCGGAACGGAGCGTTTGCGTCCGGCACCGACACCCTGAAGTAGTACCTCAGAATCAGGCAGAGCACCTTCTCTACGAATGCCCGGCTTTGTCCGTCGCCGCGCCTGATGCGGTTTCCGAAAACAGCGTCATATGACTTCCGCATCTCCCAGAAAGCTTCAAACTCAGCGGGATTTGTCTGCCCGTCGGAATCTGTCTGAAAGATATAATCTGCCTTCTGTCCCAATGCATACCGGTAGGCGAACAATACCGTCGGTCCGTGCCCGCCGTTGGGCTTGATCAGCGGCTGCAGAAGCGGTCTCGACAAAGCGAGCTTCTGCAGAATCTCATAGGTATCGTCCCGGCTCCCGTCATTCACAACCACAAGCCGCGATTTTCCCTCAGCGCTGTGCCTCTCTACGACCGGATACCAGTCGCTGACGAGCCGGCGGATATTTTCCGATTCATTGTACGCCGGTACAACAATATAAAGTATGTCCTCCATGACCTTCCCCTTGGTTTCGGCAGAATCCGCCGACGGATGCTGTATTATCGTTTATTTTAAACTTAGCGGAATCCGTTAAAACGGTCAATACCCAAAACAAATCCCCAACGCACAAAAATAGGCGCCAAACAACCCGCGCCCCGAAAAGGCGCCGGTCATCTGACGCTTACACAAATCCGAAGAATGCTGACGATTTGCCGACAAACACAAAAGAAAATCCCGGAAACCCTTGTAAATAAAGGATCTTCGGGATTTTGTCGAGTGGACCAGGCGGGAATCGAACCCGCGTCCGAAAACCTCTCTGTCCGGCTTCTTCCATCACAGTCAGTCTATTGACATTCCCTCTGCCGCACGCCGTCTGACAGGCTTACGGTTTCAGTAGCTTCATAAAATCTCCCATACCTCAAAGCTTTGGCATGACAGTTCCCCGTCTTGGATAATGCCGGAACAGAAAGGCACGGGAACCTTCCTGCCCGACAGCTGCTTTAATTAAGCAGCAAGCGCGTAACTATCGTTATCAGCGTTTAAATTTAATTGTCATGTTTTTACGTGGTCACGGCTTCCACGGATGGCTTCCCGGACTTCAAAATCCCCGTCGAAACCAGTACTAGCCCATATTTTCATACGGCTGGCTGCGGATATGCATCCCTGAAAGAGGGTGCATCCCTCTGGCTTATGAATATGAAACTATTCAGCGCATTGAGAGAACTGCACGTTCGCGAGATTGACGTGCTGAATAATATATTCTTATATTTATCACAGCTTTCTGCTTCTGTCAACGAATTTACAAATTCCGGATCCTGACTACGAATTTACAATTACTGTTCGCGGGATATCTGAAAGGCAGGGATTTCACAGCCCTGCTGCCATTCGCAAACTGGCTGTAACAATTTACAGATTCCGGATCTTGAACTCGCGTTCCGTCTCCCGGCGCATATCCTTCTTCGCGATGTCCGCCCGCTTGTCGTACAGTTTTTTGCCGCGCGCGAGGCCGATTTCGACCTTAATTCTGGAGTCTCTGAAATACACCTGAAGCGGAACAAGCGTAAAGCCCTTCTGCGCCGATTTCTGCTGCAGCTTCAGGATCTCATTTTTATGCATGAGAAGCTTTTTGACCCGGAGCGGGTCGCGGTTGAAGATGTTCCCCTTTTCATAAGGGCTGATATGCATCCCGTAGATGAAAATCTCCCCGTTTTTGATGCCGACATAGGATTCCTTGATGGAGCATTTGCCCATCCGGCAGGACTTTACCTCTGTTCCGTGCAGCTCGATGCCGCATTCATATTTCTCATCGATGAAATAATCGTGATAAGCCTTTTTGTTATTCGCAATCAGCTTCGTTCCCTTTTCCTTTGCCATTTTTGTTCTCTCCCTCGTCCTCTTCCGCGAGGACAAAATCGATCTGGCGCAGCCTTGCGTCTGCCCGGACCGCCTTTACCCGCAGCTTCTGTCCGATCTCAAATACTCTTCCGCCCGTTTTTCCGGTCAGTGTCATTGTGTTCTCGTCGAAGATATAATAATCCCCTTTCAGGGTCGACACATGCACCAGCCCTTCGATCGTATCCGGCCGCTGTACATAGATTCCCCATCCGGTGACGCCCGTTACCTGCGCCTCTGTCACCTCTCCGAGATGTCCGCTCATGTATCTGGCCATCTCGATTTTATTGGTTTCCCGCTCCACCTCGACGGACCGCCGCTCAAGCGCGGAGGATTTCCATGCGACGTCCTCCAGAATCCGGCTGTAGTACGGCAGTTTTCTTCCGGACAGATTCCCGTGAAGATCATCCTTGATAATCCGATGAATCTGGAGGTCCGGGTACCGCCGGATCGGCGATGTGAAATGGCAGTAGTACTGAGAGGCAAGGCCGAAATGGCCGCCGTTCTCCGGCGTGTACCTGGCCTGCTGCATCGATCTCAGAAGCATGGAGCTGACCAGGGATTCCCTGGGTGTCCCCTCCGCGCTGCTGATGATCTTCTGCACCTCAGAAGGCGTGATGTGATGTCCCGCCTTCTCCGCCGGTATTCCCATCGAGCGCACAAGCTTCAGCGTATCCTCGATTTTGTCCTCATCCGGATTCTCGTGTGTCCGGTACAGAAAGGGCACCTGCTTGTCAAAATAGGTTTTCGCCACCACCTCGTTTGCGGTCAGCATGAACTGTTCGATCAGCTTCGTGGCGGCTGTAGGATAGGAAGGACGTATCTCCACCGGGTGTCCCTTCCTGTCCAGACGGATCTTCGTCTCGGGAAACTCAAAATCAATCATGCCGCGCTCGTGGCGCTGTTTCTCCAGCTTTGCGGCCAGATCCCTCATATCAAAAAGCATGGGCAGGACATCCGCGTACTTTTCTCTGAGCTCCGCCGGATTTTCCGTGAAAATCCGGTCCACCTCCGAATAGGTCATGCGGTGTGAACTGCAGATTACGCTCTCCGTGATCCTGCTGCTGCGGATGTTCCCGTCCCGGTCCATTCTCACAATGCAGGACAGTGTAAGTCTGTCCTCTCCCTCATTCAGCGAGCACACGCCGTTGGACAGCTTCTCAGGAAGCATGGGGATTACGCGGTCCGCCAGATAAACGGAAGTTCCTCTCTTCAGCGCTTCCTTGTCCAGAGCGCTTCCGGCGGCCACATAATTTGTGACATCCGCGATATGCACGCCGAGAATATACCCCGAACCGTCCCGCTCGAGGGAAACTGCGTCATCGAAATCCCTGGAATCATCCCCGTCGATGGTAATGATCTGCCTGGTTCTCAGATCAAGCCGCCCCGCGATGTCATCAGCTCCCGGAGAAACCGGAAATCCGGCCGCCTGATCCAGAACCTTCTGCGGAAACTCGAACGGAACCCCGTACTCCAGCACAATTTCTGTGAGCGCCGTCGCCGGATCGTCCGGGTCGAGCTTGCGGACAGCATTCCGGATCTCCGCGCTCATAACTCTGCTGCTCCGCGCGCTTCCTCCTTCCGCCGCCCCGTGTCCTCTTCCGCGGGATTCGTGGCCGCCGCGGCGGGAATCGCGCCCTCTTCGCTGAGAATCACCCGTTCCGGCGCCTCTGCCTCTTTCCCTCCAGTGATAATCCTGCTCACCGGCGGACGCAGCGCTCTCTCCTTCCCGGAAATCAAAGCCTTCGCTCTTCTTTCCGGATTCTCTGTGAAAACGCAGGTCCTCATGAGCCGGATGAAATGCAGAATCCGCGGATCCGGCTTTTTCTGCTGCATCGCCGGGCCTTACCTTCTCATAGCGACCCTCCTTATCCTTCCGGACCTTATGCTCCTGAACCAGCGTGTCCAGCGCCTCCATCATATCCTTGACCTTTGCCTTCGGAACGTCCAGAAGGAACGCGATATCTTTCGCCCGCATCGGATTGTAATTCTTCGATCCGATCAGGTCGAGAAGCATCTTCTGTTCCTTCTTCCTCGCCGCCTGCTTCCTGCCCGGACGGCGGCTGTGCATCTTCCCCTGTCCTCTGTCTTCAAAATCCTTATCATTTCTGTAATTTTTCATAATCACCTTTACTGACTGCTGCCGCTCCCGCTTATCTGCCCCGTCAAGGATTTCAGATATGTCGTGAACACTGAGTATTTGCCGATTATTGTTCATCCGCTATGCCGTTACATAAAGAAAGGCTGCTGCATCGATCTGCAACAGCCATAACATGTCCTATTCATCAAAAGCTCATATTCAGAACAACCGCAAGCCCGACGAAGACAATTGCCATAATCCTTGTCATGCGGATCAGATTGCCTTCTTTGGAACGGCCCTTGTTCTTGCTCCAGTATGTGTCCGAGGTCGTTGCCATGCCGGCAATCGCGCCAAGACCCCTGTCCTTGCCCTGCTGCATGAGAACGACAACGATCAGCGCCACGGAATCTATTGCAAATAGAACTGTCAGTACAGTGCGAAGAATAACCAAGACAAACCCTCCTGTGTCAAACCAAAAAACTCACGAATATGATATTAGCATACCCATCCGTAAAATTCAACCCACGAATTTCACTGTATAAGCTCTTCGAAAACGCATCCATTCTCCTACAGATCTTCGAGTATGATCGTAAACGGGCCGTCATTCACCAGAGAGACCTTCATATCCGCGCCGAAAATCCCCGTCTGCACCACAGGCACCTGTTCTCTGGCCCTGCGTATGATGTACTCGTAGAGGGCATTTGCCTTTTCCGGGTTTCCGGCTTCCAGGAAGCTCGGCCGGTTTCCCTTTCTGCAGTTTGCGTACAGCGTGAACTGCGACACCAGCAGCAGCTCTCCGCCGACGTCCTGAAGGGAAAGATTTGTCTTTCCCTGACTGTCTTCAAAAATGCGCAGCCCGATCAGCTTCTTCAGATATTTGTCGGCGGTTTCCTCCGTATCATTTTCTCCCACGCCGATCAGCACCAGGAATCCCTTTCCGATTTCACCGGTCGTCCTGCCGTCCACCTGAACCCTTGCCTCTGTGACTCTCTGTACTACAAACTTCATGCATAAACTCCCTGTCTTTCCTGTCAATTGCAGTTAAGCCGCTTTATAATTTATAAATAGAAAAACCGGCGCATTCCATGACGCGGTCGGAAGTTTCCTGCTGCTCGCGCAGTTACGCGTCCCGATACCGAATGACGCATTACGCCCTTTTGGAACAGCTGCCAGAAGAAGAACCCGTCATAGCACCTTGGAGAGGAACTCCTGAAGTCTTCCGGACTTCGGATGATTGAAGATGTCGTCCGGCGTACCCTGTTCCATGATGATCCCGTCCGCGACAAACATGACGCGGTCCGCCACCTCCCGCGCAAATCCCATCTCATGTGTGACCACCGCCATGGTCATTCCGTCATCCGCCAGCTCCTTCATAACATTCAGAACCTCGCCGACCATCTCAGGGTCAAGCGCAGATGTCGGCTCGTCGAAGAGCATCACCTTCGGATGCATGGCGAGCGCCCGCACGATTGCGATCCTCTGCTTCTGACCGCCGGACAGACTTGACGGATACGCGTCCGCCTTATCCAGAAGGCCGACACGGTCCAGCAGCTTTTCCGCTTCTGCGTTCGCTTCCTCCTGGTTCATGCGTCCCGTGCGCACCGGAGCGAGGGTAATGTTCTTTCTCACGGTTTTGTTCGGAAAAAGATTAAAGTGCTGGAACACCATTCCCATCTGCTGACGCATCTGGTTGATGTCGGTCTTCTCCGACGTGATATCCGTTCCGTCGAAGATAATTTTCCCCGACGTCGGAATCTCCAGGAGGTTCAGGCATCTGAGGAAGGTTGATTTTCCGGAGCCGGACGGGCCGATGATTACGACCTTCTCTCCCTCCGAGATGTGATCGGAAATATCATTCAATACTGTATTTTCACCGAACTTTTTTACCAGGTGCTCGACCCGGATCAGTGCTTTAGCGTCTGTCACTTTTACGCATCCTCCTCTCAAGGATTCCCAGAAGCCAGGTGAGAATCATGACAACCACCAGATACATGAGTGCAATTCCGATCAAAGGCATAAAGGCCTGATAGGTCTTCGCCTGGATCTGCAAGGCTACCTTCGTGAGATCGGTAAGTCCGATTACTGTCACAAGAGAGGTATCCTTAAACAGTGTGATCAGCTCATTGCCAAGCGCGGGAAGAATGTTCTTGACCGCCTGCGGGATGATGATGTCCTTCATAACCGTGGTATATCCCATGCCAAGAGACCGTCCGGCTTCCATCTGCCCCGGATCAATCGACATGATTCCGCTTCGGATGATCTCGGAAACGTAAGCACCCGAGTTGATGCCGAGAGCAAGAATGGCAGTTCCCACCAGATTCCGGCTCGACGCGAAAATCACAAATCCCATGATCAGAAGCTGAACCATCATCGGAGTACCGCGGATCACCGTCGTATAGATTTCGCAGATGACGTTCAGGATCTTCAGCCCTCCGCTTACCTTTCCGATTTTCTGCTGATCGTGCATGGTACGCACAACCGCGACCAGAATACCGAGTACAATACCGATCGCCAGAGCGCCCAGCGTTACGATAAACGAAACTCTTAATCCATCCAGATATCGTTTCCATCTGTCAGCTTCCACAAAGCTCTGATAGAAATCTTCACCCACACCGGCCCAAAATTCTGCCACTGCCTTTTCCTCCCGACTAGAAATTCATCATGCCATACACAAACATGCATAATTATTCATATATTACTAAAAAAAACGGGATGGTGCAAGCCCATCCCGTCAATATTTCCATTCTTATCAGCCGGCTGTGCCTGCGGAGCTTGTGCTCACGGAAGCGGAGGAACTGCTTACCGCCTCAGATGAGGAGTCGGTATTGATGTACTTGTCGATGATCGACTGTACGGTTCCGTCCGCGATCAGCTTCTTCAGAATGGTGTTGATGGCGTCGCGAAGCGCGGTGTTGTCCTTGTTGACTCCGATTGCGTAATCCTCGCTCACATAATCGGTATCCAGCAGCTTCAGACCCTTGTTCTGTGCCACAAAAGCCTTTGCGGGCTCATTGTCGATGATCACCGCATCGATCTTACCGCCGAGCAGCGCCTGAATGGCCATAGCGCCGTTCGTATAAGCGATAACGTGATCCTCGCCGAATCCTCCGTTTTCCGGAGTATCGGAAGCATAGATATATCCGGTGGTGCCCTCCTGGCATCCGATCATCTTGTCGTTGGAAAGATCATCGACCGACTTGATGTCGGAATCCTCCGGAACGATGATGGACTGAACGCCAGTCGCATAACTGTCGGTGAAATCTACATTCTTCTTCCGCTCCTCATTGACCGTGATTCCCGCCATGGCGATGTCTTCCTTGCCGGACTGAACCGATGTGATGACAGAGGAGAAATCCATGTCATCGACTACCAGCTTCAGACCAAGCTCATTTGCGATCTCCGTAGCGATGTCAACATCGATACCGGTGTATCCGCCGTTGTCATCCGTCGTCTCATACGGAGGGAAGGCTGCGTTTGTCGCCATATGAAGCTCTCCGGACGTAACGGTCTTGATATCGCCGTACGAGGAGGTGCTCGCAGCCGTTGCCGTTTCCGTTGTGCTTTCCGATGTCGATGCCGATCCGGATGCTGATGCCGCTTCCGAGGAACTGCCTGACGCAGATCCGCATGCCGCCAGCGACAGTGTCATACCGGCAGTCAGTAAAAGAGCCATTGCTTTTTTCATCATTTCTTCTTCCTCTCTTCCTTAAAAAACCTTCTGAATTTCCTTCCTTTTTATAACAGAGCACACATTCCTGCGCGTCATCCGCGCTTTCGTGCTGTGCATCGTTACCTGTTCACCTCATCGCAGGATGATATCGAACGCACAAAATTATATCCTCTGCGCCAGTCGTAGTCAAGACTCTCCTCACCACAGCTCCATACTCGCCGTTCACGCGTTCACGTAGTTGCTGTTCACGCTGATCTTCTCAGGCAGAAATTTCACAGCACCTTTCTCTGAGCATTACCGGCTGTTAAAAGCTTTATCCGTAAGTCCTTCATGGAATGAATAGCGAAAAAAAGACAGCGCTGTCTCCCCGCCGGGGAAATGACCTCGCTGTCTTTCCATCTGTCCTAAATTTGTACCATGATCTGCTCTGACCTAAATCTGTACCATGGCCTGCTGTCTGTTCACATCAAACCGATAAGACGAGGATTCACAGTGCCCTCACCTTTCAGACATGACATGAATATCCTTATGAAGAATACGCTGTCTGTTATTTCCGGACAAGAAGAGATTTTCCGGTCATTTCCGCAGGCTTCTCCATGCCCATCAGCTCAATCATGGTCGGAACGATATCACAGAGCGCTCCGCCTTCTCTGAGTGTGTAGGCGGGATCGCAGTTCACGAGCAGGAACGGAACCGGATTCGTGGTATGAGCGGTCCACGGCTCTCCCGTCGCGGGGTCTACCATCAGCTCAGCGTTTCCGTGGTCTGCGGTGATGAACATCTGTCCGTCAACCTCTTTCAGAGCCTCAACCGCTCTGCCGACGCACTCATCGACCGCTTCGATCGCCTTGATCGCGGCAGCTTCCACGCCGGTGTGGCCGACCATGTCCGGGTTCGCGAAGTTGATGATGATGACATCATACTTCTGAGACCGGATGGCCTCGCAGAGCTTGTCACATACCTTCGGCGCGCTCATCTCCGGCTGAAGATCATAGGTGGCTACCTTCGGAGAAGGAATCAGGAAACGGTCTTCTCCCTTGTTCGGCTCCTCAACGCCTCCGTTGAAGAAGAACGTGACGTGTGCGTACTTCTCTGTCTCCGCGATTCTGGCCTGGGTCATTCCCTGCTTTGCGAGCCACTCTCCGAAGGTATTCGTCAGTGTCTCCTTCTTGAAGGCGATGTATTTGTTCGGGATGGTCTCATCATAATCCTTGAAGCATACATAGGTTAGATTCTCGATTCTCTTTCTGTCAAATCCCTTGAAGTCCGGGTCGCAGAAAACTCTCGTGAGCTCGCGGGCGCGGTCAGGACGGAAGTTGAAGAAGATCACGCTGTCTCCCTCCTTCACCGTAACAACCGGCGTGCCGTCCTCATTCTTCATGACGGTCGGGATCACAAACTCATCGGTGATATCATTGTCATAGGACGCCTGCATCGCGCGGAGCGGATCCGTGCCGCCGTCAACGCCCTCGCCCTTTGTCAGAGCGTCATATGCCTTCTCGACACGATCCCAGTTCGTATCACGGTCCATCGCGTAGTAGCGTCCGGAGATCACGCCGATTTTTCCGACGCCAATCTCTTTCATCTGATCCATCAGCTGGCGGATATATTCGATGCCGGAAGTCGGCGGCGTGTCACGGCCGTCGAGGAAGCAGTGCACATATACTCTGTCAAAATTCTCCTGTCTGCAGAGCTTCAGCAGGGCGTAGAGATGTGTGATGTGGCTGTGTACGCCGCCGTCCGAGAGCAGACCCCAGAGATGGAGGTCGCCGTTGTTCTTCTTCGCGTTGTTGATCGCCAGCAGAAGCTCCTCGTTCCGGAAGAAATCACCGTCATCAACCGCCTTCGTGATCCGGGTCAGATCCTGATACACGATGCGGCCCGCGCCCATGTTCATATGTCCGACCTCGGAATTTCCCATCTGTCCGTCGGGCAGTCCTACATAGTGTCCGCTGGCCTGTCCCTGAACATAAGGGCACTGGCTCTTCAGCTGATCCATGACCGGTGTTCTCGCCTCACAGATCGCATTGTGCTCACACACCGGATTCTCACCGTAACCATCGAGGATCATCAGAACGGTAGGTTTCTTTGCCATAATTCATTTCTCCTTATATCTGTCAGTTCATGACCAACTTCAACTGTTTATTAATGTTATTACTGTTTATCATGTTCTGTTCACGCTTAACTGACCGGGCAGGAATTTCACAGCGCCTTTAACTGAGCATAACCGGCTGATAAATCTCCGCCTTTCATATATTCTCTGAACAGCAATCTTATCATACTAACACTGCCCGAAAAAAACAAGCAGATATTTGCCGGACAAAAGCCAATATGTTATACTTCATGACAGACTCATTGTTCTTCGGCATGTCATCCGCCTGCATCCGCAGCGATGCCGGTCATCTGCCCTGTTTGCATCTGAGTCTTAATTCCGAGAAAGTCAGGAGATTTTCATATGCTGGAATCCGGTACCTCGCTGTATAAGCTTATCATTCTGTATATGCTCGGAAAGGTTACCTTTCCGCTCACCAACGCCCAGATCTCCGATCTGATCCTGAGCCGCAAATACACCTCATATTTTCACCTTCAGGAGGTTCTCTCGGAGATGATCAATACCGGTCTTCTCGAGGTCGAAACCACCAATCACACGACATACTACCGCATGACCGCCCAGGGAAAACAGACGCTGGAATATTTTCAAAATGAAATCCCGCCGGAGATCCGACGGGAAATTTCCAATTATCTGGTTCTGCACTCCTATGAGATGCGCAACGAATCCTCGACTCTTGCCGATTACTTCCGCAACTCCAATCAGGACTACACCGTGAACTGCATGGTCAAAGAGGGAAAGCAGACACTCATCGAGCTGAAGTTCACCGTTCCCACCGAGGAATCCGCACAGACGCTTTCGGAAAACTGGAAGAAAAAGAGCCAGGAGGTCTACGCCGCCATCATGAAAATCCTCATGTAAATGATGCGGTATCGGCGAAACGCTGCGTCATGCGTGCACCCCGCCTGCCGTAATCCATCACTGCCGGCACAGCTGCGCTCAGGCACTCCGGAAACCATTATTCCAGATTTTTCTTCCGGCCGATTTTCGCAAAATACTGTCTGATTTTTTCTTCGTAGCCGTTGTCCGTGGGATGATAGAACACCGCGTCCCTGATCTCGTCCGGCAGATACTGCTGCTCTACATAGTGGTTCGGATAGTCGTGCGCGTATTTGTATCCGATGCCGTGGCCGAGCTGCTCATGGCTTTTGTAATGCGCATCCTGCAGGTGAACGGGAACCGTCGTCTGCTTCTTCCGCACCGACTCCATCGCCTGGTAAATCGCTTCGGTGCAGGCATTGCTCTTCGGTGCTCCCGCCACATAGATCGCTGCCTGAGAGAGAATCAGCTGGGATTCCGGCATCCCCACGCGTTCTACCTCCTGCGCCGCTGAAGCCGCGACCACCATGGCCATGGGGTCCGCGTTTCCGACGTCCTCTGAGGCGCAGATCATGATTCTCCTCGCGATGAATTTCACATCCTCCCCCGCATAAAGCATTTTGGCCAGGTAATAGACGGCAGCGTCCGGATCCGATCCACGCATGCTCTTGATGAAGGCTGATATCGTGTCGTAATGCTGGTCCCCTGTCTTGTCATAGCGGACGACCCTCTTCTGAATACACTGGGACGCCGTCTCCAGATCAATGTGTATCCTCCCGTCCCCGGGCGACGGCTCCGTCGTCAGAATTCCCAGCTCCAGTGCATTCAGCGCTTCTCGGGCATCTCCGCCCGCGATGTCCGCGAGAAAATCACAGGCGTCCGGTTCCAGCACGGCATGATAACTCCCCATGCCCTTCACCGGATCCGTCACCGCCCTGTTCAGAAGCTCCCGGATATTCTCTGCGCTCAAGGGCTTCAGCTCGAAAATCACAGACCTGGAGATCAGAGCGGAATTCACCTCGAAATACGGATTCTCCGTCGTGGCGCCGATCAGAATGACCGTGCCGTCTTCCACGTATGGCAGAAGATAGTCCTGCTGTCCCTTGTTGAACCGGTGAATCTCGTCGATGAACAGGATGGTCTTCCTTCCGTACATGCCCCTCCTGTCTTGCGCCGCCCTGACCGCTTCCTCCATATCCTTTTTCCCTGAGGCGGTGGCGTTCAGCTGCATGAACTCCGCACTCGTCGTATTCGCGATGACATGCGCAAGCGTCGTCTTGCCGGTTCCCGGAGGGCCGTAGAAAATCAGAGAACTCAGCTTGTCCGCTTTGATGGCGCGGTACAGAAGCTTTCCCTTTCCGATGATATGCTCCTGCCCCACCACCTCATCCAGGCGCTCCGGTCTCATCCGCGATGCCAGAGGCGCCTCCTTCTCCATATTTTTTTCTTTTGCGTAATCAAACAGATCCATCCTCAGCCCTCTGCCGTTTTCACGATGAATGCACCGCTGCTGCTGTATACAACCTCTCCCAGAGCCTGAATCCCTTCTGTATTCACGGTTCCGTATTTCGCGTACTCTTCGCTTCCCACAAAAATATAGGATATTCCGTACTTCTCAATCAGACTCTGCACCTCCTCTGTATTGTCAGAGGTATAAATCGTCTGAATATCCGCGGAACGCCGGTTCAGATCCTCCGGATCACTCCTCCACAGCCATTCGTGGACATACCAGCCGAGCACCGTCGGGAGCCCGGTCATCGCGGATACCCTGCACGCGGTGCTGTAGCTGTCTCCGTCCGCCTCCAGAACGATCGGCTGTCCCGTGACGTTCTCATTCAGCCACCGGATTGCCGAGGCGTCATCCGGATATGCGCTCTCCAGAAATGCCGCCGCGTCCAGACCCTGATAATTCTTATATTGAAAAATATTTCCAATGTACTGCCGCACCGATGTCGGGAAATACCCGAGTGTCAGTCCGAGAAACGCCGCGGCGACGATTCCTGTGACGCGGCGTGCCCTCCGTCCGGATGCCAGGAAGCAGATGACCGCATACGCCATCATCATGCCGTAAAGGATGAACGCCTGATAGGTCATCTTGAACATCGTATTTGACCGCGGGTACCCGCTGGACTCATAAATGTCCCTGACGTAGACAATTTCCGGCACGAGCACGAGACCGAAAGCGCACAGCCCGAGAATCAGCGCAAAATAATCCGGGAGCCTCTGTTTTGTGACTGTATCCTGTTTTGTATCCGTATCCTGTTTTGTATCCGTGTCCCGTTTTGTGACCGTATCCTGTTTTGTATCCGTGTCCCGTTTTGTGACCGCATCCTGTTTTATCCCCCGATTATCCCTGACCACGGTGACAATCAGCAGGACGAATACTGCAAATGGGAATCCCCAGAGAATCAGAAGCTGATACAGCGGCGTGTGCGTCTGGCAGAATTTCACACCGGAAACCGGCGACTGGAACTGCATCCGAAACGGAATCGAGAATACCGCTGATACCACAGCCAGAAGCGCGGTCTGATACACGGCCGTCAAAGCCCTTCTCTTCCTGCTCCCGCAGCCGCTGTGCAGCGCACGGAATAGAATACAGAAGAAAGCGACCGTGAAATAGATAGCAAAATCCCAGAAATTCGTCCACTGGAACATGCCGATCAAAGCAGCAGCCGCAAGGAACCTCGCATCCGGGATATATTTTTTCTCCCGCCCGGTGCAGATCCAGGCATACAGAAGTGCCACCGCCGTCAGCACAAACATGATATTGCACATGTGCGCGTGAACATCCCCGAGAATAAACGAGTAGGCGGGAAACTCGTGAATGGTCCGGTCCGCGGTATTCACCGGATTGTATCCGATATACCGCGTTGAATCCGCAAACCAGTAATAGTCCCGGCCGTCCGGCATCGAAAGTCCCAGCGCCTTCCCGAAAATTCCATACAGCACATAGTGACCGTTTCCGGCAAGGGAAACCGCGGCCCCGCCGATCAGTCCGCCTGCGGCGGCCCATCCCCCGGCATGCGGGCGTTCCTTAAAGCGGTCCAGCACCATCTGATGCACGATGGAAAATGGAAGCACAAAGCCGAGAGCGGCAATCATCGCCCGGTAAATGTTGTATGCATAAGAAACCCCGACGCCGCACATTTTTCCAAGATAAACGCCGAAGTACTGCCCGCCGTAATAATAGTTGATCGCATCCGTCCCGTACCAGATATCCTTTGCCGGGAGAGATGTGCTCCGGTACATCGCGGCCATAAAGCCGTAATCCATGAACTTCTCCGTTCCGCTGGCCTGCGGCCGGAAGCCGATGAGATAAGCCCAGAACAGGAAAAGTCCGAAGAACAGAACCTCCTCCGCGATCATACGATTGATATCCGGTTTTTGCTTCACCGGCCTCAGCATGAACAGAACCCAGCACGCGCCGATGAAGATCAGCGTGACAGTCAGCGCCCGATGACCGGTAAACTGCAGAATGCCTGCAAGTCCGAGAACCCACACCGCGTAGCCGCCGACCGCGATCCCGATCACGCGGGAGAACAGCCATCCGCCGTCACAAAAGGCCGGAAACAGGATCCGGGTCAGCGGGAAAAATCCGATTCCGATGACCAGAAGCAGCAGATACCATCTGAAAAACGGAAAGAAACCGGTGCCAAGAAGCGCGCCTGCCGCCGCGATCATAAGAAAAAGAACCGCAAGAAAGCCGATTGACGAATTTTTGATCTTAGTAAACAATCTGTGGTCCTCCGAAAAATAATTTTCAGAAGCAGTTTCAGGAATGCGCTTCTCCGTCCAGAAGCTCCGGCGGATATAAGCCGTCCTCCGTCATCTTCTTCAGCGCGGCGGTCACTGCCGGCTTGTCCTCCTTGTAGGTCACGCCGTACCATTTGTCCGATGTCGTCATCACCTTCACCGCCGCCTTGTCCTCTGCGAGCAGATCCGCGACCACGGAGGGAAGGAAATACTCTCCCTTCAGCGGATTCTCCTTCAGTGTCCGGTCAAGGAATGCCGGGAAGCGCGCGAGAAGCTCATTCATAATGCTGTAGTTAAAGCCCCACATATTCATAGAAACCACCGTGTCGTCCGCAAGGGGCATCCAGGTCTTTCCGTCATCCTCTGTGTATTCAATGCCGGACGGATGTTTCTCGATCCGGGTGCGCTCGTGAATCCCGACCAGCTCCTCCCGGCCGTTGACCTCGCAGATTCCGCGGGAGACGTATCCGTTTTCTGTCACGGTGTTCTTCAGATGATAGCCGACCATCGCATAGCGGTACTTTGTATCGTCGCCGTTGTGAGCGAGGTAATCGTACATCTTCCGGAAAGCGTCTCTTCCGTAGTAGTCATCCGCGTTGATCACGGCGAACGGAGAACCGTTGACCGCGAAAAAGCACGACAGCACGGCGTGGCCGGTCCCCCACGGCTTCACGCGTCCCTCCGGGACCTGATAGCCGGCGGGCAGATCGTTCAGTCTCTGAAACGCATAGCTCACCTTCACGCTGCGGCTGATCCGGTCTCCGATCCTCTCCTTGAAGATCTGTTTATTTTCTTCCTTGATGACGAAAATAATCTCCCGGAAACCGGCCTGCACCGCGTCATAAATCGAATAATCAATGATCAGATGTCCCCTCTCATCCATGGGATCCATCTGCTTCAGCCCGCCATACCGGCTGCCCATGCCGGCCGCCATAATGACAAGGACCGGATGATTGTTATTTTCCATCTTCTCCGCCTCTCATTTTTCTATCGTATGAATTTCGCCAGCTATTAGTAAAACACTCAGTTGTCTTCCTCTGTAAGCGTGTAAACCGAGCGTTTTCTCGCGTCCGCATCCGCCGCCAGATACTCATCATAGGTTGTCACCTTGTCAATCAGCGTTCCGTCATGCCGGAATTCCATGATCCGATTTGCGGTCGTCTGCACAAACTGATGGTCATGACAGGTGAACAGCAGAACCCCCGGGAACTTGATCAGGCCGTTATTCAGCGCCTGAATCGACTCCATGTCCAGATGGTTGGTCGGCTGGTCCAGAACGAGCACATTCGCGCCCGAGATCATCATCTTCGACAGAAGACACCTGACCTTCTCTCCTCCGGACAGAACGCGCACCTTCTTGACGCCGTCATCACCCGCGAATAGCATTCTTCCGAGGAATCCGCGCACATAGGTGGCGTCCTTGATCTCTGAATACTGGGTCAGCCACTCCGCGATTGTCAGGTCCGAGTCAAACTCCTCCGTGTAGTCCTTCGGGAAAAATGCCTGTGATGTGGTGACGCCCCACTTGTAGTATCCCTCATCGGCCTCATCCTCGCCGGCGATGATCTTGAAGAGCTCCGTCGCCGCCTGCTCGTTGGAACCGACAAAGGCGACCTTGTCTTCTCTTCTCAAAGTGAAGGAAACATCGTCGAGTACCTTCACGCCGTCGATGGTTTTGCTGATGTTGTGAACCTCAAGAACCTCGTTTCCGATCTCGCGGTTCGGACGGAAATCGATATAAGGATATTTCCGGCTGGACGGCTTGATATCATCCAGCTGGATCTTCTCCAGAGCCTTCTTTCGCGAGGTCGCCTGCTTGGACTTGGAAGCATTCGCCGCGAATCGGGAAATAAACTCCTGCAGCTCCTTGATCTTCTCTTCCTTCTTCTTGTTTGCTTCCTTCTTCTGCTGCAGCAGCAGATTGCTGGACTCGAACCAGAAGTCATAGTTGCCCGCGTAGAGCTGAATCTTGCCGTAATCGATATCCGCGATATTTGTGCAGACCTTGTTCAGAAAATACCGGTCATGGGATACGACGATGACCGTGTTTTCGAAATTGATCAGGAACTCCTCCAGCCAGTCGATGGCATCCAGATCCAGATGGTTCGTCGGCTCATCGAGAAGCAGAATATCCGGATTGCCGAACAGAGCGCGCGCCAGAAGCACCTTTACCTTCTGCGGGCCGTCCAGCGTTCCCATCTGCGCGTAGTGCAGATCTGTCTCGATTCCGAGTCCGTTCAGCAGCTGCTCCGCGTCCGTCTCCGCGTCCCATCCGTTCATTTCTGCGAACTCCGCCTCAAGCTCACTGGCCTTGATGCCGTCTTCATCGGTGAAATCGGGCTTTGCGTAGAGCGCGTCCTTCTCCTTCATAATCTCGTAGAGTCTGCCGTTTCCCTGAATGACCGTATCCAGAACCGGCTGATCGTCATACTTAAAATGATCCTGCTCCAGGAAAGACAGTCTCTGTCCCGGCGTGATCGTGACGTCTCCGTTCGTCGGCTCCAGCTGCCCGGAAAGAATCTTCAGAAATGTAGATTTTCCGGCGCCGTTCGCGCCGATTACACCATAACAGTTGCCCTCCGTGAACTTGATGTTCACGTTCTCGAAAAGGGCTTTCTTCCCTACCCTCAGTGTTACATTGTTCGCAGCTATCATATCAAATTCCTTTCTGTCGGACGATTATACCCAGCGTCAATCGCTACAAATGATAACGTATTTCGTTCTTTTTCACAAGTCCCAATTGCTGCTCCTCTCCTGGAGCTCTTACTGTCCGGTTACTGTTCACGCGCCACTAAAGCGGCAAAGATTTTTCAGTCCCTTTGCCAGAGCATTACTGGCTGTGAAATCCCTGCCTTTCAGATATCCCGTAACCAGCCGCTTATAAAGAAACAGAGACTCCTAATCCCGCAACGTTCCCATCCGGAATATGAAATCTCTGTCTCAATTCATTTCTGCCTCAATCAATTTCGCTCAAAATGAGCAGAAAATTTTTCACGAATCGCTGGTCAGCGAGAAGAACCAGTCGAGCCGGTTCCGTTTCTCCGCCAGCTCATTGTACTGCAGACATTCATACTGCCACTCATTCAACAGGTCTTCCTCGCTGCCCGAAGACCAGGTGTGCCAGTTCCCGTCCGCATCCTCATAGCCCATATGATTCAGCGCCGGTATCTTAGTCATGAGATTCTTCAGATAGTAATTGTAATCTGTCATCTGAAGCCCGGTCTGTTCCAGGAGCATGGTGCTCAGATAATTCGTGCTCGTCACCACATTCTGTTCTTCCGGGATGTCGTAGTTCGCCCAGATCAGGAACGGTGTCGCGTAATAGTGCTCCTGCTGCTCCAGATCCAGAGAATTGTAATTCGCGCCGGACACATATTCCGTGAAGGAATCCGGCATGGTCGGATAATGATCGCCGAACATGATGATCAGCGTGGGCTCATCATAGTTCTTGAAGTAATCGATCAGATACTCCAGCGCGTCGTCGCTGAGTTTTTCCAGGGAAAGGAACCGGCTCACGACATCGTTCTCATATCCGTCGACGGTAATGGTCTCATCGACATCATCGGCCGTATAGCCTCCGTGATTCTGCATCGTGATGTCAAACAGGAAGAACGGATTTCCGGCCTGATTCTCCTCATTGACCACCTGAATGATCTTCTTGTAATTCGACATATCGCTGATGTGGCTGTGAACATACTCGACGTCGTCGTCCTCGGTGAAGTCGTCCTGCGTGTAGAACCGGTCGAAGCCCAGCAGGCGGTACGCGGTCTCACGATTCCAGTTGCTTCCCTTATACGGATGCATGGCGGCTGTCTTGTATCCCTGTGCCTCCAGAGTAGAGACGATCGAATACTGATCGTGCGTGAAGTAGCTCACATAGGGAACCATCGCGGGGAATCTCTTCACGGAATTTCCGGTGAGGAATTCGTACTCCGTCTTTGCCGTTCCGCCTCCGGTGATGCACACCTGCGTGTGTCCCTTGATCGTGTTCTCCTCAAGCGAGTCGTAGAACGGCATCACCGGCTCATTCGTCTTCAGGTCTCCGATGTAGCTGTAATCCGCCCACGACTCATTCATGATCGCGATAATGTTCACCGGTTTTACCGAAGAAGTATCAGAAGTATCGCTTCCGTCCGAACCGCTTTCCTGACTCTTCACAGAATCTTCCGCAATCTTCTTTGTTCCGCTGACCGTGTAGCCGTCCGGCGGGCTCAGTCTCATGTATTTTGCCACACAGAAAAAGCCGACCGTGGTTCCGTACTCCGTATAGGTCTTGATCGGCGCGAACAGGTCTGTCAGAATGCCGAGGCCGCCGTTCCAGTTCACATTCAGATAGAAAAAGAACATGCCGACCATGAACACCGCGATGCCGGCGCGCATCAGTATCTTGCGGATCACACCCTTGCGGACCAGAACATAGTTCCGCATGTGAATCAAAAGGCCCAGCACGCAGAAGTACACTACAAGATCAAGCACAATTCCCCTTGTCAGCGTGTAGGTATAGGAACCGGATACCGTGGCCGCCGTCGAGATCGAGAAGAAATCAATCAGCTGAAGCGGCTCTCCCCGGAACAGATACACAAAATAAAACGCAATGCTGATAAACGACCAGATGGACAGGATCAGCATCAGTGAACGCTTGAGAGAGTTCAGCCAGAAAAACGCGATCAGATTCATGATCAGGATGCCTGCGATATTCAGCAGCCTGTACTTCCATTCCATCGCGACCAGTTCCGTGTTGTTGATATATTCAATGATAAAAAAGCACCAGACATCCACGGCGAGCATAATCAGAAAATGCCACGGCCAGATCTGAAGGCGGGCCTGCTTTCCCCTCTGATCCACCTTGTCCAGCGGATGCAGGACAAACGTGCAGAGCAGCGCGGAAGCCGCGACGGCGGCAGTCAGTACCGCGAATAAGATTTCGCCGGCGCGCATCTCCACCTTCACGCTGCCGATGAGCGTGCTCCGCTGCGTCATGAGGAAGATGAACACGCATGCCCAGTAGACCGCCCAGAATATTTTGTAACCGACGGACCACTGACGGCCCCGATTCTGAATTTCCATTTAAAAAATACCCGCTTTCATGTCAATTTTCTCTGTCACACACATGTGGAAACAGACCGGCAAATGCTTTCCCGTCACAAAAAATACAGCCGCTATGCAGCTGCACCGCACACCGGAATATTTTACCTTCTTTAGAATCGATTTGCAAACCTGTTGGGGCAGAATTCACGGAATTCACAATTTCATCAAAAATTACTGCAGACCGCGTGATATCTGAAAGGCACAAATTTCACAGCCTCGTCAGTTTGACGTGAACAGTAACCAAAAATCTCCCCATACCACTGATCCATCCGCAGGCCGTCAAATTCCATCAACATCTCACAAAATCAGTCATAATTTCATAACCAAAACGTGTGGATTGCTTGAATGTATCTCCTCTGCGTGCTATGATATCCTTATCATAGCAGCTTAAATAATAAGGAAAGGACAGCAGCATGGAACATTTCCATATCCTCACAGATATTTATTTTGGTGAAAAATCTCTGGATCGCCTGAGCCGGATCAACAGCCGGAAGGTCTTCATTGTTACCGATCCCTTTATCGTGAAGAGCGATGCGATCCGCAATATCGTAAAGCCTCTCTCAAAGGGCGGCATTGCCTATGAAATATTCACCGAGGTGGTTCCGGATCCTCCGATCTCAAAGGTCGTTGCCGGTGTCAAAGCTTATCTGGAGTCCGGCTGTGACACGATTATAGGCGTAGGCGGCGGATCTGCCATGGATCTCTCCAAATCCATACGCAAAATGTCGGAGAGCATGAACGGAGGAACGCATATCCGTCTGATCTGCATCCCGACCACGAGCGGTACCGGAAGCGAAGTGACCTCCTTTGCCGTTATCAGCGATCCTGATCACCAGAAGAAGATTCCGCTGGTTTCTGACGATATGTCGCCGGACGAAGCCATCCTCGACGCGGTGCTGGTGCGGAGTGTACCCGCGTCTGTGACGGCAGATACCGGAATGGATGTACTGACTCACGCGATTGAAGCCTATGTCAGCACGAAGCACAACGACTTCTCCGGCGCGCTTGCAGAAAAAGCCGTTGAGATCGTCGGCCAGTATCTCTTCCGCTCCTACTCTGACAATAACGACACACACGCCCGGGAGAAGATGCATACAGCGGCCACACTGGCGGGACTCGCCTTTAACTCTGCCTCCCTCGGCCTGAACCACGGGATGGCTCATCAGCTCGGTGCGCATTTTCATATTCCCCACGGCCGTGCCAACGCCATGCTGCTTCCGATCGTCACAGAATACAACGCCGGCGTTTCCAACCTCACAAAGAACCGGGACCTGTCCGATGATCCCGTGGTGGAGCGCTACTGCAATATCGCGACAATGCTCGGCCTCTCCAGCTTCAATCCGGTCATGACCATCCATTCCCTGTGCAACTACATGAGATACATGTCCGAGAGCATGGGCATTCCGCAGCATCTCTCCGAGATGCTGGACATCTCAAAGGAAGAATATGAGACGCATCTCGACAGCATGGCTGAGGCAGCTCTGAACGACTCCTGCACCGAAACAAACCCGAGACAGCCTCTGAAGCCGGAAGTCATTGAACTGTACCGCAAGCTCTGGTAATCCGGCATGCAGCCGATGCTGCAGGCTTCCAGCAACTCGTTATACAGAAATTCTATAAAAACTGCCGCAAAAGCGGGCGGCCTCTTCCGGCACCAGCTTTTGCGGCAGTCCTTTTTATCACTTTTCGATCTTGTGTATAAACAGCCCGCTCCTGAGCTTGGGCTCGAACCAGGTCGATTTCGGCGGCATCAGAAGTCCCGCGTCAGCCACGGCAAAAAGCTCGCTGATCGATGTGGGATACAGGGCGAAGGCAGCCTCGCAGTCCTCACGGCATCTTCTCTCCAGCTCTCCGAGCCCGCGGATTCCTCCGACGAAATCAATTCTTGCGTCCGTTCTCGGGTCCTGAATATTCCAGATCGGCCCCAGCGCCTCTCTCTGCAGATATTCCACGTCCAGACAGCCGATCGGATCGGTCTTCAGAAGGTGCTTCCGGGTCTGCAGACGATACCATTTTCCCTCCAGATAAAGGCCCATCTCTCCCTTTTTCGACGGATGGTACGGAGATTCCGGTGCCTCGGCGATACGAAATACCTGATCCAGTTTTTCCAGAATCTCATCCGGCTCATATCCGTTCAGATCCTTCAGAACACGGTTGTAGTCCATGATCTGCAGCTCGTCATCCGGAAACAGCACGGAAAGAAAATAGTTGAACTCCTCCTCTCCGGTATAATCCGGATGCTCCTTTCTCCTCTTCAGCGATACGGAAACGGCGGACGCCGCTCTGTGATGCCCGTCCGCGATATAGGTATGATCAAGACCGGCGAATGCTTCGGTCAGCGCGGCAATCTGGTCGTCCCGGTCGATCCTCCACACCCGGTGAATCACACCGTCTTCGGCGATAAAATCCAGCACCGGTGCCTTCCTGCTCTCCTTCTCTATCAGACTCCTGATTTCGGGATGCGAGCGATAGGCGAGAAAGATCGGACCTGTCTGCGCGCTGCAGGCATCAATATGATCAAACCGGTCCTTTTCCTTGTCCTTTCGAGTGTTCTCATGCTTCCTGATCACATTGTTCAGGTAATCATCCACCGAAGAGCACGCGACCAGGCCCTTCTGGCTCCTGCCGTTCATGATCAGCTCCCATATATAGAAGCAGGGCCTGCTGTCCTCTTCAAAAATACCCTTGTTCTCCCATTCCTTAAGCATTGACGACGCCTTTTCATAGACGCAGGGCGCATAGATATCCTGTTCCTCGGGGAACTGTGTCTCCGCGCGGTCGATAGCGAGAAAGGAAATTGGATTCCTCTCCACAGCCTCTCTTGCCTCCTCCCGATTGTATACATCGTAGGGCAGGGCCGCCACCTGCGCGGCCTTCTCCTTCACCGGCGTCAGCGCCCGGAACGGTCTAATTACAGCCATTTCTATACCTCCGTGAACAGATGCGGCCGTACCCGGCCACATCGCATCCGTATGCTCCTCATTGTTCGTGAAGAAGTACAAAAACCCCGGAAATTCCTTTCCGGGGTTCCTATTCTTTTACACTGCTTATCTTGTGATGACTCTGGCCTTCAGTACACCGTCGGTCGCCTCAATCTTCGTCATCACCTGCTCATTCACCGGCGCTTCAAGATCGATGACCGTGTATGCGAAATCACCGCGGCTCTTGTTCGCCATATTTGCAATATTAAAGCCCTCATCCGAGAGAATTCTCGTAAATCTGCGGATCATATCCTTTACATTTCTGTGGCAGATGCACAGACGCGCCGCGTCACGCAGAATACCGTTGTTCATGTTCGGATAATTCACAGAATGGCTGATATTTCCGTTCTCGATGAAATCCCGGAGCTCCTTGACTGCCATCTCCGCGCAGTTGTCCTCGGCTTCCTCTGTGGAAGCTCCCAGATGCGGAGTGATGATGGTATTCGTCGCGTTGATGATCTTGTCATTGGCGAAATCTGTCATGTATCTTCTGACCTTGCCCGCCTTCAGCGCATCGATCATGGCATCCTCGTCCACCAGAATGTCACGCGCATAGTTCATCACCACCACACCCGGCTTCATCATTTCAATGGCCTCGCGGCTGATCATGCCTCTGGTGCTGTCGGTCGCCGGCACATGAACCGTGATAAAGTCACACTCTTTATAAATTTCATTGACATCCTGAATGTGACGGATCGTTCTGGACAGATTCCACGCGGCATCGACCGACAGGAAGGGATCATAGCCGTAGACGTCCATTCCCAGATGCGTCGCCGCATTTGCGACGAGCTGACCGATTGCGCCGAGTCCGATGATTCCCAGCTTTTTTCCGCTGATCTCGGTTCCGGCGAACTGCTTCTTCGCCTTCTCCGCGTCCTTTCCGATGTTTTCATCGTCATGATTTGCTCTGACCCACTCAATACCGCCGACGATATCACGGGATGCCAGCAGCATCGACGCGATGACCAGCTCCTTCACGGCGTTTGCATTGGCGCCGGGCGTGTTGAATACAACGATTCCCTTCTCCGCACATTTCTCGAGCGGGATGTTGTTGACACCGGCGCCCGCACGGGCAATCGCAAGGAGCTTGCCGCCGAACTCCATATCGTGCATCTTCGCACTTCTGACCAGAACCGCGTCAGCGTCCTCGAACCGGTCTGTCTCCCTGTACTGATCGCTGAAACGCTGAAGACCGACCTTTGAAATATTATTTAAGCAATGATACTGATACATTATTTCAGATTCTCCTTCTCAAACTCACCCATGAACTTCACGAGAGCCTCAACACCCGCGTAAGGCATTGCGTTGTAAATGGAAGCGCGCATACCGCCGACGGTACGATGGCCTTTCAGGTTCTCCAGTCCGGCCTCCTTCGCCTCTGCGACGAATTTCGCGTCCATCTCCTTGTCTCCGGTCACGAAGGGAACATTCATCAGAGAGCGGTCCTCTTTGCGAACCGTGCCCTTGAACAGCTTCGACTGATCGAGATAATCGTAAAGGAGCTTAGCCTTCTTCTCATTGCGCTCGTTCATTGCCTCAAGTCCGCCGTTTTTCTTCAGCCACTTGAAGACCTTGCCGCAGATGTAGATGCACCAGCAGTTCGGTGTGTTGTACAGAGAATTCTTGTCTGCCTGTGTCTTGTACTTCATCATCGTCGGCGTGCCCGGCAGGCAGTCGTCCGTGATCAGGTCGTCGCGGATTACGGTGATGACCATTCCGGCAGGGCCTACATTCTTCTGCACACCGCCGAAAAACAGGCCGTACTTTTCCACATCGATCGGACGGGACAGGAAATTCGAGGAAACGTCCGCCACAAGGAGCTTTCCCTTTGTATTCGGAAGCTTCTTGTACTCTGTTCCGTAAATGGTATTGTTCTCGCAGATATATACGTAATCCGCATCCTCGTCGATCGGAAGATCCGAGCAATCCGGGATGTAGGTGTAATTCTGATCCGCGGAGGAAGCAATCGCATTGGCTTTTCCGTAGATCTGCGCCTCCTCCCATGCCTTCTTTGCCCAGTTTCCGGTAATAATATAGTCGGCGACGCGGTTCTTCATCAGATTCATCGGAATCTGCGCGAACTGAAGGCTTCCGCCGCCCTGTAAGAACAGAATCTTATAATTATCCGGAACCCCGACAAGCTCGCGGAAATCCTGTTCGGCTTCATTGATAATATCATCGAACATTTTAGATCGGTGACTCATCTCCATGACTGACATTCCGCATCCGCGGTAGTCCATCATCTCTTCCTGTGCTTCCTTCAGAACCTCCTCCGGAAGAACAGCCGGTCCGGCCGAAAAATTATAAACTCTGCTCATTTTGATATCCTCCTGGTAAAATTCTAGTGTGCTACCTGAAATCCGAAACACACTTTACTATGATAAACTTCTAACAAATACTTGTCAATCTACTTGTTCCAGTTCTCCATGTCCTTCTGGTCGTAGATTTCATCGTTTGGCTTTCCCGCCGGAATCATCGGAGACACCTTGTCATCCGGATCGATGATGCAGTCGAGCACAACCGGCTTCTGATCCGCGATCGCCTTCTCGAGGGCGGGCGCGAATTCTTCCGCTCTGGTGATGCGGACGCCCTCTGCTCCAAGCGCCTCCGCCACCTTGACGAAATCGACCTTGTCATCGAGTATCGTACTGGAATATCTCTGCCCGTAGAACAGATTCTGCCACTGGCGCACCATGCCGAGCACATGATTATTGATCACGACCTCGATTACCGGTATATTGCTCCGTACGGCTGTGGCGATCTCGTTCATGTTCATGCGGAAACAGCCGTCGCCAGCGATGTTGATGACCGTCTTGTCAGGTCTTCCGCACTTCGCGCCGATCGCCGCGCCGAGTCCGTATCCCATGGTTCCGAGTCCGCCCGAGGTGATCAGCGTTCTCGGCTCCGTGTACTTATAGTACTGCGCCGCCCACATCTGATGCTGTCCGACATCGGTGCAGATGATGGCCTGTCCTTTTGTAATTTCATAGATTTTGCGGATGACAAACTGTGCTGTGAGGCGATCCGCCGGCACGTAATCATTTACCAGTTTCTGCTTTGCGTGCATTTCTTCTGTCCACTGCGGATTGGATTTTTCCTTGATCTCCGGAAGAAGCGCGTCAAGAACCTCTTTCATGTCCCCGGAAACGCTTGCCGTCACGACGACATTTTTGTTCACCTCCGCCGGGTCAACGTCAATCTGGAGGATCTTCGCCTGCTTTGCGAAGGTCTTCGGCGATCCCACATCCCGATCCGAAAAACGGGCTCCCAGAACAATCAGAAGATCGCACTCGGAGGTGAGCAGATTTGCCCCTTTTGTGCCGTGCATGCCGAGCATGCCCATATACTGATCATCTGTCCCCGGGAAGGTTCCCTTCCCCATCAGCGTGTCGCAGACGGGCGCCTGAATCCGATGCGCAAGCTCAATGACTTCCTTCTGTGCGCCCGAGATCGCAGCGCCGCCTCCGACAAAGAGATACGGACGCTTTGAGGCATTGATCATCTCCACCGCCCTTGTGAGGTCTTCTTTATTCACGTTTTTGCCCGGCGCCGGCATCTCCGGTTCTTTTCTCCCAAAATCGCAGACTGCAGCCGTGATATCCTTCGGGATGTCCACGAGCACAGGGCCCGGTCTTCCGCTCCTGGCAATGGCAAACGCGCGCCGGATGGTATCCGCGAGACGGGTGACATCCTTGACGATCGAGCTGTATTTTGTGATTGGCGTCGTAATTCCTGTGATATCAACCTCCTGGAAGCTGTCCTTCCCGAGGTAGCTGGTTCCCACATTGGCGGTGATTGCCACGATCGGAACCGAATCCATATATGCCGTAGCGATACCGGTTACCAGATTTGTCGCTCCGGGTCCCGATGTCGCCAAACATACGCCGACCTTTCCCGTCGCCCTCGCATAGCCGTCGGCAGCGTGCGACGCTCCCTGCTCATGAGAGGTCAGAATATGATGAATTTCCGGATGTTTGTATAATTCGTCATAGATGTTCAGGATGGCGCCGCCCGGATATCCGAAGACGGTATCTACGCCCTGTTCCTTCAGGCATTCAATGACGATCTGTGATCCATTTAACTGCATGTCAGTATCCCTCTTTTTCATATGTGCAGGATTGCGAACTGAAGTACATAGCACGGGCAATCCAAGCATGGCGGGGACAGAGAATCTTTTGTCCCCAAAATACGGCCTTGTAGTGCCCCTTTAAGGGCATTGACATTACTGTACGTCCGGTGTCCTGAGAATCGCGCCGCGGTTCGCGCTGGTCACCATCGCCGCATAGCGGGCGAGATATCCTGTCGTCACGTTTGGTTTTCTCGGAACCCACCCGGCCTTTCTTCTGGCGATTTCCTCGTCGCTCACCTTCATGTCAAGCCTGTGATTCGGGATATCGATGCTGATGATGTCTCCCTCCTGCACGAAGGCAATCGGCCCGCCGACCGCAGCCTCCGGGCTGACATGGCCGATAGAGGCGCCTCTGGAGGCGCCGGAGAAACGTCCGTCCGTGATCAGGGCGACGCTGGAGTCAAGCCCCATTCCGGCGATCGCCGAGGTCGGGTTCAGCATTTCTCTCATGCCCGGGCCGCCCTTCGGTCCTTCATAACGGATGACAACGACATCGCCGGGCACGATTTTTCCGCCCTTGATCGCAGCGATCGCGTCCTCCTCGCAGTCGAATACCCGTGCCGGACCCTCATGCACCATCATCTCCGGAAGTACGGCGGACTGCTTTACGATAGCGGTGTCCGGCGCCAGATTGCCCTTGAGAACGGCAAGGCCGCCCTTTTCCATGAACGGATGATCGATCGGCCGGATGATTTCCGGATCCTTATTGATGCAGTTCTTGATATTCTCGCCGACGGTCCTGCCGGTTACTGTCATGCAGTCCAGATTCAGAAGATTCTTCTTGGACAGCTCGTTCATCACCGCGTAAACGCCGCCCGCCTCATTCAGATCTTCCATATAGGTAGCTCCCGCGGGTGCCAGGTGGCAGAGATTCGGCGTCTTCTCGCTGATCTCATTTGCGAGCTCTGTGTCAAAATCAAAGCCCGCCTCATGCGCGATCGCGGGGATATGGAGCATGGTATTGGTGGAGCATCCGAGCGCCATGTCTACGGTAAGCGCGTTCAGGAACGCTTCCTTCGTCATGATGTCGCGGGGGCGGATGTTTTTCTCCAGCATCTCCATGACCTTCATGCCCGCATGCTTTGCGAGGCGAAGCCTCTCGGAATATACCGCCGGGATGGTGCCGTTGCCCTGAAGGCCCATGCCGAGCGCCTCGGTGATGCAGTTCATGCTGTTCGCGGTGTACATGCCGGAGCAGGAGCCGCAGGTCGGGCAGACCTTTCTCTCATATTCCGACACCTGATCCTCGGTGAACTTCCCTGCCGCGTAGGAGCCGACCGCCTCAAACATCGACGAGAGGCTTCTCTTCCTCCCGTAGACGTGTCCGGCCATCATCGGGCCGCCGCTTACGAAGACGGTGGGAATGTTGATGCGGGCCGCCGCCATCAGAAGACCCGGGACATTCTTATCGCAGTTCGGAATCATCACCAGGCCGTCGAACTGATGCGCGATCGCCATGCATTCCGTGGAATCGCAGATCAGATCACGGGTGACCAGAGAATACTTCATTCCGATGTGTCCCATGGCGATGCCGTCGCAGACCGCGATCGCCGGAAACATTACCGGCATTCCGCCTGCCTCGGCCACGCCCATCTTCACCGCCTGGGCAATCTTGTCCAGGTTCATGTGTCCCGGAACGATCTCATTGTATGAGCAGACGATGCCGATCAGCGGCTTCTTCATCTCCTCCGGTGTGAATCCCAGTGCGTTGAACAGACTTCTCGCAGGCGCCGCCTGCATACCCTTTGTAACATGATCACTATTCATAATCCGTTCTCCCATCTATCTAATCGTATTAATATGCCCAATCGTATTGATCTTCATCTGCCGCCTTGCTCAGGCTTCTTTCAGAATCGCCGTAATGGCGTCTCCCATACCGGAGCAGGTCACCTTCGTCGTGCCCTCAGAGTAAATATCGCCAGTCCGGTATCCGTCCGCGAGCACTCTCTCGACCGCCGACTCCACATCGTCCGCCTCTTCATCCAGATTCAGAGAATAACGCAGCATCATCGCCGCGGAAAGGATGGTCGCGATCGGATTGGCGATGTTCCTGCCCGCGATATCCGGCGCGGAGCCGTGCGACGGCTCATACAGACCGAAGCTGGTCTCATTCAGGCTTGCGGACGACAGCATTCCGATGGAACCGGTCACCATGCTCGCCTCGTCCGAAAGGATATCGCCGAACATATTCTCCGTCAGGATGACGTCAAACTGCTTCGGGTCGCGGACCAGCTGCATCGCGCAGTTGTCGACCAGCATATTCTCATAGGTGACCTCAGGATATTCCTTCGCGACCTCCGCCGTCACCTTTCTCCAGAGCCTGGAGGAATCCAGAACATTCGCCTTGTCTACCTCGGTCACCTTTTTGTTCCGCTTCATCGCGATCTCAAAGGCTCTCTTCGCGATCCTGCGGATCTCATTCTCGTTGTAGCTCAGGGTATCGACCGCGGTCTCCACGCCTCCTACTTCCTTTGTCTCGCGCGCCCCGAAATACAGACCGCCGGTGAGTTCCCGCACGATGATCAGATTAAAGCCTTCATCTCCGATAATCTCGTCCTTCAGAGGGCAGGCTGCCCGCAGCTCATTGTAGAGGTAAGCCGGACGAAGGTTCGCGAAAAGTCCCAGCGCCTTGCGGATGCCGAGCAGTCCGGCCTCCGGACGCTTTGACGGCTCCAGTCTGTACCACGGGGATGTCTTCGCGTCTCCGCCGATCGAGCCCATCAGAACCGCGTCGCAGGTCTTCGCCTCGGCGACCGTTTCATCCGTGAGCGGGAGTCCCGTCGCGTCGATCGAGGCTCCTCCGAGCAGCAGGTTTGTATAATGAAAGGTGTGGTGATATTTTTCAGCAACCGCATCCAGAACCTTCTGTGCCTCGTTGACAATTTCGGGGCCGATGCCGTCCCCGTGAATCAAACCGATTTTAAATTCCATATTCTGATACACCTCTTTTATCCTTAGCATAGTTGTCATTGCAGACATTTATCCTGATCATCAAGCCGTTCCAGGTGTGCTGTGTACATGCAGCAGGTATCTGACCGGTGTGCTGTGTACATTCATTCAACTTGTACTTGACTCGTAGTCTATATAATACTTCAATTCAATTATCATTTCAACCGGCAAAAAAAGTTGCTGTTTCCGGGGCCGCCTGACAAAAAGAAAAGCACAGAAACCTGCGCTTCTGTGCCTGAAAATCCGATCTTCCGATTATTTCTTCGCGTCCTTATCCGCGGTCTTTGCCGCAGCCGCTTTCTCTTCCTTTGCCGCAGCAGCCTGCTCCGGCTTCTCAACCTGAGCGATTGCCTCCTTGCGCATCGGAATCCGGCAATTCTTGTTGTTGCCGAACTCGACGATGACATCATCCTCGCTGATATCAATGATGATTCCGTAGAATCCTCCGGTTGTCACAACCGCATCGCCGATTTCCATGGCGCTGAGCATCGCCTGCATTCTCTTCTGCTCTTTCCGCTGCGGACGGATCATCATAAAATACATCAGCGCGAACATAGCCACCAGCAGAATAATCATGCTGAGCGCGCTGCCTGAACCCGAAGATGAACTTGCAAAAATCATAACGATTCCTCCCTGTAATTAATTTCGGATATAACTGTCAAACAACAATAATACATGATAAAAAACCGGGTGACAAGCTATTTTATGAAGTTTTCACAAATTTCACACCGCCCTGAACTGACTTTTGTTCACTTCTCCGTCTCCTGACGGACTGCCTGCTCGTGTTTATTTCTCTGTTTCCCGGCGGACAGCCTGCTCTTCCTTCATCTGTTCTTCCTTCGCGGTGTCGCGCGCATCCTTCCGGGAATCCCCCTGCTCTTTCTGGAAAATCCGCTCGTTGGCCACCTTCTGGTAGTACTTCGGCTGCTTCATCGCCTCATGCTTTTCCTCCTCTTCCCGAAGATCGTCCAGAGCTTTTCTCTTCCAGGAGTCCCAGCGGTCCTCCTCGATCGCGTTCCGGATCTCCTCTGTCAGATGATTGTAAAAATACAGGTTATGCTCCGTGCAAAGACGCATTCCCAGCATCTCCTTCGCCTTCAGGAGGTGCCGGATATAGGCCCGGCTGTATCTGCGGCACACCGGGCACTGACACCCCTCTTCGATGGGACGGCTGTCCAGCTCGTACTGCGCATTGATCAGGTTCAGATGGCCCTTGTGGGTATACACATGTCCGTGCCGTCCGTTCCGGCTCGGATAAACGCAGTCAAAGAAATCCACGCCCCGGTCCACCGCCTCAATGATATTCGCGGGCGTGCCGACTCCCATCAGATAGGTAGGCCTGTCCTGCGGAAGCTCAGGCACCACATGATCCAAAACGTCATACATCTGCTCGTGCGTCTCTCCGACCGCCAGTCCGCCGACCGCATAGCCGTCGGCATCCAGCTCACGGATTCTCCTTGCGTGCTCAATCCGGAGATCCGGATAAACCGCTCCCTGATTGATTGCGAACAGAAGCTGTTCCTTATTAATGGTGTCTTCCCTCTGATTCAGCTCCCGCATCTTTTTCTGACAGCGGATCAGCCAGCGGTACGTCCGGTCGATCGACTCCTTTACATATTTCTTTGTAGCGATGCTGGACGGACATTCATCAAAGGCCATCGCGATCGTCGAGCCGAGATTTGACTGAATCTGCATGCTCTCCTCCGGCCCCATGAAGATCAGCCTGCCGTCCACATGGGAATGAAAGGTAACGCCCTCTTCCTTGATCTTCCGCGAATCCGCCAGTGAAAAGACCTGAAACCCGCCCGAATCCGTGAGGATCGGTTTGTTCCAGGACATAAACTTATGCAGACCGCCGAGTTTTTTGACCACCTCATCGCCGGGACGCACATGAAGGTGATAGGTGTTGGAAAGCTCGATCTGTGTCCCGAGCCGCTCCAGGTCCTCGGTCGAAACCGCCCCCTTGATGGCGCCCACCGTTCCCACGTTCATGAAAACCGGCGTCTGCACCGTGCCGTGCACGGTTTTGAACTCTGCCCGCTTTGCGCGTCCGCTTACCTTAATCAGTTTGTACTCTGCCATAATTCTCCATTTCCGTTTCCGCAGGAAAATCCTGCCATGCCATATCTTTACAAAACATCATAACGGATTTCCCGGATGCTCGCAAGTATGCGGTGAGCAGTAACACAAAGTGCTCTATTATATTGTGCAAAATCAGAACCCCAATTTTCCTAATGTGTCCTAAGCCCGGCATTTCCGGCTCTGTTTTTACCATTTTTTCATTTTTGGCCGATACCCTTGCTGTTGTTTTTAAAAAATCGATGTCGTATAATCGTTCTGAATATAAAGGAGTAAAATTACATGTCAGATTTAAACTATACATTAGGTATTGATATCGGTTCTACAACGGTCAAGATTGTCGTTCTGGATCTGGAAAAGCACATTCTGTTCTCCGACTACCGGAGGCACTTCGCAAAAATCCAGGAAACTCTCGCGGATCTTCTCGAGGAAGCGGAAAAGGTGACGGGGAATGTTCAGATTCACCCGGTCATCACCGGATCCGGCGGTCTGGCTCTCGCGCAGAACATTGATGTCCCGTTCATGCAGGAGGTCATCGCCGTTTCCTCTGCTCTTCAGTTCCAGGCGCCTCAGACCGACGTCGCCATCGAGCTGGGCGGCGAGGACGCGAAGATCATCTACTTCGAGAACGGAAACATCGAGCAGAGAATGAACGGTGTCTGCGCCGGAGGAACCGGTTCCTTTATCGACCAGATGGCCGCGCTGCTGCAGACGGACGCGACCGGACTGAACGAATATGCCAAGCATTATCAGGCGGTCTATCCGATCGCCGCCCGCTGCGGTGTATTCGCCAAGACAGATATTCAGCCGCTGATCAATGAAGGCGCAACAAAGGAAGACCTGTCCGTGTCTATTTTTCAGGCGGTGGTAAACCAGACCATCTCCGGTCTTGCCTGCGGAAAACCGATCCGCGGCCACGTCGCCTTCCTCGGCGGTCCGCTGCACTTCCTGTCTGAGCTTCGCCAGTGCTTCATCCGCACCCTGAACCTCGACGAAGAACACACCATCATACCGGAGAACTCCCACCTTTTTGCTGCTCTGGGATCCGCCCTGAACGCAAAGGAGGATGTGGAATACTCTCTGACCGATATGAAGGACCGTCTGCGCCACGGCGTCAAGATGCAGATGGAGGTTGCCCGCATGGCGCCTCTCTTTGCCAATAAGGACGAATACCGGGAGTTTATCGAGCGTCATGACCGCGACAAGGTCGCGACAGGCAATCTCGAGGAATATCAGGGAAATTGCTATCTCGGCATCGACGCCGGCTCCACCACGACAAAGGCGGCACTGATCTCCGAGGACGGAAAGCTCCTCTACTCCTTCTACGACAATAACCACGGAAACCCGCTGGCCACCTCGATCCGCGCCATCCAGGATATCTACAGCAGGCTTCCCGAAGGCGCGCGGATTGCCTACTCCTGCTCGACCGGCTACGGCGAGCAGCTGATCAAATCCGGCCTGATGCTAGATGAGGGCGAGGTTGAGACCATCGCGCACTACACCGCCGCTTCCTTCTTTGATCCGGATGTGGACTGCATCCTCGATATCGGCGGACAGGATATGAAATGCATCAAAATCCGTGACCACGCCGTCGACAGCGTACAGCTGAACGAGGCCTGCTCCTCCGGCTGCGGTTCCTTCATCGAGAACTTCGCGAATTCTCTGGACTATGATGTCAAGGACTTCGCCCAGGAGGCTCTGTTCGCGGAAAACCCGATCGACCTCGGAACCAGATGTACAGTCTTCATGAATTCCCGCGTAAAGCAGGCGCAGAAGGAGGGCGCAACCGTCGCCGATATCTCCGCCGGTCTCGCATACTCCGTCATCCGGAACGCTCTATATAAGGTAATAAAGGTCTCCGACGCGAAGGAACTGGGGCGCCACATCGTCGTACAGGGAGGAACCTTCTACAACAACGCGGTGCTCCGAAGCTTCGAACGCATCGCGGACTGTGAGGCGGTCCGTCCGGACATCGCCGGGATCATGGGCGCCTTCGGCGCCGCTCTGATCGCCCGCGACCGATGCGAGGGCAGGGAAACCACCATGCTCCCCATCGACAAGATCAATACGCTGCAGTACTCCACGAAGAGCGCCTACTGCAAGGGCTGCACAAACCACTGCCGCCTGACCATCAACCGCTTCTCCGGCGGACGCCAGTACATCAGCGGAAACCGCTGCGAGCGAGGCATCGGCAAGCAGAAGAATGCGCACCACATCCCGAACATGTACGAGTGGAAATACAACCGCATCTTCGGCTACACGCCTCTGACCGCGGACGAAGCGCCCCGCGGCAAGATCGGCATCCCGCGCGTTCTGAACATGTATGAGAATTATCCGCTGTGGTTCACCTTCTTCACCAAGCTCGGGTACAGCGTTGTGCTCTCCCCGACATCCACGCGGAAGATCTATGAACTCGGCATCGAGTCCATCCCCAGTGATACGGCATGCTATCCCGCAAAGATCAGCCACGGCCACATCACCTGGCTGATCCGGCAGGGCGTGAAGAATATCTTCTATCCGTGCATTCCTTATGAGCGTCAGGAATTCGCGGACGCCGTCAACCATTACAACTGCCCGATCGTCACCTCCTACGCCGAGAATATCAAGAACAACGTCGATGAGCTGAAGGACCCGTCCATCCACTTCATGAATCCGTTCCTGGCCATGACCACGGAACACACTCTGGCAGACGAGCTGGTGAAGGTCTTCCATGACATCCCCGAGAAGGAGGTCCGCGAGGCCTGCCACGCCGGATGGGAGGAGATGGCGAATGTCCGCAATGAGGTCCGCCGGAAGGGCAGGGAAATCCTCAAATGGATGGAGGAGACCCACCATCACGGCATTGTCCTTGCCGGACGTCCGTATCATATCGACCCGGAAATTCACCATGGAATTCCGGATATGATTACCTCGTATGATGTCGCCGTCCTGACCGAGGATTCGATCTCGGATCTTGCACCGATCGAACGGCCTCTGCGCGTCAACGACCAGTGGATGTACCACACCAGGCTCTACGCCGCCGCAAACTTCGTCAAGACGAGGGACGACCTGGAGCTGATCCAGCTGAACTCCTTCGGCTGCGGCCTGGACGCCGTGACGACAGATCAGGTATATGAGATTCTGTCCGGAAGCAACAAGATCTATACCGTCCTGAAAATCGACGAGGTGAACAACCTGGGCGCCGTCCGGATCCGGATCCGTTCTCTTCTGGCAGCCGTACGCGCCAGAGAGAAAAATCCGCAGCCGCGCGAGATTCACAGCTCCGCCGCGGAGCGGGTCGTATTCACAAAACAAATGAAAGAAGAAGGCTATACCATTCTGGCGCCGCAGATGTCGCCGATTCACTTCAGTCTTCTTGAAGCGGCCTTCAACACCGGCGGCTATCACCTGCACGTTCTGGACAACGACAACAGGCACTCCATTGACGAGGGCCTCCGCTATGTCAACAACGACGCCTGCTATCCCTCTCTTCTGGTCGTGGGCCAGTTCATGGATGCTCTGGATTCCGGAAAATATGATCCGGATCACACGGCGATCATCATGAGCCAGACCGGAGGCGGCTGCCGCGCATCGAACTATATCGCCTTCATCCGCCGCGCGCTGAAAAAGGGCGGATATCCGCAGGTGCCGGTTATCTCCCTGAATCTGGTCGGCCTGGAAGACAATCCGGGATTCAAGATCACACCGGACATGGCCATCCGTGTCGTATACGCCGCGATTTTCGGCGACATCTTCATGAAGTGCCTGTACCGCATGCGGCCTTATGAAAAGGTTCCGGGCTCGGCGAACCGTCTGCACCGGAAATGGGAAAAGATCTGCATCAGCTACCTCACCAACAAGAGAGTGGGCTGGCGCGGCTACACCAACCTCTGCCGCTCGATCATCCGCGACTTTGACCGCCTGCCGGTGGACGAAACCCTTCGCAAGCCGAGGGTCGGCATCGTCGGCGAGATCCTTGTGAAATACGCGCCCGCCGCCAACAACCATCTGGTTGATCAGCTGGAAAAGGAAGGCGCAGAAGCTGTCGTTCCCGATTTCGTAGACTTCTTCATGTACAGCTTCTACAACGCGAAGTTCAAGTACCGCCATTACGGCACAAAGAGAAAATCGATGGTTCTGACACAGGCCGGAATCGCCGCGGTCAACGTGCTGCGCAAGGCCGCAAATGATGAATTCATCCGAAGCACACACTTTACACCATCCGCGAAGATCGACGAGCTCGCCCGCTACGCGTCTCCGATCGTATCCGTCGGCAACCAGACCGGCGAGGGCTGGTTCCTGACCGGAGAAATGATGGAGCTCATTCACGGCGGCGTGAACAACATCGTATGCATCCAGCCCTTCGGCTGTCTCCCGAATCACATCGTGGGCAAGGGCGTCATCAAGGAAATCCGCGCCGAATATCCGAAGGCAAATATCGTCGCCATCGACTTCGACCCCGGCGCTTCCGAGGTAAATCAGCTGAACCGGATCAAGATGATGCTGACGAACGCAATGAAGAATATGCAGGAAGAAATACAATAACACAGCCGGAAGGAAATCAATTCATACCGGTACAGAAATGGGGCTGCCGCATACAAGCGGCAGCCCCATTTCTGCAGTTTTGCTGCAGGATCCTTCTGTATTTTTCTTATTTGTTTTCGTTTCTCGCCTGCAGCGCCATCTTTGCCTGCAGGTTTCTCTGTTTCTTCGGTCCTGCTGTCAGGCTGAAGTATGGTCCTGTAACAGTATAGTCAGCCCGTTATCTGTTCACACCCAACTCTATTCGGCAAGGATTTTACAGTCCTGTTGTCCTTCGCAAACTGGCTGTAGTAAAGTTTTATCCTGATTTTATGAAGCTGCGGAACTCCTCAGGCGCAAGCGCCTTCGTCAAACAGTCCTCGCTATCCACTTCATGAAGAATTCACGGATAAAACTTTAAACAGCCAGTAATGCTCCGACAAAGGGACTGTAAAATCTATGCCGCTTTCGTAGCGCATGAACAATAACGGTCAGCCGCACAATTTCCGGACATTCAGCCAATTTTCTCTTGTTGCGTCTGTCTTCGCAACGTATAATGTACAAAGGAGTGAATACGATGTTTAAATGGAAAAAATGGGTAAAAATCCTGGAATCGAGAAACAAGGATGCGGTTGATCAGGCGGACCGTATTCTGAAAAACGCCGGCCTCGATACAAAATCATGGGCCTCCGAGCCCATGCCCGTCGGCGGCTGCGGCGCACAGATGCGTCCTGCGGACTGGAGCGGCAAAAAAGCCGCTGTCCGGGTGCAAAGAAACGACATGATCTATCACCTCGCCGTGACTGCCGATGAGGAAGATCATGCGCGTAAGCTGCTTAATGCTGCGCACGAAAATGGCGATGGACATGACGCTGCACTCTGATATTCATACGCAGAATGAATGACTGATTTTCTTAAAGAAAGAGGTGTTTTCTATGAAATTTTATATGCCCGTGAAGCTTTATCAGGAAGAAAACTGTGTACGGAACCACGCGGCAGAGATCGCTTCCCTGGGAACCAGGGCCGTAATCATTACCGGCGGCAGTTCTTCCAGGAAGAACGGATCCCTCTCGGATGTTGAGACCGTTCTTGAAGGCTCCGGAATTCCGTTCACGCTCTTTGACAGTGTCGAGCAGAATCCCTCGACCGATACGGTCATGAAAATCCGGGATCAGGCACTGGATTTCGGCGCCGATTTCTGCATCGGCGTAGGCGGCGGCTCCTCGCTTGATGCGGCAAAAGCCGCGGCGCTGATGATAAAGAACAGAGACAGGAACATCGACTATCTATATGAGAAAGGAAATCCTGCCGACATCGTTCCCGTTATAGAGGTCCCCACGACATGCGGAACCGGATCAGAGGTCACAGCGGTATCTGTACTTACAAACCACAGGACCAATACCAAGGGTTCCATCCCATACAAGATCTTTCCGGCGCTCGGTCTCGCCGATCCGAGATATCTCAGATCTCTTCCGCTCTCGGTGCTGCGGAATACCGCCGTCGACGCGCTCGCCCATCTGTGGGAAAGCCTGATAAACGCACAGGCTGACAGATACAGTGACATGACGGCCGAAGCCGGCCTCAAGGCATGGGCATTGAACAGGGATATCCTTTCCGGAGAAGTCCGGGCATCCGACAAAGACTTTTCAAACCTTATGACCGCATCTGTCCTCGGCGGAATGTCAATCGCTCAGGTCGGAACCTCGATTCCACACGGCCTCTCCTACGCGCTCACCCTGAACGCCGGTATTCCTCACGGCAGGGCGTGCGGATTTTTTGAAGCCGGTTATCTCTCTCACGCCGATAAGGAGCTCTGCAACAGAGCACTGTCTCTCGCCGGATTTAAAGATCTCGACGACTGGCGGGAATTCTATTCCGAAGTGAGCGATCAGCTTACCGTAGACGATGATCTGCTCTGCCGGGCTGTCGATGAGCTTCCGGAATCCAAGATGGCACTTGCGCCGTACAAATGCGACAAAAAGATTCTCAGCGAGATCGCCAGGGATCTGTCCCGCTAAACCGCCTGCCTGAAATGATGGCAAATGCCTGATTGTCAGTCTTATTCATCCCGTGCGGTACAAGAAACACAGAAGAAGCAGTTTTGATGTTATCAATTGCTGATATAACCACGCCTTGACCGGAAGCGCTCCGATCAGCGATTCCGGTCAAGGCATGGCTCAGGCATTTATCCTGCACTCTCTATGTACCTTATCAATAATATTGCGTTTCCTATATGCATCCCCGTTTTTGTCAGGACTTTTTGTCAAAATATGGTGCCAGCAATGCAGCCACATTGGAAATAGGCATGGTCTGAAGAATAATTTTTCCCGGACCGCGGACCACCGTATTAAATACACCTTCTCCTCCCAGCAGCATATTCTTCACTCCGGGTACTGTCACTACTTCCATGCTGCAGCTTTCTTCCATGGCTGCCAGATAGCCGGTATCCACAATCATTTCCTCGCCTTCCTCCAGGACATATTCGCACCCGTATCCGTCAATCTCGATAAATGCGGTTCCCTGTCCGGACAGCTTCTGCATGACAAATCCCTCTCCCCCAAAGAGCCCTTTTCCGAGATTTTTCTGAAAGTACATGGACAGCTCCACACTTTCCTGCGCGGCAAGGTATGCCTTTTTCTGAACAATTACGCTTTTCCCCGGACTGATTTCGATTGCGTTGATCGAACCCGGAAAGCTGGAGGCGAAGGCAATCATACCTTCTCCATTCTGCGCCGTATAACGGTTCTGAAAGATGCTCTCACCGGAAAACATTCTCCCGAACATCTTTTTTAGTCCTCCGCCGGAAGTGGTTTCCATTTTCATATTCGGAGTCATCCAGCTCATGCTTCCGCTCTCTGTCATCATTGATTCTCCGGCCTGAAGATAACACTCTACCACAGGCAGATTGCCGCCCTTAATTTCATACCTCATATATCGCTCCTTTCTCAGAATCTGCCGATTCTATAAACTCAAACGTTGTGCAAACGATTCTGCCCAAATTCTTCGCTTCCATTTCCATTCCCATTTTCATTTCTCTTCAATATTTTATCTGCTCTGCCGGAATCATCTGTTTCTCTGCTCTCTCAGAATCCGCTGACTCTGTAGACGATAAACTCTGTCGCGGAATTATCCGCTCTATCCTCTGCCATACCCACAAGCACGCTGCCGTCCGGCAGCCTTGCAGCTGTACTGATCCACGGATAGTTTGTTCCGAAAAGCTCGCCGTCCTCTGCCGATCCAAGGAAACTGCCATCGTTCTTCCAGAACAACAGGTTCCGCATATTTCCATCCAGACCGATAAATCCGTTTGCCGTCTCCTGGATATGGGTGATACTGCCCAGAGACTGTTCCCCGCCGAATTCCTGATTTCCAAGCTCCATCTGCTGGTTTCCTTCGGTATCCAGAACCCAGATGGCTTCATTCTGCGTGTCCGGATCCTCGCCTGCGATGAAGATATGGTTCTCACTCAGGCTGACCGTATTTATGCTCTCATTGGAAAAAGCCGGCCACGCCTCTTTAGACGCCTTGTTGCCGTTAAATACTACCTTCTCCGGCTCTGATCCGAAAAACCAGGAAAGCCCCCAGGTTCCGCTGCTGTGTATCACGGCATTATCGATATCGTCATTTGAGGCAAGGATCTGTCCGTCTTTTACCGTGAGCATCGGTGACATAAAGCCCGCAAGGTACAGATTCCCGTTCTGGTCGGCGGAAATCTCTTCATAATCATCGTCCAGCTTCATGGTGTTCTTCAGTGTCAGCGTATCTCCCAGCGCATATTCATACAGAACATTGTCCAGCAAAATATACACCTTATCACCAACCGCAGCCATCCTTCCGCTGAAAATATCGTGCGCCAGAAGCGGTTCCTCAATCGGAACCCATGCGGAGGTTATCGTGGTATCCGCAATCATCTTGGAATGTTCACCATCGACAGTAAAAGCCTCTCCCTCCCATGGCCATGGATAATCTTCATTCCCGGTATCCTCAAGATGAAATGCCAGGTTGCCCAGCAGCTGATCCACCTTCGGATCCGTATATTCTCCACTTACACTTACTTTTACCGTGGTTCCAGAGCCCACATCTCTTCCCATATAGGTCAGAACCGGTTCTCCCCAGCTGACCGTTTCGGTGAAAACACAGGGAACCCCGCCGACCTTTTTCTGCTCTACCGTTTTCTCTACCGCCAGCGCATGGGCATCAATATCCGACGCATATAGAAAATCCCGATAGTCGTTGCAGTTATCTACGGTAGCAGAAATGCTCACCGCTAACAGAGTTTCCTCCCCCTGTTTATAGTCCAGCCGTCCATAGCTGTTCGTCTCGCTGTCTCCCTTATAGTCTTCGTTCTCCGTCCACCCTTCCGGATAATAGATGTCCCAGAGCTTCATTTCCAGATGCGTACCGCTTGTATCCCTGTTGTCCACCGCCTCTGTTTCCGAATGTGATCCGGACACAACGGAAGAAGTGCTCCCTGTCGCCGTCGTGCTATTTGCAGAAGTGCTCCCTGCTGCCGTCTCGCTTTCCGTTTTTGACGATGAACCGGACTTGACGCCTTCCTTTCCCTCCTTTTCAAAACGGAAGCTGACTCCCTCATATTCGATATACAAATCTCCATCCTTATCGGTCAAATCCATTGTATCCGTGGAATCTTTTATTTTTACCCCGTTCTCTGTCTCCTCCCAGGTTCCCTTTTCTACTTCATCATCGATATGAGCCTCGCAGGTTCCGTCTTCTTTAAATACAAAAGAAAATTCATCCATGAAATCTGACACGGCAAATTCCATCCCTGACATTTCGGCTGAGACAGCATTCCACTTCCCCAGATATTTACTTCCCTTCATGCTTTTTCCGCCGCATGCGGCAAGCAGCAGCGCCGGGAGAACCAGAATGCAGATCAACAGGATCGCAGAACCCCTTCTGAAAAAATTGATCTTTCGTTTCATAGCAATACCTCCTTTTGCAATTTCCCTTCTTCGTGTATAATAGATTCAGAATCTTTAATCAGTCGTTTGCGCGCTTTTGTCTTGTACCATTCAATATACTGATATTTGAGATTTTGTCCCCATCTGTTTTCCCCGTTTTGATGGGAAATTGCCAAAAATAGATGATTTTAAGGTATATGCGTATGAAAAAGCAGCGATTGTTTTCTATTTTTCTTTCCATTCTTCTTTTGATCGGGCTGCCGCTCCTGTCCTCCTGCTCAGGCGACAGTCGGCTGAATCCTTCGGAGCCGGTCACTCTGACCTTCTGGCATGTGTACGGAGAACAGGTAGACTCTCCGATGAACCTTCTGGTTCAGCAGTTTAACGAGACTGTCGGTATGAAAAAGGGCATCATCATCAATGTGACCCGCATGTCGAATGCCTCTGAAGTCGGGGAACAGCTTCTCGCAGCACAGGAGGGCCGCCCCGGCGCCGGCAGCATGCCGGATCTGTTTCTTTGCTACCCCGGAACGGCTTCCCTTTTGGGGCCGGAGAATCTGGTTGACTGGTCGGAATTTTTTTCGCAGGAAGAGCTAGACTCCTATGTAGATGCTTTTGTGGACGAGGGAATTCTGCAAAACCGTCTTTGCGTCTTCCCTGTCTGCAAGTCCACCCGTCTTCTCTATGTAAACGGGACAGAATTTGATCGTTTTCAGGCGGATACCGGTATCAGCTACAGCAGCCTGCGAACCTGGGACGGTTTTTTCCGCGCCGCAGCCAAATACCGGGAATGGTCGAACGGAAAGCCCTTCTGCGCATTTGATTATCTCGTGCAGAACGTAGATCTGAACGCACACGAAATGGGAGACACCCAGCTCATAAAGAACGGTTGTTACGACTGCTCCAATCCGGTGCTGCGAAGCTCCTGGAAGCAGTTTGGCGATGCGCTGGTCAGAGGAGACATCATCATCTCTGACCTTTATGCCAACACGCAGATGATGACCGGAGAGGTTCCTGCCGGGACAGGTTCCAGCGCAGCCATCCTATATTTTAATAACATCGTTACCTTCTCCGACAACACAACCGAGCCTATGAATCTCAAGGTGCTTCCTCTTCCCGTTGCCGACCATCCGAAGGCCGATTCCGCTCCGCTCGCTCCACAGACCGGCTGCGGCATCTGCGCCCTCAAAACAGACAGTATAAAGGCGGAGGCCGCCTCTGTTTTTGTTCACTGGCTGACGGAAAGCGAGCGGAATCTGGATTTTGCGACACAGACGGGGTATTTCCCTGTAACAGAGGAAGCCTTTCAGGCGATTGACAGCTACCCCTTTCAAGATCCTTCCTATCGTTCTGTATACAATGCCATCCGGCTGGTAAAAAACAACTGTCACTTTGTTCCGCTTCCCTCGGACAGTGGATTTATTGAAAAAACCAATCAGCTTTATGACACGCTTCGTTCTATGCAGCCAACCCTGAACGAGCGTTACCTCGATGGTGCGGATCCGGATGATCTTGAGCGCGAGACGTGGGAGCAGTTCTGCTCCTGCCTTGGTCCTTCGGAAAACTGAAAGGAGTATCTGTGAAAATGACATTTCGCTCCGTTTTTCGGCATAACCCGGAAGAAAGCAGCGACCTCACCAGGAAAAGGAACAGTCTGCGCCATAAGCTCTTCCGATATATGTTCCTTCTGGCCGCCCTTCTGATAGCCGCTTTTTTAATCGGATTATCTTTCATCATCACCGCCTTAAGGCAACGGGACGCCTTCCGCGCCTCCCTGCAGATGCAGATGGCTGTTTTCTCACAGGACGTTTCCTCCGAATTTGAGACGCTGGAGGCAGCGGGGCTTCAGATGTCGCTTTCCGTTACCGAACAGATTCGAACCTACCTGAATGACAGACATATGACGATTTCGGAAATCAATGACTCAGAGACGGATCTGAAATCTCTTCAGGAATCGGTATTCGATACGATAAAGGAAAAGCTTCTCCAGACAGACAGCTCCGGCGCATTTCTCCTGTTTGACGCCACCGTCAATACACACCTTGAAGGAGCGGATCACTCGCGGTCCGGCCTGTACATCCGAAAGAACTCCCCCGACTCCGCATCCGAGCTCCTTCTCTATCACGGAATCCCGGAAATCGGCAAGACAAACCATGTCATGCCGCATCGGAAATGGACGCTGGAATTTCACACGCAGAACCTGCCGGGGTATCAGGCCTGGAAAACCAGTGCCAAACCGGGTTCCTGCAGTTTCAGTGATATTTTTGTTCTGCCCGGAACCTCGGACAGGGTATTGCTCATGCTGTTTCCTCTATTTTCCCCGGACGGGACCTTCCTGGGCGTCTGCGGTTTTGAGATGAATGACACCTTTTTCCGGCAAAAAATGGCGCAGCCCACCACCCTGAGCCACCTCACGTGCATTCTTGCGGATATTCATAATGCTCCTGAGGGGCAGGCCCCCGGCACACTCCGGATTCATTCCGAAAACACCCTGTCCTGCGGAAGCACTGACGGCTACTATCTTGCCCCTGCAGGCACCCTGACCGTTACCAAAAAGCTGTCCGAAAAGCAGGTTCTTTGCACGGACCGCATCACCTCCTATCTGGGAATCACAGAGAAAGTAAAATTGGCCGGAAGCAGCGAACGGTTCCGTACTTATATCCTCATTCCTCGTCGCGACTACCGGAAAATGGTTTTTCGGGAAGGCGCCGAGGTCCTTCTGATCTTTTCTGTTCTTCTATGTCTTGCTCTGCTCTGCTGTCGCTATTTCAGCCGGCGCTTTCTGAATCCGATTCTGAAAAGTCTCGAACAGCTGAAAAACAGAGAAAAAACAGATCCGGATGAGATGATTCCAGAAATCGCCGAGCTTTTTTCTCTTCTGTCAGAGATTGAAAACGACAGGAAAGCGGAAACCTCGGCCTTAGAAAATGAAATTGAAAATGCCCGAAAAGAGCTCAGCCGTGTAAATAAAGAGTACGACGACGCCAAACGAGAGCTGTCGCGCCTGGTGTACGCGCGCAAAAAAGAAGTGGATCCGGAAAGCTATCAGCTCTTTCTGAACGGACTGAACACCTTGACACGGACCGAAAAGAAAATCTTCCTCCTCTATCTCTCCGGAAAGGGAACCAGGGAGATTATGGAGGAAAACAACATCAAGGAAAGCACACTTCGCTACCACAACCGCAATATCTACAGTAAGCTCGGGATCAATTCGATGAAACAGCTTCTGCGATATGCAGCTATTATGAACGGAGAGGACTCCGACTCATGCCAGCGGACGGATTTTTTCTAAATGTGCGCAACGAGAGAAAACGCGCTGCGCGAGTTTTCTCTCGCTATCGCGACGCTCGTCGCACACGAATACTTTGCATTCGGCTGCGGCTCACTGTTCGCGTAAAAAAAGCACCAGGCCGATGGCTTCCATAACCAAGGGCTGGTGCCTGCTGCATATAACCTCTTTCCAGAAGCAGATCGCTTATCTGCTTCGATATTTCCAATGTCGCGGGCTAAAGCCCGCATCGTTCCTCACTCGACCGTATTCAAGTCGACGGTATAATCTTCCGGATCCTTGGAGTGGAAGAAGACCTTGACACGCTTTCCGATGATTTCCTTTCCGGGATATTCCTTCATCGAACGGCTTGTAAAGGTATGCTCCACATGCTCCTTGAAATCACGGTATCGGCAGATCACGTAGTACTCGACTCCGGAAGACGCATCTGTGCGAAGGTTTCTCGTGATCCCGATCACATCCGCAAAGATCCAGCCTCCGACGGGAATCCAGCTGGTATCTTCCTCCTGTACCTGCTCCCCTCCGGCGGAATAGGAATTCTCCTCCGCCCCGCTGCTCACACCGTACTGCTGACGATAACGGATCGCCGGCGTAATTCCGAGCAACAGAAGGACTGCGCCGACTGCCTGAAACCCGATATATCTGGCATTATCGTAACCGGCCTCACGGAAACCGAGAAATATCAACGCGATTCCCGCCGCTGCCGCGATAAAGCCAAGGACTCTCAGCTTCTCTAATCTCTTCTGCTTCTTGTCCAAAGTCTGCTCCTCCTCTTTTTTGAAAACGCATTTAATAACGCGAATTAGATTGTGTGCTATCTATTGATGTTAAGCTATAATATAGCATCCTCAGAAAAAAAGTCAAGCAGGCGGAATTGTTTTCACTTTTTCTTCAGATTTTGGTTATCTCTTCACAAAATATTCTTCGTACCACACAAGGAAGGTGTAAATGGTCCAGACCTTTCTCCAGAGATCCGAATTCCCGCCGACATACTCGTCAAAGATCCGGTTGATCTCATCGACATGGAAGAACCGCTCCGCCGACTCACTGTGAAAAAGTCGGATCACATCGCCGTTGTACCGGCTGTCTGCCATCCAGACCCGAATCGGAACGATGAAGCCCAGCTTTTTGCGGAAGGCGACCTCCTTCGGGAGCACCTTGGAGGCTGCCGTACGGAAGGCGACCTTGTTCTCATCCTCTGTCACCTTATACGCAGCCGGAAGCCTCGACGCGATCGCAAACATTCTGGTGTCGGTAATCGGCATCCGGATTTCCAGCCCTGCCGCCGTACTCATCTTGTCGACATTCAGATAGATATCTCCCTCAAGCCAGATCTGGATGTCCACGTCCTGCATCCGGGACAGAGGATCCAGCCCTTCCGTCTCTTTGTAGATATCGCGAACCAGATGAATCGGGAGAACTTCAGGGTTGTAATTTCTGAGGATTCTCTTCTTCTCGTCCTCTTTCATAATATTTGTATTGCCCACATAGAAGTTCGGAAGATTATCCCCATATTTCCGTGCATTCCGATACATGTTATATCCGCCGAACATTTCATCGGATCCCTCGCCCGAATAGCAGATTTTTGTGTGCTTCGCAGCAGCCATGCAACCCAGAGTAAATACGATTGCGGACGCGTCCCCGAGGGGCTGCTCCATGTTGTACATGGTATAAGGAACCACCGAGAAATAGTCCTCCGGGGTGACTCTGAGCCTCGACAGGTGGCGGCCGAGCATATCGGCGGTCTGCTTTGCCAATGGAGATTCATCAAACCGCTCCTCATCGTAGCCGCAGGTATCCGCCATTTCACAATCTGAAAGCGCAAACACGTAGGACGAATCCACTCCTCCGGAAAGGAAGGATTCCGCCTTCTCGTCGGGAGTCTTCACCTCGCGGAGCATCTGCTTCATCGACTCATGAATCTCATCTGCATACTCCTCCAGAGACCTGCTGCCGTCCACATGGAATTCCGGCGTCCAGTACCGGGTGATCGTAAGCTTTCCGTCCTTCCATTCCAGATAATGGCCCGGCATCAGTTTTTTGACACCCTTTAAGAACGTGTCCTCCCCGGCGGCATAGGTCAGCGAAAGATAAATCTGCAGCATCTCCTCATTGACTTCCTTCACGAAACCCGGCTGCTTCATGATGTCCCGGATCATAGTGCCGTAAAGCAGTCGGTGATCCGCCGTGATATAGTAGTAGAAAGGCTTTGTGCCGAACTGATCGCGAAGGGCGAACAGCTTCTGCTCCTCATCGTCCCACAGGGCAAAGGCGAACATGCCATGCATGTGGTCCGCCATTCTCCCGCCCCATTTCTTGTAGGCTTCTGTCAGAATTCGCCGCTCCCTCTCCTCTCTCGACAATCCCGAAGCGTCAAATCCGAGCTCTCTGCTCAACGCCTCCCAGTTTCTGATATGTCCCCGGTACTCTTTTATCTCAATCATAAATCTCTGCTCCTGCTCTGGTATTTGCGGATACACACCCATTTATGCTCGACTGTGTCCACCGCCCGTGCATAAACAGAATCTATATCCCCTTATTTTTAAGCATCTTCTTGTCAATTATATCACAGATTTGTACGATACAGAATCACACAAAGCGCAGCCGACAAATTTACGCTGCGCGAGTTTTCTCTCGCTATCGCGACGCTCGCCGCACAGGAATACTTCGCATTCGGCTTCGGCTCACTGTTCGCGTAAATAAAATCCGGCCTTCCGGCCGGATCAAGAACGATTCATAAAGAAAGGTTGCCACTCTATGGTGTGCAGCTATTTTGCCTCTTCCTGACCGGCTCTCACATACCGATCAGCATACCGATTCCGTGAATCAGATACGCCATCACCCAGGCGACGGCACATTGGAATACGACCATTCCGACTGCCCATTTCCCGCCGAGCTCCCGACGCACAGATGAGATGGCCGCCACACAGGGTGTGTACAGAAGACAGAACACCAGAAGCGACGCGGCCGCCAGCGGTGTAATTGTCTTCAGCAGTGCCGCCGTACTTCCAAAGAGCACATTTAAGGTGGCTACCACACTCTCCTTTGCCAGAAAACCGGAAATGAGTGCCGTTGAGATTCTCCAGTCACCAAATCCGAGCGGTACAAAAATCGGAGCAATTCCTCCGGCGATAAGAGCCAGAATACTCTTTGAGGAATCTGCGGCTACCTGGAACTGCAGCGTAAAGGTCTGCAGGAACCAGATGACAATACTTGCCAGAAAAATAATGGAGAAGGCTCTCTGAATGAAGTCCTTGGACTTCTCCCAAAGAAGCTGCAGCACACTTTTCGCACTCGGCATACGGTAATTCGGAAGTTCCATGACAAAAGGAACCGGCTCTCCCTTGAAAAAGGTTCCCTTCGACAGAAGAGCTACCAGAATGCCCGTCAAAACTCCCAGAAAATAGAGACCGACCATAATCAATCCGCCCTTTCCCGGGAAAAATGCCGCCGTGAAAAATCCGTAAATCGGAAGCTTTGCCGTGCAGCTCATAAACGGCGTAAGCATAATCGTCATCTTGCGGTCCCTGTCTGACGGCAGGGTCCGGCTTGCCATGACGCCCGGCACCGTACATCCAAACCCGATCAGCATTGGGACAATACTCCGGCCGGACAGTCCCAGCTTCCGGAGCAGCTTATCCATCACAAAGGCGATCCTCGCCATGTAACCCGTATCCTCCAGCAGCGACAGGAAGAAAAACAGGGTGACAATGATCGGCAGAAAACTCAGAACGCTTCCGACACCCGTGAAGATGCCGTTTACTACAAGGGAATGCACAACCTCATTGACATGTCCGGCTGTCATCGCATGATCCACTGCCACCGTCAATGCATCAATTCCCTCCGCCATCAGGTTCTGCAGAAAGGCACCGATGACATTAAAGGTGAGCCAGAATATCAAGGCCATGATCCCGATAAAGGCCGGTATTGCCGTATATTTTCCCGTCAGGATCCGGTCAATCTTCTGGCTTCTCAGCCGTTCTTTGCTCTCTCTCGGCTTAACCACCGTCTCATCTACCAGATGCCGGATGAAGTCGAAGCGCATATCGGCAATCGCCGCCTTGCGGTCCAGCCCTCTTTCCTTCTCCATCTGGATGATGATATGCTCGATCATCTCCTTTTCATTCTGTTCAAGCTTCAGCGCCTCCTGCACCCGGTGATCTCCCTCAACAAGCTTTGTCGCGGCAAATCTCAACGGAATACCGGCTGCCTTTGCATGATCCTCAATCAGGTGCATGATACCGTGGATACATCTGTGGACGGCTCCTCCGTCCTCGTCCTCGCTGCAGAAATCCTGTCTGCCGGGCCGCTCCTGGTACTTTGCCACATGCAGCGCGTGCTCGATCAGCTCCTCGATTCCTTCATTCTTCGCAGCGGAAATCGGAATTACCGGAATCCCGAGCATCTCCTCCATCTTGTTGATATGAATGGAACCGCCGTTTCCCTGTACCTCATCCATCATATTTAATGCGAGAACCATCGGGACATCCAGCTCCATCAGCTGCATCGTCAGATACAGGTTCCGCTCGATGTTCGTCGCGTCAACGATATTGATGATTCCCGTCGGATGCTGATTCAGGATAAACTGGCGGGATACAATTTCTTCACTGGTATAGGGCGAAAGCGAATAGATCCCGGGCAGATCCGTGACACTGGTATTCGGATGATTCCGGATCGGTCCGCTCTTCTGGTCCACGGTCACACCCGGAAAATTGCCGACATGCTGGTTCGCACCGGTCAGCTGGTTAAACAGCGTCGTCTTCCCACAGTTCTGGTTCCCGGCAAGCGCAAATGTCAGCATCTGATCGGCCGGAAGCGGATGTTCTCCCGCTTTTACGTGGTATTTGCCTCCTTCTCCGAGTCCCGGATGCTCATACCTGCGCTGTCCCTCTCTTCTTCCCCTGGACTCAGCACCCACAGCACCTGTGCGATTCACCGGAACCAGATCAATCTGCTCTGCATCCGACAGCCGGATGGTAAGTTCATAACCGTGAATCTTCACCTCCATCGGATCACCCATCGGCGCATATTTCACCAGTGTAACATCCGCTCCCGGAATCAGTCCCATATCCAGAAAATGCTGCCGGAGCGCGCCTTCGCCTCCAACTCTGGTGATCCGCCCGGATTCACCGATCTCCAGATCCTTCAGGGTTTTTCTTTTATTATCTTCTCTGCTCAATTTGTCTCTTTCATCTGTCATTTGAATTCTCACTCATCCCCTGCGCAATGTTAGTTTTACCTTACTTTCGTAAAGATCCTACAATACTATCCCGTGTAAGTCAAGCCACGATCACACGAACCGATACCCTTCACCGCCACTGAAATTACTGTTCACGCGCCATGAAAACGACCGCCATTCAGCTGATCTTCCATTTTACATGACTTCCGGCATCATCCTTCACTACCTGAAGCTGATCCTCAATCTCCTGCCGGAGCTCTGTCACATGCGATATGATGCCGATCAGCTTCGCGCCTCCATCCATTTCCTTCAAGACCCGCACCGCCTGGTCTCTGGCGTGATCGTCCAGAGAGCCGAAGCCCTCGTCGATGAACATGATATCCGGGTGTATTGACGCAGAGGTTTCCTGAATCTGATCCGCCAGCCCCAGCGCAAGGGACAGAGCAGCCATGAAGGATTCTCCTCCGGAAAGTGTTCGAACCTCACGCTCCTGTCCATTGATAAACGAATAAACCATCAGGTCCAGCCCCCGGTTCCTTCCCTCTCCGGCCATCGAATCCTCAACCATCCGGAGCTCATACTGTCCCGCGGACATCTCCTGGAATCGACGGTTCGCAGCATACAGGATTCTTCGAAGGTAATATCTCTGAACAAAGGTCTCGATATCCATTCTCGCACCGCTCACCTTGCCCGCAAGCCGGTTGTACAAGCTGTCAATCCGCGAGAATTCCTCGACGATTCTTCCCCGTTCCCGGAGAACCGATGCCAGCTTCCGATACACGGCGGTATCTGTTCGGAAAATCTCTCTGACTCTTTCTCTCTCTGCCTGAACCTTTCGATATCTCGCCTCCTCCAGCTCTCTTTCCCGTTCAAGCGCATCCAGATCCGGCTTTGCCTCGCCGCCGATCGTCTTTCGCGCCGTATCCAACGCTCCCTGCGCGGAAGCTTTCTCACGCTGAAAGTCATCGACCTTCTTCTGCAGTCGTACGGCCTCTTCTCGCGTATGCTCCTCCAGAATTCTCATCCACTCCTTCTCTGTCTGCCGTTTTTCCATGCATAGATTCCGGTAGCTCTCGGCGCGCTCCTCTGCTGTCTTCTTCTGCAGCGGCAGGGATTTCCGCATCTGAGCGATCAGCGTCTCCGTCTTTTCCTTTTCCGTCCGAAATCTCGCGGCTTCCGCCCTGGCCTTCTCATAGTTCTCTTCCGCTTTTCGTTTCTTCTCTTCCGCCGCGTGAAGAACGCCTGCCGCCTCATCCTCTGTTTCGAAATCTCTTCTCTCCATCAACTGCACGAACAGCGTCTTTGCGCTGGCCAGAGCTGCCCGATCATCCGATGCCCGCCCTGCCGCCTCATCCTTGATTCGAACGAGTGATTTTTCCTGATCCTCCGCTGTTTCCAAAGATCGGTTCAACTCTGTGAACTTCCGGGACGCCTGCTCCAGTTCCTTCTTCTTGATTTCAAGTTCCAGGCGCCACCGTTTCATTACCTCCGTCATTTGCGCAAGAGAAGAACTCTCTGAGAGCGCAGCTTCCGGAATCATCTCTCCCAGATGCATCCGGAAATCCTTTCGTGCGTCCTGAACCTGCTGCTCTTTCTCGGATTGAAGATCTGCGGCTGCCTTCGAGACGGCCGCTTTCTCTGTCAGGATCCGATTTCGCCTCTGGACCTCCTGTCCAAGAGCGTCGATATCTTTCTTTGTCAGATTCGTATGCTTTTCCGACAGCCGACACGGAGCCGGATGACTTCGTGACCCGCAGACCGGACAGGGTTCACCCTCTACCAGCGAAGCAGCGAGGAAACCAGCCTGAGCATTCAGAAATTCCGTCTGCCTGATGTTATACTCTCTGTTCTTCATCTGGTAATCCCGCCAGGCGTCCCGGTATTCCCCGGCAGCTTTTTCCATCGCTTTTTTCTGCTCTTCAAGTGCCTGGCTTGCCCTTGCTACCCGGTTTCTCTCATCTAGCAGCCGGTTGTATCCGGCCAGCGTATTCTCTCGAAAGAGATTCCATCGCACCTCCGCATCCGCAAGACCGGCTTTCTCCTCTGTCCACTCTTTCTTCCGCGCCGCAAGCCTTTGCACTTCTATCGCAGCATCGTCCGCTGCCTTCGCAGACGCGGCCGCCTTCTTCTCACGGTCCGCGAGCGCTTTCCCCGCTTCCGCAAGCTGACGCAGAACTTCACATGCCTTTTCCACACGCTCCTTCGTCTTCGCAAAAAGGTCAGACTCCCGCCGCCGGAGAGTATCCGCTTCCTCCTCCAGCTGCAATGTCCTCTCACAGCCCGCCAGCTGATCCGGGAGCGCCGTTTCAAGCCTGCTTAGCTCCTTCTTCGTATCTTCCACCGCCTGTGCCGCTTCCCGGAAGCTGTTGAAGACCTGTCTGATCTCTAACGCATTCTGAATCGAGACAATCCGCTTTCGGTTTTCGCCAATCTCCTCTTCACGCGCCCGGCATCCGGCGAGCACCTTCTCCGCCTCCTCCATCTGCCGGAACGACCGTAAAATTCCTTCCGCTTTCGTATAGGCTTCCCGGGTCCGATCCCTGGAAGCAGTCGCATCACCGTAATCCTTCTCCAGTCTTTCCTGCTTTTCCCCCATGTAAGCATTCAGCAGGGAAAGCTCCTCCAGAAGCGTCTCCGCCTCCGCTACATTCAGTCTCTCTCCATCCATCACCTGCTGCTTTCCCGCTCGAATCTCATCCGCGCGCCCATAATCCTCCGGCACCTCGATGTGTCCGGCCTCCAGCCGGCAGGCTGTCCGCACCTCCGCGATATCGGCGAGCTTGTCTTTTCTCCTCCGAGCCAGCTCATCGACGATATCCCGGTACTTTCCGGTCCGGAAAAGCTTCCGGAAGATTTCCTTTTTTTCATTAGAATCCGCGCGCAGTACCTCCATGAATTCTCCCTGCGCAATCATGGCGACCTGCGTAAACTGTGTCTTGGTAAGTCCGACAATCTCGACCAGCTTTGCATCGGTTTCCTTCTGCGGATACACAGAGCCGTCCGGCATCTCCAAAGATACCGATTCCGAATCCATTCGGCTCCCGGTGCCCCGCTTCAGCGCCCGGAGGTGCCGGGGTACCCGGTGCACCCGGTATTCCTCCAGGGCAGCCCCCTTCTTCTCCGAGAATGTGAGCTCCACAAAGGGCTCGGTCCGGATATCCGAATACTGACTCTGAAGCTCTTCGCCGTCCTTTCGGTTCCTGTTTGAGCTTGCTTCTCCATACAGGGCAAAGACGATTGCGTCGAATATGGTAGTTTTCCCGGATCCCGTGTCCCCGGTGATCAGAAAGAGATTCTGGTCCGGCTTCGTGAAGTCTATCTCCGTTCTCTGTCCATAAGACCCGAACGATTGCATGACAAGTTTTATCGGCCTCATCGCAGCCCCTCCGTTCTTCCGCTCGTATTCATCATCAAGTTCTCTCCGAAGCGCTGATCCCTTTCACAGCTCTTCCTCTCCGACGGTATTTATCACGTCTTTCAATAGACTTCTCTCCTCTTCATCCGGTTCGCCCAGAAAAGAACAGCAGAGGTTATAGGTATTCATGACCGCCTCTTCCGAATAATCCGACCGGTAATCCACCCCCGGAAGCCCCTCTCGCCTGATCTCCAGAAGATTCGGAAACGCACTGCGTATACGGTCCTGCATATCCAGTGCATCCGCTTCCCGCACATCCGTGAGTGTGACGACCGCATAATCCTCACATCCCTGTCGGAGCACCTTATCCAGATCGCCCCGGAAGGTTCGGATCTCACGCAGAGGCGTAAGCGGAAGGACAGATACGGATACCTCCCCCTTCTTTCCCAGGTCTACCTGGAGGATTCCCTTCCGCTGCCCCGCCTCACTGACCGAGCAGGCCATCGGCGTCCCGCAGTAGCGTGCATACTCGCTTCCCACCCGCATCGGCTTGTGAATATGCCCAAGCGCCGCATAATCGAACCGCTGAAGCACATCTGCGGTTACACAGTCAATGTTTCCGATCGTCAGGATCTCCGAATCCATACGCTCGACACTGGCCGCATCGGTCCCCTTCGGAAGGTAGAACTGATGACTCACAAGCACATTCCGCACCCGCGTGTCAATCTCCTCCCTGTCCAGCAGCCGGTGTATCGTCTCGTCATAGCTGAAGCCGCTTCCATCCTCTCTCGTTCCGATGACATTCCGAACCATCGAAGGGCGGACAAACGGCAGCAGGTAGAAAAAAACCGGTCCGTATTCATCCTGAAGCGTCACTCTCTCCACGTGATCCGCTTCCGTCCGCGGCGGAATTCCTATCATATGTATCTTCTCTCTGTCGAGAATCCTGCGGAACATATTCACTCGCGGCGCGCTGTCATGATTCCCGCTAATCATCATGATCTCCGCCTCCGGAACCGCCTTCCGCAGGCTGAAGATGAAATCGTCGAAAATCTCCACGGCATCAGCTGACGGCACTGACTTGTCATAGATGTCCCCGGCAATCACAACCGCGTCCGGCCTTGCGGCCTCCGCCTTCCCGACAATCTCCCGTAAAATGAACCGCTGATCCTCTGCGAGATCCCGGTTGATCAGTTTCAGTCCGATATGAAGGTCCGATAAATGAAAAAATCGCAAGCTTCCTCTCCCTCCATTTTCCTTTTCTCATCTGTTTTCCTTTTCTCAGCCGTCTTCCGGTTTTCTGCGCCCACCTGCACAGATTAACTCCGCCCGGAGATCTTGCCCGGAATCTTCGGCAAGGCATCATAACGCTCCAAAGCATGTCTCATATAATCGAGGTATTCCTGCCGCGTTTTCTCGGGCCGCAGAATCTGAATGCCGCTGCCTAGTGCCGTCAGCCACCCGAAAAACTGAGGGCTTACCGTAACCTGCACCCGCACGGTGAACCGGTCTTCTCCCGCCGGTATCAGTGTCGAATCAACACCGAACCGGTCGATGATCACACCGGCGAACCGGTTGTCACAGATCAGCGTCACTCTGACGTCTTCACCGGAAAACATCCCGAAGGTCTTCTTCTCGAAGACCGCAGGGTCAAAATTCCTTGCAAGATTCTTCCCCTCTCTCGGCTCCGGTTCGATCTCAAGATTCATGATCTTATCCACCCGATAATGACGCAGCATGTCACTTTCCTTCTCATAGGCGATCAGGTAATAATTCTCATCGTCCCAGATCAGTACCCAGGGGCTGACGCGGTATCTGGCCCCATCTCTTCGGAAGCGATATTCCTTTCGGACCGTCCATTCCACATACTGAAAGGTAATCTGGCGGTTCTCATACATCGCACTATGGATAGAATCTGTCACATAAAAAACTGTCTCGTTCTTGGCTTTTGGGCGATTGTACAGAATAATCTGCTTCTCCAGCAGCTTCCTCTGCGGTTCTCCGACAAAGCCGATCAGCTTCTCAATCAGCTCTCCGGATTTCTTCTCGGTGATCGACTTTGATACCTGCACCGCATCCACCAGCATCCGCAGCTCCGGAATCTCGAATTCACGTTCTCCGATAAAATATCCGTGATCCTTCCCCTTCCGTATGACAATGTCCACGCCCCATTCTCTCAGCGTGTCGATGTCACTGTACAGGCTTCTCCGGTCAGCTTCCATATTGTACCGTCGCTTCAGGATATTTCCCAGTTCCGAGGCAGACAGGATGTGGTCCTCATCCGTCATCTCACGCAGTATCGAATAAATATAGAGCATTCTGAGCTTCTGTCTCTGTACAGCCATAGTTCCTCCATCAGATCGAACATATATTCCCTCCGATTATACCATGTATCATTCTCCTACGTCTGCATAATTATGTACAATGTACCCGTATAAGCTCTTCGAAAACACAGCCGGTATCGTCGCACGCGAAGCGTGCGTAAGAGACCGGCTGAGTTTTCGAAGGCAACAAGTATGAGCACGAAGAGACGCGCAGGCGGCTCGGAAGTGCTCATACTTGCAGGATTGCGAGAGTGCGCAGCACGAAGCAATCCGAAGCTTATACAGGTTATATGAAATAAGCTCTTCGAAAGCACAGGCGGTATCGTCGCACGCGAAGCGCGCGTAAGAGACCGGCTGAGTTTTCGAAGGCAACAAGTATGAGCACGAAGAGACGCGCAGGCGGCTCGGAAGTGCTCATACTTGCAGGATTGCGGAAGTGCGCAGCACGAAGCAATCCGAAGCTTATACAGGTTATATGAAACAAGCTCTTCGGAGTTTATTGTTCACGCATAACTGACCAGGCAAAGATTTCACAGCACCTTTGCCTAAGCATTACTGGCTGTTAAAAGTTTTATCCGTAAATTCTTCATTGAATGAATAGCGAGGACTGTTTGACGAAGGCGCTTGCGCCTGAGGAGTTCCGCAGCTTCAATAAACAAGGATAAAACTTTGTTACAGCCAGTTTGCGAATGGCAACAGGGCTGCGAAATCCCTGCCTTGTCAGTTGTGTTGTCTTCGAAGCCAACAAGTATGTCCACGAAGCAATCCGCAGTTGATACAGGCAGCAGGTATGCGCGCGAAGGCCGCTCCCAATCGTGGGAACGGCCTTCTGCCATAAAAAACTGTATTTTCGTCTCCGGTCCCGTCCCGGCATCATGAAACAATATCCCGAAAGTGAAACTCCTTCTTTCCCGAGGCATAATCTCCGACTATCTGGCCGTGCCCGTAGAGCTTATATTTGTAAGTGACCAGGCCGTCAAGTCCCACCGGACCCCTCGCGTGAATTTTTCCGGTGCTGATGCCGACCTCCGCCCCGAATCCGTAGCGGAAGCCGTCGGCGAACCTCGTGGAACAGTTCTGATATACCCCTGCGGAATCCACCAGATCCATGAACCGCTCCGCTGTCTCATTGTTCTCTGTAATGATGCAGTCGGTGTGATGAGAGCCGAACCGGTTGATATGGTCAACCGCCTCATCGAGATCATCCACCAGCTTCACCGAAACGATCAGATCCAGATATTCCCGGAACTGATCCTCCCCGATGGTCTCACCCCCGATCATCGATGTGACCTCCTCGGTTCCCCGGATCTGCACGCCCTCCTTTCTCAGTGCAGATGCAAGCTTCGGAAGGAACGAAGGTGCAACCGACCGGTTCACCAGCAGCGTCTCCACCGCGTTGCAGGCAGCCGTGTACTGTGTCTTCGCGTCGATGATGATCGGAATCGCCTTCTCAAAATCCGCATCCTTGTCTACATAGATATGGCAGATGCCGTCGGCATGTCCCATCACCGGAATTTTCGTGTGCTCCATGATATAGCGCACAAAGCGGTTCGACCCCCTCGGAATCAGGAGATCCACGCAGTCGTCACAATCCAGCAGCTCGTCGATCTCATTGTGCTGCTCCGCCTGTATCATGCAGTGCTCCGGAAGTCCTCCCGCCACCGCGGCCTCGTGAATCAGCCGGAAAAGAATGCGGTTTGTAGCCGCCGTCTCCCGTCCGCCCTTCAGGACCGCGCAGTTTCCGCTCTTGATACAGAGAGTGGAAATCTGAACCAGCGCATCGGGACGGGCCTCGAAGATCACCCCGATGACGCCGATCGGACAGGTGACGCGCTTCAGCAGCAATCCCTCATCCAGTTCCCGGACCAGCGTTTCCCGATGAATCGGATCCGGCAGGGTCATCAAGAGACGGATTCCCTTCTCCACGTCTGCCAGCTTTTCTTCCCCGAATTTCAGCCTCTTGCGGATCGCCGGCGCGATCTGCTCCGCATCGGCCCTTTCAAGATCCTTCCGGTTTTCTTCAAAAATTTCTTCCTTATGGGATTCCAGACTCTCCGCAATCAATTCCAGAACATGGTCTCTCTGCTCCCGGGTAGACGCCGCGACCGCCGGTGCCACCCGCTTCATTTTGCGAACCTCTTCTCTGATCTCCATATATCTGACCTCTTTTCTCTCTCACTCCAGATGCTTCTCGAAGTTACCCGAAATATTGACGCCGGAATTTTCAACGACAAACGCATCCGGATCAAATTCCCTGACCAGTCGCTTCAGTCTCGGCGCCTCATACTTATCCACAATTACATAGAGTATATTTACCTCTCTCCCGCTGAATCCACCTTTGCCCTCCCATCTCGTCACCGATCTGCGGAGCTCTCTGATAATACTTTGTTCCAGAACCTCCACATCCTGCTGCGTAATAATGTGGAATTCCTCCGTAATGTTCTGCGAATAGAACCGGTCCAGGGCGTAGGATGTCACAAATGCGGAGAAAAGCGAATAAATCAGAATGTCAATCGGATAACTGAAGGCCATAATGGCAAAAACAACGATATTGACATACAGGTTTGCATGTCCCACGCTGGCTCCGTTCCGTTGATGCACAATCAATACGCCGACCAGATCCATTCCCCCGTCACAGGCGCCCATTCTGAGCATCAGCCCCATCATCGCGCCGCAGATCACCCCGCCGATCAGCGCCGCGGCCAGGCGGTTGTCCACCAGCGCCTGAGCCGGAATCGGCAGCAGTACAAGGAACACCGATTCTGCCGTAATGCCAAGTATCGTCTTGGCGAAATAGAGCTTTCCCATCAGCTTGTGCGCCAGTATCAGGAACGGAATATTGACCAGATAGTACAGGATACCCGCGACATCGAGACTTCCGAAGTGAAGACCGACAACAGATGTCAGAAAGGATCGGAACAGCTGGCACAGTCCCAGAACCCCTCCGGTATAAAGCCCTGCCGGAACGATGAAGAAATTGATGCCCACCGCATAGAGAAAGGTACTGAGCAGAAGCACCATGGTCCGGCGCACCTCATATTCCTTCCCGCTGTGTGATAGATGTAACCTGTACATTCCGGCATCTCCCCTCTCTTCAACACACAAAATCTAACGCGACAGAAGCCCCTGAAGACCCCGGTCGCTGTTTTTTCAAATCTGAAAACAGTCTAACATAACGTCCCTCAAACTTCCATACCGAAAGCTGACAAGAGGAGGGCCGCACTGTCCGCCGGCAAAAAATGACTGATATCGTAATAAATTTGACAAGACATTCACATACTCGTCATATATATTCGAGAAGCAGAACAAAAGGTATATAGATGCCGTTCAGAAATCACACGGCAGAGAGAGGATACGAGATGAAAATCAATAACATCACAAATGTAGAAAAGTTTTTTGAAATTGTAGACAGCTGCAAGGGAAGAGTCGAGCTGGTTACCGCCGAGGGCGATACCCTGAATCTGAAATCAAAGCTCAGCCAGTATGTATCCCTGGCAAATATTTTTTCCAATGAGGCGGCTATTCCGGAGCTCGAGATCATCGCTTCCGATCCGGATGACATCCGCAAGCTCATGAACTTCATGATCGACGGAAACGCATAACGATATAAGATAAGCGCGCAAAGGAAGCTGAATACAAAGATTTTTCAGCGGCAGGATCTCCGGAAGGGAGGTCCTGTTTTTTTACGCGAACAGTGAGCCGCAGCCGAATGCGAAGTATTCGTGTGCGGCGAGCGTCGCGATAGCGAGATAAAACTCGCGCAGCGTGTTTTATCTCGTTTGCACGGACAGCGGGAACAGCGCGCCGCAATGACGGCCGTCATCCCTCAGGACACCGCTGACGCTGCGAAAGCGCTTTCGCTTTTCACCGCGTTCTCTCGGGAGATCGAATAACCGGAGATCGAATAAGAATATGAATAGTAGCGCAGCACATGCTCCACATAGTCCGGATCGCCATAGGAGCTCCAGCCGTTCTCATATGCTTTCATGTTGGAGAACGTCGCCGCGTTTTCCGCCGAATAACCGCCGTAGTTCTTCTTCGCCCAGTCAATGTACCCTGGTCCGTAATTGTATCCCTGCACTGCCAGAGAAATTCTTTCGATGTCGTCCGGTCCCTGAACCTCAGCAGCTTTGAGCGCAGCCGCAAGCTCCCGCACGCCTGCCCGAATCGAATAATCCGGATCTGTGATCGTCTGTCCGGCATAACGCTCGTTATAGAAAGAGGCGGACGCCTGCATGGGATCTGTTCCGTCGCCGCGGGATTCCTGCATCATAATCGCCTTGATCAGTCCGGTGTAATCGCTGACGGAGTATTCGTCCGCGTATTTCTGTATCACATCCGAATACGCTTCCACCTGATCACTGACCAGATTTTTCCGGATCGTGATGGTGGTATCCTTGCCCGTTACCTTCTGCATCTCGGAGATTTTCTGATTCTGCTCCAACGCCCCGACAGCCACAAAGACCACAATTAAAGCTGCCGCTGGTATCACAATCTTCCCGCCCGCCTGATAGAGATAGCGGACCGCACGGCCGAACATTCTCCAGAAACGGATGAATTTTCGCCGGAAACGCTTCCAGCTGCTGCGCCGTTTCCGACTGTTTTTTGTTTTCCTGTATCCGGATTTCTCACTCATAACATCTCCGTCCGGGTACCTGCCCCGGTTCCTCTCCTGTTATCTGCCTCCCCTTTTAATTTTCAATCTGCCTGAGCAGGTATCTCCCCACGGTGTTGGAAAAATGATCGACGGACCGGATATACGCAAAGTCCTTCCCGAAGATTTTTCTCTCGGCGGCGAGCTCGCTCTCCTCCCCTACAAAGACGCCAAGCACCGCCACATTGTTCTGCCTCAGCCTGCGGACCTCCGTTCCGGCGTCAAGCGCCGCCCTGCGGCCGGCATAAGGCTCAGGATTTCTCGCGTTCGGCCGGTTGATCATCACATCATAGGGCTTTCCGTCGCTGAGCACAATCAGAACCTTATTGGTCTCCTCTCTCTCCAGAAGGCCCTGTCCCACGGTCCGAATCGCCAGACCGTCCCTGTTATTGGAACTGGTCGTGAATTCAAAGATATTTTCGTTCGCGCTGCGCTCATCCCCGTACTCCCGGAATCTGCGCAGCACCGTATAGTCCCAGAATGTGCAGAAGCTCATCACCCGCATGGGAATCCCGAGGTTTGACATTGCCTCGCAGATGATATACGCCTGCATCGCAACCTCCTTCTGCCGTTTCCTCTGAGATCCGCTCGCGTCAATCAGAAAATCGACCACGAAATCCATGGAATCGTTTCGCAGCGTTCTGCGGAAAAGCCTTGCGTCCTCTGACCGCCCTACCTTCCAGAGCGCGGACGGATCGATCTGCCCGCAGTCGGACAGGACACTGTCCTCTTCGTCCCGCAGAGCAAAGGCACGCTTCAGCATATCCGTCAGAATCCGAATGTGGTGCCGCACCGTCCGGTAATTTGTCCGGAAGTACTCCAGCGTCTTCTCCTTATTGCCCTTTGCGAGTACATACTGGTTGTTCCGGATGACGGGATTCTTCAGAATTCCGTCAGTGAAGAAAAGTCCGCAGTCCGAATGAATTCCCCTGCACATCCGGCTTGTGATCCTTTTCTCCTCCGAAAGCGTAAGATACGATTTTCCGAAATTCCGCTGCACATACTCTCTGGATTTTTCCAGAACACTGTCATCGATCAGAAGAAGCTTCCGGACCTTTTCGCCGCCTTCCTCCGGGGCATCCTCATCCGGTTTTCCTTCCGCGGAAGGCTCGTCCGGTCCGATCATCTCTTCGGTGACCCTCTCCAAAACATAGCGGACGGAATCATCTTCCAGCTCTTCCTTCAGGTAATCGCTCCAGGAGAACTCCGTAAGCTCCTCCGGTGTTACCTGAAGCACCTCCTCCAGCGTCATCGGAAACGCCGGATCCACCACGTCATTGTACAGGCTGTCGATCACACGGATGATTTCCTCCGAGGTTTCCGCCTGACGCAGGCGGTGAATCCACTCCAGCAGGCGCATGATCTGCTCCGGCCCATGATAGGCGCCGTCCAGCTTTTCCCGAAAGCTCGCCGCCATCAGCCGTCCCAGCGGATATGCGGACAGCCTGCCGAAATCCCGGTTCAGCCATGTCTCCAGCGCCTTCTTCCGAAGAGAACGCACTCCCTCGCGCTCCCGGTCGAGCCTCCATCCGACCGCCTCCTCGACGCAGAGCCTTGCGGTATCCATCAGCGCCTTCTGATCCGCATGGCAGTAGATCTTCTTCAGCAGATACAGCGCAAGGGCATCCTGATCGAAGTACTTTGCCAGCGCGCCCTGCTTGATTCCGTTATAAAGGGCAATCTCCGGCGACCTGGAATACTCTGCAAGATCCGGCTTCACCTCAAGGGTGTAGTCCCCGCTCACGGTCCAGATCAGGTTCCGTATTCTGTTTTCCAGCTCATAGGGATAGGATTCCCATGCATCCTTGCTGATCTTCAAGCAAAAACATCCTCTCTGGTCCATTCCGCAGGGATCCGTGTGCTGAGAACATCGCGCACGATTTCCTTTTCGAACGCGTCGAAGCATTTATTGACGACTCCCATCTGCAGCGCCTGAAACGGAGAGATTCCCCGGCGTATTGTCCGCGCCGCCGCGACGATCCCACGCAGATCCAGGCTCTTCGCGGAGATCTCTCCGTGCTCTGCCTTCGTCTGAAGATCGAGAAACAATCCCGACAGCTGCTCTCTCGCCCGGTCTGTCATGTCCGGGAAAATGCGGCTGAAGATGTAATCCAGAGAGGTCTCCGTCTGTGAAGGCATATCGATGACGAGGAACCGGGATACCAGCGCCTCGTTCAGCTCCTTTGTTCCCGCGTACCCGTAGTTCATGGTCCCGATGAATCTCGCCGCGGGGTGAAGATCAATCTTCTCATAACCGGGAATGTCAATACTTCTCCGGTAATCCAGCGTCGAATGCAGAACGGAAACCGCGTCATTTTTTGCCATATTGATCTCATCGAGAATTCCGAAGCCTCCGTACTCGGCACACAGGCTGATGCTCCCTTTCCGAAGCTCCACCTGATTATTACGGAAGGTATCGGTTCCGATCAGCTCCGAGCTGCTGGTATTCACATGAAACGACACGTTGTAGACCGGCCTGCCGAACAGCCAGGCAAGGTTTTCCGCCAGGACATTCTTGCCGGTCGCCTTCGCGCCTGTGAGAAGCAGATTCTGTCCCTCCAGAAGCGCGGCGACCGCCATCTCCAGAACCTCTTTCCCGTAGAACGGAAATGCCGGCTTCACCACACGGCTGCGCACGGAATCGTCTACGGTGTAGGCCTCGTTAAACTTCTCCACGCCGCGAATCAGCTCCGGGCTCACGTCCTGCTCCTCCAGCATCTTTTTCTGCTCCAGCGTCATTGTTCTCTTCTCTCCAATCCTTCTGCTGATCCGGAATGCGCCCGGATGTATCGGTTCATCAGCTGCGATGTAAATGCCGCCTCAATATCGGTATAACGCCGTACATCGGTCAGATAACTGATGCCATGGGCGCCGCCCCGGAAAATCTCCAGTCTCGCGGGAACTCCGGCTTCCTTCGCCGCCGCATACAGCTCCCGGCTCATCCGCACCGGAACATAGCGGTCTGCGTCGCCGTGGATCAGAAGCACCGGGACCTCCGATTTCCGAACAGTGCTTATGGCGCCGCAGCTTCCGAGATCCACATGGCCGAACAGCCTGGCTCCCGTCTTCACAAGCCACCAGACCGCCCCTTGCGGGTAGTGCCTTGCTCTTCCCACCTCCCGGATGATCGCCTCCGGGGAAGTATAACCGCAGTCCGCGATAATCCCCACGACGTTTTCCGGAAGCTCCAGATCTGCAGCCATCAGAACCGTCGCAGCGCCCATGGATACGCCCGACAGAATGACCGGCGTCTGAAGGCCGAATCTCTCCGCCGCGTATCGTGCCCAGGTCAGACAGTCCTGCCGTTCCTTCACGCCGAATGTCGTGACATTTCCGCCGCTTTTTCCGTGGGCTCTCTGGTCGACGACAAGGGTATTCTGTCCATGCTCTCTGGCGACCCGGTTTCCTCCTGCCATGTCGCGGACCGCCTCTCCCCGGTATCCGTGAAACTGGATCTGAAGCGGCGCTCCTTTTTTCACCTCATAATATCTGCCGAAGAGCGTCAGATTGTCAAAGCTTCGAACCGTGACCTCCTCACAGGGAATTTCCTTCATCAGATCGACCAGATCCTGCATGCTCTCCTGCTGCTCATCATACCCCTCCCCGGTCGGGATCGGCACATGCCCGGACTTCCGCTCGTTTGTATTGTACAGAACAGCACGAAATACCGCGTAAAGCGCGAAATACAGCAAAACCGCTATGCTGAGAATGAATGCCACAAGAACACCTGCGATGATACGAAACATATGATCTCCAAACCTGATGAAACGCAAAGCTGATATACAAAAATTCTGCGGATTGCACCGCCTGCAGAGTTCTACGGATTGCACCGTTTGCAGGGCACATATCCTCTTCCTACGAGCGCATCTCTGGAACCGGTCCAATCCATCCTGTTCTCCGGCGCAATGTCATCCGCCGAGGAACAGGTCGGGTAATGAAATTTGCCTGTATTGGTATTGACGACATAGGTGACTGTTCCGCCCGCTTCGGCAGGTTCCGGAGAGGGTGTATCTGACACCATCCCCTGCTTCGCGGTCTCCCTGTTGCCTGACGCGGAATCTGAGCCGGTAAACTCCGGCCCGCTGCTGTCTCCGGTCGCGTAATCGATGGTGATGCCAGGCTGCACATCATAGCAGTAGACACAGAACCGGATTCTCTCGCCCCGGTCTTCCACAGACTCCGCCTCCATCAGAACGCCGGAGGCGAGCAGATTCTTTCCTTCAAAAACCGGCGTCACACGGTACAGCACATGAAAATTGAAGTCGGTGACCGCGTAGCTCACCTCATTTTCGTAGGGAAGCATCCCTTCTACATTCATGTAGCGGGTTCCTGTGATCAGGTTCTTGCTGTTCGCGTTCTCACCCGCCAGCTGATATCCGATCAGGTGACAGCGGTTGTAGAGATAATTGCCGTCGATCCCGTCATACTTCACCGTGTGCCAGCCGGTCGGCTTCACCGAACCGATCTTTCCCCTCTCCTCCACAGGCATCGTATCCACACAGATATTCGCCCAGGCGGTTCCGCACCGCCCGAGGCTGTCCATGTCGCTGTAGAATTCGAATTCCCGGGTCTTGAGATCCTCATCTGTAAAAAAAGGAACATTCCCGTTCACCTCAACCGTGGGAGAACCGCTGTACGCCGGAAGCTCCTCCGGATGAAAGGCCGTAAGCTCCGCCGCCGCTCTTTTCTCTTCGGAAGACAGCGCACCTCCGGCAGAAGCGGCCGTCCCGTTCCGAATCCGGTCAATGACGGTCCCAACAGCTCCCGTCCGGTTCTCTCCAGTACCGGTCTGAACGCCTCCCGGGAGAACGCCGACAAGGATCGTTCCGATGACAATCACCGCCATCGATCCCGTCATCCATATCCGGGACCTTCGCCGGTCACCGCCGCGTCTCTTTTTCACAATGCCCGCGATCAGCGATACCGGAAATATTACAAGCGCTGCCAGAAGCAGCATTTCTATCACAAGCATATCAAATCCCCTCAGCAGGAAACTGAAAAACCGTTTCGCCTCTGATTATAACACAGAACACATGTTTTGTGAAAATTCGCATCCCGGCTCTTTCACACGCTTCGCGTGTGTCGAGCCTGGCTGCGTTTTCCTAGAGCTCTCTTTGATACTGCATAAGCAACGGGATTGCTCCCTTCTAATAATTTTACTAAAAAAGGGTAATATATTGTGTGAATATTGCCTATATATAAGCAAAATAATCTATGGTATTATCATCATATAAGAAGTAATCAGATATTAATATATATAATAAACGCCGAATCGCTCGTCGTAAAACGACGATTATAGGTGAAAGATTACTATCAGAGAAAAGAGTTCCCATGGCTATTTTAACAACTATATATCTTGAAACCATAAGTGTGTCAAATAAATTTATTATGGTGGCGATTTTTTCTGGTATAGGACTTCCACTGATCAGTGAATTTGCCAGTAAGGTTGGGCTGACCAGCCTTGTAAAAAGACTTGCAAAACTTATGGCAAAGTATCGTTCCGTTTCTGTATGGATCCGAACAAATCAAAAATCGGATTTAACCTTTCTTAAGTGAGCAGCATTCCCCGCATAGTAAACGCAAACAGGCTGCGTGTACATATACTGGCATATACAATCTATTCAATCAATTCCATCATCCGGTGCTTTCTGCAAGGACGAGGAAATAGCGGATTGATGCCGTCCGACTGAAGTTACTGAAAATTGCCACAAGAGAAATTCATTCAGCAGGATGTATAATATCTAAGCCATGCAAGAACTATGCGTCATATATGTTTATGTTAATAACGAGGTTTCAAAAATTACGATTCGATTTTATAGAAAATTTCACACGTTGGTTTATTAAATCCAAGCCTCGATGAAAAATTCAGGTTTAATAAGGTAATAATGGATCATCATTTTCAATTGTTTACTTACTTATTGTAAGAATAGGAGGAATTATTATGAAGAGATTCTTAAGATTTCTTGTATCTTTGATCATGGTATTTACTAAAACTTCCCATAGCAAAAATGGGTTTCGCACCTTGAAAACTCAATAATACAGGCAATCAGATAGGACCTTTATGCCGCC